>JBDTVS010000001.1:0-16521 GCA_040007095.1 Acidobacteriota bacterium
CACGGCCAGGAGTTCAACAGCTTTCGCCGCCAGACGCGGTCCACGACGCTGCGCGAGTTCCGGCTGCATCGGCACGAGACGTTTCAGTACACGCTCGGGGCCATGGATCAGTGGGTGTGGGAAGTGCGCGTCATTGATCGACAGCCCGGAGCGAGCGGCGACGACACGCCGGTGTGCGTGGGGGGGCGGGGCGCGACGCCGCCCCAGTAGGGGTAGACCCAACAGTCGTGTCACCAGGTGCCATTTCAATCACAGCAACGCCAATCGCGTATTCATGTCGAGATCAAACCGCCCATACGGGTTCACGTGTTCCCAGATCAGCGGGGTCAGCGCGGCAAAATCGCGGGGTGTGAACTTCCCCTGCCAACGCGGCCATGCGAACACCTTCTGAATCATTAACGTGTTGACGTAGACCATACAGTTCTGAATCAGGTGCAGCGCGAGCATGCTGATTTCGTGATCTTCCCGGCGGTTGCTGACCATCTCGCCGCGACGGGCAAAGAACACGAAATCCGTGGCGCCGTTCCATTGCTCGACCACGTTCAGGCCTTCGTGGATCTCGCGGCGGATCGCTTCCGAATGCAGATACCGGCAGAGGAAGATGGTCTTGATGGCTTTGCCCAATTCGGCAAACGCCTTATAGGTAGGGTGCTGCACGTTCTTCTTGGTGAAGCGTCGCAGGATGGCTTCCGTGTCGGCCGTCCCCAGGCGCAGCGCCGTCGTGTACTTGATCAACTGGTCATACTGTTGCCGCACCACCTCCCAGTCAATCGGTTTGCTGAAGATCAGTTGCAGATTGGGATACGCATCGGCCTTGCCGGTTTCCGGACGATACAATCGTTGCGAGTGCATGGCCTTCAGCCGTGGCAGCAGCAGGAAGCCGAGGAGTCTGCAGAAGGCGAAGGCGATCGTGCTCTGCCCGTGCGAATCGACGTATTGTCGATCGATTTCCATCTCGGTGCAGTGATGGATCACGCCCTCGATCATGGAGGCCACCTCCGAGGACGACGGCGACTTGAGCTGCGAGTGGATGCACAGGGAGTTCCTCTCGACGTGCCAGTAGATCATGACGTCCCGTCCGCCGTAGCGCACGTGCCATTGCGTGGTGAGATTCTGGTCCCAGACGCCGACGTGTTTGGAATCGCCGGCACAGGCCGTCGTGGCGGCACCCCAAATGGCCGGATGGCGGGCCTGGAGCGTCCCGTCGGCCACGATCGCGATCGCCCGGCGGAGCGCGTCCACACTGATATAGCGGCGCCGGACATACGCCAAGTCCTTCGCCGTCACGCCGGACTCCAAGCCCGCCATGCGTTGCAGCCCGGCATTCGTCCCGACCCCGTGCAAGCAGAGCAGTAAACGCGGCTGCAGCACCGAGCGGTCCAGCGTTTCGTACGCGGTCGGACTCTTCAGCACGTTGGTGAAGCCCAGACGAAGATCGGTTTCCTTGACCATGTCGAGCAGACTGGTCATCGGCCACGTGGTATTGATGTCGGCCTTGAACGCGGTCAGGTTCGGCGGATCGGGCTGCGCGTCCAGGGCCGTCAGCGTGATCCAGCCACCGCCCTTGGGGCCGATACGCAGGGAAGGATTGCTCTTCAGGCCGGCATCCAGCGTCGCCAGCGCCTCGCGCATCTCGCCCTGCACCTGGGTGATAAACCGGTCCGCCTCGAGCGGGAGCGTTAAGGCCGTGTAGTAGGCGACGCGGTTCGCCTCGAAATCCGCGGGCAGATCCTCATCCGGGTTGCGATACCGATCGGCGCCGACGACCCAGATTTCCTTGCACCGCAGCTGCTCGCGCAGGGCTTCGAGGACGGCCACCTCGTAGGTGACACGGTTGATCCGATCGCGGCCGGCGGCATCCTGCTCTACCACGGCGTCACGCCAGAGGCCGCGCACGACGCCATCGAGCGGGACCGTCTCCTCGATCGGGAATGTCCGCACCTTGGTGTTGGCGAACCGTTTCACGAGTTCCAGCGCCTGCATGACCGGGCGATGGCGTTCGTTGTTGCACCGGAACTCAACCGCCACCAGCAGTGTCGGCACCATGCGCCGATAGTGCCCGGCGTAAGAGTTGCGGATCACCGTGCGCAGGGTGGTGCGATAGGTCGGCCCGGTGGCTTTCCACTCCTTGACCAGATCGCGCAACGTCTGTTCTCCAACCACAGGAAAAATCACGTCGCGCACCACGCCATCCGGCTGGGCCAGTGTGGCGTCGGCCAGTTCGAACAGCAGATTCTGCTTCCCCGTCACGCGCTTGAGGTCACTGAGTAGCTCGCGTTCGACTTTGCGCTCGGCGCGGGCGCCGATGTGGTGGATCGTCTGGATCAACAAGTCGACCAGGTCGTCGGTCATGGTGCGGCCTCGCAGATAGATAAACGCGGCCAGCCAGGCGATTCGCGCTGCATCGGGATGGCGGCGCAGTTCATGCGGGGCCTCGACCGCGACCCGCTGCCGGTAGCGCTCGAGATCGCGTCGCGAGGCGTGGTCGAACACATCGGCGGGCAGGGCAATGCGGCGGATCAGATTCAGCTTTGCCAATTCCTCCTGCATGCTGGCCAGGCTGGGCCGCCCTGGATTGCCACGCAGCGTCAAGAGCGCCGCGGGCACGACGCCAGCGACGTCTTCCACCACCGAGCGATCACCTTCGCGTTCGGCTGAGCCGAGCAAGTCGTCCAGACGTTGGCGGGTTGTCGGCGACAGCCGCGCGTAGATACCGGCGTAGAACTCGTCCTCATAGGCGCGCAGCGCGGTGCGAGCGATGCGTTCTGCGCGGTCGGCCGTCGGCGGTTCGATTGCCAGGTGACGGCATCGAGACTCGAGGTGCTCAATCAGCGGCTCGATTTGCCCGCCCGCTTGGTCGGCCACATGATCGCGTAACCACGCGGTCAGTGTCTGCGCATCGGCGACCGGGGCCTCGCGAAATCCAAAGCGCGCGCGAATCTCGGCGCGGAGGCGTTTCGCCGTTCGTTCAGCAAGGACCAATCCGCCATCGGCAGGGACCTTGATGTGTCGGGCCAAGGCGGCAACATCCAGAGATTCCAGATCGGAAGGCCCGCGCGGAAACCGACCGTGGTCGCGAAAAAACAGCAGCCACGTGGCAAACGCGAGTCGGTTCGATCGGCTCTTCGCCATGATCATGACGTAATCGCGGCGCGCCAACGGCTGTAACGACATTTCAAGCAGGCCCTGATCGCCCACGGTGCAATGACCTCGATGTGTGCGACACTCGGCGCGCAACGAGCATCGGTACCCCAAGACGCCGACATCCGTTGCGCAATCCATCTCGACATGTATGATGCGGTCACGGTCTCATCCGAAGGATTCTGCTCCATGCGGATCGGCGATGCCCGCGTCTCGACGGACGATCCGACCTTGGCCCTTCAGCGTGATGTGTTGAAGCGCGCGCACGTCGGCACACGTACAAAGAGCACGCCAGCGGCAAGCACACGGATCGGTCGGAGTTGGACCGCTGCCTGGAAAGGGCCTGCGTACGGGCGACACCTTGGTGATCTGGCGACTCGACCGGGTTGGGACGCAGCCTTGCGCGACTTGAGTCAGCTCACCCAGGATCTACCGGTTCGTGGTATCGGATTGGAATCCTTGACCGAGACAATCGAGACCGTCTCCCCGACGGGCAAGTGGGTCAAAGGCCTCCGGGGAATCTCGGGACCAAATGGCACCTGGTGACACGACTGTTGGGTCTACCCCAATCAAGAGCGATTGGAACTGTTGGAGCGGTATCGGCGTGCCTTTGCCGACGCGCTGGGCCGGGAGGTGTCCCTGTCTGAAGCCGCTTTCTGGGCCTCGAGGACCGAGCGGTGCGAATGGACCGTACGGCGGCCCGCGTTGCACTGCTCAACAGGCCTACCGAATCCCTCGCACGAATCCGCAGGCGGTGGGAAGCTCAGCATGCGTTGTCGGCCGCGGAGTGGGACGTGCTCGCCGAGTACGTACGCATCGGGGCGGACGAGGAACGCCGGCAGTTCCCGATCGCCCCATCGCGCGAGTCCTACCTCGCGCTCCTGGACGCGTTCGAGGCCGTCTACGTGCACCGGGTCGAGCCTGCCTCCCGCCACACGGGGGCGTACTTCGGCAATCTTGAAGGATTTCTCACGACCGATACCCTGTAGGTCTCGAATTCGTCGTCAGGCGGCGACGGGGAGCTGGACGAGGTCCCTGCAGTGGGAGACCCAACGCACGTGGTGACGATCGGCAGGGGGCGCTCTGTGTGCGCTACCAAACGTCAGCGGTGTGTGGCCGTCCAATGAGGCGTGGCTGCGTGCCGCGTTGTACAACTCGACAACGTAGCACACACAATACCGAGTCGCTGGCCGGCGGTCTGCAGGCCTTTGACCTGCACAAACCACTGCACCTGCGCCGCGCGCCGCTCGCGGGCCAGCTGTGCCACGCGCGCCACGGCTGTCGACGGTGGGTGCCTGCCCGGCGAACGTCGCCGTGTCGCGGCGCCGGCGGCGGACGGCTGCGGGACGGTGAGGCAGGGACGCACACGCGACAACGCCTTCTCCACCGCGCCGCGCAGATTCCGCACCAGATGGAAGCGATCGGCGACTTCCGTGGCGTGCGGCGCGCCGTGGCGGACGGCCTCCGCATACGGGCCGTGGCGATCCCGGCTGATGATCACAATCCCGGGATGCGCGGCAAGCCAGGCGGCCACGGCCTCGGCGGTGCGTACCGCAAGCACATCCACGACCCGGCCGCGCTGCAAGTTGACGAAGATCGTCCCGTAATGGTGATGGCCCTTCCGCCACGCCCAGTCATCCAGGCCGACGACTTGGAGGACGCCGGGCGCGGGCGGTTCCACGATCGTCCGCTTCAACAGACGCAGAATCGTGTCGTCGCTGATCGCCATGCCGAGTCGCGCGAGCAAGCGTTCACCGCCGCGTCCCCCCAAGGCATGCCCGACCACATGCACGACGGCACCACACCGCTGCGTGTGATGCACACGTGGCGCCGACACGCCGATCAGGCGATCCGCGAAAATCGTCCGTTCGCAGCGCCGATGGCGACAGCGCCAGCGCGTGACCCGCACGCGTAACGTGACGGCCCGTCCTTGCGCCGCCACGTCCTTCAGGGTGCGCCAATAGCGGCTATGCCGAGCATCGGACCGGCACCCACAAACGGACACCGCGCCCACGACGGACCGTCCGCCTCCACCACCACCGTCTCCGCCGTCGTCGTCACGCCGATCAACGTCAACGTGTCCGCATCCGGCAGCCACTCGCGCCACGGCCACGATCGTTTCATCGCATCGAGGCTATCCTACCGGCACCTGCACCGACGATGAGGGAGAGCCTGAATATCGGATCTCTCGTTCTTGGATTTGAGGCCCAATCGACAGCGTGCTCATCGATCTGTTGCTGGGTGACCGTGCGTGCGTCGAAGGCGGTGAGGCGCCCTTCGAGGTCATGGACGCGTTCGAGCGCCGCATTCCAGCGGGCTTCCAGTTCGGCGGCCACCAGGCGCAGGTCCGGATCGACCCGTTCGCATCGACGGCCAGCCAGCTGGGCATCGTACCGCGCGTGTTCGACGTCGAGTCGGAGCGCCTCTCGCTCCTGATAGTGCCGCTCACCGGCACGCCGCGCGGCCTCGATCGCGGCGTCGATGGTCTGTCTGGGTCCGCATGCTGTGCAGCCGACGTCCACTCCGGACTTTGTGCTGCACTCCACTCCCATCTTCAGAAGCGCAGGACAAATCCACCGGAGACCACGACATTGTGCACGTCGCCGGGCGGTGTGACGATCGAGAAGTGTCTGGCGCCGGTGTACATCTCGCGAATCTCGCCGCGAAACGCGAGCCATCGGCGTGCCCCTACGTCGACGCCGGCGCCAACAGCGAGAGCGCCGGTATTGGTGTCGCGTTGATTCGGATTGGGGCTGCCGTTGGCGCGCTCCTTCGACTCCGAATACCGGGCATAGCCGCCGCCGGCGGATCCAAACACGGATACAAGCCCGTTGGGGTGGAGGGTCACACGGACGCCAGGCGTCAGATACAGCGCGGCGTATTCCTTAGGGAGGGTCCCACCCGGCGTGGCGACGATGAACGTGGGCGAGGCCAGGAACGGCACTTCGAGGGAGACGCCCACGTTCGATCCCTTCCAGAGGCGCCAGGCGAACGTCGCCTGGAAGGTCGTCGCTCGGTTAAACGCGAGCACCGTGCCTTCGTCGGTCGTCCGAGTGGCTCCGAGCAGGAGTCCCACGTCGTAGCGCGTCTGGGCGCCCGCCTGGCCCACCGCCACCGTGAACAGGATCCCCATCGCCGAGCACATCGTCCTCAATCGCATCCGTATGTCTCCCTGATGAAGGCGGCGGCATGGCCCCGAATGCGCGCTCCACGCCGCCTCTCAAGTGCGCGTCGTTTACCGAGCGGCGAGTCCATTGGCACCGGCCGGCAGGCCACCAATCATCCCGACCGGTTGCAGCTGGCCATGCGATCGAATCCTGAAGGCGGCGATCTGGTGCGTCGCGGAGGCCAGCACGAACAGAAAACGTCCATCGTCCGACAGCGCCAGGTCGGTCGGCGCGCTACCCGCCCCCGTCTCGGCAGTCCGACCATCCGCGTTCAGTAGCGTCAGCGTTCCGTCGCCATCAAGGTCGTATCCCGAGATGGATCCGCTCCCGGTGTTCGACGTATACGCGAAGCGACCATCGTCCGTGACCACGACCCAGCAGGCGGCCGTCTGATGTGTGGGCACCGATGGGCTCACCGGGTGCAGCGTCCCGTCAGCGCGGACGCGGTACGAGCTCAAGGCACTCGCATCGGGCGCGCCGTTGAAGGCCTCACTGACGTACAACTGCCGCCGTGTGCCAAAGGCGAACCCGAACGGCGTCGCGCCCTGCGACGATTGGATTTGCGGTGATCCGAGCATGCCGTGCTCATCCACCGAGTACGTCACGATGAGGTTCGTCGCTTTCTCCGTGACCACGAGGACACGACCATCAGGCCGGAACTGCACTTGCGCCGGATCGGTGCCCGAGCCGCTTAACGGTCGCACCGATCCAACCAGAGGGGTCAGCTGGCCGTGCGGTCGCAGCCTGAACCCGCTGACAGTGTCGCTGCCGGCGTTGAGCACGTACACGAGGTCGCCATGAATGGTGGCGCTGACGGGCCGCATCCCGCCCGACGGGGCCCTGTCGACCAGACGCAGCCCGTCGTCATCGGTGGCAAAGAGCGAGACGTCGTGGCTCCCGGCGTTGACCGCGAGCAACCAGCGATCGTTGCCGCTCAGGGTGATCCCGCCCTGGTTGCCCAGTCCTCCGCCGGTGCCCAGCCCGCCGGTTGCGAACGAGCCAGCGGGCGCGAGCGTGCCGTTCGGCGCGCGATGAAATGTCAGCACGCGGTTCCCAGTGATGGCGTTCGACATGGTGTAAACGGTGGCAAGGGATTCGTCGGCATGCGCCGCGCCCCGTTGCGTGCCGGTCAGTACCGCGAGGGCCGCGGCGGCGATCGTGAGGATGGGTTGACGTTTCACAGACCAACTCCTTCTGAGCTTCTGACGAGACCTGGATGGGAGGCCACGGGAGTCGAAGCTCGTCCCCGAAGGCCACGAGACTCGACGGTCACCATCGATGGCCCCGCGAGTTGGTGAGGTAGTCGCGCGAGCCCGGGATTTCCCCCCGGCCGCGTGTCAGCCCGCGGGCGACTGCCGGCTATAATGCACAGCTGACTCCCGATCAACCCATGGTGCGAGCCACGATCGCCGCGACGGTTTTCTTGTGTTGTGTCGGCGCACGTGCGGAGGCGCAGCCGCGGGCGTTTGCAGGCGTGGCCGGCGGCATCGCCACGCTTTCGGCGGACGCACGGTCGGAGATCGCGGCGGGCGGAGCGGACGTCTCCCTCTATAAGCCCGAGAACGGCCCCGCGCTCAACGTATTCGTCGGATCGCATGTGCACGAGTACGTGACGGCGCAGGCGAATTACATCTGGAACCGAAACGACGTCACGCTCACCTCGGTGCGCGCGACGGAATCCGGTCCCTCCTTCTTCGACGCGCCGCGCACAGGTTCGCAGCATGCGTTCGTCGGCGACCTACTTTTGTACTTCCGGGAACGGCGGAGCGCCATTCGCCCGTATCTGTCGGCCGGCCTGGGCGTCGTTCGCGTCGAAACGACGGCTCGCGCCGGCGACAGCGTCAGAAACGCGACCGCGCCGCCGGCGACATGGGTCGCCACGCACGCAGTGATGCGCGTGGCCGTGGGCCTTGACGTCTTAGTGGGCGGCCAATGGAGCGCTCGGTACAGCTTCAGCGAGAGCCTGAGCGGCAATCCCTTCAGTGCGCAGCTCGCACCACCGGGGCAGCGCAGCCTCGCGAACTTTCAGAATCTGTTCGGCGTCGTCCGCGCGTTCTAATGTCGGAGTCGCGAGCGGCTAGCGCCGTTGAAACTCGACATACGGACAGTGTGGCCAGTAGATGGGCGGCGCCTCGAAATGTTCCGCTAACAGGCGGGCGTGGCAGACGCGGCACGGATTCATCGACACGATCCCCTCGTGCGGGACCCCCTGCAGCACGTGCTCGAAGACGCACAGGGGACGTCCCGCCGCTTTCGTCGCCGGGAGACTCCGGAGCGGGCCGTCAGTCGCTTGTTCAGCCACGAGCGCGGAGTACAGGCGCGACTTCAGACGCGCCGGGGCGCGATCGGCCGCGACAGACCCCGCCGCGGTCTTCTCGGCGAGTCGCACGAAGAAATGTTCGTCGTTCATGGCTTAGCTCGCCTCCCAGAGGCGTCTGAAGGCCGACCGTGCCCTCGCCAACAATCGTTCGATGGCCTTTTCGGTCTTTCCCGTGTGTGCCGCCATCTCCTTGGTGCTGCGCTTTTCCCAGTAGCGCCACTGGAGCGCGGCGCTGTACGCGACCGGCAAGCGTTCGAGAATGTGCCGTGTCTTCTCTTCGGCGCGAGCGGCGTCAATCAGTTCGTCGAGATCGAGCGTGACGGTCGAGGCGGCACTCGGCACCTCGCCGTCGTCTGGGAGCGAGTCGGGCTCGCGAAGCTGCGCGCGATAGAAGTCCTCGACCTTGTGTCGGGCAATGCCCAGCAGCCAGCCGACGACGGACGACTGTCCCGCGAACGAGGCCAGTTTCTGGAGCGCCACGAGAAAGACGTCCTGGACGACATCCTCCACGAGGTCCCGGCGAGGGGCCAGCCGACGCGAGACGTACCCGTAGACCGCGTCCGCGTAGCGGGAGACGAATTCGGCGGCGGCCTTTCGATCCTTCGCCAGGACGCCGTCGAGCAACGCCTGCTCCTCGGCCAACATTGCGGGCGCACGCGGTCCCGCGGAGCGGCCGGGTGGCTCAGCCGCGGATGCGGTGTCGGCGGGCATCTATCTATGAGGAGTCGGCTGGGCACGCCAATTCCCCCGCCCGCCACCGCGGCGAAAGGGCTGGGGATGCGCATCGGCGGTCCGGGTCAGCCAGTAGGCGGTCCGGAAGTCGGTCGTCACGCCTTCATGGGCGCGAATGGTCGCCTGGTCTCCCGTTTCGGCGGTTCGTCTTTGCAAACGCGACGCAATGCGTCAAGATACACCATACGTCTTTCCGGAGAAGGGTCGTCAGACGAACTGAGGTGCACCAGGATGAAAACCATGCTCAGCATCGCGCTCGTCTTCCTTGCGGCCGGGACCGCGTTTGGTCAATATGCGCCGCTGAAGATCGATGTGACCAGGCTCGGGCCTCAGGTCGGCGAGCGGATCGCAGACTTTCGGCTGCAGGATCAGCACGGCAAGGTATGGACACGGGATTCGCTGATGGGCCCGAAGGGTTTGATGCTCGTCTTGTCGCGATCCGCCGACTGGTGACCGTACTGCAAAACGCAGCTAGTTGAGCTGCAGTCACGATTGCCGGAGCTCAAAAACAAGGGATTAGGTCTTGCGGTGATGACGTACGATTCGACGGCGGTCCTCGCCGACTTCTCTCGGCGGCGGGGCATTACGTTCCCGCTCTTGTCTGACTCGGGCTCGGCCACGATCAAGGCGTATGGACTCCTGAACACCACGGTCGATGCGGCGTCCACCAACTACGGCATTCCGTTCCCGGGTACCTTCCTCGTCAATCGACAGGGCATCGTCACCAGCCGGTTCTTCGAGGAGGCCTATCAGGAGCGGAACTCGGTGGCCCGTATCCTGTTGACGCTGGGAGATTCCGGGCAGGCGTTGGGCGCGCAGCGAATCACCACGGATCACCTCGAGATCACGACCTACGTCAGCGACCAGGTCGTCGCGCCGGGCACGCTGTTTTCGATCGTCGCCGACATCAGGCCCCGGCCCGGCATGCACGTCTATGCGCCCGGCACGCACAGCTACAAGGTCATCGCGATTCGACTGGACGCGCAGCCCCTTCTGCTGGCGCGTCCGCTTCGATATCCCGCGTCGGACATCTACGTGTTCAAGCCACTGAACGAACGCGTCGAGGTGTTCCAGAAGCCCTTCCGGCTGGTCCAGGATGTCGCCCTCAATGGTTCGGCCGACGCGCGAACCGCCCTAGCGGCCGTGAAAACCATGTCGATCACTGGCCGTTTGGAATACCAGGCATGCGATGATCGCGTGTGCTTCATCTCCAAGTCAGTGCCGCTGACGTACACCGTCAACGTGCGGCAACTCGATACCGAGCGGGCCAACGTGACGAGTACGCCCCGCTAGGCCGACGCCGCTTCGGTTTCAACGGACGCCCCGCGATATTCGGCGGCGTACGGCGGCGGCGGTTTCCCGCGTCGGTGCTGTACCGTCTGATAGACGACACCGCTACACGCTGCAGCTCTCGATCACCCTTCCGGACCCACCAGCCTTCCACCGCGCGGACCCTCGGCGTCTGGCTCGCGATGTCTGCCAGCCACCCGAAAGGAGGGCCTGCTGGGTCGTCGCGTTCGACCACTGGAGCGTGGCGGCTTCAGCGGGCTGATCCTGGGCGAACGGCCGTCACGACCGAAGCGCTTGCGACGGGCCGCGAACGGATCGACCTCGACTTGCTCAGCGACGAGCTGGCCATGACGAGTCTCGTGGCGATTTCGGATCGCCGCACGCGACGCCCCACGCCCTCCTCGTGACCGCGGCGCGTGCCCTTCCATCATGTGCCGCCGGTCCTGCCGCTGGCCCCCCGGCCGCGACCTGGCGAATTGCGATCTGGCTGGCTCCGCCGCGTCGCCGCCGCCAATGCCGTCCCGTTCCCCGAGTTGCTGCACGCGCTGACGACGACCCTGGGCGATGACGTCGTCGAGACGCTGAGCGTGGACCATCGCATCCCTCGGGCGTGCGGGGACGCGATCGCCCGGTGGTGTCGGCTCCCCCCGTCGGTCGTCGACGGTCTGGATCTGGCGCGGCTGTTTCCCGCCACGCCCGCCGATTGGTTCGTCCACGATCCCGATGAATGCTGGTGCATGGGGCTGACGCTCGTCGTCCCATCCCGCATCTCCGCTTTTGCGTCGCGTGTCTGCGTGACCAGCAGCGGCGCGGTGAGGTCGTACACCTCCGCGCCACGTGGAGTCTCGCCTGGCTCACCCACTGCCCCGATCACCACAGCTGGTTTCTGGAGATGTGCGTCAGGTGCTATCGATCCGACGCGCTCGATTTCCGGCGGACAACACACGGCGTCGTGTGTTGTCGGTATTGCGGCGCGTCCTTTAATCTGCCAAGGGGGACGGCGCGGCGACCGTCGCCCGTCCTTCACCTGCAGCAGACGCTGCTCGCCTGCTCGCTGCTGCAGCAGCCCAATCCGTTCTGGGTGGGGCGCTGTGGCCCGCGCGCGTTCCTGCAGCTGACGCACGATCTCCTGCAACTGGTGATGCTGCGTGATGAGCAGGATCGCGCCGTCCTCGCCGACTATCTGCCCGAACGCGATTGGGACTTTCCGCGTCTGCGTCTGCGCGCCCATCACCAGTTCCCCACGCTGAGCGCGGGCGAACGGTTTGCGTTACTCAGTGCCGTGACCGCCCTTGTCGACATGTAGTTAAATCGGTTCTGTCGCAGCTTTGTTGCAAGCCAGAATTCCGCCATGCTGGCGTGACCTCCGCTGTCACGCCCACCCGTATCATGATCGGCATGGGGAAACACGTGTCCATTGATCTCACGCCCACGGAAGTGATGACGCTGCGAAAGCCAATTCGAGGGCGTGGGGGGTTTCAAAGTCTGCTGCGCAAACTCCAGGACCAACTGGACGACCGACACCTCGCGGTGTCCGCCGCCGACATGGAACGGCTCCGGCGCTATTCGGCGGCGTACGGCGGCGGCGGCTTTCAAGGGCGCACGAAGGGCGCGGTGCCGTAGCGGCGGTGCGCGGACCGCGAGGCCGGCAGCGGCAAGAGGCGCGCGCGCAAGAGTTCGACACCGGCGCGGCCGTACATCTGGCGCCGTAACATCTTGAGGCGATTGATGTGCCCCTCGACCGGCCCGTTGCTCCACCGCTCGGTCACGGCCCCCTCCACCGCGCTGAGGTCCCGTCGCAGCGTCCGGACAAACCGATGCAGGGCGTAGATGTCGGTGGCGGCCGCGCGATCCATCCAGCGGTGGAGGGTCGCCACCTTGCCAACGCGCAAGATGGTCCGAAAGCTCAGGACGAGCCGGCGCATCGTCGTGAAACCCGGACACTGCTGCTTCAACACGTCGACCGTCTGCGCCTGGCGTGCGCTCAGGAGCGCGCGCGGTTGCCCGAGCAACGCCGCGGCCACTTGGGGCGACACGTGGCGGACCGGCACGCACGTGATCGGCTCGTCGGGTTCCCGCGTCGCGTCGTGATCAATCGGCATGTCGGTGCCAGCGGGCAGGGGCGTCCGCCAGGGAGCCACGAGTTTGGCCAGGCCGCTGTAGCAGCCGGTATACCCCAGCGGCTGGATTTCGGCCATGAGCAGCCGGACACTTTGACACCCTTCCGTCCATCGCCGCTGCAGATATTCCCGGTAGTACTCCGGCATGCCCGGTTGCGGCGCCATGCGGTTCCGGGTCGGCGCCTCGCCGAGGTGAATCCACTTGCGCACGGAGGCGCGACCGATGCCTGTCTCGCGCATGATCGCCTGCGCCGTATGGCCGGCCGCCTGCAACCGTTTGACAAGGTGAAACCGTTCGCGTTGCTGCGTGCCTCGCTCCCGCGCGATGCGACGCTGATGATCGACGGCGGCCGATCGCCGGCGCTGGCGTGGGGCGATCACCTGACGGCTCGGCGTCGTGACGACCAGTGCCTCGTGCGGGACCACGAGAAAGCGGCGCTGCTGGCTCAAGGCCCGTTGGACGGCGCCGCGCAAATTGAGGACGAGGTGAAACCGATCGGCGACCTGACGGGCCTGGGGGGCCCCGCGGCGGACGCCGTCGGCATACGGGCCATGCCGATCGCGACTGATCACGCGAATCGATGGTCGTGCCGCCAGCCAGGCGGCGACGGCATCGGCGGTCCGCACCGCGAGCACATCCACCACCGCGCGCCGCTCCAAATCCACGAGGATCGTCCCGAAATGCTGCTGCCCCTTCTGCCACGCCCAGTCGTCGATACCGAGTACGCGGATCGCCTCGGCGGCGGGCGACGCCGGGGCCCCGCGTTTGACGCACCGCAGAATCGTGTCGATGCTGATGTCCATCTGGAGTCGGGTCAACAGCCGCGCCCCGGCGCGCCCGCCCAGGGCATGACCGACCAGGTGCACGACGCCGCCGAACCGGGTCGTCTGTTGCACGTGCCAGGCGGCCACCCCGAGGAGTCGTTCTGAGAAGATCGCGGTGTCGCAACCGGCGTTCCGGCACCGCCAGCGACTGACGCGCACGCGCAGCGTGACGCCGCGGCCGTGCGCCGGCACATCTTTCAGCGAGCGCCAGTACCGACTATGCCGCGCCGCCGACGGCTGACCGCAGGCGGGACAGGGGGCCGACGGGGCGCCCTCCGCCTCGACCAGCAATCCGTCCTCGGTGGCCAACACGCGCCGCAACGTCAATGCCGTGCCGTTCGGCAACATATCGCGCCACGACCACGATCGTCTCATCGGCCCAGCGTACGCCGACAAACGAACTTGCAACAAAGATGCGACAGAACCCATTGAATTCGGTCGCTCTCCAAAGAATCAGCGTCAGGCGAGGCGCTCGGGGATATCCATGCGTTGATGCAAAATTCGGATGATTTCGATCGTGCCTATCCCCGTGAAGCGGTAGCACAAGAAGTGTGAGCCGACAGAAAGCTTGAAATAGCCGGCTCGAACATCGTCGATCGCGCGGCCACTCAAACGCTCGTCTGTCAACGCCTGGCAGGCATCGGTGAGTTCTCGGATGTAGCGTTCAGCTTGCTCGACGCCCCAGCGTTTAACGGTGTAGTCCCAAATCCCGGCAAGATCGATTCGGGCTGCTGGTGAGAGGAAAAACTCTTTCATCCCGCCTGCCGGGAACGCATCTCGTCGACAAAGCGCTCCACATCGAATCGTTCCGCCGTGCCGCTGTCCTCGCCTGCGATGAGCGCCGCGCGCAAGGCTCGCAACTTGGTTTCGTGCTCTTCAAGCAGGCGCAAACCGGCCCGAACGACTTCGCTTGCCGAGCCGTACCGCCCGTGAGTCAACTGCTCATCGACGAACTGATTGAAGTGCTCGCCGAGGGAAATTGAAGTGTTCTTGGACATGGCGATCTCCCACTGGTACCACTAAATGGTATTTGTTGGTACATGTCAAGGCTAAGTCAGAGGCTTGGTGAACGGCTGATAGCAACGGGTCTGACTCGTTCCCGATGCAAAACGATTCGGGGTCTCTACGGCGAGATCGGAATGAGCCGGGCGCGGAGGAGTTCCACTCCGGCTCGGCCATGGACGCGGGCTGGCGTCAGCACGCGCTGTGGCTCTAGTTCAGCTACAGCTAGGCTTAAGCTGGGCGTCGACCATGAAGCAGTATTCCGCCCGCCCTGTCGTCGAGAGCATGCACAGTTGTGGGGTGGCGACATCTGGCCTCCCAACCACGGCCGGTTCCCTCTCTGGAAAGAGCGCTGGCGAAGGCTCAGCGAACCCCACAACTGTGCATGCTCTCTTCGTCCCCATGGTGTCGATCAGACACCTGTCGTCGTGCCGACGGCAGCTGGTGCCCACCGCTCGCAGGCTCATCCCTGTTCGCCGTACTCTAACTGCAGCTCCGCCAACCAACGCGGCAGCTCAGGACTCTGCCAGGCGCGACGAAACAGATCGCGCAGGGCGGTCCACTCGGTCGCCGACACCTCGAAATAGATGCGACGCCGCGTTGGTGACACTCTGTGCGTCCCCGCGGCGTCGTCATCCACGGCCATCGCGTAATGCCGGCCCATCCACGGGCGCTCGCCCTCGGCTTCGAGCATCGCCCGGAACTCCACGAGCTCGGGATACTGGCTGATGTCCACGCCGAATCGGCGGGATCCCCATTGAAGGGTGGTGGTGAAGTGAGCGCCGCCTGCCGGCAGGAACGAGACCGTGACATCCTCGACACGCAGCGCGGGCGGCAGACTGACCAGCTGTCGCACGCCTCCGTCGCTCGGGTCGGCGGGACGCACGGGCTGACGGTCGTGGCGAATCCAATGGCCGCGCGCCGCCAACCGCCACAGGACGGGCCAATACGGTGCGAGGAATTGATCGAGTGTCGTGCTGTCAACACCTTCCTCCAGCACGGCGATCCAGAAACAGTGGCCGACATTGCCGGGATATTCCCACTGGTCGGTCGGTTGCAGCAGGGCCCGGCGGCGAGTGATCTGCGTCAGCACGGTCTGGTGCCGCTGCTCGGGATCGGCGACTGAGAGGGTATCGGTCGTGAGAAATCCTTCGAGATTGCCGAAGTACGCCCCCGTGTGGCGGGAGGCAGGCTCGACCCGGTGCATGTAGACGGCCTCGAACGCGTCCAAGAGCGCGAGGTAGGACTCGCGCGATGGGGCGATCGGGAACTGCCGGCGTTCCTCGTCCGCCCCGATGCGTACGTACTCGGCGAGCACGTCCCACTCCGCGGCCGACAACGCATGCTGAGCTTCCCACCGCCTGCGGATTCGTGCGAGGGATTCGGTAGGCCTGTTGAGCAGTGCAACGCGGGCCGCCGTACGGTCCATTCGCACCGCTCGGTCCTCGAGGCCCAGAAAGGCGGCTTCAGACAGGGACACCTCCCGGCCCAGCTTGTCGGCAAAGGCACGCCGATACCGCTCCAAGAGTGCCAATCGCTCTGGATTGAGTCGGAGCGAAACGACCTCACTCCGGGGCGTCTTCTTAGTACGCATCACAAATGTATACCATATTGTTTTATGTTTTCATTGTTACTATTTGTATGCTGGCCGATCGCGCGATGCGCGTCCTCGGCGGTTCAGTAATCCGTCGACCTCCCGTCAGGGATGACGGCCGAATGAACAGGGGGAACCCCACAACGGTGCGTCGCTCTCCGGGTGAAGAGCCACAGGGCATGGGAAGTCGAAGTCGCGTCCTCGAATGAGCATGACATCGGCGCCGGGTAGAGCCGCGTGACATTGAGTCGCGGAAGAAACCGGAGCGCCAGCGCCGGCGCCCCGGCCTGACGATCACGCCGTGCGCGCGAGCTCCTGCTCATATTCCGC
>JBDTVS010000002.1:0-26169 GCA_040007095.1 Acidobacteriota bacterium
CCGCGCTGAGGTGCGACAAGTGCGAGAGGGCTTCCTGGCTTCGTCGTGTCGTGCGGCGAACACGCTGGCCCAGCCAGATCAACGGATAGACGATCAACGGTGCGCCGGTGAGGCACACGATCGACAGCCACAAGTCGTAGTAGATCATCAACGCCAGAAAACCGACCAGCGACAGCGACTCGCGAGCCAGGTCGCCAACGGTCTCCGACACCGCCTGCTGCACTTGCCCGACGTCGTTGCTGATCCGGGACATCAGTTCGCCGGTGGTTCGATGCGCAAAGAAGCCGGCGGACTGTCCGAGAATGTGCCGGTAGAGCGCGTGGCGCACGTCCATCACGACCCGCTGGCCGACATCCGCCATCAGGTACGACGACACGTAGGAGCCGACGCCCTTCAACAGGTAGACGACGACAATCGCCCACATCGTGAAGGACAAGCGCTGCTGATCGACCAGGACGTTGTCGAAGATCGGCCGCACCAGCCAGGCCAGGCCGGCCGACCCCACCGCGTAGACGATCATTCCGGCGACCGCCCACACCAGCCTGATGCGGTAGGGCCTTGCGTAGCCAAACAGCCGCTTGAGCGGATCCGGTGTGGTCACCAAGGGCATCAGGCGCCGTAGCCGTGGGGATGGGCGGCATGCCATTCCCATGCGGTCCGGACAATCACGTCGAGATCCGCAAATTGCGGGCTCCAGCGCAATTCCGCCCGCGCCTTCTCAGGCGCCGCGTACAGCACGGCGGGGTCTCCCGGGCGGCGGGGACCGAGCGTCCACGGCACGGTCCGCCCGGTCACGCGCTCGACCGAGCTAATCACTTCGCGGACCGAATGGGGCCGGCCGGTGCCGAGGTTGTAGGCACCAGAAGGGCCCGCGGCGATCAGGACCGCGAGCGCCTTGACGTGCGCCTCCGCCAGATCCGCCACATGGATGTAGTCTCGCAGGCAGGTCCCGTCCGGCGTCGGATAGTCGTCGCCGAATACCGTGAGGCCGGGGCCGCCGTCGGCGGCCTGGATCGCCCGCGGAATGAGATGAATTTCCGGAGCGTGGTCCTCGCCGATTTCGCCGTCAGGATCGGCGCCGGCCGCGTTGAAGTAGCGCAACGCGATCGCCCGCATGCCGTACGCGCGCTCGAAATGGACCAGCGCGCGCTCGATGACGAGCTTCGTCTCTCCGTAGCTGTTGATCGGCTGCTGCGGGTGGGTCTCGGCGATCGGCGTCTCGATCGGCTCGCCGTAGGTCGCACACGTGGACGACAGGACGAAGGCGCCGACACGCTCGGCCACCATGGCCTCGAGGACGCTCAGCGCCCCGACCACGTTGTTGCGATAGTACATGGCCGGGCTACGGACCGATTCGCCGACGTCGAGAAACGCCGCGAAGTGCATGACGGCGTCGACGCGGTATCGTGAGAGCGCCGTGCGAACGGCCTTGACGTCGGTGATGTCGCCTTCGACCAGCTCGCCGTACTTGACCGCCTCCCGATGCCCCGCGATCAGGCTGTCGAAGACCACGACGCGATAGCCTGCCCGGTGCAGTGCCTTGGACGCGTGACTGCCGATATATCCGGCGCCGCCGGTGACGAGGACGCAGCCCTTAGCGTCCAATGGAGTAGTACTCGAAGCCGAGCGCGCGCATCTGCTCCGGCGAGTAGAGGTTGCGGCCGTCGAACACGACCGGGGTCTTGAGGAGGTCCCGCATCTTCTGGAAGTCCGGCTCCCGGAACTCGTTCCATTCCGTCACGATCGCCAGCGCGTCAGCGCCGATCAGCGCGTCGTAGCTCTTGTCGCACAGCACGATACGGTCCTTGAAGATCTCGCGCGCGGTCGGCGCGGCTTCAGGATCGTAGGCACGAACGACGGCGCCGGCGGCGAGCAGCCGCTCGATGATCGTGATGGCCGGGGCCTCGCGCATGTCGTCGGTTCGTGGTTTGAATGCCAGGCCCCACACCGCGATCGTACGCCCCTTCAGATCGGTGAAATGCGCCGTCATCTTGTCGACGAGACGCTCTTTCTGCGACTCGTTCACCGCCGCCACCGCGCGCAGAATCCGAAAGTCGTACTCCTGATCGCTCGACGATTTCAGCAGCGCCAGCACGTCCTTCGGAAAGCAGCTGCCGCCATAGCCCACGCCCGGGAACAGGAAGGACGTGCCGATCCGCCGGTCGGCGCCAATCGCCTTGCGCACCTGATCCACGTCGGCGCCGACCACCTCGCACACGTTGGCGATCTCGTTCATGAACGAGATGCGAGTCGCGAGAATCGAGTTCGCGGCATACTTGCAGAGCTCGGCGCTCGCTGTATCCATCATCAGGATCGGCGCGCCCGTCCGCGTGAACGGCCCGTAAAGCTCCCGCATCAGCCCGGCCGCACGGTCGTCGCCGGCTTCAATGCCGATCACGACGCGATCCGGCTTCATGAAATCTTCGATCGCGGCGCCCTGTTTCAGAAACTCCGGATTGCTGACCACGCTGAACGGCTGGGTGGTCTCGCGAGCGATGGCGGCGCGCACCTTCACCGCCGTACCGACCGGAACCGTGCTCTTGTCGACGATGACGGTGTACTTCTCGAGCGATCGCCCGATGTCGCGCGCCACGGCGAGCACGTACTGCAGGTCCGCCGATCCGTCCTCGCCTTGCGGCGTGCCGACTGCGATGAAGACGATTTCGCTCGCGCGTACGGCGCCCGTCAGATCGCTCGTGAACGTCAGCCGATCCGCCGCGGCGCAGCTGCGGCGCACCATTTCCTCGAGACCCGGCTCGTAGATCGGCATCTTGCCGGCCTTGAGC
Source organism: Acidobacteriota bacterium (assembly GCA_040007095.1). Lineage (GTDB taxonomy): Bacteria > Acidobacteriota > Vicinamibacteria > Vicinamibacterales > CAVVIG01 > JBDTVS01. Next base: position 2,787 of record JBDTVS010000002.1, read on the forward strand.
TTCGCGAGCTTTCCTTCATCCTTGTCGACGCAGATGACGTTGTTCCCATTTTCGGCCAGACACGCGCCCAGCACGAGTCCGACATACCCGGAGCCGACTACACCGATTCGCATTTCAAATAAGATACTGAGTCGGAACGACTTACACAAGTGAGAGTCCTGCTCGATTACCGGCCCGCCCTGCGCGAGCGCAGCGGCGTCGGCGAATTCGTGTTCCAGCTCACGCGCGCCCTGGTTGCAGATGGATCGGCAGGGCCGGAATCGTCCGGTCTGGATTTGACGTTGTTTTCGAGCTCCTGGAAGGATCGTCTGGAGCGCGACGCCGACCTGGACGCGGCCGCCATCGTCGATCGGCGCGTCCCGGTCAGCCTGCTCAACCTCTTGTGGCATCGCCTGGAATGGCCACCGGTAGAACTGCTGAGCCGGGGCGCGTTCGACGTCGTGCACTCTCCACACCCGTTGCTGCTGCCGTCACGATCGGCGGCTCGTGTCGTGACGATTCACGATTTGTACTTCCTGACTCATCCCGAACGATCGCGAGCGGAGGTACGCCGGGACTACCCCGTCCTTGCGCGCGATCACGCCCTGCGCGCCGACCAGATCATCGTGCCGTCCCAGTTCACGGGGCTCGCCGTCCAGCAACAGCTGGGCATCCCGCCGGAACGCATCTCGGTCTGCCCACATGGCCGCCCCGCCTGGGCGCCAAGGAGCGGTGCGCCCCCCGACGGCTACGTGCTGTTTTTCGGCACGCTTGAACCCCGGAAGAACGTCGCGGGCCTGTTGGACGCCTATCAGCGGCTCATCGAGGGAATCGGCCCCAGGCGCGACAGTTCTTCGGAGCGTGCGCACACCGGAACACGCCTGTCCGGAGGCCGCGGCGTGCCTACGCTTGTGCTCGCCGGCCACGCGCCCGATGACGCGAGAGTCTGGCTCGAGCGGATTGACCGTCCACCTCTACAAGGCTTCGTCCGTCATGTGGGCTACGTCGATCCCTCACGCCGACGGGAGCTCTACGCCGGCGCCCGTCTGCTGGTGCAACCGTCCTTTGAAGAAGGCTTCGGCCTTCCCGTGCTCGAAGCCATGACGATGGGGGTGCCGGTGGTGGCGGCCAACCGCGGCGCGTTGCCCGAAGTGCTGGGCGGCGCGGGGCTGCTCGTCGATCCGGAGAATCCGGACGACATCGCGTCCGCGATCGACCGGCTGCTGAACGACGAGACCGTCGCGGCGGCCTGCACGTCACGCGGCCTGCTGCGTGCCCGGCAGTTCGACTGGCAGAACACGGCGCGGCTGGTCCAGGCGGCGTATCGACAGGCCGTCGAGCATCGTCAATGCGCATCGGCATAGACGCGCGAGAGTTGTGCGGCCAGGCGACCGGAGCCGGCCGCTATCTCGGTGGACTGCTCCGTGAATGGCAGGGCGCGAACGAGACCGCTCGGCGGCACGAATTCGTCTTGTATGCGCCGGAGCCGCTCGGCCTGGCGCTCGAGCCGCACCGCTTTTCCATCCACGTCGTGGCGGGCGCGCCCAGTACGTGGTGGGAACAGGTTCGACTTCCGAGCGCCGCGGCGGCGGATCACCTCGACGTGTTTTTCGCGCCGGCGTACTCGGCGCCGCTTCTTCTCCGCGTGCCGACCGTCGTGGCGATCCACGACGTCTCGTTCCTGGTGCATCCGGAATGGTTTCGGCCGCGCGAAGGTCTCCGGCGCCGTTGGCTGACCCGCCGGTCTGCGGCGCGAGCGCGGGCGGTCGTGACGATCTCGCACTTCTCCCAACGGGAGATTCTGGAGACGATCGGCGTGCCTGCCCCGCGGGTCCACGTCATCCCTCCCGGCATCACGACGCCGCCCTACGAACCAGCGGCGAGCCGTCGCGAGGAGCGCATCCTCTTTGTCGGCTCGATCTTCAACCGACGACACGTGCCGGATCTGGTTCGGTCCTTTACCGCCCTGGCGCGGCGCCGACCGGCAGCGTCGCTCGATCTTGTCGGGGACAACCGCACCTATCCTCACGAGGATCTCCCTCGTACGATCGCCGACGCCGGATTACCCGGTCGAATCCGCTGGCATCGCTATGCCGCCGAGGACCAGTTGGCGGATTTGTACGCCCACGCGGGCGCCTTCGCATTTCTGTCGGAATACGAAGGCCTGGGGTTGACACCGCTCGAAGCCCTGGCGGCAGGGGTCCCGCCGGTGCTGCTCGACACGCCGGTCGCCCGCGAGAGCTGCGGAAACGCGGCCCTCTACGTCTCGTGTGGAGACGTGGAGGGTACGGCGCGCGCCTTGGAGGACGTCCTGTTCAATGAGAACACGAGGGCGCGGCTCCTTTCGGCAGCGCCCGAGGTCCTGGCCCGGTATCGCTGGCCGCGCGCGGCCCAGGACACCCTGGATGTCATCGAATCGGCCGCCGGTAGGCGTTTGTGGCGAGTCCCCTGAAGCTGAGATCCTGATGCTGTCAGTCATCATCGTGTCGTTCAACGCGCGGCAGGATCTGGTGCGCTGTCTCGAGTCGCTCCACGATCCCGCGCCCGCGACACCCCACGAGATCATCGTCGTGGACAACGCATCGAGCGACGACAGCGCCCAGGCGGCTCGGCGCTGGACGGATTTGCAGGTGATCGAATCGGGACGGAATCTCGGCTTCGCGCGCGGCACCAACGTCGGCATCCGCGCGAGCCGAGGCGCCCTGCTGCTGTTGTTGAACAGCGACACCATCGTGCCGCCTGGCGCCCTCGACCGCCTCGTCGACGAGATCGAGCGCGACAGCCGCGTTGCCGTCGTCGGACCCCGCCTCGTCGACCGAGCGGGCCGGCCGGAGCTGTCATTCGGCCCGATGATCGGTCCGTTCAACGAATTGTGTCAGAAGCTGCTGGTTCGCGGCCACGCCGCGCGCGCGCCGCTCCTTTCTGCCTTGGTCGAGAGGATGACGAGCCGCGCCCGCGATACGGACTGGGTCAGCGGCGCGTGTCTGATCGTCCGGCGCACCGACGCCGAAGCCGTCGGCCTCCTCGACGAGCGATACTTCATGTACGCCGAGGACGTCGACTTTTGCGCGGCGATTCGCGCGCGCGGGGGCCGCATTCACTTTGCGCCGTCGGTCACCGTGGTGCACGCGCGCGGCCGCTCGGCCGCGGGGGCGCGAGCCGCGACGGACGCGGCGTACCGCAGGAGTCAACTCGCCTTTTACGAGAAGCACCATCCCCGCTGGGTGCCCCTGCTGCGCTGGTACTTGCGCGTCCGCGGGGCCGCGATCCCCGATTCGGACACGTAGGGCCCTGGCGGAAATCACATTGCCACCTTATTCTGCCGCGGGCCCTTAGCAGTGAGAACCAGAATTTTGCACGGGGGCGTACCCCCGGAGCCAGGTGCGTCGTGAGGAAACCGGGCGACACGTCCGACAGGTAAGATACCCACAGTGCGAATCGGGATTGACGTCAGGAAGCTCCACGACTTCGGCATCGGGACCTACATCCGCAATCTCCTGCGGCACTTCGCGCTTCTCGATCGCGACACCGAGTACGTCCTGCTGGCGCGCCCTCAGGACGTCGAAATGCTCGGCAAACTGGGCGAGAACTTTCGCAGCGTCTCGGTCTCCTCCTCCAATTACTCCATCGCCGAGCAATTCACGGTTCCGTGGGCGCTGCGGCGTGAAAGGGTGTCGCTGTTCCACGCGCCGCACTACGTGCTGCCGGCGCTGGTCACGTGTAAATCGGTGGTCACGATCCACGACTGTATCCACCTGATGTTCCCCCAGTACCTTCCGAACCGACTGGCGCCCGTTTACGCGCGGACGTCGATCACCATCGCGGCCAAACGAGCGAACCGGGTGCTGACGGTGTCGGAGAGCTCGAAGCGCGACATCCTGCGATTCGTTGACGTGCCGGCCGACAAGATTGACGTGATCCACAACGCCTTCGACGCACGCTTCGGCGTGGAGCCGCGCGAAGAAGACGTCGTCCGCGTCCGCGAGCGCTATCAATTGCACGACGAGTTCGTCCTGTATGCCGGCAATGTGAAGCCGCACAAGAATCTCGGGCGGCTGATCGAAGCGTTCCACCTGGTCCGGAACCGGGGGCTCGATCACCTCAAGCTCGTGTTGATCGGCGACGAAATCTCCAAGTACGCGGCGCTGCGGCGAGCCGTGCACCAGCACCAACTGCACAAGTACGTGCGGTTCCTCGGCTACCTGCCGGAAGACACCCTGGCGGTGATGTATCGACTGGCTGGAGTATTCGTGTTCCCGTCGTTGTACGAGGGCTTCGGTTTGCCCCCGCTCGAGGCCATGGCCAGCGGCACGCCAGTGGTCACGTCGAACGTCTCCTCGCTGCCCGAGGTCGCAGGCGAGGCGGCGCGGCTGGTCGATCCCTACGATCCGGTGGCCATTGCCGATGGCATCCACGCGGTGCTGACCGACGAATCGCTGCGCCGCGACCTCCGCCGGAAAGGACTCGCGCGCGCCGCGCAATTTTCCGGGGAAGCCTCGGCCCGCCGCGTGCTGGACATCTACCGTCAGGTGGGGACGTGACGACGCTCGCCATCGTTCACGACTGGCTGACCGGCATGCGCGGCGGCGAGAAGGCGCTGGAAGTCTTGTGCGAACGCTTTCCCGACGCGGAGCTGTTCACGCTGGTGCACGTTCGCGGGTCGGTATCGCCGGCGATCGAGCGCCTCGCGCTGCACACCAGCTTTCTTCAGCACTTTCCCCTGGTCAGTCGCTACTACCGCCACTGCCTCCCGCTGTTTCCCACGGCCGTCGAACAGTTCGATTTCGACCGCTTCGACCTGGTGTTGAGCGTCAGCCATTGCTGCGCCAAGTCGGTGGTCCGCCCGGGCCACGCGCGCCACATCTGTTACTGCCTGACGCCGATGCGGTACGCCTGGGATCAATTCGACGCGTATTTCGGACCCGCGCGCATCGGCGCGCTGCCGAGCGCGCTGATGCGGCCCGTCATGGCTCGGCTGGCGCGATGGGATCGCGATACGGCCGGCCGGGCAGACCGCTATGTCGCCATCTCACACTATGTTGCGGACAGGATCCGCAGGTACTATAATCGCGAAGCCACTGTGATCTATCCTCCCGTGGACACCGACTTCTTCCAACCGGACTTCTCGAGTCCTGAACCGTTCGCACTCGTTGTATCGGCGTTAGTCCCTTACAAACGCATCGACGTCGCGATCGATGCCTGCCGGCTGGCCGGGATCCCGCTGACGGTCGTCGGCGACGGACCCGAGCGCGCCGACCTGGAGCGCCGGGCGAACGGCTCCGCGCAATTTCTCGGTCGAGCGTCCGACGAAGACATCCGCCGCCTCTACCGCCGTGCCGCCGTCGTCCTCCTCCCCGGCGAAGAGGACTTTGGCATCGTGCCACTCGAAGCTCAGGCGTGTGGACGACCGGTTGTTGCGCTGGGACGAGGTGGAGCCTTGGAAACCGTCCTCGCCGGGGAAACGGGGATCCTGGTCGAAGAGCCGACCCCGAAGGCATTCGCCGCGGCAATCGCCGAGGCCTGCACCCGACAGTTTGACGTCAGTGCGATTCGACGCCACGCCGAACGCTTCAGCCGGATCAGATTTGGTGACGAGATGCAGAACCTCATCGATGGCGCAATGCTGACAGACGGATCGCACCCGTGCTGAGGCGGCACAATCGTCTACTCATCGCGCTCCACGTCGTCTCCGACGCGGTGCTCGGCATCGTGTCGTTCCTCACGGCCTACCAACTTCGGTTCTCGACCGGACTGATTCCCGTCACCAAGGGCACGCCGCCGATCGAGAACTATCTCTACGTCCTGCCCTTCGTGGCCGGGCTCGTGCCGCTGGCGTTTCAGCTGCAGGGATTGTATCGGCTGCGCCGGGGGCGCTCTCGGGTCGACGATTTCTTCGCCGTCTTCGTCGGCAGCATTCTCGCGGTGGTGTTCGGCATCGTCGCCACCCTGTACGTGCAGACCTACTACGCCACAGGCCTTCGCGCACGCGGCGTGTTCGAAGTCTCGCAGGTCGTGTGGGGCATCTTCCTGGTGCTGAACACCGCCGCCACCTATGGATCGCGCGAGCTCGTACGCGACGTGCTCGAGCGCCGCTGGCGAGCCGGCATCGGGCTGAAGCGCATTCTCATCGCCGGTTCGGGCGATCTGGGTCGTCTGGTCGCCGACAAGATCATCGAGCACCGCGAGCTCGGCTATCAAATCATCGGCTTCGTCGACGACCGTGCCTCCGGCGATCATCTCGGCTATCGCGGTCTGCCGCTGCTCGGGACCATCGACGAAGCGGCGGACATCGCCCAGCGCGAGTCGATCGACCATCTCTACGTCGCGCTTCCGCCCGAACAGCACCTGCGCATGATCGAGCTGATCGAGAGCACGAGCCGCGAAATGCTCGATGTGAAAGTGGTGCCCGACCTCCTGCAGGTGATCGCGTTGCGGGCCCGGCTCGAAGACCTCGACGGCATCCCCGTCATCAACGTCAACGACGTACCGCTTCAAGGCTTCAACAGCATCGTCAAGCGCACGATCGACGTCGCGCTGTCGTTCGCGGCGCTGCTCGTGCTGGCGCTGCCGCTCGGGATCATCGCCCTGCTCGTCAGACTCACGTCGCGCGGTCCGGTGCTGTATCGGCAGGATCGCATGGGGCTCGACGGCAAATCGTTTTCGATCCTCAAGTTCCGCTCCATGCACGACAACGCCGAGCGCGAGACGGGACCGGTCTGGGCCCAGAGGAACGACCCGCGCGTCACAGGCCTCGGAAGCTTTCTGCGAAAGGCGAATCTGGACGAACTGCCGCAGCTCTGGAACGTCCTCCGCGGCGACATGTCGATTGTCGGACCACGGCCGGAGCGGCCGCATTTCGTCGAGCAGTTCAAACACCGCATCCCGCAGTACATGTTGCGACACAAAGTGAAGGCAGGACTCACCGGCTGGGCGCAGGTGAACGGGTGGCGGGGCAACACGCCGCTCGAGAAGCGGATCGAATACGACCTGTACTATATCGAGAACTGGTCGGTGCGCCTCGACCTGAAGATCATGTGGCTCACGATCATCAAAGGTTTCTTCCACAAGCACGCCTATTAGCCGACCGTCGCCGCGTCCGCCACGGTCACGTGCCGCCCCTCGAACCGGGTCCGTGAGGCCCCGCGAAAGTCATCATGAAGCCACGCGTCGTCATTACCGGATCGGCCGGATTCATCGGGTCGCACCTGGCCGAGACGCTGCTCGACCTGGACTACTCGGTCGTCGGCATCGACAACCTCCTGACCGGCGACACCGCCAACATCTCGCACCTGGTCAATCGAGACTTCACCTTCATCAAGCACGACGTGACGAACTACATGTACATCGACGGGCCGGTGGACTTCGTGCTGCACTGGGCGAGTCCCGCGAGTCCGATCGACTACCTGCTGCTGCCGATTCCGACGCTGAAGGTCGGTGCGCTCGGCACGCACAAGGCGCTCGGACTCGCGAAGGCGAAAGGCGCGACCTTCGTGATCGCCTCGACCTCGGAAGTGTACGGCGACCCGTTGGAGCATCCGCAGACCGAGACCTACTGGGGCAACGTGAATCCGGTGGGACCGCGCGGCGTCTACGACGAAGCCAAGCGCTTCGCCGAAGCGATGACGATGGCGTATCACCGTTATCACCACGTCAACACCAAGATCGTGCGAATCTTCAACACGTATGGGCCGCGGATGCGTCTGAACGACGGCCGCGCGGTGCCGGCGTTCATGTCTCAGGCATTGCGCAACCAGGACGTCACCGTGTTCGGCGACGGCTCGCAGACGCGCAGCTTCACCTACATCACCGACCTGGTCGACGGCATCATCAAGCTGATGCACTCGGACACGAACGACCCGGTCAACATCGGCAACCCGATCGAAATGACGATCAAGCAGATCGCCGAAACCATCATCCGGATGACCGGTTCGACCAGCAAGATCATCTACACGCCGTTGCCGACCGACGACCCCAAACAGCGCCGGCCGGACATCACGCGCGCGCGCACGATCCTCAATTGGGAGCCGAAAGTGCAGCTCGAAGAGGGCCTGGTCAAGACGATCGAATACTTCCGGAAGAAGGTCAATTAAGCGCCGCCGGATCGAAGTAGAATGCCGATCGATTCATGCAGGTATTCCGCGTAGACAACGACGGCCGACTGTTCATCTCGGCGGCGATCGACGAGTGGGAGTGCGTCCAGGCACACAAGATCGACGTGGTCATCGACCTCGAGGGTGGGCTCGACAACTGCATTCCGACGGCGCCGAATCGCTGCATCTACGTCTATTTCCCGATCGACGACGACGATCAGCAGTTGCCGAATCTCGCCAAGCTGCGCGCGATTGCACGGATGGCGGCCGGGCTCATCTCCGAAGGCCACCGAGTGCTGTCGCACTGCGGCATGGGGTTCAACCGATCCGCGCTGATGGCGGGCCTGATTCTCGTGGAGCTTGGCGTGCCGGGTCCGCAAGCGGTCGCGCTGCTGCGCGAGCGACGAGCCGGCGCGCTCTACAACGACATGTTTGCCGCGTTCCTCGAAGGGACCGGGTCCCGGCGCGCGGGAGCGTGAGACGGTGTCAACCCCGCGGCTCGTCGTCGCGCGCAGATTTCTGAACCGCTTCGAGGCGGACGTCGCCAAGTCGGCGCTCGACGCCGTCGAGATCGACTCGATCGTCCGCGCCGACGACGCGGGCGGGATGCGTCCCGGGATGTGGATGGGATCGGCGGTCGAGCTCCTGGTACGACTCGAAGACTTCGAGCGCGCCGTCGAGATTCTGGACACCACCGCCCTGACGCGGCCGGAAGAACAACGTTAGGACCCTTAACGGGTCAGTTTTCGATATTTGATCCGGTGCGGCTGGTCGGCCTCGGCGCCCAGTCGTCGCTTCCTGTCGACTTCATAGTCCTGATAGTTGCCTTCGAACCAGACGACCTGGCTGTCGCCCTCGAACGCCAGCATGTGAGTGGCGATTCGATCGAGGAACCAGCGATCGTGGCTGATCACGACGGCGCAGCCGGCAAAATTGAGCAGCGCTTCCTCGAGGGCCCGCAAGGTGTCGACGTCGAGGTCGTTGGTCGGCTCGTCGAGCAGGAGCAGATTACTGCCGCGGCGAAGCAGCTTCGCCAGATGGACGCGATTGCGTTCGCCGCCGGATAGCGTCCCGACCTTCCGCTGCTGCGCCCCGCCCCTGAAATTGAACCACGACACGTACGCCCGCGACGCCACCTTGCGTTTGCCCAACTCGATTTCTTCGTCACCGCCGGAAATTTCCTCCCACGCGGTCTTGTCCGGATTGAGCGCGTCGCGGCTCTGATCGACGTACCCGACCTTCACCGTCTCCCCAATCTTGAGAGTGCCACCATCCGGTGTCTCCTGCCCGGTGATCATCCGGAACAGCGTCGTCTTGCCGGCGCCATTGGGGCCGATCACGCCGACGATACCGCCGCGCGGCAGCGTGAAATCGAGGCCATCGATCAGCACGTTGTCTCCGTAGCCTTTCCTCAGGCCGCGGGCTTCGACCACGACATCGCCCAGGCGCGGTCCCGGCGCCACATAGATCTCCGCGGTCTCAATCTTCTGGGCGGTGTCCTGGCGCAGCAGGTCTTCGTACGCGTTCAGGCGCGCCTTCCCCTTGGCCTGACGCGCTCGCGGCGACATCCGCACCCATTCGAGCTCGCGTTCGAGCGTGCGTTGGCGCTTGCTCTCGGTCTTCTCTTCGAGCGCCAGCCGCTGCTGCTTCTGCTCGAGCCACGAGGTGTAGTTCCCTTCCCACGGAATGCCGCGTCCCCGATCCAGCTCGAGAATCCACCCTGCTACGTTGTCGAGGAAGTAGCGGTCGTGGGTCACGGCGACCACGGTGCCGGCGTAGTCCTTCAAGAACCGTTCGAGCCACGCGACCGATTCGGCGTCCAGGTGATTGGTCGGCTCGTCCAGCAGCAGCAGGTCTGGCGATTGCAGCAGCAGGCGGCAGAGCGCGACACGGCGTCGCTCGCCCCCCGACAGGGTCGAGACCTCGGCATCGCCAGGCGGCAGCCGCAGGGCATCCATCGCCAGCTCGAGTCGCGAATCGAGATCCCAGGCATTGGACGCCTCAATCTTGTCCTGGATGCGCGACTGCTCCTCGAGGACCTTGTCCATCTCTTCGGTCGACAGATCCTCGCCCAGCTTCGCATTCACGTCGTCGTAGCGCGTCAGCAGCGCCTTGATGGAGGCGACTCCCTCCTCCACGTTGCCCCTGACGTCTTTTTGCGGATCGAGGCGAGGCTCCTGCTGGAGAAATCCGACCGAGATGCCTTCGGCGGCGAACGCCTCGCCCAGGAAATGGGTGTCCTCGCCGGCCATGATGCGGAGCAGGGAGCTCTTCCCCGCGCCATTGGCGCCGAGGACGCCGATCTTCGCGCCGAAATAAAACGACAGGTAGATGTCTTCGAGCACTCGGGTGTCGGGTTGATGAACCTTACCGAGACCCTTCATCGTGTAGATAAACTGGGGCATGTTGATGGCTTAAGATGTGAGCGTCACAAGCGACACGGGAAACGGCGCCGCGACGAGCGGCGGCCATATTCTATCTACCTTTGGTGTCTGACGTTTCAAGGTCCACGCAGGCACACCGGTACAGACGCGCATTCGAAGCCCCGACGCTCACGGCATGGAGCCCATTCGCCGCATCATCCACGTCGACATGGACGCGTTTTACGCGTCGGTCGAGCAGCGCGACGATCCGGCGCTTCGAGGCCGACCGCTGGCCGTCGGCGGCCAGCCTGATCGGCGTGGCGTGGTGGCCGCGGCCAGTTACGAGGCGCGCGCGTTCGGCGTGCGATCGGCGATGTCGATGGCCAGGGCCGTGCGGCTCTGCCCCACCTTGGTCATCGTGCCGCCGGACATCCAGCGATACCGGACCGCGTCGCACGCGGTGTTCTCGATCTTCCGGGAAGTGACGCCGCTGGTCGAGCCGCTCTCGCTCGATGAGGCATATCTCGACGTTACCGAAAATGCGTGGGGCGAACCGCTGGCGACGCCGGTCGCACGCCGTCTCAAGGCGCGCATCCGCGCGGATACCGGGCTCACCGCATCGGCGGGCGTGGCGCCGAACAAGTTCCTGGCGAAGATCGCATCTGGCTGGCGCAAGCCGGACGGACTTACCGTGATCAGCCCCGAACGGGTCGAACCGTTCCTGCGGCAGCTCCCGGTGGACGCGTTGTGGGGCGTTGGGCCGGTCACCGCCCGGAAGCTGCGCAATCGCGGCATCGAACGGCTCACGGACGTGCGCGCGATCGAACCGCAATTGCTGAGGGAGACCGTCGGCAGCCTCGCGGACTGGCTGCGGCAGCTCGCCCAGGGGGTGGACAATCGCCCGGTGGTGCCGAACCGGCCGACCAAGTCGTCGGGGAGCGAGAGCACCTATCCCACCGATCTCAACGATCTCGAGATCATCCGTCGCGAGATCATGGAGATGGCCGAGCACGCCGCGGGCTGGCTCGACCGGCGGCAATTACTCGCGCGGACTGTCACCGTCAAGGTCCGGTACTCGGATTTTTCGACGGTCACCCGCAGTCACACGGCGCCGCCGACGCGCGACCCGGCCGACGTCGTCGCCCGGGCGCTGCAGCTGCTGACGAAGACCGAGGCTGGGGACCGACCCATCCGACTTCTAGGGGTGAGCGTGCACAACGTCTGCAGCGAGATCGGGGCGGCCGTAGAGAGCCATCGCCTGCCGTTTGCAGACCACATCACCGACTCGGAGACCGGGGACGCGAAACGTCCTTGACCGCGGCTCGAGAGCGGCATATGGATACATGGAATCCACCGCAGTACGAAAAATTTCAACAGGAGCGGGAGCAGCCGTTTTTCGACCTCCTCGCGCTCATCCAGCCCGCGCCGTCCATGCGCGTCGTCGATCTGGGTTGCGGCGCCGGCCACCTGACGCGCCGGCTTCACCAGGTTCTGCATCTGGCCGACACGACCGGCGTCGACCGGTCCGTGCGAATGCTCGAGGCAGCGCAACGCGATCCGCTTCCCACCGGGCTGCGCTTTGCAGCCGGTACGATCGAATCATTTGCCGCCGACGGGATGTACGACCTGATTTTTTCCAACGCCGCGTTCCATTGGATTGAGGATCACCCGGCGCTGATACGCCGGTTGTTCGCGGCGCTGCGGCCAGGCGGCCAGCTGGCATTCCAGGTGCCAGCCATGCACCACGCCATTTCGCATACCCTTCCCGACGAGATTGCGAGCACCGAACCGTTTGTCGGGGCCTTCGCGGATTGGAGACGGCCCCAACCGGTCCTCGAGCCCGAAGAGTATGCGCATTTGTTCTTTCGCGTGGGGTTTGCCCAACCGAAGGTTCGAGTGGTGATCTATCCCCACGTCCTCGCCGACCGCGAACAGGTGGTGGAGTGGATGAAGGGTTCACTGCTCACCGAATACGAGAAGCATCTGACGCCCGACCAGTTTGCCGGCTTCACCGCCACGTATCGCGATCGCCTGATCCCTCTTCTCGATCCAGATCGCCCTTTTCTCTTCCCCTTCAAACGGATTCTGTGCTGGGGACGCAAAGCGTAGGAGGCTGCTGAAAACAAGACACCGCCTCAAACTGAGAACTCAAAAGCTAGAACTCAGAAGGACTGCGAGATTCCTCCGGAATTCGCACTTCCAGACTTCTCAGTTCTCAGCCCTGGGCTCAGGTCACTGGCTCTTCGACCTGCTGGCCATCGGGGCGATGAAATCGCAGATAGTCGGGCGTGTGGGACCGACATGGGCGCGTGCAGCAGGTGGCCACAAAACTGGCTGACATGGCGCCACAACCGGGTCGGAGCCGACGGCAGCAAGGGCGACGCGTGTGAGAGGTGATATCGTTACGTGCATTCAACGGACGTCTTCACACGCTTTTTCGAATCGGTGCCGTGCGGACTCTGGCGGCGGCGGGCGGGACATCAACACATGCTGAAGGGCACGCGCGACGGTATCCTCAAACGAATACAGGCAATGAGCGTCCACGGACAGGTGTCCTGGGACGTGCACTTCACGGACGTCGAGGATCCCGACGGCCAGACCCACGTGGCGCGCGTCGGGCCCGAGGCGGTCCTTGGCCACAACATGGAACCTGGCGACCGCATTCAGGTGGAATATCTGGTCGGCGTCGCCGTCCGCGTGTCCCTGGTCGAAGTTCGAAGCTAAGGACCCGTCGACAAATAAAGATGCCATCTGGACGCCGATGCATCCCACCTGGCTGCGTTGCTCGTCGCTTACATACGCCCGGTATGCGCGCTCCTCGCGCCTTGCCATGCGGGCGCCTCGACGCCCATATTGGCACCTTTATTTATCGACGGGTCCTTACCTCTGAAGCCGGACACGACGTCAAATCGAAAATCCTGCAAGGTTCCGGGGTGGGATTCAGCGTTCCTGCCGAATCACCTTCACCGTCCGCAAGTCAATCCGGCTGACCGGCGTCTCGCCGTTGCGAGCCGAACCCTCGATCGTTTCGACTGCCCCCATCCCGTCGACAACCCGACCGAACGCGGTGTATTGACCGTCCAGCGCCGTTGACGGCCCGGTGCAAATAAAAAACGAGGTGGTCGCGCTCGCTGGATCGTCGCCGCGCGCCATCGACACGGTGCCTTTCACGTGCTTGGTGTCGTTGAACTCCGGCTGCAGGGGGTGCACCATCAGTTGTTGCTTGGCGGTCAGCGGCGCGGCCCGGCTGGCCAGCGCGCCGGTCTGGATCACGAATCCTGGGGCAACGCGATGAAACGCCATGCCGTCGTACACGCCGGCCTGCGCCAACTGCAGGAACTGACGCACATGGACTGGCGCCTTGTCGGGGAACACTTCAATCGTGATAGGACCGGCACTGGTCTCGAGCACGGCACGGTACGCCGCCAGTTCCGCCGCCGATTCTGTCGAAAACGGCTCGGGCACCGGCGGCGGCGTATCGCGAATCGCCATGTGCTTGATCTCGACCCGTTCGGTGGTCACGCCCTTGTCGTCGACCGGTGTTTCGGAAATCTTCTGCACGATCTCCATGCCGTCGGAGACATGACCGAAGACCGTGTATTGACCATCGAGCGCGGGTTGATCGACGATGACCACGAAGAACTGAGAGCCGGCGCTGTCGGGCCGGCCGGGCACGAGGACGGCGGCGACGGATCCGCGGGTCATCTTCGCTGCGCGCCCTTCGGCTTTCAAGACGTTCAATCCTCCGGTGCCGTACTGCGCGCGCTTCGCAGGATCTTTCGTCAGCGGGTCCCCTCCTTGCACCATGCCGTACTTCACCGCGCGGTGAAAGATCGTGCCGTCGTAGGCGCCGGCCTGAGCTTGTTTGACCACGTACGCGACGGTCGCTGGCGCGGCGGCCGGGTCGAGATCGATGATGAAAGTCCCCGCAGACGTATCGACAACCGCTTGTGTCGGCCGAGCCTGCGCACTGACGGTCCGGCTGAAGCCGGACACTACGCGAGAGAAGAGTCCGCGCTCGCTCAAGCCGGATACCGCGGGCGAGAAGAGTCCGGGCGCGCTCAAATCGGACGCTTCACGGGAGAAGAGTCCGGCTCCGCTGAAGCCCGGTCCTGCCTGCGCGGAAAGTCCGGGCCGCTCCCACACGACCCGCCCCGACACCGTGGGATTCGAGGTGCCGTACGTAGTGTCCGGCTTCAGCCGGACCGCGGCGACGGCCGCGCCGACGACGAGGACAATCAACCATCGGTTCATTCGCCGGCCCTCGGTTCCTCGATAATCCGTGCCGCATGCCAGATATAGTGCAGGCTCGAGATAACGGTGATGGCAAGCGACGCATAGACGAACAGATCGACGACCCTCGAATGCTTGCCGAGATAGTTGAACAGCATCGCCATCACGGCGGTCAGGATGTAGGTAGCCGTGGCCATCTTGCCGTACAGCGACGGCCGAAAGGTTCTCGGGCCGATCGCCAGGTTGACAATCGTGACGGTCAGCACGATGACGACGTCGCGGCTGATCACCATCACAGTCAACCAGACGGGCAACGGATTGGCCAGGTGGAGGCCCGGTATCGACAGCACGATGAACGTCGTGACGAGCAAGAGCTTGTCGGCCATCGGATCGAGCCAGGCGCCGAGCTTGGTCTTCTGACCCGACCGCCGCGCGATCAACCCGTCGAGGCCGTCGGTCGCACCGGCCGTGGCAAACACCATCAACGCCCAGCCGATTTGCCCATAGAGCACCAGAATCACGAAGGCTGGAATCAGGAGCATTCGGAGCAGCGTCAGCTGATTCGCCGTCGTGAGCACCGTCATCGAGCGCTGTTCCCTCGCACCGTCGCCGCCGGGACCATCGAGGCAATTCGATCGATGGCCGTCTCGGCTTCCTTGCCGGTGACCGGTGTCGACGGTTGAAAGCTGTTGTTCGCGCCGATCGTCATCGCCCCAGAATCCACCGCGGCCGACGCTGCCGGATACGCCAGATGGCCGGCGGCGAGATCTGAAAACTTGAGCCGCGCCGACACCCAGGGATGCGGCCGCCGGGGAGTCGCCTCGGCCACCTTCACCAGCAGCCGGTTGACGACCTGCGCCAGGTCGACGCGCCGGACAACGGCTTGCGGCTGAAAGGCATGATTGGCGAACGCTTCCATGACCCCGGCTCGAGCGACCGTGACGATCCAGGACGACGCCCAGTGGGTGCGGATGTCGGTGATGAGCACCGCGTCTCGCGCGCCGGTGGATCGCAGGAGGGCGGCGAGCCGCACGCCGATAAGCGCCGCCAGATCCCCGCGCGTGATCTGCGCCGCGCTGTCGATGGCGCGATACTCGGCCGGCAGTCGCAGAACGTCCGCCCTGGCTCGCACGATGTCCAGCTTCGCTTCCAGCCGGGCGTCCGGCTCGATCGCGAGCGCGGCGGCGAAGGCCTCGGCGGCGCCCGCGAAATCGTCGCGGGCTTCGAGCATCTCTCCGATCTGGACGCGCGAGGCCGCGTCGCCGGGCTCGAGCGCGATCGCCTTGGCGAAATGCTCGAGCGCGCGATCGTTCTGTCCTTCCTGCCGTTCAACCCCGGCCAGCTCGCGATACAGAAACGCGCTGTCGGGCGACCCCTGGATCGCACGGGTGTAGAGAGAGACGGCTTCCTCGGACCGTCCGGCGAGCGCCGCGGTGCGCGCGCGGTTCAGATCCTCCTGCTGGCGGCGAAACCGCATCACCTCGACGCGCCGCGCGAGGTCAACCAGGGACGAGTCGATGACGAGCGCCGCCTCGAACGCCGTCAGCGCGTCCGATTCCCGGTTCAGCGCCAGCAGCGATCGCCCTCGGCCGAGCAGCGCCGACAGATAATTCTTTTCCTGTTCGAGGGCCCGGTCGAAATGCGGCAGCGCACCTTTCGGGTCGTCGCGCGCCAGTTCGACGTAGCCGAGGGCCGCCTCAGCCGGGTAGAACGCCGGTGTCAGCTTCAGCGACGACGAGAACTCCCGCTCGGCATTCTTCAAGTCCCCGGCCTGCAGCAACAGCCAGCCGCGCTCCTGACTGGCGGCGGACGGACCCTCGGCAAGCGATGCCGGCACGGCTGGGGCCAGGAAGTCCGGGTACTTCGGGGCCGCGGAAAAGACCACGGGCGGCGGGATCGTCTTCGGCGCGCAGGCGGCGACGGTCGTCAGGAGCACGACAAGCGCGATTCTCCGCATGACGCAGATTTTACCTCGCTTGGCTTTCAACGCGTTTGACAAGGCTGCGCGGAATGTCGGCGACGATCGTCACCCGGCTGTCCCGGGTCTCGTGCTCGAGCACGCGGCCATGTCGATAGACGCGCGCAATCCGCTCGCGATCGGCTGGGTCTTCGGGATTGAATGTCAGCGTGACCCTCAGCACGTCCAGGGCCACCCTGGACGCGATGGTCTCGATGAGCTCGTCGACACCGTCGCGCGTCAGCGCCGAGATACACAGCGCCGCGGGATCCGGCTCCTGGAGCCGCCGCCGCTCGTCGGGTGTCACGGCATCGCACTTGTTGTAGACATCCAGTGTCGGCACGTCGGAGGCGCCGACCTCCTCGAGCACCTTGTGGACGGCGGTCACCCGCCGGTCCCGATCGGTTGCCGAGGCGTCGATGATGTGCAGCACGAGGTCGGCGTCGGCGACTTCCTCGAGCGTCGCGCGAAAGGCGGCGACCAGTGCGTGAGGAAGGCGGTCGATGAAGCCGACCGTGTCCGAGACGAGCAGTTCGCGGCTGTCCGGCAGGCGGACTTTGCGGACCAGCGGATCCAACGTCACAAACAAGGCGTTGGACGCCTCGGAGTCCGACCGCGTCAGGACGTTGAACAGCGTGGTCTTGCCGGCATTGGTGTAGCCGACCAGCGCCACCGTGGAGACCGACGCTTTGTGGCGGCGCTCGCGAAGCTGCGCACGCCGACGCCGGACCGTCTCGATGTCCTCGGTCACCGCGTGGATCCGTGTCCGGATACGGCGGCGGTCCGTTTCGAGCTTCGTTTCCCCGGGGCCGCGGGTGCCGATGCCGCCGCCAAGCCGCGACAGCGCGGTGCCGGATCCCGCCAGGCGAGGCAACAGGTACTTGAGTTGGGCGAGCTCGACCTGCAGCTTCCCTTCGCGCGTCCGCGCGCGCCGCGCGAAAATGTCGAGAATGAGCTGCGTTCGATCGATGACTTTCCGCTGAACGGCCTCCTCGATTTGCCGCAGCTGCGCCGGCGTCAGCTCGGCGTCGAAGATCACCATGTCGGCGTCCGTCTCGTCGCAGGATGCGGCCAGGGTCGCCACTTTTCCAGCGCCAAGGAACGTCGACGGGTCCGCCTTCGGCCGCTCCTGCAGCACGCGCAGGACGACCGAAGCGCCCGCAGCCTCGGCAAGGCCACCCAACTCGTCGAGTGACCGCTCGGCATCGAGCCGCTTCGCCCGGCCGGCGATCAATCCCACCAGCGCCGCGCGCTCATGCCGGGATGCGATACGTTTCGTCATCGACACTCCATCTCTGCCCGCACGTCATCTCCCGCAGCCCTGCGTCGTTTTCGGCGGCTCCGCCGCGCGTGCCCTCGGCCGATTCGCACCAACGGTTCAGACCGCCGCAGTCCAGTGTCCCGAGTCGGGGATTCGTCGACATCGCGTCATTGAGTGACTCGAGCGGGCATCACTGACCGCCGTCCACATCGAGGCACAGACGACCAGACCTCGACCTTAACAGCAGGCACAGGACCGAATTTCGTCCCACGCGATCGCGCCGGCCCGCACGAGCAGCGGCACCGCGCCCGTGGCATCCACGATCGTCGACGGCGGTCCGCCAGGCGCCATGCCCGCATCGACCAGCACGTCGATGCGATCGCCCAACGTGCGGGCGATGTCGTCCGGGCTGGCCGACGGCGGTTCGCCGCTCAGGTTGGCGCTCGTGGCGGTCAGCGGGCGGCCGCACGCCCCGCACAATGCACGTGCCACGGCGTGAGCGGGCACGCGCACTCCCACGCGGGACGTACCGGCACTGACCGCAGGCGGCAGGGCTGCCGGCGGGGCCAGCAACAGCGTCAACGGACCCGGCCAGAACTGCGACGCGAGACGCGCGGCCAGCGGCGGCAGATCCCCAATCCAGGTCCGGACCTGGTCGACGTCCGCGGCGATCAATAACAGCGCTTGTGACGCGGCCCTTCCCTTGACGGCGAACAACCGCTCGACCGCCTCCGCGCGACACGGATCGACGGCGAGTCCATACAGCGTATCGGTCGGCATTGCGACCACGCCGCCCCGGCGGATCGCCAGCACGGCCTGGTGCAGGACGAGATCGTTGACGGCCGCAGGATCCACGACAATTCGCCGCACACGATCATTATGCGTCGCGGTGATACACTGCGCGCCACCGCGAAGGGTCGTCATGGTTCGCTACTACTCAAATCTGCTGCACGCCACAAGCTTCGGATGGGCGGCCGCCGGCGGTGTGCCGTGGCTGCCGCCGTTGTTTGCGGCGCTGCATTTCGTCGGCATGGCGCTCCTCATCGGATGCGTCGGCACAATCGACCTCCGCATGCTCGGCGTCGGCAAGGATCTGCCAATCGGTCCCATGCAGCGGTTGCTGCCCTGGGGCGCGCTCGGCTTCGGGCTCAGCCTGATCAGCGGCATCGGTGTCTACGCCGGCAACCCGAGGCAATTCCAAAGTTGGGCGTTCTTCTTCAAGATGCTGTGTGTCATATTGGCGGGTCTCAATGGGCTGCTGTTCTACACCACGGGGCTCCACCGCCGGGTCAACCCTATCGGAGCAGGGCAAGCTGTTCCGATGGCCGCAAAACTGAGCGCGATCGCGTCGCTGCTGTTGTGGTTCGGTGTGATCTTCTGGGGACAGATGCTTGCATTTTTGAACGACACCTTCTAACAGACCTAGTGTCCCGGCAGGCCGGACACCACGCCGAAGTATCCCATCAGCCGGCCGACCGTCGTGGCTCCGAACCATAAGATCAGCGAAGCGGCGGCCAGGATCTTTCCAAGCGCCGGCACCGCCTGGCCCCCGTCCGGACCGTGAAACACCACGCGCCGGATCAGCATCATGTCAACGACACCCAGGGCAATGAGGAGCATCTTCGCGCCGAACACCGGACTGGCCAGCTTCGCCGTGGCATCAGTCGCGAGCAGCACCGCCCCCGAAACCGCGTTGCTCCAGAAAGCGCCCCAGATGATCGGGAAGAATCGCTCGAAGGGTGGCACCGGCAGCTTCGGCGAGAACCCGACCAGGCGCAGCGCGACCATCGCGCTGATGCCCACCAGGGTTGCCATCCCCGCCACGTGCACGAACAGGATGCCGGGGTACGCCCACAATGAACTGTCCTCGCGTACCCAGATGCAGAAGGCGGAGCCTTCGATCGTCTGCAGCAGTCCCACGCCTCACCGCACATCCTTGACGATGTCCGCGATCCGGAGGCAGTATAAGGTCACTGCTCGAGCGACCGGCACGACCTGGCGCAAGCCCCCACGCTTCTCGGAAGGAGTCGACAATACATGCCTCTGTGGCTCACGGTAGTGCTTTCAGTGGTTGCGGTTGTGCTGGTGACCGGCGTTGTCACTTTTCTTCTGAACAAGCTCAACCACGCGTAGCCCCGTTGGCTTCTCGTTGTCGTCGCGACGCTCGCCAGCAGGTCAAAAGGCGTTGCCGATGAATGGCAGCATGTGGCCGCAGAACAACACCGCCACCCACACGAAGATCGCCGATGCCGCGGCAATCTTCGCCGTGAGCGGCGCGTCCTGGCCGGCTTTCACCGCCCACGGCTCATCGTCCAACGTGAAATAGAGGACGTTGAGTCCGCCCAGCAGGACGAAGACGATTTTGAAGAAGAACGTGCCGTTGTGCACGTACTGCCCGGGCACGCCGATGAAAAACAGCATGCCGGTGACGAGGTTGATGCCAAAGCCCAGCATGCCGATCGGCAACAGTTGATACACCGCTTCGAACGACACGCTCTTGATCATCCCCAGCATCCGCAGGTCGACGATCAGCACCACGGTGAACAACATGCACAGCCCGACAAAGTGAAGCGTCTCGCACGTCGGCCACACCCATGTCTGGCCGGAGACGAACAAGCCGATCGCCCGGGCGGTACCCGATGGCTCGACTGCCGCCGCGTCCGAGGCCAACTTTTCACGGAAGGCCTGTCCGGGCACGAGCCGCGCGAGCACCCGCCTGGTTGCGACTTTTCCGTAGCCAATCGCCTCGAAGAGGTCTTGAGCCTTCTGCACTTTGAAATCCGGGAGCAGTGGCTCGAGCGCGTCCCCCTCGAGCAGTTTCTGCGGATCGAGGTCGTAGTATCTCGCGTCCCTGTCGAACGCCTGATGTCCGAGCTCGATCGCCTCTGCGGCGGACCGAATCTCCGCGTGGGTGATTTCGCCCCCAAGCGTCGCGGCCTTGGCCATGAGCAGGAAACTGGCGACCGCCAGAATCAGGACGACGGGCACGTTCCAGCCAGCCAGGCGCGGCACTCGGCGCCACTGCCACAGGGCGAGCCAGGCAAAAAAGCCGGTCACCTCCATGAACGTAAAGGCCAGCAGCGCGGCATCTTCGTGCGCCCGAATCGCGGTCTGCGACACGTCCGGACGGCCTTTGATGACCGACTCAGCGCCGTTGCCTGTGACATACGTCGCGATCGCCACCGTGGCGACCACAAAGAACAGCGCCAGGCCGGTGCGCTTCAGGCCGTCGTTGTTCCGGGCCAGCGCCACCAGGAACATCGCGAGCGCCAGGCCGAACCCGATGGTCGGCACGTGATTCAGCAGCACATGCAGATGCGAGGAATTTGAAAGTAGCTCGACCAATGGGCAGCTCCAGTCCGGACGTGGGGTCTTCAGTGACGCGTCGGTCCTGCGTGCTCGCGCACCCAGGACCCATGCTGTCTCCCGTTATTTCAGATTGAGGCCGCTCACCGGACCGACGTACGCCAGCAAGCGGCCCGCCGTGATCGCCCCAAGCCAACAGGTCATCGACACAACGGCCAGGATCTTGGCGTTGGGCGGCAGGGCGCCGGCGCCGATCTGAGGTGCTCGAAACACGCCGCTCTGAATCTTCCGCTGCACGATCACGGCAAGAAAGATGAACCCCATCTTGATGAAAAAGTCGGGGTTCGTCATTTTCGTGGTCGCGTCGGCGATCAACAGGATGGTGCCCGTCGCTGCGTTGATCCAGAATGCCACCCACAGCAGCGGCAGGAACTTCCCGATGGGCGCGAGCGGCAGCCCCGGGGCAAACCCGAGAATCCGCAGGTCAATGGCCAGGACGATGCCGACGAGGACCGCCATCCCATAGGTATGAAGCAGCAGGATGCCGGGGAACGCGAACAGCGAGCCCGATTCGCGCACCCAGATCGAGAACTGGCTCTGCTCGAGATACACCAAAAAATCCATCACGGGGTCGCGCTTCCTTTCCTCACTTTGGCAACGCGCACCATCCGGTCCAACCGTGTGCTCGCGTGGACAAAATTCTTATGCTCGGGGGCAAGATGATGGAGCGGCGGGAGTATATCACCGCCGTCTTCTTCTTCCCCTGATGCGGTTGCGGCGGTCCGCCCAGCCTCCGGTATGCGCCTTACCGCGCCCTGCACACGAAATTCGCGGCCTCGTCGATGCTCCCGCTCCCCGTGTAGGTGGCCACCTGCGGATACGGGCACAGAGGACGCGTCCGATCGGTCACGCCGTCTTTGACGCGCGAGGCGGGAATCTGATCCGGAGCCTTCCCTTGTGCCACCCACTGATCGAGCGCGCTCAACAAGTCGAACGTGCTCGTCCCGTCGCCGCCGCCGCAGTGACCCATCCCGGGCACCATGAACAGCCGCACCGCATCACGGACGTTCTTCACGTTCGTCTTCGCCAGCACGTTCTTGTAGTACTCAGGGAGAAATCCCGGCGGGATCCCGGGATCGCTCCAGCCGGCGTACATGATGAGCTTGCCGCGACTCAGCAGCTTCGTGAGGTTCGGTTCAAGTGCCGTGAGCTGGCCCACGACTTTATCGGCTTTGGCGATATCGGCGTCGAAGTTGAGCGACATCGGATTCCAGTTTGCGTCCCGGAACACGACGTACTTATAGACGTCAGCGGCGTACCCGACCGGCTGCGCCGCAGCGGAGGCCGCCCAGCCCAGCTCGCTGCCGGGAAACAGCGGGGAGAAGATGCGTTCACCCGTGTGCGGATTCTTCGCCCCGGTGTAAATCTTGCGGGCAGCTTCCACTTGGGCGGTGGTCAGACAATGATCGGTCGCACTGCCCTTGCACTGCACCACCTTCGGATCGAACGCACAGCGGGTGGGATCCTCGAGCACGCCGTCCTTCACGCCGTCGAGCATGTCGCACTGGGCAATCACGGCGTCGTGCAGCACGGCATAGCTGGCGGGCGTCAGGTAGCTCGCCTCGTCTTTGTGCGTCGCCTGCCAGATCCAGATCTGTTCAGCCGACTGGTGCGACGCCCAGATCGCCGGCGCACCAGCGACGATGCCGTCGAAGTCTTCGGGGAAACGCTGGGCGGCGGTGAGGGCCTGACGGCCGCCCGTCGAGCAGCCGTTGAAGTACGAGAGCCGCGGACCGGTGCCGTAAAACGCCGCGACGATGGCCTTGCCCTTCACGGTGGTCTCGTGAATCGCTCGATCGGCGAAGTCGGTGAGCCGCTCCGGGTGGTCGAGCATGAAGCTGCCGCTTCCCCCTTCATGCCCCGTATCCGTCGTCGCTGCGGCGTAGCCGCTTCTCAGCGCGTTGGCGAGGCCTGCGGGAGCGATGGATCCGGCAAAACCGCCGTTGCCCGGCACCACGAACTTGCCATTCCACCCGGCCGCGGGCATCCAGAGCTCCATCTTGATCGCCGAGTCGGTGCTTGGCATCAAGGTCGCCGTGACGCGGCAAAACGCGGGCAAGTCGGCGAAAGGCGACGCGCCGCCGCCCCGTCCTCCGCGCCCCCGGGCTCCCGCCGCACCGGCGTCGGGCCCGGC
>JBDTVS010000003.1:0-11028 GCA_040007095.1 Acidobacteriota bacterium
CAGCGACAACGCCGGCAACGCGATAGAGCTGATCGAGCACAAGACGGCGCGGTAGCAGCGGAGCGACGCCATCGGTCGCGGTAGAGGCGAACAACGGCCTCGTTTTTGGTGCAAACGTCGAGGCCGCTGTGGCGGACCGTGGCCGGAGTGTTCCAGCTCTCAGCCGGGCCGGCTGGTCACGCCGCGCGCTCGTAGAAGTTCAGCAGTCCGCCGAGCAGGCTGGCACGGACAACCCTACGTTTCTCGGCGAGTTCTCGTCACGCCGGCGAACGGTCTGTGTGTCTCCAAGGGTTGAGCAGCGCGAGGGAACGGCGGATGATCATCAACCATGCCGACCACAAGCCGTCCGCCGTGGTGTCAAAAGCTCGGCTGCGGCCGGATCTGGGAACGGCGCACCGGCGACGGGCGCAAAGTAACAGCAGCAGCGAGCAGCGACCTTTGTCCTGCTCCACCCGTTTGCGGATACGGACGCGACGACCGCGATCCGGGACCGCTCCCCAGGAATTGGGTCCCCGAGGTCGAGGGCTGTTCGTCGCGGTCAACTGTGCCGCCAGTGTCAAGAAGCTCGGCGGAGGGCTACCGAAAGGCGAGTGAAGCCCGAAATTGTACAGCCAGCATTGTGCCGCATTCTGTGCCCCCTCCCGGTCTCAAACCATGTGATTCGGTGTCATTTCAACACTGCGGTCGTTGGCGCGTTGGTGCCCGTCGATATTGCTCCATCTGCGTGAATGCGTGTTGGTACGCAAGGGTCGGGATCTGCCTACGAACCAGGACGTCGCAGTTCGAGTCCTGCAGGGCGCACCACTTCAAATCCCTTTAAGCGCCGACTTTTGGCGGTGAACCCGACGAGCGTTGTGGTTGTGACCGTTGATCCAAGCACACGGGGGAGGCCGACGGTTTGCCGGCGCACTCTTTCAATACTCGATTTCTTCACTGGTGTGACTGTAGCGGTCGCCCTGGGAAGCGCGCTGTTCTCGGGCCGGACTGAATCCGCTCGTTCGGACCCTCTCGCTGAACAAGAATGACGTTTTCGGTGGGGACAGTCTACGGCTTCGGCGCGACGTACGTCTTGCGCGAGCGCGGCTTGAAGTCGCCCTTGACGATCTTGATGTTGACCGTGTGGACCTTCCCGTTGCGCAGCGGCGGAGCGAAGCCAAGCAGATATTGGCTGTGGAGCTCGTCGGCGACGCGCGCGAACGCTTCCCCGAGATCCTGCGTCGGCCGGATCTCGATGTAGCCGCCGCCGGTCTCTTCGGCGACCTTGGCCAGACCCGGATCCGGCAGGTCTGCGATGAGCATCTGCTGGAGGTTGCCGGGGCCGATCGGCAACGGCCGGTTCCGCCGGCTGCGCATGGCGACGCCGTAGATCATCACATCATCTCTCCGCGCGCGGTCGATGATCTCGGCTGGCTGATCGGCTTGCGGCGGAAACTCGGCGGCTCGGTATCCTTGCCGTCGCTTAGCACGAGAATCACCGTCCGCTGCTCGCCCGTGGGTCCGAGCGCATCCATGGCCTCGTCGACGGCGCGCCAGAGCGGCGTCGGGGCGTCGGGCGCAATCGACCGCGGCAACGCGGCCTCGAGCTCCTGTGCATTGTGCGTGAACGACGGGCTAATCGTCACGGTGTCGCCAAACGTGCCCACCTTCGCCCCATCATCGGGCCGTAGCCGCCTGAAGAGCTCGTGCGAGGCGGCGCGAAGCAGCGGGAGGTTGCCCCCCATGCTGCCCGAGACGTCAAGCATGACGATCAGCCTGACCGGTTGCGGCGTGTTGTCGAAGACCGTGATCGGCTGCGCCTTGCCTTCGTCGCGGACTTCGAAGTCCGATGGCGTCAGGGTCGTGACGAGACGCCCCTCCTTGTCGGTCACGGTGATGAAGACGCGCACGGCATCGGCGGTGCCGCGAAACACCGCCTGCTGCGCCAACACACCGATCGCGACGCTGATGCACGTCGCTGCCGCCGCCGCAAGAGTGACACGGAACCTGGTCATAGGCTGGACCTTCAACGGGTGACGAGGAACACCGCGCGGTACGTGTCGTGATCGATCTGACGGCCGCTGAACGGATACGGCTGCAGCTGCACGAGCTCGATGCGGATCGGCCGTGACTCACCACCGCGCGCGCTTGATCGCCGGTGTGCAGCTCGTCGTCGATGCTGCCGCCGCTCGTGGCGCGCAGTGGCACGATGGCGTCGTCGCCCTGGATGCAGAAGAAACCGGCGGGACCGCGCGAGTCGCCAGAGACCCGGAGAAACTCGAGCTGGACGGACGTCTCGCGAACGACGACCGGCTGGCGCGGCGCCAAGGTGAACTCCTGGCTGAGCGCTACGGTCGGCGCGGATGGACTTCCTTCGCGACAGGCTGTCGCCGGCCGGAGACAGCAGGCGGCCCCAAGCAGCAGGATTGACCGCATACCCGTCAACGGTAGCACCTCCCGTGCCGTGGCTGAACTGGACGCAATGGACCAGGCACGCCATCCGAGGCCACGCACACATTCACGAAACCGCAGATGCGTGTGTCGCCGCCCGTCACGGCCACGGCATCGGCCGCGCGATCGTCGGCGCGTTGGAACGCGAAGCGACGCAAGACGATCGCGCAACCGGGGCGACGGGCGACGACTTGCTCGCGGCCGGCCATCGCGGCACGACCGGTTTGATGTGCCACATCACCCGGCCGAAGTAGAGAAACTGTTCAGACTTCACAAACGCCGGCAAGGTCGCCGTAAGAAATTCAGACGAATCCGGTCGCTGATTGCCCGATGAGTTGCGCGATCAGACCCGACAGACCGCCGATGGCCCAGCGGCCATCCGGTGGCCAGATCGGAGACGCCTCGTGGCCGCGATCGAAGGTCGACGGCGTGAACACCCCTCTGAGTGGCCGTGTCAGCATCGTGCCCGCGAGAATCCGCGGATCGCCGCTCGCGGCGTGCTAACCTCGGGCGCGCCGCGCGACCGCGCTGACCAGCCGTGGGTGAGCCTCACCGGCAACCGGTCCGCCGCCCGAGCGGCACGAAACTTAGATCTCTGGAGGCCGCATGACTGTTTCGAGACAGACCGTTCGACGCATCATGACCATCGCGGTCGTTGGGATCGTGTGGTTCGCGAAGCCGGCCATTCAGGCGGGCCAACGCAGCGGACCGACGATTGCGACAGAAGCCGATTTCCAGCGCGCGATGAAGGACCTGTCCAACTGGGGTCGATGGGGGGAGAAGGACGAGCTGGGCGCAGCGAATCTCATTACACCGGCCAAACGAAAGCAGGCGCTGGCGTTGGCGAGAGAGGGCGTCACGGTGTCCCTCGCGCACGACGTGCCGCAGGAAAAGGCCGCCGACACTCCCGCGATCCTCGAGCGCTCCCTCGTCACCGTCAGTCCGGCCGTCACACTGGATCGCTACCAGTACGACGGCACCTATCACGGCGTCTCGCACAGCCACCTGGATGCCGTCGACTGTCACATCATGCTGGACGGCCGGGGATACAACGGCGTGTCGATGGACGACATCAAGGCGGTTGGCGGGTGTCCGAGAGGCAGCATCAACGCCCTGAAGGACGGTGTGGTCACGCGCGGCGTCCTGCTCGATGCCACGCTCCTGCCGGGAAAGGGCACCAGCGAGGGTTGGCTCGAGCCAGGCACGGCAGTGCATCGGGCGGATATCGAGGCGCTCGAAAAAATCGAGCGTGTGACGATCGCGTCCGGCGACGTCCTCCTGCTCTACACCGGGCGTTGGAAGCGCCGTGCGGCAAAGGGCCCGTGGCCGACCGCGACCGGATTCGCCGGATACCACCCTGACGTCGCGTACTTCCTGAAGGAACGCGGCGTATCGTTCATCGGGTCGGACGGACCGAACGACGTCTCGCCGTCGGGCCTGCCGCGCGTCGTAAGCCTCCACACCTTGGCCCTGGTTGCGA
This sequence comes from Acidobacteriota bacterium, assembly GCA_040007095.1. Taxonomy (GTDB): domain Bacteria; phylum Acidobacteriota; class Vicinamibacteria; order Vicinamibacterales; family CAVVIG01; genus JBDTVS01. The sequence continues at coordinate 3,908 of JBDTVS010000003.1, forward strand.
TGGGCGTGAGCATCTTCGACAATCTCGACTTCGAGCGGGCGGCCGAGCAGGCGAAACGACGCAATCGATATGAATTCCTCTTCATGGCCGCTCCTCTCCGCATCGAGAAAGGCACCGGATCGCCGCTCAATCCGCTGGCCGTGTTCTGACGCACCGGGCTAGGCGGCACGATCGCGACCGGCGTGACGACGTCTCCCGCGACACGCCGAATTCGACGGTCAATCCAATTGTCGCCAATCACGCGCACGTCTATTGCCTGCTCGTCGCACGAGATCACTGGTGCTGGGTAGAGGCACATGAGGGCATCGCCATCGTGACGTTCGATGCCTTTACCGAGGCGCTCAGGGCGCCGGGCACTCTGGGCGAGAACGTGCAGACGTTGCTTGCTTACGAATGGCTTCCTGTTGAGGGGCGTGAGTTCTATGTTCAGTTCGACACGGCGACAGTGAACGGCGTGTCGATTGAGTCGCCGGTCTTCTACCCCATTCCGCAAGTCGCGCGGCCTGCCGTCGCGGCCATAGGTGGTAAGTAGTCTCGTGCCGAGCTGGACGTTGCCGGAGCATAGAAAGGCAGGAAGGTGCGGTCTCAAGGGGCGGAGGTTTCCAGAAGGCTCGGCGACTGTGCGCTTTTAGCCTTGCCGCACAGCTGTAAATCGGCTTTGCTCAAAGAGGGACAAACAGCGATGGACATGAATGTCGGCAGAGTGGATTCCTTGCAGTAGCGGATTTGTCGAAGCGGATGTCATTCGCTGGGTCGAAGGCCGTGAACGTCGGCGAATTTCTGGTCGTCGCTGAAGTATTGAAGGATCAGGGCGGTTGGCTCGACCTGCTCGTTCATGCCTGCACTGTTACGAGCGAGAAACCCGGTCACAAGATCCTGCCCCTTGCGAGCGGTCCCCTCACGCGCAAACGGCACACCGTCGAGAAAGGCAGACCCGAGCGCTTGCTTGGAGCGATGAGACCGCGCGCGCTGCCCTGGTGAAGGGGGTCGCCGCGCCTGCGCGGTAGCCGAGTTGTGGACTCGCGGCCGAGCCGTTCTTATCTGCGCCCTCGCCCAGCTGTCCCCACAGAAGCGGATCAGGTGGTTGCCCGAGTAGCCAGAACCGTGTCCCACCGCGGAATCTTTCTCGTAGCTGTCCCCTGCCGCTCCCGAGTGACGAGAACTCGCGCGAAAAAATGCAGAATGTCCGTGGGAATAGGTCGGCTGTGCGCCGGATCGCAGGCACACAACGAGACGACGCACAGAAGGCCGGCGCCCTCCGGCGCAACGGCGCGCCAAGCAGCGATCAGGCGACGATGACGACGCGGTTCCTGCTGCACGGCGATCTGATGACGGTGCTGACGACCATCCAGGATCCGATCTACCTCAGCGAGCCGGAAGTGCTCTCGAAGACATTCCAGCGCGACACCGCGGCGGCCCCGATGTCGCCGGTCGGTCCACCGTGCGTCGCGGCCTACGAGGCGTCGGCGACGAAGTGCCGCACTATCTGCCTGGGAAGAATCCATCGATCGGCGAGTTGACAGACCTGTACCACATTCCGCGCGACGCCGAGCTCGGCGCTGCGGAGACGATGTATCCCGAGTTCCGCAAAAAGATAAAGGACGCCTTCGTGCGGCCCGAAAAGTGTGTGCGCAACTGCGGCGGCCCGCCCCGCACGCCTGGGTCTCGAATCGCCAATTCTCGCGCTGAATCCAGGATTGATCAATATTGTGATTGTGCTGCACTAGCCGTCTGACTTACGCTGACCCGCTGATGAAGGATCTCCTGCTCCCCGGTGCGCCTGGCCGTCATGGCCGCGAAGCCTCTGTGGCCGGGGTGGCGCACGGGCGGAGGTGGCGGAGAATCTGCTGCTCAGGCAGCCACTGATCGTCCTGCGCCGGATCTCCGGCGAGTGTCGGCGGGCGCGACATCGCGCTGGTCGTGACGGCGTTGAAAGCTCGGTTATGAAGGCAAGGAGCGGAGCATGCGAAGCGTCAGAGGAATCTCAGCCGCAATCGTCGCCGTCGCGAGCGGGCTGCTCATCGCGGCGTGTGCCAGGACCACGGCGCCGGCCGGAGCGGCAACCGGCGGCGTCAAGACGCCGTGGGGCGACCCGGATCTGGAGGGCATCTGGACGCAGGAATTCGATACGCCGCTCCAGCGTCCGGCGCGGTTCAAAGACAAGGCGACCTTGACTGAACAGGAGCGCGCCGAGCTCGACAAGCAACGCGCGGCGCTGCAGGGTCGCGACAGGCGGGTGGAACGCGGGACCGAGCTCGACGTGGCCGGCGCATACAGCCAGATTTTCAACACCGTCAAGCGCACCGGTTCACGCACCTCCCTCATCATCGACCCGCCCGACGGCCGCATGCCGCCGCTGACGCCCGAGGCTCAGGCGCGCAACGCCGCCGATCGCGCGTTCCGCCTGTCGCTGCTTCAGTCCACCGACACCTGCAAGAACAAAATGGCCGGCTGCCGCGGCGGGACGTACGACCCGAAGCCGTCGCCGCGCCTCGACGAGATCCCCGACCGCTACAACACGGGGCGGATGAATCGGCATGATCGCCCCGAGGACGGCAGCCTCGGCGACCGCTGCATCGTCGGCGCATTGCCCGACATGCCGACACCGTTCGGCGGCAACTTCTGGCGCATCGTCCAGACGGCGGGCGGCGACATCGCGCTCTACTACGACACCGGACAGGGTCAAGGCTTCCGCCGCACCATCGTGATGAACGGCAAGCCGCACCTGCCGGCGGCGATCCGCCAGTTCTCGGGCGACTCGCGCGGTCGTTGGGAGGGCAACACGCTAGTCGTCGACGTCACGAACTTCACGCCGATGCTCGACTCATTCGGTGCCCGCGAGAACAAGCACCTCGTCGAGCGCTTCACGCGGATCGGCGCAAACTCGCTCGAGTATAAGGTGACAGTCGAGGATCCGACGGTCTTTACGCGTCCGTGGACACTGCAGATGGACTTCACGAAGCAGAGCGACGAGAAGAACCGGATCTATTACGAACCGCGCTGCCACGAGGGCAACTACGCATTCCCGGCGCTGATGCTTGCGGCGCGCATTGGCGAGCGCGACTACGCCGCCGGAAAGGGCCCGCGTCCAGATACGCGGGACAACGCGACTGACTTCGTCGGCACCGAAGAGAACCCCCTCAACCAGTGAGACCGCATCCATGACACTGCGATACGTCGCCTCAATGACCAGCGTCGCGCTGGCCGCCGCCGCCGTGACGGCGGTCATCACGCTGAACATGCCGCCGGCGTTCGGACAGCAGCCAGCCGGCAGTGCGCCGCGTCCCCGCGTCGACGGCAAGCCGAACCTGAGCGGCATCTGGCAGGCGGTCAACGAGGCGAACTTCGACCTCGAGGCGCACGCCGCGCGTCCCGGCATGGTCCTGCAGCAGGGCGTGTATCCGTTCGACTACGCCCGCGTCCCCGCCGCGCCGGTCGTCGCGCTCGGCGCGGCCGGCGGCGTGCCGGGCTCACTCGGCGTCGTGCAGGACGACGGGCTGATTCCGTACAAGCCAGAGGCGCTCGCGACGAAGAAGGAAAACATCGAGCACTGGATCGACCGCGACCCCGAGCTCAAGTGCTATCTCCCTGGTATCCCGCGCGCCATGTATCTGCCATATCCGTTCGAGATCACCCACAGCACCAACAAAGTGGAGATGTCGTACGCGTTCACGAACGCGGCGCGGACGATCCATCTCGACCAAGTCGAGGAGCCGCCGGCGGACGCCTGGATGGGCCACTCGCTCGGCCGCTGGGAGGGCGACACGCTGGTCGTCACCGTCAATTCGTTCAACGACAAGACCTGGTTTTCCCGCGCCGGCGATTTTCACAGCGACGCGCTCAAGGTGACCGAGCGGCTCACGTTGATGACGCCCGACGTGATCTGGTACGAGGCAACAATCGACGATGCGAACGTCTTCACGCGGCCCTGGAAGATCGCCATGCCGCTCTATCGGCGCATGGAGCCGAACGCGCAGCTCGTCGAATACCAGTGTATTCCGTTCGTGGAGGAGTTCCTGTATGGCAACCTGCGGAAGACACCGCTCGTCACCCACTGGGAGGGAGAGACGATGTCGATCGACGTCAAGCGAAAAGTGCCGCAGGGCGACGCGTTTTATGCGTGGTTCCGGAAGTAACGTCGGAGGCGAGAGACCGATGAGAACAAGCGTTATCACAGTCGTGTTGAGTCTGACCGTCGTCCTGGCCGGGGCACGCGCGCTCGAGGCACACCATGCCTTTGCGGCTGAATTCGATGCGCGGAAGGAAGTGACGCTCAGGGGCGCCGTGACGAATGTCGAATGGGTCAACCCGCACGTGTGGATCCATATCGACGTCAAGAAGCCTGACGGCAAGTCGGAGTCGTGGGCCATCGAAGCCGGCACGCCGAACGTGCTGTTTCGTCGTGGCGTGACGAAACAGTCGCTCAAGGCCGGCGCCGAAGTCATCGTCGAAGGTTATCAGGCGAAAGATGGCAGCCATCGCGCGAACGGCCGCGACCTGAAGCTCGCCGACGGCAGCAAACTGTTCCTCGGATCGTCAGGCACGGGCGCGCCGTACGAGATCAAGTGAGAGGGTGACTCGCTGGTGGTCGCGGCGGGTCGCGCTTCGCCCGCAGCATTACCTGCAAGCGTGCGCGCATGCGGCGATTCTCCTGTATTGGGGTCGATACTGGCCCCCAGTCTACGACGCCGCCGCCTTCATCGCCGCGCAGCTCGCGTTTGCCTACGCGGTCGACATGCTGCTCACGCGTTGGCGTGGCGAGGCCTACACGTTCGGGTTCGGTCCGTTTCCCATCGTGCTCAGCATGAACCTGTTTCTCTGGTTCAAGCCCGGCTACCGCGCATGGCAGTTTGCGATGATTGCCGTCGCGTTCACGGCAAAGACCCTGCTTCGGTGGGAACGGAGCGGGCGCCTGACGCACATCTTCAACCCGTCGGCGCTTGCGCTCACCTTGATGTCGATCGGCTTGCTGGTCACGGGCACGAGCGACGTCACGTGGGGACGAGAGATCGCCGTCACGCAATTCTACCCGCCGCAGATGTATGTCTATCTGTTCGCCGTCAGCCTGCCCGGTCAACTGCTCTTCGGCGTCTCCTCCATGACGTTCGCCGCCGTGACGACGACCTATCTGTTCGGGCTGCTGTATTTCGCCGCGACGGGTACCTACTTCTTCTTCGATTCGTACGTGCCGATTGCGGTGTTCCTCGGCATGCATCTGCTCTTCACCGACCCGTCGACGTCACCCCACACCGATCTCGGCCGGCTGATTTTCGGCGCGCTGTACGGCCTTACCGTCGTGGCGCTTTACGCGTGGCTCTCCGCCTCCGGGCTGCCCTCTTTCTACGACAAGCTGCTTCCGGTGCCGCTGCTGAATCTGTCGGTGCGGGTGATCGATCGGCTCGCCTCTTCGCCGCTGCTGGCTCGCTTCAGCCCGGCGCGGGCGTTACGACATCTCGTCGGGCTCAGGCGTCATCTGGCCTACGTGGGCGTCTGGGCGATCGCGTTCGGGATCATGAGCGCGACGGGCGGTCTCGGCGACTCGCATCGCGGTCAGTGGTTGCCGTTTTGGCAGAACGCCTGCCAAAACGGACGAGCGCGGGCCTGTGCGTACGCCTTGCAGCTTGAAGCGACGTTATGCCGTGCCGGATCGGGGTGGGCCTGCAACGAACTCGGCAATCTCAGACTCTCGCACGAGGGCGACACGGTCGGCGCCCTGGCCTCGTGGCAGCGCGGCTGTGACACGGGCTTCACGGCAGCATGTGCGAATGCCGAGGATGGCGGCCGGCGCGCGGCCGTTCCGGCGCTGGCCGACTATCCGATTCTGCTGCGCGGCAGCAAAGGGCCGCTGGCGGACGGGACACCATCGGCGCTGTACAGACGGGCGTGCGATCAGCAGTGGCCCGATGCCTGTCTATTTGCAACGCGATCGCCGTAGTGGTTGGCGATTGCAGTCATCCCTACCGAGTCGTCACGAGCTGCGTTCACCCCGTGGTGTGCAACAACTCGGCTGAGGCCGGATCCCTGACAATCCCAGTAAACCCGTCGGTCGGAGGATTCCCCCCGTGAACCCGGACGCAATGCGGAACTGTCCTCCGACGACTGGAACCGATGCCCACTTGGCTACAGCCGACCTACGACCTTGCCCAGGCCCGGCGGCACGCGAGGGTCGATCAAGGTCAAGGGTTACGAACCGCAGCCTGCGCACTAGATCGCCATCGCGTTCAATTCACGTTCAATCTCGGCCCAAACACCCTGTAGAACCGTCCATCAGTAGGCAGCTAAACCACTGAGGAATCAACAAGATGTAGAGCCTGCATTAACCTACGAACCAGGAGGTCGCAAGTTCGAGTCTTGCAGGGCGCACCAAGTCTTTGAAGACAAAGACTTTAAAGAAGAAAACCAACAAAATTCAGGGGGCCAGGAGCCCCCATGGACCCTCTGTCTACGTGTTCGCTATTCGAGCAGTTTCTCGCCCAACGCCGCTACCTGCGGAACGTTACGCCCAGCACCATCGAGTGGTATCAGACCGCGTTCAAGGCCCTGCAGCGAGCGCTCGGGGCCGATGTGCCGCCGCTCTCGAAGGCCTCACTGCAACAATTCGTGGTCTCCGTGCGACAACGGGGCGTGAAGCCGGTATCGTGCAACACCTACATCAAAGCCCTGAACGCCTTCTGTCTGTGGCTGCACGCCGAAGGGCATCTCGACGACCGCCTTCAACTCTCGCTGTTGAAGGTCGAGCAGCGCATTGTCCAGACGCTGACAGATCCGTCCATGCAGGCACTGCTGAGCCAGAAGCCCAAACGGTTCGATCAGTGGCGGCTGCACGCGCTTGTCTGTCTGCTGCTGGATGCCGGGTTGCGAATCGACGAGGCGCTGACCCTGCGGCGGGTCGATTTGGATTTTGAGAACCTGCTGGTGACGGTGTTCGGGAAGGGACGCAAGGAACGGCGCATTCCGTTTTCATTCGAGCTGCGAAAAGTGCTCTTCCGGTATGACCAGGTGCGGACTAAGCAGTGTCCCCGATGCGAGCTAGCTTTCCCGTCGCGCCAGGGCACCTTTTGGGACCAGCGAAACAGCTTGCGAGGCTTGCATCTCCTACAGCGGAAGCTCGGCCTGCCCAC
>JBDTVS010000004.1:0-104148 GCA_040007095.1 Acidobacteriota bacterium
CCTTTTCCGAGCAGCAGCACCTTGTGTGTGCTGCCGAGCCCCCCGGGCATCATCAGCGTCTTCAGCGCCAGGCGATTTGCGATCTGTTCCGCCCGATCGTGCACCAACCCCAGAACGAAGTAGGTCTGATCCAGGAACCCGAGCGCCACCATGCCCTCGCGCTCAGCGGCCGCGCGTACGCTCGTGAAGTCCACGTGCGCCGTGAGGTCCTGATCGCCTGGGCGTTCGAGCCACACGGGCGTCGCTCGGTCAGGTCCGGCCATCGTGTGTCGGGCGAAGCTTGTCAGGGTGCCGCTTGCGTGCGAGGCCGAATACAAGTCGCGTGCCTCGTGGCCGTAGTCGACGAGAATGATGAATCCGCGCCGCAGTTGTCGCGCCGCCGCACGGATCCATTCCACCGCCCTGAGGTTGATCTCGGCACGCCATCCCGATTCGAGCTCCACCCCGACGCGCGTGAGATATTCCGCGAGCGCCGGCGTCGAGGGTGGGCCCTCGACGGTCGAGAGTCGAAGGCCGCCACCTGGCGTCGGCTCGAGGTCCCTCGATTGCGGCCGGTCGACTGAGGGTCGACTGTCGGCGCAGACATATACCTCGCGCAGGCCGTCTTCGCGCATGATGACTTGATGCACGGGCAGCGCGTCGAGCAGTTCGTTGGCGATGAGGATTCCCTCGAATTCATCCGGGAGCGAATCCGACGAGGACACCAGGCTGGGCGCGACGTCGAGGAGAGTTGCCGGCTGGGCGCGCCTGGCTTCCGGACTACCTTCCACGAGGTGGAGACGGAGGCGGGTGAACAGGGCCGGATGCCGATTCTTCGCCGCGCGCAGGATGTCCGCGGACAACCGCCCGTTGCCGGCCCCCGCCTCGACCAAATCAACAGCCGCGTCTCGATGCTCACGGGCAGCCGCCCGATCGTCGAGTGCCGGCGTGAGGCCGGCGTCCCTGGCGTCCAGAATGTCGGCCATCTCGGCGATCTGGAACTCGAGGAGATCGCCGAAGAGCGGGCCGACGTCGACGCTGGTATAGAAATCACCCGCGCGTCCAGAGCGTTGCGCGGATCGGGCGTAGTAGCCCAGGGCAGGATCGTAGAGCGCGAGGTCCATGAACGCGGCCACCGTCATCGGGCCGCCTTCATGGACCAGATCTTCAATCCGAATCGTCAGCTTATTCCTTCTTCACAGTCACGAAGACCTCGTCGCCCCGGTCGCCGTTGGACCGCCAGACGAGAATGCGTGCGATGCGGCCCGACGCGACTTTCTGTAACTCGCGCCCGGCTTCGACCGCGCTCGAGACAGCTTTGCCGTTCACCGACAGTATGACGTCGCCCATCCGCAGACTGCGAGCCGAGTCGCTGTTCGGATCGACCTCCGACACGAGCGCGCCCGACTGGCCCGACGGCATCTGGAGCCGGCGCATGATCTGGGGTGTCAGGTTCTGCAGCGTGAGCCCGAATCCGGCGGCGCCCTGTTCCTCTGGCTCGGTCGGATTGTTGTTGTTGTTGTTGCCTCGGCCGCCGCGCAGGGTCTGCTGCTCGGCGTCGAGATCGAGCTCTTCGACGTTGACGTGCAGCGTCTTTTCCACTTTCTCCCGCAGGACCTTCACCGGCACCGACGTGCCCGGCCTGGTCGCGATGACCATCTTCACCAGCTCGTTGCTGTTCGGCACTGCGCGGCCGTTGAACTCGACGATGACGTCGCCAGGCTGGATCCCCGCCTTCGCCGATGCGCCTCCCGGGGACACCTGTGCGACCATTGCGCCGCTGCGGGTCTTCAACCCGAAGTCCTCGAACCCGTCGCGGGGTACCGGCTGCACCGAGACGCCGATGCGACCGCGGACGATCTTGCCCACGCGCAACTGTGGGAGCAGGTCGCGCACACTGTTGATCGGCACGGCGAACCCGATGCCGATGTTGCCCGACGCCCGATCGTTGCTGATGATGGCGGTGTTGATCCCGATCACCTCGCCGCGGACGTTCAGCAGCGGTCCGCCCGAATTGCCGGGGTTGATCGCGGCATCGGTCTGGATCATCTCGTTCGAGCGGCCCGGCAGCGCCTGATACGCGCGACCGATGGCGCTGACGACGCCGACCGTCACGGTGTGGGCGTAGCCAAACGGATTGCCGATCGCCATCACCCAATCGCCCGCTGCCATCTGCGACGAGTCGCCGAACTTGGCCTCGGTGAGGACGTGTCGCGGCATCTGGGTCAGTTGGATCAGGGCGCTGTCGGTCAATGCGTCCTTGCCGACCACCTTCGCGGGATAGGTGTCGTCTTCGTCGTCGCCGAGGAACTGCACTTCGATTTTGATCGCATCATCGACCACGTGATTGTTCGTGAGGATGAAGCCGTCCTTGGCGTTGATGATGAAGCCAGTACCTGCCGCCTGCGTTTTTTGCTCGCGAGGCGCCTGCCGGCGGCGGTTGCCGCGTCCATTGTCTTCCGGCTGCTGCTCGTCCTGGCCTCCGCCGCCCGGACCGAAGAACCGGCGGAAGAAGTCTTCGGGCGCACCGGAGAGATCCGATCCGTCCTGGACCTTGGTGCGCATCTCGGTGCGGATATTGACGACCGCGGGCGACTGCGCCTTCGCGATGTTGCGGAACGTCAACGCATCGATTGGGCCGCCAAGCGGCGCGCTGTTCATTGAGGGCACCGCAATGCCCTGCGCCGACGAGACCGGTGTCAGATCCAGCCGCGAGGCGATGACCAGCGCCACAGCAAACGACGCAACTGCTGTCAGCAGCACATAGAAAACGGTGGTCTTACGCGTTGACATCGAAATCCTCCGTAACCGAGCTAGGTCCGCACCCACGAGAAACAACCAGGCGTCGAGCCGTGAACCTTCACGAACGCACCGCTAAACGAGCGCGACGATCTCCGTCTGCCGCGGTCCGGTGACCGCAGCGTCCCGATCCTGAACAATCATATTGATTTCGGAGCGAATGCCGAAGTCATCAAAGTACACGCCCGGTTCAATTGTAAAGCCGGTCCCGGGCAACAGTCGCCGATCATCGTGTGTTTCGTAGTCATCCATGTTCACGCCGTTGCCGTGAACGGATTCCCCCAGGCTGTGGCCGGTTCGGTGCAGGATTCGCTCCGCGTACCCGGCACTTCGCAGAACCGCTGAGGCGGCGCGATCGACCTGCCAGCCCCGCAGTTCCTGTCCGGCCGAAACCGCCCGCTGGACAAGGCCGATCGCGGCATCCCTGGCGGCGGCGACGGCTTCGAACGCTTTCACGTGCCGTTCCGGCGGTGCCGCGCCGGTGAAGCCCATCCAGGTGATATCAGCAAACACCGCGCCAGGCTGCTCGATCTTGCCCCACAGATCCAGCAGCACGAGCTGATCGGGTCCGATCGACTGGTGGACGCTCGCGGTAGGGAGGTAGTGCGGGTTCCCCGCATTCGCCGCAACGGACACATTCGGCGGCGAATCGCTCACCAGGCCTTCTTCCGCGAACCAGGCCACCATTTTCTGCTGGATGTCGTACTCGGTCGTGGCGATTCCGCCGGCGACCCGCTGGCGAATTTCGTCGAAGGCGCGGTCCTTGATCCGGTGCAGCTTCTCGGAGGCTGTCCGATGGGTCTCGATGTCGCGATCGTTCCACACCGCAGCGAATCGCTGAATAAGGTCCCCCGACGACACGACTTCCTGGACGCCGATCTTCCTGACGAGCTCAATCGTGCCGGCGTCGACGCGTGCCACATACGGGATGGCGCAGTTGGGTGAGTATTCCATCGCCACGCGCTTCTGTCCCGCAAGCAGACGGCGAAGCCCGTCCTCGAGCTGTTCGCGCCCGGCATACTTCTCGGTCGAACCCGGCAGATGGGCCAGCGAGTCGCGCTCGATCGCGTGCACCAGCTTGCGGGGCGTACCCGTGGCGGGAATCAGATAGAACCAGCGCCGGGTTGCCAGGTGCCCCCCTTGACGCGCGACCCCCGTGATATCCACCGCGATCGGATTCAGCCCGTGAAAATCGTAGAGCAGCCACGCGTCGATGCCGTCCGCGGCCAGCGCGGCTTGAATCGCCGCGATCTCAATGGGCGCCGCCGTCGCCGCTGAAGCGATCATCCTGGAAGTATAACCGTGGCTCGTTCCGGCTGATCAAGGAACGCCTTCCCCGAGCGCTGCCGTGCGGCCCCTGACACGTATAATCCGGAGATTGAATGTGCCGGGCGCCTTATGGGTCGCTTACCAGTGGGCGCCGGTGGGAGTGTGTCCGATGAATCAACCCTTGACCGCCCGCGGTGACACTCTGGCAGGGCGCGGCGCCCCGGCAGCGAGCCGCCTGGTGCGCGCGACCGCGCTGATGTGCCTGTTGGCCGGGGTGGCGCTGACCGCCGGGCAAACGCCTGCGCAGCCGGCGTCGGCCTCGCAGGGACCCGAGACACCCACCTTCAGGGTCCAGGTCGACTACGTTGAAGTCGACGCGGTTGTCACCGACGCTCAAGGCCGTTTCGTCCGCGATCTCAAGAAGGAAGATTTCGAGGTGTCCGAGGACGGCAAGCGGCAGACGGTGAATGCGTTCACCCTGGTGGACATTCCGATCGAACGGTCGATTCGGCCGCTGTTCGCCGCGCAGCCGATCGAGCCGGACGTCCGGACCAATGCCCGTCCCTTCGACGGCCGGATTTACATCGTCGTGCTCGACGACCTGCACGTGCAGTTCTCGCATTCCCGCATGGTGCGCAGCGTCATGCGCAAGTTCATCCAGGAGAAGCTGGGCGCCAACGATCTGATGGCCGTGATTCATGTCGGGGGAAAATCGGAAAACTCCCAGGAATTCACCAACAGCAAACGGCTGTTGCTGGCCGCCGTCGACAAATTCATTGGCAAGGCCGAGCGCCCCGCGACGCTCGAAGCGTACGAGCGGTATCTGGCGACCGCCGGCACTCCGCTGGCGGACGGCGCCGATCCGCTGGTCCAGAAGCGAGGCTTCGACGCGCGCAATACTCTTCAGGAGCTCGACGCGGTCGCCAGCTGGTTTGGCGGCGTGCGCGGACGCAAGAAGTCGATTCTGTTTGTCAGCGAGGGGATCGACTATGACATCGAAGATGTATTCGGCAAGCAGGACGCCTCGATGATCATCGATCGGACGCGGGACCTGATCCGCTCGGCGACCAAGTCCAACGTCGCCATCTTTGCGATCGATCCCCGGGGGCTGTCAGACATGGGCGATTTCGCGATCGAGCTCAACGGCCTGCCGGCCGACAGCGGGGCCAGCGGGCTCACGGATCAACAGCTCCAGAGCCTGGGTCCCCGCGGCCTGCAGAACGAGCTGCGTCTGCAGCACAACAGCCTCCGCACACTGGCCGAGGAAACCGGGGGCTTCGCGGTCATCAACACGAACAGCTTCGAGAGCACGTTCAACCGGATTGTCGAAGAAAACAGCTCCTACTACGTGCTGGCCTACTACCCGCCGAATCCGAAGCGGGACGGGAAGTTTCACAATATCCGGGTGCGGGTCAATCGTCCGGGCCTGACTGTTCGCGCGCGACGGGGCTACGCGAACCCCTCGGGAAAGGCGCCCGCCGCCGCCGCAAACGCCGCCGGCCGTCTGAGCGTCGAGACGCGAGAGGCGCTCGACAGCCCGCTGCCGGTCAGCGGCTTGACGATGCAGGTGTTTGCCGCGCCGTTCAAAGGCACGGCGCCGAAAGCCTCGGTGCTGCTCGGCGTGGAAATCTCCGGGAAGAATCTGCGCCTCGCGGCGGGCGATCAGCTGCAGCTCTCGTACTACGCGATGGACGCGAAGGGCAAATATCAGGGCGGCAGCACGGAAACCATCACCCTGAACCTGCGTCCCGAGACCAGGGCGATCGTGGAGGAGACCGGACTGCGTGCGCTGAGCCGGCTCGAGCTCCCGCCAGGGCGCTACCAGCTTCGCGTCGCGGCAAACGAGCTGTCCAGCAAGACCGTGGGCACGGTCTTGTACGACCTCGATGTCCCCGACTTTTCGAAGTCGCCGATCTCGATGAGCGGCCTCACCATCACCACTCCCGCATCTTCGCGCTTGCCGACGGTCCGCCCCGACGTGGAGCTCCGCCAGGTGCTGCCGGCGCCGCCCGTGGCGGCTCGAGAGTTTCAGGCCGGTGACGAGATCGCGTTGTTCGCGGAGGTCTACGACACCACGGCCGCTTCGCCGCACAAGGTCGATATCACGACGACCGTCACGGCGGACGAAGGCAAGGTGATGTTCAAGACGGACGAGACACGCGACTCGGCGGACCTGCAGGGGAAGAGCGGCGGGTACGGGTACACGACGCGCGTGCCGCTCATGGGCCTGGCGCCAGGGTTGTACGTGTTGAAAGTCGAGGCACGGTCACGGCTCGGCGCAAGTCCGACGGCGGATCGTCAGGTGCAGTTTCGAATTATCGAGCCGCCTCCGGCGCCGGGGCCGAAATAGCCGGGTAAGAAGCATCACGACGGTTTAACGCAGAGCGCGCTGAAATCGCAAAGATTCCTGGTGTGCTCTGAGCGGCTGTGGCGGCCTCTGCGTTGAACGTCGTTCTTTCGCTAGCGGCGAGTGTTCATTTTTTCTTGGCAGGAGCCTTCGCCGCTGGGTCCGGCACGACAAATGAACTGGTGGCGTGCGTCTTCACCGTGCCATTCGCGTGGCTGAACTGGAGCATGCTCGTCGCCATGTTGGGATTGACCGGCGTTCGGACCTCCATGGTCTGGATTTCCCCCGGTTGGAGCAGTCCGTTGATCACGCCCTTGCCGCCGGGAATCAGATTGTTCTTCTTGTCGTACCACGTCTCGTCTACGGTCAGGCGCGGAATTGGCCCGGGCGACGTGTTCTTGACCTGAATCTTCGTGACGAGCGTCGTCCCTTCCCGGCGGGTGGGAGACTTGATGATGTCGATCGTCGCCTCGCCCCTGATCGGAGGAGTGAACTTCTTGCCGGCAAGTACGGACTTCATTTCCGGCGCCTTCGGCGCCGGGTCTGCCGGGGCCTGAGCGAACGTGAGACCGCCGCCGCACATGGCGCCGACGATCGTCGCGGCGAAAAAATGACGCCTGCGATTCATAGCTAGCCTCCAGAATTCATTGCAGGTTGCAGAGTGCAGATTGTAGATGGAGTGCCCCAAATCTGCAATCTGCACGCCGCTCCTACATCTCTCCGTTCCAGTCTTCCGGTTCCGGGTTCAGGGATCGGAAGATTTCCATGTGCCACTTCCCGCCACCCCACGGTTCGATCACTTCGGCGGCGACGACATCGACGAGGATTTCCGAAAAGAGCCGCCCTTCGGGGTCGCCTTCGAGATGATAGGCGGGCTCGTCCCAGCCAAAGTTCGGATACAGCATCAGCGTCAGAAAGAGATCGTAACCATCGTCGACCACGATGAGCTGGCCGCACGGCCGCTTCTGCGTCGAATGATAGATGAGGTATTTTTCCGCGCTGTGCGCGCGAATGTACCGCTTCAGCGCGAACTCGCGCGCCACGATTTCCTCGACCGCGATCTTCTTGTCCCAGCAGTCGCGACAATACTTCTCTTCGCCGCGCGGCTCAGAGACCTCTTTGGCGCCGCACAGCGTGCAGCGCGCTTTGGCGACCGTTTTCCTGGGCATGTCTCAATTTACAATTTACAATCCACAATGTCCAAGCGCAGGTGGCACCCAGCCGTTGGTAAATAGTCCATGACGATCGAGCGTCCCACTCACTCTGGCCTCCGGCATCTGGCGCTGAACGTACGCGATCTGGCGGCGATGAAGCGCTTCTACGTCGAGCTGCTCGGTTTTGCGATCGAGTGGGAGCCGGACTCCGACAACGTCTACCTCTCGTCGGGCATCGACAACCTCGCGCTGCACCGCTCGCCGCTCGAGGCCGAAGGCGGGACGACGGCGGCGCCGCCCGTGCGCGGCGCGCTCGATCATCTGGGGTTGGTGGTGCGCACGCCGGCGTCAGTGGATGAGTGGGCGGCGTTTCTCGAGAGCCGCGGCGTGACGATCGACGCGGTGCCGCGGACCCACCGCGACGGCGCCCGCTCGTGTTACTTCCGCGATCCGGACGGCAATCACATCCAGATCATTCACCATCCGCCGATCAGCGGCAAGATCTGAAGGGGACGAGACGCTAGCCCCTGATGTCCGCAGTCCGACGGCTGTGGCGCTCGATCGCCGGAGCGTACATGCGTTCGGCATATTCCTTGACCATCCGCCGCGCCGAGAAGCGCGGCGCGACCGATCGGATCGACTCCTTGACCGTCGCGAGCCAACGGTGGGGAATCCCAGCCGGATCGCGATCGTAAAAGGCCGGCACGACTTCTTCTTCGAGCAGCCGGTAGAGCGCGTTGGCGTCCGCCGTATCCACCGCATCGTCGTTGTCGTTCGACACCCCGCCGTCGATCACCCAGCCGTTCGCGCCGTTCGCGCCTTCGGCCCACCAGCCATCCGCCATGCTGAGGTGCGGAACGCCGTTGAGCGCCGCCTTCATCCCGCTGGTCCCGCTCGCCTCGAGCGGTTTGCGCGGTGTGTTCAACCAGACGTCGCAACCCTGGACGAGAAAGTGGGCGACGTGCAGGTCGTAGTCGTCGACGAACGCGATGCGCCCGCCGTACATCGAATCGAGCGCGCGGATAAAGACCCGCTGGAGATGGTGCTTGCCGATGTCGTCCGCCGGATGCGACTTCCCGGCGAAAATGACCTGGACGGGTCGTCCGGTGGCGGCGAGGATCCGTGCGAGGCGCTGGGGATCGCGAAACACCAGCTCCGGCCGCTTGTAGCCCGCGAAGCGTCGCGCGAAGCCGATCGTCAGCGCGTCAGGATCCAGGAGGGTACCCGCGGCAACCACGCGCGGAATGCCGACATGCTCCTCCGTCCAGCGCTGACGCGCACGCTCACGAATGAAGTTGAACAGATACCGTTTCAGTGACCGTCGAACGGTCCACAGCTCCTGATCCGGGATCGCCAGCACGGCGTCCCACATCGACGGGTCGTCGTGGCGTTCGATCCACTGGGACCCGAGGTGCTTGGCAAACAGCTCCGCCATCTCGCCAGCGATCCACGTCGGCACGTGCACGCCGTTGGTGAGTCCGGTCACCGGCCGGTCCCGCTCGCCAAGGTTGGGCCACATCGATGCCCACATCCCGCGCGTGACCACGGCGTGCAGTTGACTGACGGCGTTGATCGACCCCGCGGATCGCAAGGCCAGCGCCGTCATGTTGAACTGCATCCCGCCGCCGGCGTCGTGCGCGCCAAGGGCAAGGAACTGGTCGCGATTCTCACCGAGCGCGCCCCAGCAGCTGGAGAGGTAGTGTTCGACCTGCTGAAACGGAAACGCATCGTGCCCGGCGGGCACCGGGGTGTGGGTCGTGAAGACCGTGGTCTCGCGGATCTGAGCGAGCGACTGGTCAAACGTCGAACCCTGCCCGATCAGATCGCGAAGCCGTTGGATGACGACGAAGGCGGCATGGCCTTCGTTGAGATGGAACACCGAGGGTTCTATGCCGAGGGCTTTCAAGGCCCGAACCCCTCCGATTCCCAGCACGATCTCCTGCTGAATCCGGGTGTCGCGATCGCCGCCGTACAACCTCGCCGAGAGATCCCGGTCGCCGGGCGCGTTCTCCTCGAGATTGGTGTCGAGCAGGTACAGGGTCACCCGGCCGATCCGCACGCGCCAGACGGCGACCAGCACCGATCGGTCGCCGAGCGGAACCGCCGTGATGCAGGCGCGTCCGTCTGCTGTCGTCGCCGGTTCGATCGGGGCATCGGTCCAGTTCAGCCGCTCGTAGCTTTCCTCCTGCCACCCCTCGGCGGAGACGTGCTGGTGAAAGTAACCCTGCGGGTACATGAATCCGACGCCGACCAGAGGCACCCCGAGATCGCCGGCCTCCTTGCAGTGATCGCCGGCGAGCACGCCCAGGCCGCCGGCATAAATCGGCAGCGACTGATGCAGCGCAAACTCCGCGGAGAAGTACGCGATGGTCTGGCCCGCGGTTTCGGGATGGTTCAGGGTCCACCACGTATTGCGGGCCGACCGCGCCGCATCGAGGGCGGCGATTGCCGCATCGTAGAGGGAGAGAAACTCCGGATTCGCCGCGGCGGCCTCGAGCGTCTCCGCCGGCACTGCTCCAAGCATCCGGACCGGGTTGTGCGCCGTCGCACGCCAGCAGGGATAGTCGAGTCGGCGGAACACCTGACGTGCGTCATGCCAGCTCCACCACAGATCGACGGCGAGATCGTCGAGCCGGGAGATGCGCGCGGGAAGGGGACGCGAGTATCTGGTCATGGGCTCCATCGTGATGCGTTGCGGTTACCGCGGGACGTCCGACGGCACGGACGGCGCGATCCAATCGGCTGCAGCACTTCGAGCTCCAGATCCAGCTCGCGCCGTCCGCCGTGTTTCGCGGCCTGGTCGAGATCGAGGCGAATCAGCGGGGTGCGGATCGCGGCGTCGAGGACAGCCGCCAACGGGACGCGTTGCTGATGACGAACTGTCGGCAAGGCGACGGCATCGTAGCGTCTCGGGTGACAACCGTCAACGGCGTGTACGATCGCGTGTCAACGTGTCGCGCCGCTGCCCGCTGCGACGCGCAGGCACAAATCCTCGTGCACATGTTCGATCGCCGTCGATGTCAGGGTCCGGATTTGCATCGGCGGCTTCATGGTTCAATCAGCGTCTCACTCAAGCAGCTCTGGGAGTCGGAAGCCATTTCCTTATCGCTCGATTATCCTGTTGCGCCATCATTGCATCACTCCAGTGGTCCGCGTCCTGGTCTTCGCGTGTCTCGTCGTCGCAAACCTGCTGCTGGCCGGCTGTGTCGCGCCTCCGCAGCCCCCCTACCATCTGGCGTTCGCACTCGCAGGCCGGTCCCCGCGCGTGCTGCATGTCGCCGAGGAGACGGCGGTTGGGCTGACGGTGCGAAATATCGGTCAAGACGGGTGGGACGCCTCGCAGACGCATCTCTCGTACCACTGGCTGTGGCTCGTGCCCCGAGAGGCCTTCAAGCGATCGCGAACGGTGCCGTTTCAGGACGGCATCCGTACCGTGATCGCTGCGAGCGTGCCGCCGGGCGGCAGCGCGCAGGTCGCCGGCGGGCTGCTGGCGCCGGACTACCCGGGCATCTACTGGTTGCAATGGGACATGGTGATCGAGGGCGTGACCTGGTTTGCGCAGGTGTCGCCGCGCGAGCCGCGGCGGCTGGTGATCGTCCTGCCGACGATCGCCGGGTTCTTCGCGCCGCTTCCCCTGGCGGTCGCGTTGCTGAGCGTCATCGCGATCGGCAGACCGGGCCGACGGCGATCTCCGACGTTGATCGCGCTGCTGGCCGTCGCCGACGTCATCTGGTGTGCCGCCGTTCTTTTTTCGAAAGCGCTGATCCTGATCCGTGAGGCGCTGCTCGAGCCGACGCCAGCGGCCTATTGGTTGACGCTGATCGCCGCGCTGATGCCGCCGCTCGTCGGCCTGGTCCTCCTGCCACGCCGGATGCGGGCGTGGGTGCTGCTGGCCGGAGGCGTTTTCGGCACGCTGCTGATGCTCGGCGACGCGCTCTACTACCACTTCTTCGGCGACGTGCTGTCGGCGTCCGCGATGGTCGCCGTGCGTCAGGCCGGTCAGGTCTCGAGTTCGATCCGCAGCCTCATGACGCCGGCGATGGCATGGCTGGTCGTCGATGTGCCGGTCGCGCTGTGGATGACGATCGTCCTGTCGCACCGGGCGCCGCCCATGCCGCCAGGGCGCCGATCACGCCCGATCGCGGCGGTCGTGCTGGGGGTCCTCGCCGCCGGCGGCCTTCTTCCAGCCGTCCGAGTGCTGAACCGCGGTCGCCTCGACCAGACGTTCCGCGACCGTGCCGTGATGGAGCAGCTCGGGCCGTTTGGCTATCACGCGTACGACGCCTGGACCTATGTCTGGACGGCGTTGCTTCGGCCGCCGGTGTCGACGGCGCAGATCGAGGAGGCCACCCGTTGGTTCGCGGAGCGGGCGCCGTTGCGCGCCGGGACCGGGCCGAGCTTTGGTGCGGCCTCCGGCAAGAACCTGATTGTGATTCAGGTGGAGTCGTTGCAGGACTTCGTGGTCGACTACCGGGTTGACGGTCAACCGGTCATGCCGCATTTGCGGCAGTGGAGCGACAACGGTCTGCGGCTGACGAACGTGACCGACCAGACCAGCGAAGGCCGGACCTCGGACGCCGAGTTCGCGGCGTTGACGTCGCTGCTGCCGCTCGACCATGGGGCCGCGGCGTTCCGCTATCCCGGCGACCATTACGTCGGCTTTCCACACGTCCTGGCCGAGCACGGATACTCCACGCTGTCCGCTGTCGCGTTCGAGGCGGGGTTTTGGAACCGGCGGGTGACGCATCCCTCGTACGGTTTTCAGCAGAGTCTGTTCGAACCTGCGTTTCAACTCACCGAGCAGATCGGGTGGGGGTTGAACGACCGCGACTTCCTGCGGCAGATGCTGACGAAGCTCGAACGACTGCCGCAGCCGTTCGCCGCGTGGTTGATCACATTGTCGCTGCACCATCCGTTCGATGGTTTTCCCGAGGCGCACAAAGTGATGCGGCTTGGAGCGCTGGAGCACACGTCGTTCGGCAATTACCTCCATACCATGCGGTTCTTCGACACGGCCCTTGACGATTTCCAGACCGTCCTGGCCCGGGCCGGCCGACTCGACGACACGATGATCGTCGTTTTCGGCGATCACGATGCCGGGTTTGCGCACAACGACGCCGTCGCCGCCACCGTCGGCATCCGTTCAGACGTTGCGGCGTGGGAGTTGAACGATCGCGTCCCCTTCATGATCAAATGGCCCCGGGACGCGAGCCCGCGGATCACGGGGCGATTGCCGATTGCCGCGGGACAGACCGATTTCGCGCCGACGCTCCTCGCGCTGCTCGGCATCGATCCGGCTCGATTGCCGTACGTCGGTCGCAACCTGCTCGGACAGCCCGCCGACGTACCAATCGTCCGGCCGTACGGCGACTGGCTCGACCGCGCGCACGTGTTCATCAGAGGCAGCCGCGCCGAGTACGGCGACGATTGCTATCGCACGGCCGACGGATTGCGGGTCGACGCGTCGCAGTGCCGTGCCGCGAATACGCTGGCGCTGCGCACGCGCGATGTCGCTCGTCTCGTGGTGACGGAGCAGCTGCAGCAGCAGCTCAGAGAAGCACTGCGATAGAATGCCGGAAATGCGAAATGCAAAATGTTGAGGGCGCGTGGTGGCGTTCGGCCTTCAATGTTGGGCATCTGTATCGCAGCGCTGGTCCTGATCGTGCCCCGGTTGCTCTGTGCGCAGGAGGCGCCGCCTCGGATTGGACCCTTTGTCGTCGACTTCCATGGGATCATGCCGAAGTTCGGAGACAGTGCCGATCTCGCGCTGAGCCGGGACCTCAGCCCGGCGGAGCTGCCCGGACTGAGTCTGGGTGCAACCGGCGGATTTCATGTCTACCTCCCGAAGATTGCCGGCGTGACGGTCGGTCTCGGCGGGGAAGCGCTCATCACGCGAGCCCATTCCGATCCGCCCGGCTCCGTGGTCGACCCCAATACCGGCCTGTCCACGCCGTCGTCCCTGCGGCCGGTCACCGAGACGTTCAAGTCGATCTCGCCGCAGCTCTCGTTGAACTTCGGCAATGGAAACGGCTGGAGTTACCTGAGCGTTGGTATAGGCCGGTCGTTGTGGTCGATCGTTCCCGACGGTACGCAGCCGCGGCCGCCCGACGAGGAACCCATCAGGACGATCAATTACGGCGGTGGCGCGCGCTGGTTCATCAAGCCCCACCTCGCCTTCAGTCTCGACGTGCGCCTGTATGAAATAGATGCCGGCACTCCCACGCTGGACCTCCAGGGCAGTCCGCGTACAGTCCTCCTGGTAATCGGCGCCGGGATTTCAATCAGATAGCTGGCCCTTCAACCGGTCCGACGCCAGGCGCGCGTCGACCAGGTCATTGCGGCCGTCATGGCTCGTGCGCAGTTCACGAACGGCCGGCTCCCATCGAACGCGATCCGGCCGGCGACAGTCCGGCCAACGCCGGTCGATCGTTGGCGGCAGATCGTCACATCGACGTCGCGCCCACGAGCGCCGCGGGCATCGCGTGCGGAATTATAGTGTTCGATCTGCAACCTCTGATGCCGACAACACGTAGAAGTAGCTAGAGATGGAGTCGCGGCGGAAGCTGGACCGCACAGCAGGTAGGCGTGCTCGGTTCGCTGTCCTGGCGCTCGTCGGTCTCGCCGGCGCGGCGGCAGCTGGATTTTTCTTGCTGCCGCTTCTCGGTCGGGGGTTCGTTCGCGGGATTGAGCTCACGGTCGCGGCGTGCGTCTGGTTGGCGACGTCGATCGGCGTCGGGCTCAGCGTCTGGGATGTGCTGGAAACGATCGGCCGCGTGACCGTCGGCGCGCTCCTGACGCCGACCGGGTCGCTTGCGCTCTCCATCCTGGTCGTCGTCGGCATCATGGCGCTCTACTGGCTGCAGCGCTTACTCGAATCAGAAGAGGGGTCGTCATCATGAAACACGCCGTTATGACCACGGCGCTTGCGGCGATGGTTGCCGTGCTTGCCACAATCGCCGATGGAGAGTGCGCGCAGGGTGCCGCTGGCCAGCCGGATACTCTGCGTCAGCAGCTCGAGCAGCGCTTTGACGTCACCTCGCTCCAGGATGGCGTTCTGCTTCGTCCGATACGCGGCGACGCCCGCTTCCGCGCCATCGAGGTGAATGACCGCTCAATCGCGATCGACGGCGCCGCGGTGACGGGCGCCGAGCTACGCAGCAGACTGGGAGCGGATGCGGATGTCGTGCTCCGCGTGTCCTACCTCGATGCAGAGGCCAGACGTCAGCTCCTCGGCAGCCCGGCCGCTCCGTTGCCGGATCGGTCCGTTGAGCGGCCCGTCGAACGAACCGACGAACAGTCGTCCGACACCGACGAGGGCCGCCGTCCGCGCCGCCGGCGGGGCGACCGCGACGGCAGCGATCGCGTCAGATTTGGAGGAAACGTCTCGGTCGAGGACGGCGAAATCGTCAACGGCGACGTGGTGTCCATTGGCGGATCGGCACGGGTGAATGGGGAAGTGCGGGGAGACGCGGTCGCGATTGGTGGCGGCCTGGAGCTCGGTCCCCATGCGAATGTCCGAGGCGACGCGGTCAGCGTGGGAGGGGCCCTCAAGCGCGATCCCGGCGCGCGCGTGGACGGTAAGGTCGTCGATATTGGCGGCGGCTGGGCGTTTCGGCCGGAGCTGTGGCGCTGGAATCGGTTTCCCAGGAGTGGCTTCCCTCCCTTCGGCGCGAACGTTTTTGGCGCCGCCGCCGGCATGTTCGCGCTCATGGGTACGCTGATGCGCGTCCTCGTCCTCTGCCTGCTGTCGTCGATCGTCTTGTTTGTCGGGCGCGAATATGTGGAACGCGTCGGTGCCCGCGCCGCGGCGGAGCCGCTGAAGGCGGGGGCCATCGGTCTGCTTGCCCAGTTGCTGATTGGCCCGGTGCTCGTCCTCACGATCGTGGTATTCGTCGTCACCATCGTCGGCATTCCCCTGTTGCTGCTCGTTCCCTTCGCGATGCTGGCGTTCGGTGGAGTGCTGCTGATTGGCTTCACCGCCGTGGCGTATCACCTGGGCCGCCTGGCGAATGCGCGATTCGCCTGGCATCACGACAACACGTACCTCACCGCCGTTACCGGCATCATGATGCTCGTGTCGCCCGTGCTGATTGCACGAGTGCTCGGTCTCGCGGATTGGCTGTTGTTCCCCTTGACGGGAACCCTGGTGTTTCTCGGACTCGTCGCCGAATATCTGGCTTGGACGGTGGGCTTCGGTGCCGTGGCGCTTCTCAAATTCGACCGGGCGCCGCCGGTTCCGCCGGCTGTCTCGGTCTAGAGCGTTGTCGACTTGTGGGGCGTGAGCGGCTTTAGAGCTGTGAAGAAATCGCGTTCAACGCAGAGACCGCAGAGGAAGAACCCAAAGAATTCTCTGCGTGCTCCGCGCACTCTGCGTTGAACGTCGTATTGTTTCTCAGGCTCGAAATGGTTCGCGCCTCTAGTCGGGTAGCCGGTAGGCAACCAGTTCGCCGGGGACGTTCGGCCCCCCGATGGCGACCACAATGTACTGCTTGCCGTTCAGCATGTAGGTCATGGGCGATCCGCTCTGCTGCGACGGCATGAAGACCGCCCCGAGTTCCCTGCCTGTCGCCTTGTCGTACGCGCGCAGCATGGCCCCGCGACCTTCCGGCGTCGTTGTCACACGCGGCTCCCCGGAAATCACCATCGTCTTTGTCACCAGGGTTCCGGCGTTGCCGGACTGACCGGTTCGCGGGATGGTGAGGCCTTTGAGCGCCGGATGGTTCTTGATGTTATCCGGCGTTTCACCGTGGGCGATCTGCCAGACGATATCGCCCTTGTTCAGATCGATGGCCGTGATCCGCCCATAAGGCGGTTTGATGAACGGCAGACCCTGGACCGTCAGTCCGCCGCCGCCCTCGCCTCCTTCGGCCGCGGGTGCAGCGGCAGTCGCCCCGCCACGTCCTGCCGCCCCGCCACGTCCTGCCGCGGCGCCACGCCCGGCCGGCGGCGTCGCCCTGGCCACCCCGCCCACCCAGCCTTCGTCGTTACCCTCCGGTGCGGGCACGAGGCCAAGTGACCCGGGCGCGCTTTGCGAGAACACGTAAAACGTGTGCGTCTCCGGATCGTACGAGCCCCCCGGCCAATTCGAGCCTCCGCCGGCGAGCGGCATGTGCAGCGTCGCCAGCGGCCCCTCGACCTTGCTCACGACCCCGGGCGTAAACAAGGGACCGAGCTTGTAGCGTGACACGAACTTCAGCGCCTCCGCGTGGAGCTCCGGAGTGAAATCGAGCAGGTCGTCCACCGAGACTCCTTGACGGTCGTACGCCGGCGGTTTGGTGACAAACGGCTGGGTCGGCGAGTACCACTCGCCCGGCACGTCGCCTTTTGGTACCGGCCGCTCCACGATCGGCCACACCGGTTGGCCGTTGGTGCGATCGAAGACGTAGAGCCACGCCTGCTTGGTCGGCTGCGCGATGGCTTTAATCGCCCGACCGTTCACCGTGATGTCGGCCAGGATGGGTGGGGCCGCCATGTCGAAATCCCAGATGCCGTGATGCACGAACTGGAAATGCCACTTTCGCACGCCCGTCTTCAGGTCAACCGCCACGAGCGTCTCGCTGAACAGGTTCGCGCCCGGGCGCGGCCCTCCGTAATAGTCGCCGGTGGCAAGCTCGATGGGGAGGTAGGCAAGGTTGAGCTCCTCGTCGATCGCGACCTGGCCCCACGCCCCGGTGTTGCCCGTATATTTCCAGGAGTCCTTCTCCCACGTGTCGTTCCCGAATTCGCCGAGGTTCGGAATCGTGTGGAAAATCCACAACCGCTTGCCGCTCCGGACGTCGAACCCGCGGATGTACCCCTTGACGTTCGTCTTTCCTCGCGGCACGCCGCCCGGACGATGGGCAGCGCCGATCACGACGACGTCGTTGCCGATCATGGGCGTCGAATGGAGTCCGACTTCCCCGGTGACCAGATCGATGTCCTGGTCGTTATCCATCTTCAGGTCGACCATGCCGTCTTTGCCGAATCCGGGAACTTTCGCGCCGGTCTTGGCGTCGAGCGCGACGAGGCGGTAGCCGGGGGTCACATACAGGATTCGCTCTTCGCGGCCGTCGGTCCAGTAGGCCAGGCCGCGGCCGGAGAGCAGTCGGGGGGCGTTCTGGCCGCGCGGCCCCTCATTTTCGCTGTGCATCCAGAGCATTTCACCGGTGGCCGCGTCGATGGCGACGGCAGCACGGCGGGTGCCCGCCGTCGAGTACATCACGCCCTTCACGATCAGCGGCGTCGATTCGAATTGAAATTCCTTGCGCGGGCCCAGGTTCTCGGTCTTGAACCGCCAGGCGATTTCGAGGTTCTTGAAGTTGCTTCCATTGATCTGATCGAGTGGGGCGTACCGATGGTTCGCGAGGTTGTTGCCGTAGCTGCGCCAGTCGGTGTTGGCGGCATTCTGGCCGAGCGCTGGCAGGGTTACCCAGGCGATCAGTCCGGCGATCGGGGCAATGCGCAGCAGCGACATCTGGAAAGTCCGGCTCACGTTTCCTCCTCGTTGTGACTAGTGTGTCGCCGAGTGGCGGCCGGCGCATTGTAGCAGCCGCCGGGCGGCGCCGACGACCCGAAAGCACGAAGGGCGCCGAACCCGAACGGTCCGGCGCCCCAGATGTGCGTCGACTGACAACGAATTCTTTGTTGACGCTATTTCTTCTTGAGTTCGGTCCCGAGCTGCTTCAGCGTCGCGGCCATGTCCTCGGCCGATGTGGCAGGCTTCACGGTCTTGTCGATGGCCGTGATCTTCCCATCCTTGCCGATGTAGAACGTCCAGCGGTTCGCAAATCCGCGTTCGGTGTTGAGCACGCCGTACGCGTTCGCGGTTTCCTTGGCCGGATCGCTCAGGAGCGGGAAATCGGCCTTCTGCGACTCGGCAAATGCCTTGTTGCCCTTTTCACCCTCGAGCGGATCGACGCTGATCATGAAGTACTGTGCGTTGTAGGCCTTGATCATGTCGCCGTGCTCGGCCAGCGACTTGCACTCGATCGTACAGCCCTGGGTGAACGCCTTCGGGAACCACGCGAGCACCACTGATTCCTTGCCCTTGAAATCGGTGAGCTGGTAGGTTTTACCGTCGGTCGCCTGCAGTTTGAAGTTCGGCGCCTGATCGCCGACTTTGAGGTCGCCGGCCGCGGCGGGTACCACCGTCATCCCGAACCCCGTGAGGGTCAACACCATCAATACGAGAACAGCTTTCATATCACCTCCGGCGAATTTAGACGCCTCGAGATTCTATTGCGTTTCCGCCGAATCACAAAGGGAGGGTAAGGAGCGGCCTTTTCAGCGCGACTGTTCGGCGGCTGCTCGAATCGTGTCGACGAGCGCGTCGAGATCCGATTCCCTGGTCCTGAAGTTGACGATGCAGGCGCGAAGAGCCAGACGGCCTTGCAGCTCGGTGCCGGTCAGATACACATGGCCGTCGCGCTGCACGATATCGAGTGCCTGCCGGTTGAGGCGATCCAGTTCGGCGTCGCGCCCGAGCAGATGTGCGGGTGCGTATCTGAAGCAGGTGACGCTGAGCGGGCCCGCGCTCACCAACTCGAAGTCCTCGGCGTCTCGCAGCCGCTGCTGCAGCCCGCGCGCCATGGCGATGTCGTGCGCGATGGCTTTCCGATAGCCGTCGAGGCCGGCGTGCCGCAGCGCCATCCACAGCTTGAGTGCCTTGAATCCGCGACTCTGCTGAATCCCGAACTCGGAGAACCACGGCAGCGCTGCGTCGTCACGCAGATATGGCGGGACGAGCGAGAACGCATCGCGCATGGCCCGTTGGTCGCGCACCAACGCGCAGCCGCATTCGACCGGAATGTACATCCACTTGTGCGGATCGACGGCGACGCTGTCGGCGCATTCGAGGCCATCGTACAGATGTGCCACGCTCTCAACCAGCACCGCGGGACCGCCATACGCTGCGTCGACGTGCAGCCACAGCGCTTCACGCCTGCACACCTCGCCGATCTGAGCGAGCGGGTCGATCGATCCGGTATTCACCGTGCCGGCACTGGCCGCCACGCATGCCGGCGTGAGGCCGGCTGCCCGGTCGGTGCTGATCTGGCGTTCCAGCGCGGCGACGTCCATCCGCCACTCGGCGTCCACCGGAATCCGCCGCAGATTGGTATGGCCGATACCGAGGAGCTCGATCGCTTTCTGGAGGCAGCTGTGGCCTTCACTCGAGGTGTAGACGACGAGGGCAGGCTGGTCGCTGTCCATGCCATGGACGCGGACCCGACCGGCCGTCTTCACGTGGCGCATGACCGCCAGCCCGATCAGATTCGCCACAGAGCCGCCGCTGGTCAGGATGGCGCCGCTGTTCCTGGAAAAGCCGACAATGTCCCGCATCCAGCCAAGGACCGCATGCTCGACATAGGTTCCCGCGTGGTCGCCGCCCGCCACGCTCGGGTTGACGCCCGCGGCCAGTAACTCCGCGAGGATCGCCAACGGCGCCGCCGACGAGTTGACCCACGCGAAGAACCGCGGGCTGCTGTTTCCCATCGGGTATCGGAGAATCGTCGCAGCGACATCGTCCAGCAGGGCGTCGGGGTCGGCGCCGCCGAGCGGCAACGGCCGGTCCATCAGGGTGAGGCGGTCGACGTCCGCGACCGGCGTGCGGCAGGGTCCATCCGCCAGCGCCGCGAGGTGGTCCGCGACCAGGTCGACGGCACGGTAGCCCAGCCGCCGGAATTCTTCGGGGGACAGATCGATCGGCATTCAGCGCTCCTTCACGACCCCTCGTTCGAGGCGCACGATGCGGGTGGCGAAACGGCGGGCGAACTCTTCGTCGTGGGTCGAGATGAGCAGCGTCCGACCCTGCGCGAGCAGGCGCTGCAGCAGCGCGCCGAGCTCTTCGCGGCGCTCCGGATCGAGCGACGCGGTGGGCTCGTCCATCAGCAGGATCGGCGGATTGACGGCCAGGGCTCGCGCGATGGCCACGCGCTGCGCTTCGCCGCCGGACAACTCGCGAGGCAGGGCGGAGGCGCGGTGTTCCACACCGAACGAGGCGAGCAGTTCGCCGGCGCGGGCGCGCGCGTCGGCCGCAGAAACGCCGTGAGCATGAATCGGTGCCAGACAGACATTGTCGAGCGCCGACAGATGTTCGAACAGACAGTGAAACTGGAAGACCATGCCGACGGCCCGGCGCAGCCGCCGCACGGTATCGCGCGTCGCCTTTGCGCCGCCTTCGAGGACGACGTCTCCCAGCACGATCCGTCCCGCGTCGAACGGCTCCAACGCGGCGATGGCGCGAAGGATGGTGGTCTTGCCAGAACCGGAGGGGCCCATGAGGGCGATCAGCTCGCCCCGGTGGGCCTCGAGCGTCACCCCGGTCAGAATGTGCCGGGCGCCGCGCTGCAAGTGAACGTCGGTCAAACTGAGCACCACGGGGGCGGTCATGCGGTCGGCGTTCTCCAGCGCCGTTCGAGCCGCCTCGCCAGGGCCGACAGCGGCAGCGACATCAACAGATACAAGCCGGCGCAGATCGAGCCTGGAATCACCCAGCTGCCCAGATTGGTCGCGAAGATCTGCGTCTGCTTCGTCAGCTCCAGGACGGTGAGCACCGAGACCAGCGAGGAGTCCTTCAGCAGCGCGACGAAATCGTTCGTCATCGGCGCCAGCGCCAGACGAAACGCCTGCGGACCGCGAACGAGCGTGAGGACCTGGCGTTCCGTCAACCCGAGCGTCCGCGCCGCTTCGAGCTGCCCGACGGAAATCGCCTCGAGTGCCGAGCGGTAGATCTCGCTTTCGTAGGCGGCATAGTTCAGCGCCAGCCCGAGCAGCGCGGCGACAAACGCCGGCAGCCGAATCGCCTCGGCGATTCCGTAATAGAGGACGAACAGCTGCAGGAGAATCGGCGTGCCGCGGATCAGCTCGACATATGCGGTCAGTGCGATGCGAACCACCCGCGAGCCGTAGACACGGCCGGTCGCGATCAGCACGCCAACAACCACCGCCAGCCCCATCGACAGACACGACAGCAGGATGGTGACCATCGATGCCTGAAGCAGTGACGGGAGGTACCGGCGCGCCGCTTCAACTCCCGACATCGTTGCTGCGGCGACGGCGTCGGAGCCGACCGTCGGCGGGATGGTCTCGCCGGCCAGCACCTGCTGGTGGAGCGCCGGTTGATCGTCGTTCCAGAGACTCCATTTGCGAAGGATACGCTCGAGGGAGCCGTCGCGCATCGCCCCGCGTACCAGATCGTCGATGCGCGCTCGAAGCGCCGTGTTCCCAGGCGCCAGCACGCCGATGTAGTGGCCAACGGCGACGCTGTCTGGCTGGACGGCGAACCCGCGGACCTTCTTCAGCATGCGCTCGGCGAGTACGTTGTCCAGGAGCACCGCGTCGACGCGTCCCACGACGAGGTCGGTGTACGGATGGGTATCGTCGTCGAAGGAGACCGGCACCACGCCGTGCTCTCGGCCAGCAGCGAGCAGAATCTCGTAGGCGACCGTGCCGCCGAGCGTTGCGACGCGGCGGCCCCGTAAATCGGCGAGCGACCGGTACCGCTGCGTGTCCGCGCTGCGGACGCTCAGCACTTCGCGGAATCGGTAGTACGGGACCGTGGCTGCGAGAGCGGCGCGGTTGGCGGGCGTATCTTCGAGGCCGTTGAGGCCGAGATCCGCGTCGCCCCTGGCGATCGACTGGGTGATGGACGCAAAGGTGATGTTGATGAATCGCGGCGTGCGTCCGAGACCGCGGGCCAGTAAGTCGGCAATCTCGACCTCGAAGCCCACCATCCGATCGGGGCGAGCTGGATCGGCTTCGACAAACGGTGCGCCGCCTTCCGAGTCTCCGGCCCAGACCAGTTCCTGCGGCGTCTGGGCGCGGACAACGGGAGCCCCTGCCGCCACCAGCAGCGCGACCAGCGCCAGGCAGACGCCGAATGCCGCGCGGACCGCGGCTCCCGCGGCAGGCTCGCTGCTCAACTGTCCTCTGGCGTCGGACACCGCTCTAGGGCTCTGGAACACGTGGGGACATGGCACCGCTCAATGCGTCATCGCGTACAGGACGATGTTCACGCCGAGCGCATAGCCTGCGGGCGAGAACGTCCGGAAATACTCCTTGTCTTCTCCTTCCCGCTCCCACGTGTCGGCAATATCGGTGTTGTGCGTCATCACTACCATCAGCCGGCCGTGATCGTCGGCGATGCCGCGAAAGTTGGCGATCGGGCTGTCGGGTCCGCGCTCGGACGTGCTGCCGCCGTTTCTCTGCCAGAAATTGATCGACGAGACTTGCGGCACCGCCTTCACGTCATAGAGGGAGTGCAGGATTGGATGCCCGGCTGGAATGTCGAAAATCGGATACTCGTCCGGCGGCAGGACACGGCCGATCTCGAGCGCCCACTGCTGCCACGCGCTGGTCCCCCAGAAATCGTCCACGTAGAGGAATCCGCCCTTCAGGAAGTAGTCCCGCAGGCTCTCGACTTCACGCGCGGTGAAACGCAGCGTGCCGGTGTCTTCCATGAACAGGATCGGACACTTGTAGAGCAGCGGATCGGTCAGCCGGACCACCACGGTGTCGGGCTGCCGCTCGCGATCGAGCTGAACATGCGTGAAGGTCAGCTCCATCAGCCGCACCGAAAAATTGTTGTCGGCCGCGGGATAGTCCGTCGACCAGCCGGTGCCGCCGGCTTCGCGACGCACGCTGTTGTAGTAGCCACGGCAGTAGATGAACGATCCGTCGAAATCCTGGCTGGTGGCCCATTTGGGCGCCACCCTGAGCACGCGCCCCGGCGCGACCATGATTCGCTGCGCGGCGGCGATCGTCGCGGTCGCCAGCAGTGACGCCACCAGCAGGGCCCCGGCGCATCGGCGCCGCCCGAAGGATTGTCTCATCGGTTGATCGCCAGGAACTCGTTGATTGGCTGAATGCTCGACGAGCTCACCGATGCCTGGAACGTCGAACGGATGATGACGCTGCGTCCGTCATGCGGCAGTCGGGCGACGTTCTTGGCGAATTGCGACGAGGCGTTGCCGAACAGATAGGTCTCGATGTTCGAGATGTAGAACGCCGATACTTTGGTGCCGCGGGCGAGCAGCAGGTCGCCGATGGCGGCCAGCGCGTGCGTGCCGCCGAGATCGCCGACGACAGGGACGATCAGATCCTGGGCTTCGAGCGACTTGACGAACTGAAAATCCGCCTCCGCCGCCAGGAAGCTCCAGGGGTGACCGGCGCGGTCGGTGGCCGTGACCAGATCGCGATACGTCGGATAGACCGCCTGCGGCCGACGTCCCCGGCTTTCGAATTTCAACGACAGGCCGCTTGCGATGAACGTGTGGTGAAAACGCTGAATCGTGGCGAAATCGGCAGCGGACAGCGGCACGCCGAACGCCGCCACCGCATCGTGCACTCGATGGTCGAGCTGCTGCAGCGCGTCGGTTCCTTCGGGCTTGGCGCCGTCGATGTAGCCGACGAGCCGTTCGAGGCTCGCCTCGCGCCATGTGTCCAGACGCTCCGGCGCCGGTCGCCCCGTCAGCAGCGCCGCGTATTCGACGCGGTTGTGCGCCAGTGCGAACAGCGACTTGAAGAGGAGGTGCACCAGCAGGTTGTCGCGCCGGATGTCGATGATGAACGCGATCGACGGACGTACCTGTGCAATGTAGGAAAAATTCTGGTCCGGGCCGACGCCGATATACGCACCGCCCGAGACCCCCGCGGTCTTCAGCGCGGGGATCACGTGCAGAAACGACCGCTCGTTCGAGATGAGGTTGTCCGTATCGAAATCGCCCCCCTCTTCCGACAATCGCTGGACGAGGGACGGGAGCGACTGGCTCCCCGGTTGCGCGACCTCCAGCAGGGCCCCAGGTTCGACCGCCAGGGCCATCAGGACGGGGAGGACGGCGTAGCGAATCAAAGCGCTCAACCACATGGTTTTTGGATTATAGTGCCGGCCCGACATCGCGCGCGGCCCGGACAAAAAGCTCTTTTCTCGAAAGGTGCTTGCGGCCAACAATAGCGGGGACCGGTGCGGCCGATGGGCCTGCCGGATCGACGTTGAAAAACACATGGCCACTTGCCCGAAATGTGGCGACTATCTCGGCCGGAACCATCATTGCTGGGGTGGACGCCGAATCGTCGTCGGGACCGGACTCTTGCTCCTGGGTGCGTTGACCGGGTACTTCGCCCCGTGGCTCCTGGTCGACGGTCCCTCTGAGCCGTTGTTGTTGGTGACGGCGGCCCTCGGTTCAGTACTGACATTCGCCGTGGGCCGGTATACGCGGTTTTGAGGGTGCGTCCATGCCGCGACGCCTCGAGGCCGAGCGCGCCAAGAGCTCCGTGGCGTCTCTCCTGGTCCCCCGGCTGAGCCGCCTGCTGTTGCGTTGCACCACAGTCGTGATGAGGGGGGCCGCGAAGAGGTTCCCCCGTAGTGTCAGCCGGCCCTTCGGGACCCGGTAAACAGGAGTTGACGATGGTTCCACGGCGCCGAATGTTGATCGCGATTCTCACGGTGGCTGCCAGCGTGGCGGTGGGGCCGTTGGTCCCGCTTGCGAGGGCGGCCGACGACCTGCCGTCGCGATTGAGCGACAAAGCGTTCTGGCAGCTGGTCAACGATTTGTCGGAGGCCGGCGGATCGTTTCGATCCGACAACTTTCTGTCCAACGAAAACGCCTTTCAAACGGTGATTCCGGATCTGAAGGCGATCGTGCCGGCCGGCGGCGTGTACCTTGGCGTCGGTCCCGAGCAGAACTTCACGTATGTCGTGAACCTGCGGCCGAAGCTCGCTTTTATCGTCGACATCCGGCGCGGGAACCTTCTGGAGCAGCTCCTCTACAAGGCATTCGTCGAGATGTCGTCGAGCCGGGCGGAATTCCTGTCGCGTCTCTTCGCCCGCAAGCGGCCCACCGACTTGCCGGCCAATGCGCCGGTGGATGCGCTGTTCGCGGCGCTCGAGAACGCAGTGCCGAGCGAGGAACTGTTCAAGGAGAATCTCCAGGCGGCCAAGGACAAGCTCCTCAAGGATCACAGGTTCGCGTTGTCCGACGACGATGTGAAGGGGATCGAGTACGTGTACTCGGCGTTCTTCCAGGGCGGGATCGACGTGAACTATTCGTTCTCACCCAACGGCGGCAGCGGCTTCGGGGGAGGATTTCCGAGCTACCGCGAACTGATGAGCGAGACCGACGGCCAGGGCCAGAACCGCAGCTATCTGGCGACCGAAGAGAATTTCCGCATCCTGCGGGAGTATCAGCGGAACAACGCGATTGTTCCGGTGGTGGGCGATTTCGGCGGCGACAAGGCGCTGCGCGCCGTGGGCGACTACCTCCGGCAGCACAATGCCACGGTGAGCGCGTTCTACACGTCGAACGTCGAGCAGTACTTGTTTCAGGAGGCGTATGCCTGGCGACGCTTCCTGCAGAACGTGGCGACGTTTCCGATCGACTCGAAGAGTACGTTCATCCGATCGATCTCCAATCGCGGGTTTCCCTTTTCGCAGTTCCGGCGGATCTCTCCGGCGGCTCGCGCCTCCACGGCGCTCTGTCCGATCAATGAGCTGGTCAAGGCCTTCAACGCGGGTCAGGTTCACCGCTACGAGGACGTAGTGGCGATGTCGAAGTAAACCGGCGCGCTCTCTCCAGATTGGCGCGCGCCTGCGGGTCGTTCGGCGCGAGCCGCAGCGCTTCCTGGAAATGCGTGATGGCTTCTTCCAGGCGGCCGCTCGACGCCAGCGCTGCTCCCCAGAGATTGTGGGCCGCCGGATCGGTCGGCGTCAGCTGGACGGCTTCCCTCGCGTACGGCTCTCCGCCCACCCCGTCCCCCTGACGCAAGCGGGTCTCCGCTTGAACCAGAAGCGTGCGGGCCAGTTGCGCGCGCGCGCCGGGATCGGACGGTGCGATGGAGACGATGGCCCGCCACTCGCGGGCCGCGCCCTCAAGGTCCTTCTGCCCCGTGAGGGTCTCCCCGAGCAGCGCGTACGCCGGGATGCGGTTGACGTTCGACGGATCGGCCGCGATGAACTCGCGCAGAACCGCCATCCCTTCCTCGATCTGCCGTTGCAGCACGAGCTCCGTGCCGAGCGCCGCGCGTGCGTCTGGAAAATCGGGCACCGCCTGGCGCAGGATCGCGATCGCCTGCGCATGCCGGCCGAGATCGATGAGCTCGGTCGCGAGCGCCATCCGGGCGCGGCCGTGCGGAAAGCGATCCACCACCGTCGTCCACAGCGTGACGGGGTCGGCATATTCCGCATTGCGAGCCACGGTCCGAATCGCCAGCGCCGCGATCACCATCGTCGTCAACCCGGCTGCGGCGTAGGTCATCGCCGCGCTCGATCGCCGGAGACTCAGCGCGTAGCGGCCGCCGACCACCACGAGCGTGGCGAGCGCCGCAAGGGGCAAGTACATGCGACGCTCGGCGCCGACCTCGCTGAGGATTGGCACGATGCTCGAAGTCGGCGCCAGGGTCAGGAAGAACGCCGCCGCCAGAAACCCCGCCCGCGGCCAGCGTACGAGCGCCAGGCCGGCGCCGGCCAGCAGCGACATCACGACGAGCGCCGCCGGCGCGACGTCTCGTACGGCCAGCGTGCGGGGAAGGCCGTAGTCGAGCACGAGCGCGCCCGGCCACAGACTGAGCGTGAGATACCGGCCGATCATCTGAAATTGATTCAACAGATAGAGCCACGGTCCGATCGTCAGCGTCGAGCCGACGGTCGATCGTGGCGTCGTCCACGCGAGCGCGGCAAGGACGATCCACGTCGCGGCCAGACCTGCGTAGAGAGACCGTCGCCGACGCCAGGCCTCGCCAGCCGAGTCGAACTCGAACACCCGGTCGTAGAGCGCAACGACGATCGGCGCGACGACCATCGATTCCTTTGAAGCCATCCCGCACGCGCACGCCGCGATCGACAGCGCTTGCCATTTCGTGCTCTCGCGGCCCGCACGGCCGCGGCCGCCGATCTCGACCTGCGCCCTGGCACGCATCGCGCAGAACATTGTCAGCAGGAAGAAGAAGGCCATCAGGGATTCGCTGCGCTGCGTGACGTAGTCGACGACTTCGCTGGTCAGCGGATGCACCAGCCAGACCAGCGCGGCGGCCGCGGCGGTGCTGTTTGCCGTGGTGCGAAATCCAACCGGCATCCGGGAATTGGCCAGCGTCGAGCCGACGATGGCGAAGAGCAGGAGGGCGCAGGCGATGTGAATCGCGATGTTGACGGCGTGGTACGACGGTTGTGCGAGACCGCCGAAGGCGTAGTTGAATGCAAACGACAGGTTGACGAGGGGACGGCCCGCCACCGGGGTTTCCCGCGGAGGTGCGAGCGGTTCCGATACAGGCCAGAGGTGCTGGATCGTCTTATTCGTGACGATGGCGGTCTGGTCGTCCCAAACAAACGGCGCGTTGAGGCTGTTCCAGTAGGTGGCGACGCCAACGACGACGATAAGCAACGCCAGAAGCGCGCGAAACCTCGAACCGGGGTCAGCGGCAGGGGCAGTCGGGGCTGCCGACCGGCGCCGACCGGACGCGCGAGTTGGGCTCATCGCGGCCATCTTAGGACCCGTGGATGAATAACGTGCGCATTCTGGTCGCCGATGCATCCCGCCGGGCTGCGTTGCTCGTCACTTGCATACGCCCGGTATGCGCGCTCCTCGCGCCTTGCCGGGCGGGCGCCTCGACGCCCAGAATGGCACACGTTATTCATCTACGGGTCCTTAGTGTCGTTTGGCCGGAACTTGTCGGTCGCGGTTTCGGGGCGGGCGGCCGGAGCGCAAGGCGCGGGGCTGGCTCACCGCTCTCGAAAGGGAAAGAATTTATGGAACTCGGGCGGTGGGGGACTGGAGGAAGCGAAGGGGAGATGCCAGGGAGCGGTTGTTCCACTCCCTGGCATTCGTCGGTCGTCAGTCGAACGTGCCGCCCCACTTCCAGCCGTCGGACGGACGAGTAATCGTCTTCATCCGCAGTCTGTGGTCGGCGGGATTACGGCCGGGGTTGCCGGTGACGATGACATGATCGCCGGGGTGGAGTGTCTCTCGCGTAACGCCCTGACGATTCAGCTGTCCGCCCGCACCCCACTCGACCGCGTAGCGCTGGACGGCGCCTTCCTTGTCCTTGGCCTCGACGTGCACGAAGGAGTGCGGATTTCGGAAGAGGAACTGGACGAGATTGCCCTCGATCGACTCCGTTTGGTCCTCGAAGTAGGTGGCTGCGAACGAATGGTGCGCCTGCACGCGGGCGCTGGCCACCAGCGCCACTCCTACGCCGAGCAGTACGAACAACGCGCGTTTCATGTGTCTATCCTCCTGACCGACGGTTTGAGTGTGCGTCCCAGGCAATCTGCTGTTTCGCGACCCTTCACGCAGCAGTCTACAGTACGACGACGGACTTCATATCTTAAGAGTTTCTGAATTCATCGTCAGGTTCGCATTGGCCGCCGGGACGCCATAGGTTTGATGCTGCCAGAGTATAGCGGATGCCGGTCATTCGCCGCCGCTGCAGTTCTCTGAGATACGCGCTTCGCCGATTGGTTCGCCAACGGGTTTCGCGCCAGTTCCTCGGCGGTTGAGTCGAGGCGCTCCCATTAATCCTATGAATCCAAGCGTACCTGATCCATAAAGAAATTCTAAAGAATTGGCGGCCGTGCGTGACCGTTGGCTCTACCGCAGGTTCTTGTTGAACAGGTCGAGCGTGCGCGTCCACGCGAGCTTGGCCGCGGCTTCGTCGTAGCGCGGGGTCGTGTCGTTGTGGAAACCGTGCTGGGCACCCTCGTACATGTACACGTTGTAGGTTTTGTTGTTCGACTTGAGTGCGGCCTCGAACGCCGGGATTCCTGCGTCCACACCCTGGTCGTTGCCGGCGTAGTGAAGCGCGAGCGGCGCCTTGATCTTGGCGGTGTCCTCGGCGCTCGGCTGACGGCCGTAGAACGGCGCGCCTGCGCCGAGGTCGGAA
The DNA here is from genome assembly GCA_040007095.1 of Acidobacteriota bacterium. GTDB lineage: Bacteria > Acidobacteriota > Vicinamibacteria > Vicinamibacterales > CAVVIG01 > JBDTVS01. The sequence goes on from JBDTVS010000004.1 coordinate 29,398, forward strand.
CCGAGTCGCACGGCCAGTTGGTTCACAATCCCGCCGCCGAAGCAGAAGCCGACCGCACCCAGCTTGCCGTTCGACTCGGGGCGCGCCTTCACCCACTTCGCGGCGGCGACGAAGTCTTCGGTCATCTTCGGGCCGTTCACTTCCCGGAACTTCGCGGCGCCTTTTTCATCGTCTCCGGGGTAACCGCCGACCGACGTCAGACCGTCGGGCGCGTACGCGATGAAGTTGGCAATCGCAAATCGGCGCGCGACATCTTCGATGTACGGATTGAGGCCGCGGTTCTCGTGAATCACGAGGACTGCCGGCAGCTTGCCGCTCGCGCTGGCCGGCCGGGCGAAGTAACCCTTGATCGAGCCGTTTCCCTCAGGCGATTGGACCGTTTCGTAGCCGACCGTGATGCGCTTGTCGTCCTTCGGGACCTGCTCGGCCCAGGCGTAATTCGGCTTGAGGCTCTCCCACAGCGCCAGGGTCGTGATGCCGCCGACGGCGAACCTCTTCGCGCGATCGAGAAAGTCGCGCCGGGTGATGTCGCCGTGCTGGTACTCATGAAACAGATCCAATAGTTCCTGCGGGTAGTCAGAGGCTTTCTTTCGTTCCATGGAACATCTCCTTGTCGAATCACGAAGAGCTTTTTTGAACCACAAAGGTCACGACGTTCACGCGAACCACAACGGTGACGAAGATCACAAGAACCACAACGATCACGAAGGTCACAAAGAAGCCCGTGATTGGCCTACTGCTTCAGCGCGAATGCGAACAGCGCGTTCCCGGCGGCGATGGTCACATACTGCTTGCCGTTGACGGAGTAACTCATCGGGCCGCTGTTGATTTGACCGCCGAGCGCCGCTTTCCAGAGCAGCGCGCCGGTGCGTGCGTCGAGGGCGAAAAAATATCCTTCCTTGCCGCCGCTGAAGACCAGATCCGACGCCGTCGTGAGCACGCCGCCCCACGTGATGTCGTTCATCTTGAATTCCCATTTTTTCTCGAGCGTCTTCGGGTCGAGCGCGCGGACGACACCGAAACCGTCCTCGTCTTTCTTGAGGTTGGGCGTGAGCGTGGCCTGACCCATTGGGGTGCCGCCGGTACCGGCCACTCCGGCGCCGCGCGGAAACTGTCCTTCGACGGCCATCGTGCCGGTGTTTTCCCACGCCGACACGTAGAAGAGCCCGGTTCTCGGGCTGTAGGCGGGCGGTGCCCAGTTGGTCGCGCCGAGCACGGTCGGCATGATCAGCTCGCCGTCCCTGGTCGGAACCTTCCCGGGGACGCGCTGCGGTCTCCCGTTCTTGTCGAATCCCTCCATCCAGTTCACGCGGACGTAGGGTTTGCCCAGCAGGAACTCGCCCGTCACGCGGTCCAGGACATAGGCGAGGCCGTTGCGATTGGCCCACAACATCACTTTCCTGGGACGTCCCTGCCACTCCATGTCGACGAGAATTGGCACCTGCGTCGAGCCGTAGTCGACCTCGTCGTGGGGCGTGAACTGATAATGCCACTTCAGCGTGCCGGTGTCGGCGTCCAGCGCCACGACGCTGTCGCTATAGAGGTTGTCGCCGAGGCGCGAACGGCCGTCCCAATCAGGGGCGGGATTGCCGGTGCCGAAATAGACGAGGTTCGCCTCTGCATCGTACGCACCGCTGTTCCAGACGCCGGCGCCGCCTGTCTTCCAGGAATCGCCGGACCATGTGTCGTTGCCTTTTTCGCCGGCGCCTGGAATCGTGTAGAACCGCCACACCTCCTTGCCGGTCCTGGCGTCGAAGGCGGCAATATAGCCCCGCACGCCCAGATCGCCGCCGGCGAGCCCGACGACGATCTTGTCCTTGACGACGGTCGGGGCGTGCGTGATCGCGTACTTCTCAGTGGCTTTCTCGCCCAGCTTGGCGGCTTCGATGTCCCAGACGACTTTGCCGGTCTTGGCGTCGATCGCGACGAGGTGCGCGTCGATCGTGCCCATGTACAGCGTGTCGCCGAGGATGGCCAGGCCCCGGCTGACGCGGCCGCAGCACGGCCGCGCCTCGAGCGCGGGCTTGTATTCGAGCGTCCAGAACGGCCGGCCGGTCGCGGCGTCGAGCGCGACGACCTGATACGTTCCTTGCACCGGTGGACCCTGCAGGGTGTACAGGACGCCGTCCACTGCGAGCGCGGTGGCTTCGAATTTCTCGAGCGACTTGGCCTGCCATACCCACTGCAATTCGAGGTTCTTCACGTTGGCGGGCGTCACCTGCGTGAGCAGACTGTGCCGCTGGTTGAAGACCGTGCCCGAGTACGAGAGCCAGTTCTGCGGCTCGCGCTCCGCACGAAGCAGGCGATCGAAGCCGACCTGCTGCGCGAACAACGGAACCACGAAGAGCCAGAATACTGGAACCACCAAGGTCACAAAGGACACAAAGAAAACCACGGATCTGCCCGACTGTCTTCTTCGTGATCTTAGTGAGCTTTGTGGTTCAAGAAATCGTGCCGGTGCGCCCGGATGTCGCGGGCTTGGTGGTTCGGATGATCGTTGCAGTTTCATTGGCGGTTCAAACCTGTCTGCGTCGCGTTCCCCGTGACGGGTGGTTCACCTCTTCCGGTGAACATCGTGGTCATGGGGTCGCCTTGCTCTTCAACGACACGAGATAACCCACGACGTCGGCAAGTTCCTGTGCGCTCAACCGGTCTTTGAACGACGGCATCGGCGACTTCTCGACGAATCCATGATCGCGAACCTCCGACTTCACGAACGACCGCAGCTGCTCCTTCGAATCCAGGAGTTGCACCTTGAAGGTGTCCAGATTCAGCAGCCGACCGGTCGTGGTCATTCCGTCTTTGGTCGTGACGCGGTAGAAGCGATTGTTGCCGAGGACTTCCGCGTCCGGGTCGCGGAGCGACGTCTCCAGGTCGGCGGCTTTGCGCAGCTGGCCGACATTGGTCAGGTCGGGTCCCAATCGCGAGCCGTTGCCGTTCACGCGATGACACGTCGCGCATGTGCCTTTGCCATCAAACAGCGCCTTCCCGCGCACCGCGTCGCCGCTCGACGATACGCTCCGCCTCGAGGCGGCGACCGATCTGAGATAGGCAACGACGCGCGCGGCCTGCTCTTCTGAAAAGTTGCTGGCCGGCATCGGCGTGCCCGGAATGCCGCTTCTGATGATCTGGATCAGATCCTGATCCGACATCGTGCGGCGGAACTGGCCGCGTCCGAGGTCGATGCCGGCGATCTGATCGCCGTCCGGTCCGTGGCAGTTCGCGCACGTATTGCCGAAGACACGGCCACCATCCTCGATGTCGGCCGCGGTCTCGTGCTGAGCGAAAAGCGATGCGCCCTCGCACGCCACGGCGAGCGTCATCGCCAACGCGACAGCCGACATGTTCTTCCGCATGCTCGGCATCTTAGTGGCGGGAGCGGCCGAGATCAACGGTTTCGGAGGATCGTTTCGATCTCGGCGTGCTCGATCCCGGACAGGCGCCAGCCGGCGGCCAAGGCGTTGGCCCGGACCTGCTCGGGCGACGTCGCACCGGCGATGACCGACGCGACGGTGTGCCGCGACGCGAGCCACGACATCGCGAGCTCCAGCATGGTGCGACCGCGGGCGCGAGCCCATGCCGCGAGCGCCTCAACGGTCGCCAGCCGCTCCTCGCTCAAGAAACGCGAGGCGGCCCAGCTCTGGCTGAGGCGCGACTCCTCCGGCGCAGGAGTCCCCCGGGCGTACTTGCCGGTCAGCAATCCGCTCGCCAGCGGGAAATACGGCAGAAAGGCCAGACGGAGTCGCTCGCATTCCGGGAGCACCGCCTCTTCCGCCTCGCGGTTGAGCAGGCTGTACTCGTTTTGCACACTGACCAATGATGCGGCGTTCGCCTTTGTGGCCGCCCGCGCCTCGCGGAGCTGCTCGGCCGAGAAGTTCGAACAGCCGATTTCGCGGACCTTCCCCGCACGGACGAGATCGTCGAGCGCTCCGATCGTGTCTGCAATCGGCACGGTGGGATCGGGTTGATGCAGCTGGTACAGATCGATGCGGTCGGTGCCCAATCGGCGCAGGCTGTCGTCGGCCGCCCGTCGCACGTACTCGGGCCTGGCGCCGTGCCGGTTCGCGTCGACGCGCATGCCGAACTTGGTCGCGATCACGACGGCGTCGCGACGGCCTGACAGGGCGCGGCCAAGAAAGGCTTCGCTTTTCGTGTCGCCGTAGATGTCCGCCGTGTCGAAGAACGTGATGCCCGCATCGATCGCCGCGTCGACGACGCGAGCGCTCGCCTCGTCGTCGATCCGCATGCCGAAGTTATTACAGCCTAGGCCGACCAGCGAGACTTCGAGCGAGGCGATTCTTCGGGTTTCCATGTCAGGGCTTGCGAGTCACGTCCGCGAAGAGGCCAGGTTGGTCTGGTCCGGCCGGTGGGGCAGGTAGGCCAAGTCGGACATGTGGGTCGGGTCGGGTAGCGGGATGCGTAGGTTGGGCAGATCGGGCATCGGATGGCCGGGCGGGTGGGTCAATAGAACCCGGCGGACCGGCAGGAGCGATGGGCTGGTGAGTAATTTCGTGGCGCATCGACGCGCTCCGCTCACGCGATCTACCCACCGCAGCCCACCAGCCCCGCCCGTCCTACCAGCCCCGCCCGTCCTACCAGCCCCGCCCGTCCTACCAGCCCGACCCGTCCTACCAGCCCGACCCGCCCTCCAAAATCGAGTGCGCTAGTTGGACGCGAAGCAATACAGCAGGCCGGCTCCGCCGGTTGCCACGAGATTCGGCTGGCTGCAGCCGCGGCTCGCGTGCGTGGAATTCCAGGAGCCATTGCCGCCGCCCTGCTTGTCCGAGTGTCCGAGTTGGACCGTGCCTCGGCCGTCGGCGTTGCTCGTGTAGTTGCTGCAGGTATGGTCCATGCCGTCGGTGTAGGCGCGGCCGTCGGTCGTCGATCCCGTCAGGATATCGTGCTGGTTCGGCATGTCACCCACGCCATTGACGATGGTGTTCTTCTCGGTCAGCGAGATCTGCTTGCCGAGCGCGTTGCCGAGCCGTGCCTGCTCGATGGTGTCGCCATGGAGCTCCGCGACGCTGCCGCCGATCCGTCCACCGCGCGCGTTGAACCATGGCCCGTTGCCGATGCGGTCGCGGGCGTTCACCGCGCCAGCACCCTGCGTGCTCATGTAGGCGTGCCAGACCACCGGGGTGCCACGGCCGGCGGCTGTCCCCAACTGCTGGCAGTACGCATCAGCGCCCGCCAGCCCGCCGTAGTTGGCGCCGTCGCCTTTGCCGACGCTCGTGATGAAGAATGACATGGGCTGTGGGGGAGCCGCCGCACCCCGGCCCTGCCCGCCGGCTGGCGGCGCCTGCGCAAACCCGATGTACGAACCGAGAACGAGGGCGACCGTCAGCGCGACAAGAATGGAGCGTAAGTTTCTTATATTCATAGCCGGGCATCTTACCGCAAAACGCCACGCCTCAAACGAAAAACCGGTCGTGGGTTGGACCGCTGTACGGCTCGTTGAGAGAATTTTGGCCCCGTTGTGTCAATACAGGGAGTGCCGCATCGCGGTCCCCAGGCGCGCGGAGCGCGCCGAAAGAAATCGGAGGGCCAGCCCTTGGTTGGTTTGGATTGGTGGGCCGCCCTGATGCCGCCCCGCTCCGCGAGCCTGTGACGTCCTGCGTTCGATGATTCCGGTGTCTGACCGCTTGGCGATCGGTTACGCTTTTCCGTCATGCGTGCGTTGGCCATCGCCCTGACCGCCTCGCTGTCGATCGCCGTTCTGACAGCGGCGCAGTCGCTGGCCCCCTCCCGCAACGTCGGGGACTGGATGGTGCGCGTCGGGGAGCGTATCGAGCAGTACTACGCCCGAGCGCACAGCATTATCTGCGAAGAGACGGTGCGGCTCGAACCGCTCGGCTACGACCTGCTGCCAAACGGCGATCACATCCGCCAATTGGTGTACGAGCTGCGGGTATCGTGGGACGGGGCGACCGACGCAGGCTCGGATGCCGGGAAGACGTCCGCGGCGAGCGTGCTCCGCCAGTTGCTGACCGTTGACGGCCGGCCGCCGCGCGCGGGCGACGAACCCGGCTGCATGGACCCGAAGCCGGTCTCGCCCGAACCCCTTGGACTGCTGCTCCCGCAGCGCCAGAGCGAATTCGTGTTCACCTGGCGCGGCCAGGGCCGGGAGCGCGGACGCTCCAGCGTCACCCTGAACTACACGCCGACGCACGTCCTGCCGGCGGCCGTGGTCTGGACGGACAACTGCGTGAGCGTCGATCTGCCCGGACGCACGCGCGGCCGCGTCTGGCTCGATCAGGCGACCGGCGACGTGCTGCGGCTGGACGAAGAACTGACCAGCCAGTACGAGTTTCCCGTCCCGAAGACTCAAGGACGCCGGCCCGGCCTGGCCAGCACATTCATCGTCGAGCGCGCCGATTCGTCGATCGCCTACCGTCTGGTCTCGTTTCACGAGCCCGAAGAGAGCGTGATGCTGCCGGAATCGATCACGTCGCTGCAGGTGATTCGCAATTCCGGCGTGCCGCGGCTTCGCACCACGCAGAAATTTGCCAAGTATCGACGCTTCATCACCGGCGCGCGGATCGTCGAAGACTCCCTCCCACGGTGACCCAGGACGTCTCGGGGCCAAGTCGATGAAGCGCGCGCTGCGCGAGCTTCAGAATGCCGTACTCATTCTGGCCGGCGTCCTGTGCGCGGGCATGGGGCTCACGGGATTCCTGCTGTCGAGCAACTTCATCGACGGCGGCGTGACCGGCATCTCGATGCTGCTGGCGAAGACCACCGGCCTGCCGCTCGCGATCTGGCTGCCGCTCGTCAACGTGCCGTTCATTGCCGTAGGTTATCGCCACATGGGGCCGGCATTCGCCGCGCGCAGTGTGCTTGGGATCGCCGGGCTCGCCGCCTGTCTGGCCCTGGTGCCGTTCCCGGACGTCACGCATGACCTGGTGCTGACGGCCGTGTTCGGCGGGCTGTTCATCGGCGCCGGCATCGGCCTCGCCATCCGCGGCGGCGCCGTGCTCGACGGCACGGAGATCGCCGCGCTGCTGATCAGCAAACGAGCGGACTTGCTCAGGGTAGGCGACGTCATTCTCGGATTCAACGTCGTGCTGTTCCTGGTCGCCATCTCGGTGCTCGGCGTCGACGCCGCGCTCTATTCGATCCTCACCTACCTGGCCGCGGCGAAAACGCTCGACTTCATCCTGTACGGCATCGACGAGTACACGGCGATCACGATTGTCTCTGACCAGCATGTCGCCATCCGGGAACGAATCACCCGCGACTTGGGCCGCGGCGTCACGATCTACGCGGGCTACGGGGGATTTCGCCGTACTGAGCAGGATATTCTGTACTGCGTCGTGACACGCTTGGAGATCGCCAGCGTCAGGGCGATCGTCAGGGAATTCGATCCAGGGGCATTCGTCGTCTTCCACCCGTTGTCCAGCGTCGAAGGCGGCGTGATGAAGACCAAAGGCTTTCACTGAAGCCGCGACTGAAACCCGATTCATGCCACAATCCCCTTGCGATCTTCGTGATCTTGCCGACCTGAGGAGCTGAAATGCGCCGACAGAAATATTTGATGGTGGTTCTCGTCGCGGTTGCCGGACTCGCATCTGTACTTCAAGCGGCCGACCGCACGGAAATCGGGTTCACCGATGGCAGGATTTTTCCCGAAAGCCTGACGTCGACCAAGAATGGCGCCGTCTTCTTTGGCAGCCTCGGCAATGACAGCGTCTACAGAGCGGCGCCCGGCGCGGCCAAAGCCGAAACCTGGATCCAGCCCAAGACCGCCGGATTGCAGACCGTTCTCGGCGTGCTCGCGGACGAAGGCGCTGGGGTGCTGTGGGTATGCGCGTCGGCGACGGGAGGACGAGGCGGTGCGCCACTGGTCGGCGAAACCGCGCTCAAGGCTTTCCGTCTGTCGAACGCCGCCTTGAAAACGAGCTATCCGTTTCCGGGAGGCGGACTCTGTAACGACATGGCGGTCGCGAAAGACGGCACGGTCTACGCTACCGACACCACCGGCGCACGGGTCCTGCGTTTGAAAAAGGGCGCGACTGCGCTCGATGCCTGGGCTGCCGATCCCCTGCTCGGCACGGCCGACGGCATCGCCCTCCTCGCGGACGGCTCGGTCTACGTGAACTCGGTGGGCTCCGGCACGCTGATGCGCATCCCCGTGAAAGCCGACGGCTCCGCCGGCGCGGTGACGAAGCTCGAGACGTCGCGTCCCCTGCAGTCACCTGACGGCATGCGATCGGTCGGCAGCAAGACGATGCTGCTCGTCGAGGGGGCGGGTCGACTCGACGAAGTGACGATCAATGGCGACACGGCGGAGATCAAAGTTCTGAAGGAAGGCCTTACCGGCCCCACCGCCGTCACGCTGGTCAAGGACGTGGCATTCGTGGCGGAAGCCAGGCTCAACTATCGCAACGATCCCAAGCTCCGCGATCAGGACCCTGGACCGTTTCGCGCCGTCGCGATCCCTTACAAAGCGCCGAAGTAGCGTTACCCGGACCTCGCCACGAGTCGCACCATGCCGCTGCGGCCGCCTTCAATCGTGGTCACCAGGCCGAGGCGATTCAGCCTGGCGCGGGCCCAATCGGGACTGAGGCGAAGCTTGAGATAGCTGCTCACGCGCAGCGCCCATCCGGTCGCGGTTCGCTCGTGCAGGATGTCGTAAACAGTGACGTGTGTCTCTTCATATTCCAGAAAGCAGGTCAGAATCCGACTGTCGTCCTGCCGGACCGGAATGAAGCGGGCGGCGTGTTCGGGCGTCCGGGTCGCATAGTCGCGGAAGGTCGCGACGAATGTGCCGCCCGGCCTCAGCGTTTCGGAGATCGCCGTGAACAATCGTTCCACTGATTGCAGGGAGTCGATGTGGGTCAGCGTGTCTCCCATGCACACGATCACGGCGGCTGCGCCGTCGCAGTGGCCGCGTAGATTCAATAGGTCATCGTCGATACAGGTGATGACATTCCCGCTGTGCGCGCGAAGCCCGGCGAGGAGCGCCGCACACGTATCGATGGCCGTGACCGCGTACCCCGCCTCCGCCAGCGCTACTGCGTGAGCACCGGGGCCCGAGCCCAGATCGATGGCCACACCTCCGCCGCAGTCGAACAGGCCAACGTCCCGCAATTCGGACCGGGCCGTCTCTTTCGCGACGTCGAAGTCTCCCATCATCCACCCATAGACCGGACCAAGATGGCGATCGTAGTGTTCCTGGACAGAAGCCATGTCAACCTCGGGTGTGTGGCGCTTGGAGTGTGCGGGCTCGTCCCCATGCCGGTCCCGATCTCAATCTTCACCGTCGGTCGGTTTGCGCTGATTTCGAACTGGCCCGTTCTCCGGCGCCCAGTGGGTCGGCGGCCTCAGCTGCGGCCCTCGCACACGGCACGATGCCCGGCGTGGCACCCTGCACGAATGCGCGGACCGTCAGCGTCGACCCTGTTGTGTAATGCACGTTACCGTTTCAGCGCCCTCCGGATGATGCCGAGGTGGTGATAGCTATGCCGCACGGCGTGGTCCTCGAGCAGGAACTGGCACGTGAGCGGAGCATCGAAGTTGAGCGACACCGACGCGGCCTGCGCAAGTTCCTGGTCGCTGAGCGCCCGGATTGCGTCCGCGGCTGCGGTGCTGTTGCGCCGGAGCAGATCCAGCGCCTCCTCCTTCGTGACGGCGTCGAACTCCTTGGCGTGGCCGGCATTGATCTCGTTGACGGCTTCCGCGGTGACGCCCTCGATGGGCTTGCCGCCGGCAAGTATTTGAGCCAAGTGGATCTCGAGTGGGTACATGGTGGCGACGTGATGGACCACGACGCCAATCTTGCGGCCGTCCTTGGGGAGCCGGGTTTGCCACTCGGCGTCCGTCAGGCTGCTGGCGAGATCGGCCAGCGCGCGGGCGCCCTGTTCGAGCCGCTCGGCAAGGGCCTCGGCCCGATGGATCGAACCTGCCGACGTGACCGCGGGTTCTTGCGATACAGCACTCGTCATACACTTATCCTTTCGAGAGTCGCCGGCGCTTCATCGCCCGGCGTGTCCCTACCGTACGGCGTCGTCGTGTGTGAGAGCCATGAGCCAACGTCCGAATTGCTTAGCCGCTCGTCTGCAAGTGACGCCGATCTGCTCCGGCGTCCGAATCGGATGCCCGTTCGTCCGGCTCCCTGAACTGTCGTGAAGGCCGACGTCCTTTCCGACGTGCTTCGGGCGGTGCGCCTGACCGGTGCGGTGTACTTCGACCTGGAGCTCAGCTCTCCGTGGATCGCCGCGGCACCGCTCTCACGCGATATCGCCGGGAAAGTCATGCCGGGCGCGCAGCGCGTCATCGAATTCCATTTGATTGCGCGAGGCACCTGCTGGGGACAAGCGGCTGGCCACGACCCCATCTGCCTGCGAGCGGGAGACCTCATCGTGTTTCCGCAGGGCGACGCGCACATCCTCTCGAGCGCGCCTGGGATGCGGGCGGAGCCTGACATGTCGATTTTCGCCCGCCCGTCGACGTCATTGCCGCTGGTCTACGAAATGGGTGGCGGCGGCCCCGATGGCGCGCACGTCGTGTGCGGCTTCCTCGGCTGCGACGAACGCCCGTTCAATCCTCTGCTCACCGCCTTACCGACGGTGATCCACCTTGCCGCATCGGGCTCTCAGTCTACGACCGGCTGGCTCGGAACGCTGCTGAGCATGGCCGTGAAGGAAGCGGCCAGCTCGCGGGCGGGAGGCGAGAACGTGCTGGCGCGCCTCTCGGAGCTGATGTTTGTCGAGGCGATCCGCCGCTATCTCGAGACACTGCCGCCCGCCCAGACAGGCTGGCTTGCGGGATTGCGAGATCCCGTGGTGGGACAGGCGTTGGCTGCGCTGCACGGCGACGCCGGCGAGGCCTGGACGGTGGAGCGCCTGGCGCGGCTCGTCGGTCTGTCCCGGTCGGTTCTCGCCGAGCGGTTCACGGACATGGTCGGCCAGCCCCCGATGCAGTATCTCGCGCTGTGGCGGATGCAACTCGCCTCCCGCCTGCTGGTCGAAGGGGAGCACGTGGCGGCGGTCGCCGGTGCGGTTGGCTACGAATCGGAAGCGGCGTTCAGCCGCGCGTTCAAGAAGCTCGTGGGCCAGGCTCCGGCGACGTGGCGGCGAACCACGGCGCCCTTGGCTGTCGGCCCTTAGAACGCGCTGCAGAATCGAAATTCTGAACCACCAGGACTCGAAGAACACAAAGACGAGGGTTCCTTTGTGGCCTCTGTGCTCCTGGTGGTTCGGATAACCGTCGTGGCTCGATAGCAGTTACGCAGCTGGTGGTTTGGTTCGCTACGACTGCCAGCCACCGCCTAACGCGCGATAGAGCTCGACCAGCGCTGAAAGCTCACTCAGTTCTGACTGGGCCAGCGCGAGCTCGGCGTCGAACAGACGAGTATCGGCATCGAGCACTTCGAGATAGCTGGTCACGCCCCCTTGATAGCGGATCTCGGCGAGCCGCCTGCCGTCCTGCGCGGCGCCCAGCAGTTGCTGTTGCTGTTCGCGGAACTCACGCAGCTTGTGATAGCCGACGAGCGCGTCTGACACTTCACGAAACGCCCGTCGAATCGTCTGTTGGTAGGCGATCGTCGCTTCCTCCCTGCGCGCCTCGGCGATGGCCACCTGGGATCGCGTGCGGCCGGCCGTGAAGACCGGCTGTGCCGCGCTGGCCGCTGCAGTCCAGATGAAATTCGTGCCGGTGAACAATGCGGCGAGCGCCGTGCTCTCGAATCCGCCGGAACCAGTCAGCGCGATTTGCGGAAAGTATGCCGACCTGGCGACGCCGATGTGCGCGTTCGCGGCCATCAGTTGCCGCTCGGACTGCTGAATGTCGGGGCGGCGCTCGATCAGCGATGACGGCAGACCCGTGGGAAGAACGGGCTCGTGGGGCTGATCGGTCAATGCGCGGCCGCGCGCGATCGGTCCGGGATTGCCGCCGAGCAGCACGCTGATGAAGTTTTCCTGCTGCGCAATCTCGCGCTCGAGCGTGGTGATTTCACCGGCCGCGCCATAGACCAGCTGCTCGGCCTGCCGAACGTCGACCAGCGAGGTGACGCCGCCCTGCTCGCGTACCCGCGTCAGTTGCAACGACTCTTGCCGCGACGTCAGCGTGCGGCGCGAGATGTCCAGCTCCAGATCCAGCGCCCGCAACCCGAAGTACGCGTTGGCGACCTGACTCACGAGCGTCGTAAGTACCGCCCGGCGCCCCCACTGGCTGGCGACCAACTGCGCCCGCGCGGCTTCGGTCGCGCGGCGGTATCTTCCCCAGAAGTCCAGCTCCCACGCGGCCGAGGCCTGCGCCTCGATGGCGCCGACGTTCTTGGCCGGAAACCCCAGCGCCGCGCTCGGGCGCTCGCCGATCACGTTGACACCGGCGGTCACGGTGGGGAATTGATCCGCGCGCGTGAGCCCCAGCTGCGCCTGCGCTTCGAGGATTCTGGCCGCCGCGATTCGGACGTCGTCGTTATGGCTCAACGCCGTGCGAATCAACACCTGCAACGAGTCGTCTTGAAACAGTTGCCACCAGCGCTCGTCGCCAAGTGAGGACTCCGAGGCCGCCGACGATTCGTCCGGCACCTGGCCGCGGAACGCATCCGGCGCGTCGACCGGAGGGCGCTTGTAGTCAGGCCCGACGGTGACGCAGCCGCCGGTGGCGCAGAGCATCAGAAACGGCACCGTGGCGCAAGCGAGGCGGCGCATGAAACGACGACAGCACGACGTCACGAAGGCACCAGAATATTGGTTCTGAACATGTCATTACGGCGCGCTTTCGCCGGGCATGAGCTCGCCAGGTCGCTGTTGGACGACCGCCCGTCGGGTAGAGAGCCGCTCGATCAGCACGAACAGCAGCGGGATGATGAAGATCGCGATCAAGGTGGCTGCGAGCATGCCGGTGACGACGACCGTTCCCAGAATCCGTCGCGAGGCGGCGCCCGAGCCGCTGGCGATCCACAACGGCACGCACCCGAGGATGAACGCGAACGAGGTCATCAAAATCGGGCGTAGCCGGAGCCGCGCCCCCTCGAGGGCGGCGTCCACGAGATCCCTGCCCTCATCGAGCCGCGCCTTGGCGAATTCCACGATCAGGATGGCGTTCTTTGCCGCCAGCCCGATCAGCATCACGACGCCAATCTGCGCGTAGACGTCGAAATCGAAGCGGCGGATGAACAGACCGAAGAACGCGCCGAAGACCGCAATCGGCACCGAAAGCAGGACCGAGAAGGGGAGCGACCAGCTCTCATAGAGAGCGGCCAGGATCAGGAAGACGAACGCGATCGACAACGCGAACAGGCCACTCGAGCCGCCGGCGTTCTTTTCCTGGTACGACAGCTCCGACCAGTCATAGCCCATCTCCGGAGGAAGGCTCGCACGCGCGGCCTGTTCCAGAGCATCCAGCGCCTGACCCGAGCTGTAGCCGGGAGCGGGCGCACCGGTCACCTGGGCGGCGCGGTAGACGTTGAACCGGTTGGTGTACTGCGGGCCGAACGCCGGCCTGGTCGCTTCGAGTGCGGAGAGCGGGACCATGGCGCCGTCGTTGTTGCGCACGTAGAACCTCGCGATGGCCTCCGGGCTTGTCCGTTCGGACCCTTCCGCCTGCAGGAATACCCGCCACTGGCGGCCGAACCGGTTGAACTGGTTCACGAACAGTCCGCCGAGAAACGCCTGCATCGTTTGATAGACGTCGCCGAGCGCGATCCCCTGCTTGAGGACCTTGTCGCGATCGACCTCGGCGAAGATTTGCGGCACCGCCGCGGTGAACTGCGACGTCACGCCGGCAAGCTCCGGACGCTTGCGGGCCGCCGCGAGAAAGGTCTGCAGGTGCTGGTTCAGGAGATCGAGGCTGCCGCCGCTGCGATCCTGCAGCCAGAACGAAAAGCCGCCTTGCGTGCCGAGCCCCGGGATCGACGGCGGCATCACCGCGAACGCGATCGCCTCTGGAACGATCTGACGCAGCTGTCCGTTGATGCGGTTCACAATCGCGCGCGCGTCGAGGTCGGGACCGGTTCGCTCCGCCCAGGGCTTGAGGCCGATGAAGTAGAACGCGTAATTGCCCGCGGTGACGCGCGACAGCAGGCTGAAGCCGGCAATCGTGTTGAAATTGCCGATCCCGGCGGTGCCAAGCAGCAGCCGATCGATCTTGCGGCAGACCGCGTCGGTACGCTCGAGCGACGCCGCCGCCGGCAACTGGACGTTGAGAAGGAAGTAACCGTAGTCTTCTTCGGGAACGAAGCTGGTGGGGAGCCGCCGCCCAAGCGCGCCGGCCGCGACCGTGAAACCGACCAGCAGCGCGACGCCGATCACCGCCTTGCGCACGATCCGATGACTGAGGCTCACGTACCCGCGCGTCGCCTTGTCGAACCAACGGTTGAAGACGGCGAAGAAGCGCCCGAGCATGTGTTTCGACGGTGTTCTTGGCTTCAGCAGCATCGCCGACAACGCCGGCGACAGGGTCAGCGCGTTGAACGCCGAAATCAGCACGGAGATCGCGATCGTGATCGCGAATTGCTTGTTCAATCGGCCTTGAATACCGGCCATGAAGCCGACCGGGATGAACACCGACGCCAGAATCAGCGCGATGCTGACGACCGGACCGGACACTTCCTCCATGGCCTTCAGCGTCGCCTCGCGCGGCGGCATGCCCTCTTCGATGTGATGCTCCACCGCCTCGACCACGACAATCGCATCGTCGACGACCAGACCGATGGCGAGCACGAGCCCGAACAGCGACAGCGTGTTGATCGAGAAGCCAAGTAACGGGAACACCGCGAAGGTCCCGATCAGCGAGACCGGGACCGCGATCATGGGAATGAGCGTCGCCCGCCAATTCTGCAGGAACAGATACACGACGAACACGACCAGGAGCATGGCTTCGGAGAGGGTGATGAGGATCTCGCGGATGCCCTCGGAGACCGGCAGCGTCGTGTCGATTGAATAGCGGTACTGCAGATCCTGCGGAAATCTCGTACTGAGGTCCGTCATCGTCTTCTTCACGCCGGCGGCGACGGCCAGCGCGTTCGAGCCCGGAGTTTGAAAGATGGCCACCGCACAGCCCGGCTGTCCGTTGACGCGCCCGATCTGCTGGTAGTTGAGGGCCCCGAGCTCGACGCGAGCGACGTCCTTCAGTCGCACCACCGATCCGTCCGGATTCGAACGTACGGCGATGGCGGCGAACTCCTCCGCCGTCTGGAGGCGACCCTGGGCGCGCACCGTGTAGGTCATTTCCTGGCCGGGCGGCGCGGGCTGTGCGCCGATCTGGCCGGCCGGATTGACCGTGCTCTGCTGCTGCACGGCCCGAACCAGGTCGGGCACCGTCAGTCCGAGCTTGGCGAGCACATCCGGCTTGACCCAGATCCGCATCGCGTAGTCGCCGGCGCCGAACAGCCGCACGTCGCCGACGCCGGGCACGCGGTACAGCGCGTCGATGATGTTGATGTTCGCGTAGTTGGCGAGAAACAGCGCGTCGTAGGTATCTTTCGGCGACGAGAGCGAGACGATCAACATCGGAAATCCGGTCGCCTTGCGCATCGTCAGTCCGAAGGCGTTGACGTCGGGCGGCAGGTTCGCCGCGGCCTGCGCCACCCGGTTCTGGACGTTGACCTGATCGATGTTCGGGTCGGTCGACACGTCGAAGGTGACCGTCAGCTGCATCGTGCCGTCGTTCGAGTTCGTCGACTGCATGTACAGCATGTTCTCGACGCCGTTGGTCTGCTGTTCGAGCGGGGTCGCCACCGCCTGTTCGATGGTGAGGGCATCGGCCCCGTTGTAGTTGGCCGTCACGCTGATCTGCGGTGGGATGATGTCGGGGAACTGCGCGATTGGCAGCGACTGCATCGCGACCAGACCTGCCAACACGGTGATGATCGCGATGACGATGGCGACGATGGGACGGCCGATGAAGAATCGGGACATCCTCAGTGCCCTTCAGCGGCCGCCGTGAACGGCTTGGGGTTCACGATCGCGCCATCGACCGAGGGCGCGCCCTCCACCACCACTCGCGCGCCGGGTTCGAGGCCGCGCTCGATGATCCAGCGGCTGAGGACGCGATCGCCTGCCCGCACCGTGCGCGTGCTCACTTTGTTGTCCCAATCGACGACGCGCACCTGAAACGCGCCCTGCAGCTCGTTCACCGCGCGCTGCGGCACCAGCAGCGCGTCGGTTCGCACCCGGGTCTCCGCCCGGACGCGGCCGTACTGGCCCGGGCGAAGCGTGCGGTCTGGATTCGGAAACGTGGCGCTGATGCGGATGGTTCCGGTCTTCGCGTCGATTTCGCGATCGGCCGCGAGAAACGTGCCGCGTCGCGGATAGATGCTGCCGTCGGCGAGCACCAACGTCAGCAGGCTGCCGCCTTCCCACGGCCCCTTCGCGTTGCGGCTGTTGATTCGGCCGGCCACCTGCAGGTACTCCTGCTCGCTCAAGGGAAAGTACGCCTTGATCGGATCGATTTGCGAGACCGTCGTCAGCAGCGTCGAAGGTCCGACCAGATCGCCGATCTGGGCGGTAGCGATCGCGGCGACGCCGTCGATGAGCGATGTGACCGACGTGAAGCCGACATTCAGCTGCGCCGTTTCGACGGCGGCGGTGGCGGACTGGACGGCCGCCTGCGCGGCGAGACTGGCCTGCACGTCGTTGTCGAACTGGCCTTGCGCGATGGCGCGCTGTTCGGCCAGGGGGCGATCGCGCGCGACGTCCCGCTCGGCCTTGCCCAGTTGCGCCTGCGCTTCGGCGAGCTGACCGCGTGCCTGCGCGAGCGCGGATTGGACCGGTCTCGCATCGATCTCAAACAGCACCTGCCCCTTTCGGATCCCGGCGCCTTCCTCGTAGTGGCGGGCCAGCAGGTAGCCCGTGACCTGGGGTCGAATCTGCGCGTTGACGTAGCCGTCGAGCGTGGCGATCCATTCGCTGGTCAGCGCGACACGTTCCGGCATCACCGTCACGACGCTCACGTCTGGCGGCCGCGGAGGCGGCGGAGAGGCGTGGCCATTGCTGCATCCCTGGAACAGCACCGGCGCCAGAAAGAGCAGGGCACACACCGTTCCGGCCGAGTCGACAAGCCGCTGGCGCGAGGAGGGAGCGGTGTCCTGCGCGTACTTTGACCGGCGCCGCCAGCGATTCGCGGACGGGTTGGGGGTTAGCAGCCCGTGGTGAAAGTCCGTCGTCGCACCGAGGCGGGTGATGCGCCCGGATCGCCAGGCGCGAAACGCGAGAATACCGGGAGTATTTGAGCGTTGAGCAACGCCGCGAGGCGGGATGCAGCGCTCGCCGAATGCAGACGGACTTTTGCCACGGGTTGTTAGGGTCATTCCGGGTGCAGAGTGCATCGTTGCAGGCTGGGGTGAATGTGATGGGCAGTCCGCGGCCACAGCGTGGGGTCGGTGGAGACCAGGGCGTTGATCTCGCTTCGGCTCAGCTCGTATCCCAGGTCGCAGAGACCGGTCAGCGTCTGAACAGGGTTCTCCCCAAAGCGATGCCGCAGATCTTCATCCGTCAACAGGCGTCCGATGATGAGCTCGACGGTTCGTTGTGACATGTCTGAACGACCGTAGTAAGGCAACACACGTACCAGGCGGGTGCGGACTTCAATGAACGCACGAATCGAGATTCGTTGGGCTTTCAGACACTGGCCTCACCGGCGCAGAGGCGGCCGCTGAATGTAGATGCGCAGGAATCTACAGACTGACGGCTGATGTGCACTTGTGGCAACGCGGTCGCGTCAATCTGCCGCGAGCGTTCTATACTGAGTTTGCCGCTGCTTTCTTATGCCAATGCCGAGCCGCCCGACCCTCGACCTTCGCAAACAGGAGATCGCACGGGCAGGTTGTTTCGACAGCGGCACACGCATCGGCTCTTCATGCGACGCGTCGAATCCCGCACGCGATAGCGCGCCTGCGCCCGCCGGTGGCTGACTCGATACGGACGCCGTCGCACCCCAAGCCCGGTCGCCGGAAGGGCAGGCGAGACTGTCTGCAGCGGCGAGGACACTGGTCTAGCTGAGGATCCATGTTTGCTCGCCAAGTGTTAGGGCCAGTCGGGAAATAAGTGAATGATGCAGTTATTTCCTGACAGGCCCTTAGGCCGCGAGATTGTCGATCGCCTCGAGGCGATTCATCACCTGTTGCCAGATCTCGCGACCGCGGTGGACGTGCGAGACGTCCTGGCCCAGTTGACCGTCGCCGCGTCCCAGGTCATCCCCCACGACGAGGCGCGTTTGACAATCGTGACGCCAGCGGGCAGACAGTCCTGGCGAGTCGCCCGATCGTCGGTGGACGGCGCCGGCATCCCCGTCCCGGCCGCGAACGATTTCGTGAGCGATGAGGCCGCGGCGTCTGACGTGCTCGATGGCCTCTCCGGACAGTCCCGTGGCATGCAGAGCGGCGTGCGCGCGCCGGTTCGGATCGGCCAGGATTTCATGGGCACGATCGGCTTTCTGTCGAAGACGGCCGGGAGCTACACGGAGGCGGATCTGGTGGTGGTGCAACGGATGGCCGACTTCGTGGCGATCGCGCTGACGCACCACCGCCTCGTGGACGAAGCGCGCCGGGGGGCGGCCGAACGGGAGCGCGCGGCGGCCCTGGCTGCTTCCGAAGATCTGTTGCGGACCTTGTCCAAGACGCTCGACATCCGCGACGTGTTCGTCCGGGTCTCCGACATCGTGGCGCGCGTGCTGCCGCATGACCGTATGAGCATGACGCTCTACGACGACACCACGGGAGAGATCCTGCGGCATGCCGTCTCGAACGATCGCGGCCCGGCGCTCATGCGCATCCGCCCGACGCCGTCTGGCGCGCTGAAAGCGGATGGGTCGTTCCGGATCATTGCGGATTTGACCCAGGAACTGATTCCGGTAACGGATCCTCCAGGTCTCCGGGATCAGTGGCTGGCGGCTGGCTACCGATCGATGCTGGCGATTCGGCTGGACGCGCGGGGCCAATCCTTCGGCCTGCAATTCTGGTCGCTGCGGCCCGGCGCCTTCAGCCCTGATGACGTGACGGTTGCGCGCCGGATCGGGGATCACGTGGCGCTGGCGGTGTCCCACGAGCGACTCGCCGAAATTGCCCAGCAGGTGGCGGAGGCGCGGGCCCACGCGGAACGGCTCGAACTGCGCGTCAAATCGCTCTCAGAGGCTCTCGACTCGAGGGCGGGCTACGGACGCGTGGTGGGACAGTCCGAGCCCTGGCAGGCGATTCTGAAGCAGGCGGCGCAGGTCGCGGCCACCGACACCACCGTGCTCCTGACCGGTGAGTCGGGCACTGGCAAGGAAGTCGTGGCGCGGTTCATCTACCGCGCTTCTGCCCGAAGCACCGGCCCCTTCGTGGCGATCAACTGCGCAGCGCTTCCCGAGCAACTGCTCGAGTCGGAGCTGTTCGGGCATGAGCGCGGCGCGTTCACTGGCGCGCATCAGGCCCGCCCCGGACAGCTCGAGATGGCCGCCGGCGGCGTCTTGTTCCTCGACGAGGTCGCCGAAATGAGCCCGTCCGCGCAGGCGAAGTTTCTCCGTGTCCTGCAGGAGCGCGAGTTTCAGCGGCTCGGCAGCACGCGGGTGCTGAAAGCCAATGTTCGCGTGATTGCCGCGACCAATCGCGACCTGAAGAAGGCGATGGCGCGCGCGGACTTTCGCGAGGACCTGTACTACCGCCTGAATGTCTTCAATATCCTGGTGCCGCCGTTGCGCGAGCACCGCGACGACATCCTGCCGCTCAGCCAGGCCTTTCTGGATGAAATCGGCCGATCGTTCGGGCGTCCGCCTGCCGGCCTCACCCATGACGCGAAAGACGCCCTGCTCAATTCGCGCTGGCCCGGCAACGTGCGCGAGTTGCGCAACGCCCTCGAGCGTGCCGCCATCGTTTGCGAAGGGGGCCTGATCACCGCTGCCCATCTGTCGCTTCCGCGCGCCCCGGTCGAGCTCGCGGCGGCGAGTTCCCCCGAGCCTCCGGCGGCGGGTTCGACGACCGACCTGACAATCGTGGAACGCGATCTGGTCCGTCAGGTCATGCAGGAGTGCGGCGGAAACAAGTCGCGGGCCGCGCAGCGGCTCGGCCTGACGCGCGCGCAACTGTACGTGCGGCTTCGCAAGTATCAACTCGAATAGACCGACGGGCCCGGTCCGGCTGAAGCCGCAAACTACGGACGGGTCGACAACGCGTTAGACATCCAGTCACGCGAGGCGGCAGGTGCGCCATGGCGGCCCGGCGGCAATCAGTGCTGGACTGCCGGAGACGTCGGGTTTGCCGGTGACGCCAAACTCTTCGAGAAGAACGGGAGCACGTTCCTTTCGATCCGCTCGCCGACCCTGTTGGTGTGATCGCCGTCGTACTCCTCGTAGCTGTGGGGAATCTTCAAACGCGTCAGGGCCTGGTTCAACTGGCGATTCGTCGTGATCAGATTGTCCTTGGTGCCGATGTCGATCGCGATCGCATAAAACGCGTTGAGACCGGGTACGTAGCCTTCGATCATCGTCAGCGGCGCGTTGGCCGCCCACTTGGCGACGATGTCGGGCCGGACCTTGCCATCTTTGACCGGCAAATCGAGATAGAGCGGCGGGTTGTTGGGATTCGGCGACCACGCCGCGGCCGACGCGAGATTCACGGAAGGTCCAAACCCGGGAGCTCGCGCCGCTTCCTCCGCTTGCTCGCGCGTCTTGATTGCCTCCGCGGGAGCCATTGCCTCCGGCCGTGGCGTGTTCGCCGCCAGGCAGCACGCGCTCATGACGTAGAGGCTCGAGAATACCTCCGGCCGCTTCATGCCGATCCGAATCGCGCCGTATCCGCCCATCGAGTGACCGGCCAGACCGCGGCTGATGCGTGCCGCGATCGTGCGGTAGTGGCCATCGACGTAGGCCACGAGATCCTGGGCGACGAAGTTCTCCCAGTTGCCCGAGGTGACCGAATCCGAATACATGCTGCCTTTGTGCAGCGTGAAGGCATTGGGGGTGACGACAATCAGCTCGCTGAAGCCCTGCGTGGCGGCAAGCCGATCGGCGCTCTCGGGCAGCTTGGCGAGCCGGCTGTTGAAGGTGTCGTCGCGTCCGCCGTAGCCATGCAGCAGATACACCACCGGATAGCGGCGGGTCTGCTCCGCGGCGTAGCTCGGGGGCAGATAGACACTGACCTCGCGATCAGGGGAATCGCCTTCGAGATTGCCTTCGAGCGACTTGCCGTGCACCGTGATGTGCTCGACAGTCCCCGTGCGGGCGCCTGCTGCCGTTCCGCCTCCCGCCGGCCCGCCTCCTCGCCTGCCCTGAGCATCCAGAGTCGGCAACATACAGACGGCGAGCGCCGCCACGCAGGCGATGGACCGTCCAGCGTTCAGCAACATCTCAATCTCCAGTCTCGCTTACGGATCTCCGCGCCGCGAATCTTCCGTCCACGACCGCTCCAGCGCCATAGTAGTACCCGGTTTTTCTCTCGGACGCCAGTCGACGCCACTTAGAACCCTGGCGGAAATTAGGCTGCCACCTTCGCCGTCGATGCATCCCGCCGGGCTGCGTTGCTCGTCGCTTGCATACTCCCGGTATGCGCGCTCCTCACGCCTTGCCGGGCGGGCGCCTCGACGCCCAAGCTGACAGCTTAATTCCCGCCAGGGTCGTTAGGACCTCAGGCTTCGGGCGGCTCTCGCTGTCGGGCCAACGCTGCTCGCAACAAGCAGCGCAAGGTCGGGGCGGCAGCCGAATCGATGGGCGACAGGGAATCACATGGGGAATAATGTGCACGGTCAGGCACGTCGCCGCACGTGATTGCCTCGACATTTTGCGAAGGACCACCAGGAGACGCCAGATGATGATCATGCACCGACAGTTGAATTGGGGCGCCGCCTTTCTGCTGCTGGCCTCGGGAGCGCTTGTGGCCGCGGCGCAATCGACGGCGAAGCTTCCGGCCGATCTCGATTCCGATTCCCACGCGCGTATTCCCTACCTGCAGCGCAAGGATCTGGATGCGCGCGGCCAGAAAATCTACGACACGCTGCCTGGCCGCAGCGCCGAAGGCGTGCTGCGCGGCCCGCTCGCCTTTGCCGCGTACAACCCAGCCGTGGCGCAGGCCCTGTTCGATCTTCACAATGCGGCCGTGCAGGAAGGCACGCTGGATCCACACGTGCGGGAACTGGCCATCCTGGTCGCGTGCCGGGAAACCAACTACAGCCTCGAATGGAATGCGCACGAGCCGAGCGCGTTGAAAGCCGGCGTGGATCCCAAGGTGATCGACGCAGTGCGCCACAGCCGCGCCCTCAGCGGTGTCGACGACAAGGATGCGCTGGTGATCCGCTTTGGCCGCCAGATGCTCCGCGACAAGAACATGGACTCGGCCACCTTCGCGAAAGCCGTGGAGTTGTTCGGCCGGCGCGGCGCCATGGACATGGTGGCGGTCATGAGCACGTACGCGGTCAGTGGGCTGTTTGCGATTGCCGTCGACGAGCACATGCCGGCAGGACGGCCGGAACTGGAGCGTGTCGCGAAGTGATTGATCAGTTCTCGGTCGTCGGGCGCCTACGGGGCGTCTCGCCCGTCTCGGTGCGATGCCAGATTTTCACGACGGGCTACTCAGGGCCTGCGGCAAAATAAGGTGCACATTGTGGCCGCCGATGCATCCCGCCGGGCTGCGTTGCTCGTCGGTCACATGCACCCGCATGCTCCCTCCTCGCGCCTTGCGATCCGGGCGCCTCGGCGCCCAGCTTGGCACCCTTATTTTCTGTCCGGGCTGCTAAGGTCGAGCCGGCCGGCAGCCCGGGCTCGACGTCAAAAAAACACTCGGTAGATCCGACCATCGTTGATATCCTCCTGTGGAGTAATTCATATGGAGAGCGGCTTGGACGACGCTGGACCAGTGGAGTCGGGTCAGCTTTCCGATTCCATCGTCTCGCTCGCCGACATGTTGGCGAGGGATGTGCACTTCGAGTGGTACGAGGCCCTCGCAACCGCACTGCAGCTGTGCCACGGCATCACCCAGTCGACTGAGCAGACCGGGCCCGCGACCGTTCAACTGGGCAATGTGTTTGTCGCCCCAGTGGGTGACGTGGTCGCTCTCACGCGCCCGCAGCATCCCGCGACCGCCGTGCCGCGAGTCGCCGAGCTGCTCAGTGAGATGCTCCCGGATTTTCATCGCCGTACCACGTTCCGTGCGGTGATTGCTCAGGCCACCTCCGATCCACCAGGCTACGCATCGCTCGAAGAATTTGCGGAGGCCCTGGCGCCGTTCGAGCGGCCGGATCGGGTCGAGATCGTTCGAGGGGTGTACCAGCGCTGGCGGGTGATCTCGGCCACGGCTCTGCTCCCTGAATCCGACGCACTCGACATTTTCCTTTCCGAGGGGCCTGGCGTCGATCCGATCTCCCCTGAGCCGATCGTGGCGCCGACCCTGACGCCGGTCGTGGCGCCGAGTCCGGCGCCGACCCTGACGTCGAGTCTGACGCCGAGTCTGGCGTCGAGTCTGACGCCGAGTCCGGTGTCGAGCCTGACACCGAGTCTGGCGTCGAGTCTAGCGCCGGTCGAGATACCGAGTCTGACGCCCACTCTGGGGCCGAACCTGGCGCCGTACACGCCGTCGTTCACGGCGCCAGTCAAACCACGGGCACGACAGTCCTTCTGGCTGGGACAGTCCGAGTTCCTGCTGCACGCAGCGGCTTTGGCGGCGGTTGCCGTGGTGATTGCAGGTCTGGCCATCTGGGCGCTCGGATTGAGGCGTCCGGCCGCGGTGGTCAGCAGTCCTGCGAAGCAAACCGAACCGATTCCCGACAGAATAGAAACGCAGGGCCCTCCCGCCACGCCCGAGACTTCTCCCGCGGCACGCGCGGGAGCGTCGCCCGCCTCGTCCCGGCGGCCTGCGACGACGACCGCAGAAGCGCCACGCCTGCCGGCGCCTCCGGCCCCGCGCGAAATCGCGATCCCGGCCCCGCCGGCGTTGTCGGTGAGGGCGTCAACGGCGTCAACCAACAAGCCGATCGTGTCCGAGCAACCAGTCCAACCACTACGCGCGGCGCCGTCGGCGCCAAGACATTCACCAGAGACGCCGCTCGCCGCCTCGGAGCCGGTTATCGAGACCCCGTCGCGGCCGGCTGTTGTCGATGGGTCCTCAATCTCGGTTCCGAGTGCGCTCGCGCCATTGACCGTGGCACGGCCGAACCGTTTCGACGTCACGTCGACAACCTTCAGCGAAGCCGATGTGGACGTCGTACCACCTGTTCCTGATTCCTCGCAGCAACTCTGGCTCATGCCGGCGAGCCCGCGGCGTTCGGATCAGATCAGGATCGAAATCGTCGTGGACGAACGCGGTTCCGTGCAAGCCGTCAAGGCGAGGGACCGTACCGATAGCCTGAGCGACGCGGCCGCTTTGACGATGAGTCTCAGCGCCGTCAAATCGTGGCACTTCACCCCGGCACTGAAGGATGGCCGTCCGGTCAAGTTCCGGCTGAACCTGACGCTGACGATACACTGACGCGCTCGGTGCAGCGCTCCCCCCGGCGTCTGGCAACTTCAAAAGGTCAGAGCTTCGCAGGGCGAATTCCCGAAGACAGGGACATTAGGCGAGGTGAAGATCTGGCTGTGGTCAGCCTGCACCACAGTTCTGCGAGGTGACACTCGGTGACACCCGGTAACGACGCGGCTACACCTTCGGCTTGATCCCTTTGAACATGAATCGCTGCACGCGGCTTCCTCCCTGCACTTCCACCGTATAGATGTTCCCCTTCGAGTCGGTCGCCAGATGGTGAACGGCGTGGAAGTCGCCTGGCCCTTTTCCTTCCTCGCCGAAATAGCCCACCTCCTCGAGGGTCTGCCGGTTGACGATGTGGACGTGCCCGTTGCCCTGATCCGCCGAGTATATGAAGTGCTGCTGCGGGTCGGGCGAGAACGCCAGCCCGCCGGTCGTTGACGAGCTCTTCGCGGTCCGGGTGACGAATCCCTGCTTGATGTACTTCCCGTCGAGTGTGAACACCTGGATGCGGCTGTTGCCGCGGTCGCCGACATAGACCAGGGCATCGTTGGAGATCTTGATGGAGTGCACCGTTCCAAACTGCTGCGGACCGGGGCCGTCCATCGTGCGAGTGGGCGCGGGCGTCTCTTTCATCGGCACGTTGCCGAACGCGCCCCACAGGCGTTTGAACGCGAGCGTATCCGCATCGAGGACAATCACTCGCTGGTTGCCGTATCCGTCGGCGATGAACATCTCGTTGGTCTTCTGATACACCACCATCTCGGCCGGGCCATTCAGGTTCGCGGTGTCGGTGTTGCCCTTGCTCGAATCGCGATGACCGAATTGCCGGACGAATTTTCCGTCGGTCGAGAACTGCAGCAGCATGTCATCCGAACGCGGCGTCTCCTTGACCTGCGCGGACGGATTGTTTCCCGCGATCCAGACACGGTCTTTGTAGTCGACGTAAATCAAGTGCTCGTTGTCGGGCCAGTCGTACGCGACGGACGGCCCGCCCCATGCCCGCAAGAACTTGCCCTGCTTGTCGAACTCCAGCACCGGCGGCGCCACATGCTCCCGCTTCTCGAGCGGCAGGGTCCGCGGGCGTTGAATGACCCACACGTTGTCGTGGCTGTCGACGGTGACTGACGCCGGGTCTCCCATGATCCAGCTGTTCGGGAGCTTCGGCCATTCGGGATCCACCTGAAACGTGGGCACGCCGCCCACGGTCGTTGCGCTGCTGGCCGCCTGCATCAGCACTGCCCGGCTCACGCCAACACCGACGACCATCGAAACCACCGCGACGCCTGTCAGCTTCATGTTTCTTGTCATATGTTTCACTCCCGTCACTACCGAGCACGACCGGCGAGAAGCCATGTGCGGGCCCGCGCCCGCCGGGTCTCCCGCCGATCGGCGCGTCGTATTTTTCGTACCACTGCCTTCCAAGTTCCCACTTCCGAGTGTTCAGTTCGGGCTGCGTTTGCCGCAGCCCAGCCCGCGAGAACCCTTGAGAACCCGAAGCTTGACCGGACGGGTCGAGTTTCGGGGCTCGCAAGTGACCTATAGCGGGCCGAGGCCCCAGAGGGGCCGGAGGCCCGCTAGAACTCGATCCGAACCCCGAGCTGACCCTGGCGCGGGACGTAGGCGTTGCCAGAGGTCGCGACCGGCTGTCCGAAATTAGCCGAGGTGAGCAGGGTCGTGTAGTTGCCGTAGTTCTTCCAGTTGAATACGTTGAACAATTCGGCGAGCAGCTCGATGCGGACGTTGTTGACGAGCGTCACGCGCTTGGTGATGCGCATATCAACCTTCTCCAGCGGGAGACCCCGCAGCGCGTTGCGCGGCCAGACGGTGCCGGTGGCGATGACCGCAGGTCCCTCCCACCGATCCAGCATCGCGGCCGGAATCACGATCGGCGCCCCCAGGTTCAGGCGGTTCGCACCCGGTTTGCTGTACGGCTTCTGCGACGTGGTGCCGTTGTAGTAGTTGCCCGACCCGTAGAAGTACGAGCCGGCCACGGTCATTTGCCACGGCAGGTTGACGATGCCATTCGCCCGGAGTGTGTCGCGCTGGAAATCTGACGATCGCGACCAGTCGGCATCCGGGTTGAACTGGTTATCGGCCATGTAGCCGAAGCTGGTCGTGTCATCGTTCTTCGCGAACGTCCGCGTATAGGTCACGCCGCCCTGGACGTTGTTCTTGAACCGACGGGTGAACGAGCTCGAAAGCAGCACGGTCTCGGTCTCGCCATGGCTGTTCAGCAACTGGACCGGGCCGTATGCCGGATTGGGCCGTCCGTAGATGGTGGGATCCAGGTTGTAGCCCGTGGCTGGGTTGTAGAAGAGGTTCACGTCACGCTGACGCGTCTGATTGTTCTCCTCCAGCGCCGTCAAGTCGACGTCGACGCCCATCGACGATCCCAGCTGCTTCTGGAATCCGATCGAACTCTGCCAGCTATACGGGTTCTTGAAGTCAGTGGCGAAGGGGTACGCCAGCTGCACCGGCGCCGGCGCGCGCCCCGAGAGAAAGTCCTCCGCCGACACACCTCGGGTGGGATCCTCCATGAATCCCGGTCCGTTGGGGAGGAAGACGCCCGCGACCGACCGGTTGTAGAACTGCTGGCTGTAGGTCGCGTTCGAGACCGGCGTCGCGTAATAGATGCCGCTGCCGCCGCGAATGACCAGGTCGTTCTTTCCGCCGACGTTGTAGGCGAAGCCGAGGCGCGGCTCGACGTTGGTGAGGTCGCGAATGCCCGTCTTATAACCGAAGTCGCCCGACTCGAGGCCGTTGTTGATCTGGATGACCGTCGGCGTGACCCAGGGCGGGTTGCTCGCTCCCCAGTCCGCGTCATAGCGGACGCCGAGCGTGATGGAAAGGTTGCTGGCCACCCGCCAGTTGTCGCCGAACCACAGCGCCAGGGTCGGCCGCGGTGTATTGACCAGATAATCCGGGTTGAAGTTGATATCGAACTCCTGCAGGTAGGGCTCGAGACCGGTGATGTTCCAGGCCGTCGGGTTGTTCCACTCCGCAGGCGGGAAGCGGGCCTCGAGTTCGGCGGTTGACGGTACCTTGTTGAACACATAGGTACCGCGCCGGTTCAAGTCCCATATCTTCGTGTCTTTGACCCGCAGGTACTCGGCGCCGAATTTGGTCTCGTGCTTCCCAAGATGCCAGTTCACCTCTGCCCGGCCGCTATAGGTGTCCTGCCACGTGTAATTGGGATAGTTGTAGATCCCGCCGAGGGTCAATCCGGGAAATTGAAATCTCGGGACGAAGAACGGCGTGTTGTGAAATGGCACGTCATTCGACGCCAGCGAATCGTAGAACCACGCGAACTTGTTGATGCCGCCGGTAACCTGCATGGTCATGTTGGTGCCGACCAGATGGTTCCACGTGCCGATCGCGTTATTCGCATTCGACGTGTAGACCTCCGCCGTTGACGGGTGCTGTGTGCCGCTCGCGATCTGTGACGGGTTCGACACCGACCAGCGCTGCCCGCGGACCGAGAGGTTGTCCGTCGATGAGATTTGATAGTCGACGCGGCCGAGATAGTTCTTGTTAATCGCCTTCGACGGCATCTGCCAGGTCTGGTTGGGGAGCAGCGTCGGCGCCAGGGCCGCGGTGTCCGGCTGCCGCTCGTACTCATACGCGCCGAAGAAGTGCATCCTGTTCACGACAATCGGGCCGCCAAGGGTTGCGCCCGCCTGCTGGTTCTGGAACGGCAGCACCGTCCCGGTCACTGGGTCTGGCGCGTTGAAGTTGTCACTGCGGAAGAACCCATAGGTCGAACCCTTCAGATCGTTGGTGCCCGACCGAGAAATGGCCTGCACCTGCATCCCGGTCGACCGGCCCTGCGCGATGTCGAACATGTTCGTCACGATTTGGAACTCGGCGATCGCCTCGCGGCTGACTTTGGGCTGCCCGAAGCCCGAACCGGCGACTCGCTGCGTGATCTGCTGGCCATCGAGATTCAACTGAAACTGACCATCGTTCGCACCGGGCGTGTTGGTGATGTTGTTGGCCGTCACCCCCTTGACCATCAAGGACAGTTCCTGCCAGTTCCGTCCCTGGAGCGGCAGTTCCGCCATCTGTCGGCGATCGATGTTCCCGGCCACCTGCGACGAGGTGGTATTGACGAGCGGCGCTTGCGAGGTCACGGTAATCGTCTCCTGCAGCGCCGCCACTTTCAGGGAGATTCGAGGCACCGTCACACTCTGGCCAACCAGCAGTTCGACGTTGGTGATCTCCGTGGTGGCAAAGCCCGATAGCTCGACCCGGAATTTGTACTGGCCGGGCGGCATATTGGTGAACCGGTAACGGCCGTCCGCCTCGGCAACGGCGAGTGACTGGACGCCGGTGCTCATCTCGGTGGCGGTCACCGTGGTTCCGGGCAGTACCGCCTGCGATTCATCGACGACGATGCCCTGCACCGTCGCATTCTGCTGGGCGGCAAGGTGAGGCGGCGGCAGTAGCAGCAGCAGCGCACACGCGATTAAGAAGCGGATGTAACGGGACATCGGATCCTCCTTCACGAGATGGCAATGACCGAATGAGTGGTGAGGAAAGCGATCGATCACGGTCCGAACGCCGATGCGGCTCTCTCGATTCTTCAATCGCGCGATCGCGAATCGATCGCTCAGTCTCGAATCGCTTTCCGATGTCGAACCACGATCTCGATCGACGCAGGCGAACTCGGCGCGTGCAGAAGCGCTGTAGCAAGCGCATTGCCATGGTCGCGGTGCACACGCCTTTCCGAAGGAAACCGCGCTGTACCAGGAGGGCGAGGCGCATCAAGCCGTTCGCGGCGGGCCGGCGAAATCGACAATGTCGTGGAACCGCGCTCTTCGCTCTCGACCAAAATGTCGAGACGCCGCAGGCGGGGCCATGTGAACGCCGAGACGCGTCAGCCGGAACACGCGGAGGGCGCCTCGTCCGCGGCGCGACGTTCAATTCGTGTCAATTCACGCGGCAGATCAACAGAACCGTTGACGTATGGTGGGCTCTATTGCTGACCGGTCATTCTCCGTGCCGGTGCGCAATGACTCGCCGGCGGGCCGCGCGAACATGCTTGGAGTAGTTCTCAGTGGACCGATCAACAGAACTGTTGACGGACGAGCGCGCGGCGGCTGCGATCTCAGTAACACCCGCGGGAGCGCGGCGGGCAGCAGGTGGCTGTCGATTCTTCTTGAGTCCCTATCTGTATGGCTCTGACCTGTAACTCCGCTATGCCAACGTTCACGCGTTCGCATTCCCGTAATTCGATCGCGTGAATGCTCGTCGCAGAAATGCGCGCGAACATTCTTGGCGCAGGTTCGAGCGGCAAATCAACACAACTGTTGACGCGTGCATGTGCGAGCGCCGTGAGCGCGGCGGCGTGCAGGTCGCGACATCGCGCAAGTGCGCTCCATTCATGCAGTTACTCATCGCGGCTGCGGTGCCGCACCGATCAGGGACATGCTGGCCGGCGATTTGCTTTGCACCACTGCGCAGCCGAAAACCGAGAGGTGGAGATCGCATGAAGATCAGTGCGGGACATGTGTTCCTCGCCGCATGGAGTGTTGTGGCTTCGACGGCGGTCAGTACTGCTCCGGCAGGGCCATCGCGGCCGGCACCCCGATCGCAGGGCGTACCGGCTGCCGGGCCGACCGCGTCGGTGGCGCCGCGGGCGCACCCGCTCGAGTCATCGCCTCCCGGCGTGCCGTCCAAGGCGTTCGTCGACAGCTACTGCGTGACCTGTCACAACCGGCGCCTCAAGACCGCCGGTCTGGCTATCGACACCCTCGACGTGACCAACGTCTCGGCCGACTCGCCGGCGTGGGAAAAAGTTGTCGTCAAGTTGCGCGCCGGACTGATGCCTCCCGCTGGGATGCCGCGGCCCCAGCCGGCGGCAATCGAGTCGTTCACGTCAGCACTCGAGACGGCGCTCGATCGCGCCGCCGACGCCCATCCCGATCCGGGACGCACGGAGACGTTCCACCGACTCAATCGCGCCGAGTATCAGAATGCGATCCGCGATCTGCTGGCGCTCGACGTCAATCTGACGACGCTGCTGCCGGCCGACGAGATCAGCTACGGGTTCGACAACATCGCGGGCGTCTTGAAGTTGTCGCCGCTGCTCATCGAGCGCTATCTGGGCGCTGCCCGGAAGGTGTCACGCCTCGCGTTGGGGACTCCAGGCCCACCCAACGCAGACGTCTACCGCGTGCCCGACCAGCTCGATCAGGATGTGCGCCTCGAGGGAATGCCGATGGGGACCCGCGGCGGCACCCGCGTCGACTACGTCGCTCCCCGGGACGGCGAGTATGTGATCAAGGCGCGGTTGGGCCGCGGCGTTGACTACGACGTGCCGCATTTCCTCGGCGCGCAGCAACTCGAGATCAGCGTGGACGGCGCACAGGTACAGGTCTTCACCGTGCCGGCCACCCCGGGGGTGACACTGAATCCGGAGCGCGCCGTGGATCAAGGGCGGGCGGCGGCACCGGTCGACCGGGCGGCGCGTACCGCGGCGCAGACCCCGCGAGACATCGACGCCAACTGGGTGGTGACGATTCCGCTCAAGGCCGGCGTGCACGAGATTCGCGCCACCTTCCCCGTGAAAACGGGCGCGCTCTCCGAGGGCTTCCGGCGCCCATATCTGAAGCCGTACCTGGGCACCGGCACGAGCGACCAACGGGAGACACGCGAAGGCGCGGCGTTGCGGGAGCTCGAGATCATGGGTCCCCTCAATCCCGGCGGCGCCGAAGAATCGCCCAGCCATCGTCGCATCTTTGTGTGCCATCCGACCCGGCCCGCCGACGAAGCCGCGTGCGCGAAAACGATCCTCTCGACGCTGGCGCGCCGAGCCTACCGCCGTCCGGTCACGGACGCGGACGTCAAGGTGCTGCTCGATTTCTATTCCGACGGCCGCGCCGGCGGCAGCTTCGACGCGGGCATCGACGCGGCGCTTCAGCGTGTGCTCATCAGCCCGTCCTTCCTGCTGCGCACGGAGTTCACACCTCCCGATGCACCGCACGCCAGCGTCTATCGCATCAGTGACATCGAACTGGCGTCGCGTCTGTCGTTCTTCCTCTGGAGCAGCATTCCCGACGACGAGTTGCTGACGGTGGCCACCCAGGGCAAGCTGCACGATCCGGCCGTCCTCGAGCGCCAGACCCGACGCATGCTCGCCGACCCGCGGTCGCAGGCGTTTACCACCAACTTTGCCGGCCAGTGGCTGTCGCTTCGCCGCCTGAAGGAGATTGTCCCCGATTCGTATCTGTTCCCCGACTATGGCGACACGCTGGCCCTGGCGTTTCAGAAGGAGGCCGAGCTGTTCTTCGACAGCATCCTGCGCGAGGATCGGCCCGCGCTCGATTTGTTGACCGCGAACTATACCTTCGTCAACGAACCGCTGGCGCAGCACTACGACCTCCCCGAAGTGAAGGGCGTCAATTTCCGCCGCGTCACGCTGGCCGACGACAGCCCCCGTCGCGGTCTGCTGGGGAAAGGCGCCATCCTGGCGGCGACCGCGCTGCCGAACCGGACGTCTCCGGTGGTGCGGGGCAAGTGGGTGCTGCAGAACATCCTCGGGGCGCCACCGCCCGAGCCGCCGCCCAACGTACCGTCGTTGCAGGAGAACGGCGAAAGGGTCACCAAGGTCAGCACGCTGCGGGAGCGTCTCGAGCAGCACCGCGCCAATCCCACCTGTGCGTCGTGCCACAAGTTGATGGACCCGATCGGATTCGCGCTCGAGCGCTTCGATGTCGTCGGACGGTACCGGACCTTCGACGAGAATTTCGTGCCGATCGACAGCTCCGGCGTCTATGTCGATGGCACCCGCATCGACGGCCCGGCCGGGCTCCGGCAGGTGCTGGTCAATCACGCGCCGCAATTTCTGTCGAATGTGACCGGCAAGCTGCTGACCTACGCGCTGGGACGCGGCGTCGAGTCCTACGACGCGCCGGCGGTACGCGCGATCCTGCGGGACGCGGCGCCCGCGAATTACCGTCTCTCGTCACTCGTGCTCGGCATCGTCAAGAGCCGCCCATTCCAACTGAGGAGATCCGAATCATGATCATCACCAAGAAAGCCCTGCCGCGTCGCACGTTCCTGCGCGGCGCCGGCGTCACACTGGCGTTGCCGTTGCTCGACGCGATGGTGCCTGCGCTGACGGCGCTGGCCGAGACCCCCGCGAAGCCGGTCTATCGGTATGGCTTCTACTACCTGCCCAACGGCGTGGCGATGACGCACACCGACGTGAACTATTGGAAACCCACGACCGTGGGCGCGAACTTCGAGTTCTCTCCGATCTTGAAACCGCTCGAGCCCTTCCGCGATCAGCTGACCGTGGTCAGCGGGCTGCATCATCGGTCGTCAGAAAGCCTTGGCGACGGGAATGGCGACCACACGCGCAGTACCGGCACCTGGCTGACCGGCGTGCACATCAAGCGGACCGAAGGCTCCGACCTGCGGGCCGGCACCTCGATCGATCAGGTGATCGCGTCGCAGTTCCGGAAATCGACGCCCCTGCCGTCGCTCGAGCTCGCGATTCTTCCCGACGATGTGACCAACGGTGGCGGCTGCGACGCCGGGTACAGTTGCGCCTATCAGACCACCCTCGCCTGGGCGTCACCGACCACGCCGCTGCCGACACAGAGCAGTCCGCGTCTGGTGTTCGAGCAGTTGTTCGGCGACGGCGGCTCGGCGGCGGAGCAGCGGGCCGCGCTGCGCGCGAAGAGCAGCATTCTCGATTCCGCGACCGAAGAGATGGCCCGGCTGCGGGCGAAAGTGGGCGCGTCGGACCGCGCCGTGCTCGCCGACTATCTGGATGTGCTGCGGGAGGTCGAGCGCCGCATTCAGCAGGCCGAGATACAGAGCGCGCTCTCTCCGCTGCCCGAATACGCGCGGCCCGGACTCGGCGTGCCCCAGCGATTCGACGATCACACCAAGCTGATGTTCGATTTGCAGTGCCTCGCGTTCCAGGGCGACATCACGAGGGTCACGACGTTCATGTATGGCGCCGAGCAGCGTGGGCGGATGTACCCGGAAATCGGGTTGAACGAATCGCATCACTCCATGTCGCACCACGGCGACAATCCCGAGAACCTGGCGAAGTACGCGAAGTTGAACACCTGGCACGTGAGCCTGCTCGGCTATCTTCTGGAAAAAATGCGCAACACCCCGGATGGGGACGGCACGCTGCTCGATCACTCGATGATGATGATCGGCGCCGGGATGAGCAATGCGAACATTCATTCGCACATGGACCTGCCGCTCGCGCTGATCGGCGGCGCCAGCGGGCTCAAGGGCAACCGCCACATCGCGACGCCGATGGGCACGCCGTCCTCCAATCTGCTGGTGCATCTCGCGAACCGGGCGGGCGTCCCGATCGAGAGCTTCGGCGACAGCACCGCCGTGCTCGACCTCGATACCGTGCCGACTGGCGGACCGGCGAGCGGGGCTCCGAAGGCGGCCACGAGCGCCTGACAGCCGAGACGGGGCGATGGCGGCGCCTGCCCGACGGACGAACCCCGCGCCGCCATCGTCAGGTATGAGGTTGACGTTTAGGACCCGTAGATGAATAACGTGCGCATTCTGGCCGCCGATGCATCCCGCCGGGCTGCGTTGCTCGTCACTTGCATACGCCCGGTATGCGCGCTCCTCGCGCCTTGCCGGGCGGGCGCCTCGACGCCCAGAATTGCACACGTTATTCATCTACGGGTCCTTCCCCCCGAGTCGTCATGAGCGGGGCACACTCCGTGGAACGAAATCACAACGTTTGAACGTCCTGTTTTCTCAACAGGCACTTTGAGACTTTGCATGTCACTTTCTAATCGGCACACCGAGAAGCACATTGGGCTGTTTCTCGGTGATCTCGGTGGTTGACCTTGAAACCGAGACACGACCGACGCCATCAACACGTTGACATCAACGACGAACCAGGCCGACGGAGAAATCAACCATGGAGACATCGAGTATGCCGGTGAGACGGATGGCCGAATGCGCGCTGGTCGCGCTGCTCGCGGTCGTGCCTGCGGGGCAGGCGAGTGCTGCGGGCGGCGCGGCTTCGCTCGTGGAAGCCGCCAAGCAAGGGGATGCCGCGGCGGTTCGCGCATTCCTGAAAAATCAGCCCAGCTCGGTCAATGTTGCCGAAGGCGACGGGACGACCGCCTTGCACTGGGCGGCGGACCACAACGATGCGGCCACGTCCGAGTTGCTCATTCGAGCGGGAGCCAATGTCAAGGCGGTGAACCGCTACGGCGCGACGCCGCTGTATCCGGCGGCCGTCAATGGCAATGCGGCAATCATCGAGCAACTGATCAAGGCCGGTGCGGATGCCAATGCGGCGCTGCCCGAAGGCGAGACGACGCTGATGACGGCCGCCCGCACCGGGAACGTGGACGCGGTGAAGCTGCTCCTGGAGTGCGGCGCAGACGTCAACGCCAGGGAAGGATGGAAACGGCAGACGGCGCTGATGTGGGCCGCGCACGAAGGCAACACGTCGGCCGCGAAACTGCTGATCGGGGCGGGTGCACAGATCCAGGACCGGTCGCTGTTCGGCTGGACGCCGCTGCTGTTCGCGGTGCGTCAGGGACACATCGACACCATCAAGGCGCTGCTCGCCAGCGGTGCCAGCGTGCACGATACCCTGCCGGATGGCACCGGAGCCCTGGTCACCGCCATCCATAGCCTCAATTTCGAGGTCGCCGGCGTGCTGCTCGACCACGGGATCGATCCCAACGCCGCCGGCCAGGGCTGGACCGCACTCCATCAGATCATGTGGGCGCGCCGGCCGCAGCACGGCTGGAGAAATCCCAATCAGACTCCGAAAGGCAACTTGAGCAGTCTCGACCTGGTCAAGAAGCTCGTGGTGGAGTACGGCGCCGACATCAACGCCCGTGAGACGAAAGAGCCGAGTGGAGACTTCGAAGGGCGGAACAACTTCAACCGCTATGGCGCCACCCCGTTCCTGTTGGCCGCGAAAAACGTCGACGTCCCGGCGATGCAGGCCCTGCTGGATCTCGGCGCCGATCCGTTTCTCGGCAATGTCGAGGGCGCCACGCCGTTGATGGTGGCGGCCGGCGTCGGCATCTATTCGCAGGGCGAGAATCCAGGACAGCCCGAGGAATCCGCCGAGGCGGTGAAGTTCCTGCTGGATCTGGGAGCCAAAGCCACCGACGTCGACAACAACGGCGACACCGCGCTCCACGGCAACTCCTATCGAGGGTCGAACGAGTCGGTGATGCTGCTGGTGAATGCCGGCGCGAAGCTCGATGCCAGGAACAAGTACGGCTGGACGCCACTGACAATCGCCACCGGCGTCTACTTCAACTGCCGCGTCGTGATGAACAAGCACACCGCGAAACTGCTGACGGACCTCATGGTCGCGCGTGGCATGGACACGAGTCAGGCAGGCATCAACACCAACGGTCAACGCCCCGATCAAAGCGGCGCCGTGCAATGCGCCGCCGTCGCCGACGACCTCGTCGATGCGCAGAGTCCCGCCGAGGTTCAGCAAAGACTCCTCGGGGAGCAGATGAAGCGGGAAGAGGCGTTGAAGCGGCTCCAGAGTCAGGGGAAGTAGGCCCATGACAGAGAATCAGAATCGTCCCTGCCGCTCCCGGATGGGTGGCGGTACGCGATACAAATGGTTCAGCACGACTGGCGGCGCGTACCTCGCGGTGGCCGGGTCGATTCTGATCGCGACCATGGCCGCACCCGGCGCTCAGAGAACGCGCCCCGACAACGACGGCCAGGGCGCGCCGGTGGCGACCAACAGGATCGCGCAGAATCCGGACGCGTACTACGGGAAACTGATCACCGTGTCGGCCGGCGTCGAGCAGATTCTGTCGAGGACCGCGTTTCTCGTCGATCAACAACGCAAGGTCGTCGGCAGCATGGACGTGCAGGCCATCGGCAAGCCGGTGCTGGTGATCGCGCCTTACCTGAGCGGCCGCCTCGATCAAAAGAGTTATCTGTGGGTGCGTGGCGAGCTCGTGAAGTTCGACGCGACGGCGATTGCCCGGGTCGCGCCCGACTACAGGATCGATCTGCCCCCCGAGGTGGCCGCCAAGTACCAGGGCCAGCCGGTGCTGCTGGCGAACTCCGTGATGAACTCCACCCATGCCGAGTTGGGGAAGAAGCCGTACCCGCCGCCCACTGCGGCGGAGCTGTCGCTCAGCGTGGCCATGAAGACCATCGGACCTGCGTTTGCCGAACTGCAGGCGGCGGCCAGGGACTCGAAGGGGGATATGGTCTCGGAGAACGCGGCGAAGCTGCTGCCGGCGTTCACCCGGACGGAAGAGATCTGGGAAGACCTCGGTCAGATCGCCGCGTCGGAGTGGGCACGCACGGCGCGCGACCACGCGGACGCGATCGCGCGCGCCGCGGCAAACGGCAACTGGGACTCGGTCAAGATCTCGGCCGTCGCCCTCAATCGACTGTGCCAGAACTGCCACGGCGCCTACCGCGATCGCCAGGAGGATGGCGCGTTCCGTATCAGGCCCGGTTCATTCTAGAACCGCCAGGGCGTTGTCGTTTGTTGCTCAGAGAGTCGCGAATGTTGAAACCACAAAGAGCACGAAGAACACAAAGAATCTCTCGGTCTTTCTTCGGCTCCGCCGCGCCTTCGTCTTACCGTTCGGATACTTCGCATTCTCCGTAGTACTGCTCCGGGCTGGACGTGAACCCCGGCACGCTGACATCCGTGTACTCGTGCCGGGTGTGCACGGCTTTCAGCTTCCCAGGACGACTCTCGGCACTGAACACCGTCGTCATGTAGACCGGTCCATCTCTGAAGCTTTCGATCAGGTGAAGGATGTTGCCGGAGAGCTTCGCGATGATGTCGGAGCGGCCAAACTGCCCGACCGATCCAGCGGTCCCCTCGTCGGTGTTGATCGCATTGAACACCACCCGCAGCTGCGACGGTTTTACTTCGGCGTGCGCCGATCCGCTGCTCCAGGTTCCGGTCGCCACGAGTTGAAATACACACGTGAGCCCCTTCGCACCCGCCACCCTGTTGACGCCCGCCTCTTGAGCGAGCCCTCCTCGTGAGCCGAGCAGCAAGAGCAAGGCGAGAGCCGCGAAACCGTTTCTAGTCGACATCTTTGACTCCGTGTGCGCTCCGTGTGAGAACGAATGGAGCAAGCGCCGGGCCATCAGCCTCTCAACACAGCCACAAGGTTCTAGCGCAGAGATCGCAGAGATTCCTCTATACGAAGTGCTGTTCGGACAGCGCGCGCGGCCCGGTTGCGTTCGTTGGTGCTCGACCGGCGGTACACGCGAATCGACAAAACTGGCCGTCGGTCGTGTCGTCTATCCCTCGAAGCCTCGGGGCCGTTGTTTGCTCCATTAAGTGTCTCGTCTCGCTGGTGTTATGCGCGGACGCCATCGCCTCGTGAGCCGACGGGTCGCACGATGATGATTGACGATTCGAGGCGAATCGACAAATCCGCACCAAATGGGAGCCGGACGCGCGGATGGCGTGGCGATCGCCGGCGCCGGGATCTCCGGCCCTTTTTTGAAATGTCGGAGGTATTCCTTCACGCGCGACTGATTCAACGCGGGCGCGCAGCGGCGCACGGCAGGTGAAGAGCCATGGACCCCGCCTTGCATGGGCAGCCCTCGGTCGGCCGAGTCATCGGTTGTGATCCGCATTCAAGGAGGTCGTTCGTGATCGGGTGGAAATCGAGAACCGTGTTGTCAGCGATCGGTCTTGTTCTGCTCCTGGCGGGGCGGCCGGTCAGTGCGCATCACTCGTTCGCCGCGGAGTACGACGGCGCCAAGCCGATCACGCTCACCGGCACGCTGACGAGGATGCTCTGGTCCAATCCCCACGCATGGGTCTACGTGGACGTGAAGGGCAGCGATGGCAAGACCGTCGGTTGGGCGTTCGAGACCGGCGGGGCGAACGCGCTGTATCGGCGGGGCTGGAAGAAGGTGGATCTCCCCGCGGGCGTCGTGGTCACCATCGAAGGGTTCATGGCCAAAGACGGGTCGCCGACCGTCAATGCGACGACCATCAAGCTGCCCGATGGGCGTCAACTGTTCGCCGGATCATCCGGAACCGGATCGCCCGGAAAGCCTGCGTCATAGTTCGGAGAAGCGCTTCACATGCCTACGCGCCTCCTGCTCCTTCCGATACCAGCTGTGGCGTTCACGATCGCGCTGTCGTTCACGCCGATTTCCCTCTCGGCTCAGGAACGCGGCGCGGCGGAACGCTCGAGGCTGCCGCGAACCGCGGACGGAAAACCAGACCTGAGCGGCATCTGGCAGGTTCGAAACACCGCCGCGGCCGATCTGCAGGATCATGTCGCGAAGCTCGGCATGCCCGCCGGCAAAGGCGTCGTCGTCGGCAACGATATTCCGTATCAGGCATGGGCGGCCGCCAAAAGGACGCAGAATTTCCAGAACCGCCGGACGTCGGATCCCGTGGCCCAGTGCTACATGCCCGGCGTGCCGCGCATCATGTACCTGAACTTTCCTTTTCAGATCTTTCAGACGTCAGCCGCCATCGCCATGACCTTCGAGTGGTCCCACATCCATCGGATGATTTACACAGATGGCAGTCCGCATCCCGACGACCTTGAATTCTGGATGGGAGACTCGCGAGGCCATTGGGAAGGCGACACCCTGGTCGTCGATGTCACGAACCACAACGACAGGACGTGGCTGGACATGGCTGGGAACTTCCACACCGACGCGCTCCGCGTGGTCGAGAAATACGGGATGCGCGACCCCGACAGCATCCAATACGAAGCCACGATCGAGGACGCGAAGGCCTTCACCACGCCGTGGACCATCAGCATGCCGTTGTATCGGCAGCGCGATGCGATCGGGCTGCTCGAATATGCGTGCCAGGCCGAAGTCGAGGAAGAGAATGGCGCCTTTCCACGCGAGGATCGCACGTGGTACCCCGGCCCAGGAACTGCTGCGCCCGCGGCCCGACCGGCGCGCAGCGTGCCCCAGGCTCCAGCGTCCGCGACCGCCGCGCACGGGATTCGCCGAATGCCGGACGGCAAGCCGGATCTGCAGGGCATCTATCAGTCAGATGGCGGCGGGGGCAATCAGGGGTTGGAGCGCCACGACCGCGACATGCTCACGCCAGCCGGGCGAGGGCTGATCGTCGATCCGCCCGACGGGAAGCTTCCCGCACAGCCCTGGGCGCGGGCCGAAGAGGCCAGCCGGGTTGCCGCCGAGCGCGGCTACGACGATCCCACCGCGCACTGTTTTGCCGCGGGTGTCCCACGATCCATGTACGTGCCCCAGCCGTACCAGATCGTTCAGACGGCCGACTCCGTTGTCTTTCTCTTCGAGCGCATGTCGTGGAGGATTGTGTCGCTCGACGGACGTCCCCATCTCCCGGATCACATGCGGTTGTGGCAGGGCGATTCGATCGGACGATGGGAAGGCGATACGCTGGTGGTCGAGACGACCAATCTGAACGGCAAGACCTGGTTGAACGAGGTGGGGCAGGTCGTCAGCCACGCCGAGCGCGTGGTCGAACGCTTCACGCCGGTGGATGCGAACACGATCAACTACGAGGCGACGGTCACCGACCCGATCGTGTACACGCGTCCGTGGACTCTCGCCTTTCCGATCAAACGGCAGAAAGGCGAGCTGCTCGAAGTGGCCTGCCTCGAAGACGATCAGGACCTCGCCCATCTGAAGGCAATCAAGGACGCAGCCGCCAAGAAATAGATGGTCATCTCCAGACCGATGTTCCGAGCTGATATAAGATCTCAGCCCGGGAGGGCGTGCCATGCCGCGTCTGGTTCGATGTCTGGTCTGCGCGTTATCGACGGCACTTGCGGTCACCGCGTCCACAGGGATGGCCCAACAGGGCGCCAAGGGCGGCGAATGGCGGTCGTATGCGGGTGACGCCGGCAGCTCCCGCTACGCGCCGTACGACCAGATCAATCGCGACAACGTGAAGAATCTCCAGGTCGCGTGGAGCTGGCGGTTCGACAATTTCGGAGGCGGCACCAGCGAGACGACGCCGCTCATGGCGAATGGCGTGCTCTACTTCACGGTCGGTCCGCGCCGGAACGTGATTGCCGTCAATCCAGGCACTGGCGAAACGCTGTGGACGTGGAGGATCGACGAGGGCGTGCGATTCGATCGAGCGCCTCGAAAGGTCGGGCGCGGGGTTGCCTACTGGACGGACGGCACGGACGCCAGGATCATCACCGTCACACCCGGGTTCCAATTGGTCGCGCTCGACGCGCGGACGGGCGTGCCGGTCCGTGATTTCGGCAAGGATGGCTCGGTCGATCTTTTTACGCAGCTGGATCTCACCGGCCCCATCGATCCGATCGGCAAGATCGGGAACAGTTCGGCGCCGGTCGTCTCCAACAATGTCATCGTCATCGGTCCGGCGTTGACGCAGGGGGGCACCAGTCCGAACAAGGAAAACGTCAAGGGCGACGTCATGGCCTTTGACGTGCGCACCGGCAAGAAGCTCTGGGTCTTTCACACAATCCCTCGCAAAGGCGAGCCGGGCTACGAGACCTGGCTGAACGGATCCGCCGAGTACACGGGCAACGTGGGGATGTGGGGCCCGTTCTCGGCCGACGACGAGTTGGGCTACGTATACCTGGCGACGGAATCCCCGACCAACGACGGTTACGGTGGACATCGTCCGGGCGCCAACCTGTATTCCGACTCACTGGTCTGTCTCGATATCAAGACCGGCAAGATGATCTGGTACAAGCAGCTGATCCACCACGACATCTGGGACTACGACATGCCGGTTCATCCGATCCTGCTCGACATTCGCGTCGACGGACG
The DNA here is from genome assembly GCA_040007095.1 of Acidobacteriota bacterium. GTDB lineage: Bacteria > Acidobacteriota > Vicinamibacteria > Vicinamibacterales > CAVVIG01 > JBDTVS01. The sequence continues at coordinate 70,514 of JBDTVS010000004.1, forward strand.
GCCGATCAAGGCGGTGGTCCAGATGGGGAAGATGGCGCTCGCCTACGTGTTCGACCGCACGAATGGTCGACCGGTCTGGCCGATTCCCGATGTTCCTGTTCCTCAGACCGATGTGCCGACCGAATGGACGTCGCCAACCCAGCCCATTCCCAGCAAGCCTCCGGCTTTCGACGTCGTCGGCGTCAAGGAAGACGACCTGATCAGCTTCAACGCGGCGCTCCGCGAGGAAGCACTGCGCGCCGTCGAGGGATATCGGATGGGAGCGATATTTGCCCCGCCGTCGCAGGTGATGCCGAACGGGAACAAGGGCACGATCGTGGCGCCTGGCTTCGGCGGCGGTGCCAACTGGCAATCAGGCGCGGCGGATCCGGAAACCGGCTTCGTGTACGTCGGATCGGTCACCAGGCCCTTCGTGGCCGGCGTCGTGAAAACCGAAGGGTCCGACCCCAACCGGGCGGATTACACCTCCGGTCGCGGCGGTCCTGTTCCGAGCGTTCAAGGCTTGCCGCTGTTGAAGCCCCCCTACGGCCGAATCACGGCGTATGACATGAACAAAGGAGAAATCGCCTGGCAGGTGCCCAACGGTGGGACGCCGCCGAATATCAAGGAGGCTCTCGCCAAGCTCGGTTTGACCGATGTTCCGGCCACCGGCTTCCCTGCGCAGGCTGGATTGCTGGTGACCAAGACGCTGCTCTTCGGCGGAGAGGGCTCGGGCGGTCGTCCCCTGCTCCATGCGTACGACAAGAAGACCGGCGAAAACATCGCTGAGCTGCCAATGCCAGGCAATCAGACGGGTGTGCCGATGACGTATGTCTACCAGAACCGGCAGTTCGTCCTCATGGCCGTGGGAGGACAAGGACAGCCGGCCGGGCAGTTGGTCGCCTTCGCGTTGCCCGCTCCAGCTGGCCCTGCCGGGGGTCGCGGCGGTCGCGGTGGGACGCCTCCTCCAGTTCCCGGCGGGGGGCAAGGCACGGCCGCACCCGGCGGCCGGTGAGCGATCCGATGTAAGGCCCTAAGCGTCCACGGTAACAGGGACATCAGCCGGCCGCCATGCCGCGAATCGACGCCGCACTTGATCCTGATTTCAGGTCTCCGCCCTTTGATCAGTTCAAAGGCATTCAGCGGCTCGCCAAAGAACGTCGAGGACACGTCTCAGTCGAATATGCCAGGCACCAGCTCTACGTCGGCATCGACAAGCAGAGCCGTGCGGGCGTTCTGATCAAAATCACTTCCCGGCCGGGGATCACCTACCAGGACAATCTCGAAAACGAGATCGCCAGCCTGCTGAAGATAAATCGGTCGATTCCCGAGTCGCCGTATTTTCCCGAGATCAGGGACCACGGAAAGCTGCGCGACGGCAGGGTCTACATGGCCTCGTCGTTCTTTTACGAATTTCCGCTGGCCAACGCCATCGACACCGAGCCGAATCCCGGCAAGACGGTCGCGTACATCCGAGCGGGATTGGAGATCGCGCGAGCGTTGGGGGAACTCCACAGGCTCAAAATCTACCATGTGGATTTGAATCCCATGAACGTGCTGCTCCGGCTGGAGCAGCGCCGCCCAATCATCCGGATTATTGATTTCGAGTCTTCGTATGACTCGGAGCGGCACGCCGCGGGTGTCTTTTACAATCCTCCCAACACCCCGGGATATTCCGCCCCCGAGATCTCGCGCCAGCCGCCAGATGCCCGTGCCGACGTGTTTTCCCTGGGCGCCGTGCTGTACACGATGCTGGCGGGTTATAAATGGAGGAGGGACGTCGAAGCGGGGAAGTGGCCGGGCGGGGATCGCCCTCTCGATCCGGATCTCGAGGGAATCCTTCAGAAGGCCATCGATCAGGAACCGGCGCATCGCTATCCGTCAATCGAAGAATTCCATGCGAGTCTCGCCGCCTATCTGGAAGGGATCTGGCCCGGAAGGAAAAATGCAGGTTGGATCTGAGGAGAATGATATGTCGATCATGAAGCGCGTCTGCTTGTTCATCATCGCGAGCTGGCTGATCGTTGCGGGGACAGGTGTCGATCCGCTCGCCGCCCAGCGCCAACGCCGATGGGGCAATGAACCGATGCCGCGAGCCGGCGTGTGCTTTTTTAGCGACACCAACTTCCGGGGCCGGTACTTCTGCGTCGGCCCCAGGGATGACATGCCCGAGCTGCCGCGGGGCACGAATGACGAGATCTCGTCGTTTCGAGTGATCGGCAACCTCGAGGTGGATGTGTTCAGAGACGTGCGGTTCAGGGGCCCTGAGGGGCGCTTCTTCCACGATGTCCGCGATCTGCGCAGGGAAGGCTGGAACGACGCGATTTCATCGATCCGCGTCGTCAACCGATCCGTGGCGTGGGATCGAGACCGCCTGCCGGTGTGGGGGCGGGCGGGCATGCCGAGGGAGGGCGCCTGCTTTTACCGCGACGTCAATTTCGGCGGCGACTACTTCTGCGCGCCACGCGGCGCCAGCTTCGTGATGTTGCCGCCAGGGTTCGAGGACCAGATCTCATCGATCCGTCTGGTCCGCGCGGCCGGCGTGCTGATTTTCCGCGACCGTGATTTCGATGGCCGCCTCGCCCGTGTCACCTCCGACGTCAGCGACCTTCGGCGCGGCGTGTGGAACGACAGAATCGCGTCGATACGCGTGTTTTGAAACCTACGAATTGCCCTGGAGATCGGTGGTTCGTTCAGTCGTCGTCCCACAATCGCAGGTGCTTGAAGAGACCCAGGAAGCTTTTGAGTTTGTCCTGCAAGCCGCCGCCAGATGGGTCCTTCGAGATCGTCGGCCCCTTCACGCGGCCCTTGCGGTCCATGCTCGACAGGTTGGCGAAGACGCTCCCCACATACGCGAGCGTTTCCTTGTAGCGCCAGTTCGGTACGCGTGGGGCCACTTTTTCGATCGTGGGCCAGCGTCGGTGGTTGAGCTTTTCCGAGACCGCAATCTTTTGTGCGCGAATCAGGGTGCCGCGGCCTGCGTTGTAGCTCCCGAGCATGAATTGCTTGCGGAACTTTTTCTCCGCATCGCTCTCCCACGCGGTCCACTGCTCGTGCGCATACCAGATCCCCGCCGCGATGTTCCATTCAGGGTTGTTGATGTCGCCGAACTCTTTGTTGCGCCGTCGTGCCTCGGCGTAAGTCGGCGACATGATCTGCATGACCCCTCGCGCGCCGCTCGCGTTCACGGCGTTGGGTCTGAGGTTGCTTTCGACGATGGCTTGCGCCTTGAAGAGCTTCCAGTCGACGCTGTCGTCGAAGAAGCGTTCTGAGTACTTCTTGAAATACTCGTCGTATTTCTCGTAGCCGGAGGCAACGGGTGGCTCGTCTTTGACGGCTGCGGCCGCAACGACGCCGAGTCCCGCGAAGGCTACCATTAACAACACCAGGCACGGCGGGCGGCGAAGCCCGACCGAGGCCTTATGCCATTGACGTACTTTGGCGTCTTTTGTGAGCAATGGTGAAAAGTAGCAGGGTTTGTGACGACACGCAACAAAAAATAGCTATTTTTTCTTGAATATACCGACGACGCCGCCGACACCCGACCCGACTTTCTTCACGCCCTTGAGAATGTTCTGCGGGATCTCTTTGAGCGTACAGCGCTTGAACGCGGACATGTTGGAGCCTTTGGTGATCTCTCCGATCGAGTAGTGGACCAGGTCCTCCTCGATGCCGTAGCAGCCGCCAACGAATCCCGCTTCGATCATGAACTTCTGGGCGTCCCGCCAGTTCTGTATATCCATCGCCATGCCGGTTTCGTGGAACGATCCGCCGGGCGGCGCGACTCTCCCGACCCCGCTCAATTTCTTGAACAGGTCCCGTTGGAGCGCATTCGAGCGAAAGCCGTAGTTGATGACGATGTGCTGCTGCTTCTTGGCAAACATCGCTGCGTCGGCCAGCAGCACCTTGTCGCGAATCGACTGACGAAGGAAGATGGTCTGGCCTTTCAAATCCTTCACATACTTGCCGTCGATCTGCACCGGCACCAGGTTCTGGTCGAGCGTTCTCGCCAGCACTTTCGGCGACAGGTAGTTGCCGGACTTGAGGTCGCGCTTGTAGTTCTCGCGCTCGAATTCCTTCTGCAGGTCGCCCGGCGCATTGTCCGGCTTGTAGACGGGAGCTTCGGGGCCGGCAGCGCCGGCCGCGGCGCCAAAGCGGGGAAGGCTAGGGACGCCGCGACGGGGCCGTTCGCCCTCACCGACACGCCCGAGGTCGTTTCGCACGTCGGTTCCCCGCACTCCCTGGGCGGAAACCGGCCAGCCAAGCACAACCACCGCGAGAACCGGCGCCAGTGGCCATGCGAGACGCCGCGGCACGCTGACTCGAGCCGTCTGGAACGACCGAGACACAGACAGGCCACTCGTCATTTGCATCAATTCTCTCTGACGAAACGTCTTTCTCGAGGGTGACAAAGTGTATCTCAAAACGCCACTTTGGAGCCCAAGAAGAAGCCCCCGATCGGGTCAGTTTCACCTGATCGGGTTGAGGCGCCACCGGGAACCAGGGCGCTCGGCGAGCCGCGCAGCGTGTGCGACGCCGCGTGCCCCGCGCTGGTCGTTGAATTTTTCGAATGAAAGAGCATTTCTCGTCCCATGAGACCCTAGCGCCGGGCAGTTGTTCGACCTATTCGACCCGCGCCCCGCTCTCACCGCCTCTCGGTGAATCGTTGGTGCGGCCGTGTTGTCGGGACCATCGCTGGGAGGTGTAGTGCAAGGAGGTTGCCGAAACTGTCGGCCAGTGGTGTGGGAGCGGCCAGCGTCAGAGGGGAGGTCCGATCACTTCAAACGCTTCGAGCCCCGATTCGCGCCCGCGCAGCGTCACGACTCCCAGCGACCGTAGCTCGAACGCCGGTCCAATCTGCGCGCGTGTCGCCTCGGAGATGACGATCTGACCGGGCTCGGCGACCGACGCCTCGAGCCGCGCCGCCGTGTTCACGACGTCACCGAGCACCGTGAACTCGCGGCGCTTGGGCGAGCCGATGTCGCCGGTGAGTGCCCGGCCGCTGTTGATCGCGATTCGCATCCGCAGGGTTCGTTCCGGATGTTCCGCATTGGCGCGCGCCAACTCGGCACGCATGCCGAGCGCCGCCGCTACCGCGCGCGTCGCGTGGTCCGGCTGATCGAGCGGCGCGCCGAACACCGCCAGAATGGCATCGCCGATGAACTTGTCCAGCGTCCCCTCGTACTCGAAGATCACCTCGCCCATCCGCGCGAAGAAGTCATTGAGCAGATCGCCGATCGACGTCGGCGACATCCGCTCGCACAACGTGGTGAAGCCGACGATGTCGCAGAACATCACCGTGATGTCGCGCTCCTGGGTGACGAAGCGGCCCTCGGCGCCCCCTTCGGCGTGCAGGATCCGGTTGATGACGCTCGGCGAGTGGTACCGCTGCAGCCGCTCGCGGCGCTTCGTCTCGGCGAAGAGGAGCTGGGAGACCCGCGCCTGCTCGATCGCGACGGCGGCATAGTTGCACAACGCCACGAACACCTCGAGATCCTCGGCCGTGAACTTCTTGCTTCGCGGGTTGTCGCAGTACAACACTCCAATCACGTCGTTCTGGTTCCAGAGCGGCGCGCACATGAACGACCGGATGCTCATGGCCTGGATGCTGCCGGAGGCATCGAGGCGGGGATCGTAGAGCGCGTCGGTGGCGAGCATCGCCACGCGCTCGCGCATCACGCGGTTGATGATCGTGCGGCTCAGCGACACCTTCTCCGGCACCGAGCCGTCGCGGCGGCGCCACACCCGCGCGGTGAGGGGTTGATCCATCGAATCGCGCAACAGGAGGAACGCCCGCTCGGCCGGGACGGTGTCGAACAGGAGATCCACGACCCGGGCCAGCACCTGCTCGAGCGGCTGCACCGTTACCAGCGTCTTGCTGATTTCCGTCAGAAGGTTGAGGAAGCGGCCGTGTCGACGATCGCGCCCGGATCGGCGGTTGTCGCCGACGCGGACGGTATCGGTTTGGCGGCGGTCGTCGACTCGGGACCGCCGATCGACCTCGGCCGGCGTCGGCACGGTGGCGTGGGTCGTCGCTGTCGCTGTCAGCGACCCTCTGGGGACACCAGCATGAGGCGTTGACGAGGGCTCACTGACCGCGGACCCTGGCGACGCCTGCCTCTGATCGACGCGGCGCAGCAGCGTACCCGGCTCGTCGATGACGTGGTGCGCGTCCGAGAGAACTTCCCCTTCCTCGAGGTCCTGCACGAGCCTGACTTGAAGTCCCCCGAGGTAGAACGTGTCGCCCGCGGCGATCTGCCGCTCGCCGACGACCGGCGTACCGTTCAGCGTGCAACCGTGGGTGCTGCCGGCGTCGCGCAGGAACACGCGCCCGTCCGCCACGCGGACGCGCGCATGGCGCCGAGACAGCGTTGGCGCGTTGATGACGAGGTCGCAGGCCGGGGCGCGGCCGATGAGCGTTTCACCCTCACGCAGCGGATACGCTGCAGACTTGCCGCCGTCGACGAACCATAGCGTGTACAAGCCTACTTGTTGTCCTTCCGGTCGACCAGGCGCTCGACGGCCCGTCCGGTTCGCTCCTCGAGTGCCCCCACGACGCTATTGACATCGTCGCCGTCGATGCGCAGCACGATGAACGCGTCATTCGTCCGCAGCGACAGCCAGTGCCGATCGCCTTTGAAGAACCCCAGCCCGGTGTCCAGGCGGAAGACCTGTCTTGGTCCCGACGGCGTGGTCCACATCGGCTGCTTCGACTTCGAGTAGCTGAGCGAGAGCACGCTGCCAAACGGAATCGAGCTGACCACGGACTCGGAGGTTCGGTCCAGGCGGACGGTGACCGTGACGATGCCCTCGGAGAGGAGCACTTTCGCGTCGTGCTCTTTCTCTTTGTCGTTTTCCTTGACGAACGCCTTGGCCTCGAAGGCAAACGGCGGCAGGTTCGCCGCTGCCGCAGGTCGCCCGGGAGATGCACCGGCCGGCGCGCCGCTGACCGGCGCAACGTTGCGCGCGGCCAGCGCCGGCGGGGTTCCGGCTGGCGCCGCTGCCGCGGGCGGCGGCTGCGTGACGACGCCTGGCCGCTTGAGCTCGTATGCCCCGCCTGCAGGTTTGCCTGCCGGCACCGAGACCTGCCTCGACGCGGCAGCCTGGGTGCCCGGAGAGGTTGGCAGATCCACGACGCCGGCTGACGCCGGGGGTGGATCCACGGGCGCGGAGGTGCCTGGCCGCAGCGCCAGCGCCGCCAGCAACACGACAGCGATCAACGCCAGCAGCGCGCCGCCGCTCGCCAATGGGTTCGCCTTCAGGAGGGCCAACACGCTGGCGGCCGAGAGCGCGCCGGACGGCATCACGGAGCGGTCCGGCGGCGCTGCGACGCTTGGCGGTGCGATGGACGGCGCCACAGCTGCGACGGTCGACGGTGCGATCGGCGGCGCCACAGCAGCGACCTGACGCGTCGGAGCGGGCCGAGGCGTCGGCTGGCTGCCAAGCGGCATCGTCCGCTCCATCACCGCGGAGTTCAGCGGCTCGAGCAACGCCTGACGGAATTCCTCGGCGGTTTGAAAGCGCTCAGCAGGAAGCTTCGCCAGCGCGCGCGTGAGCACCGCCTCGCACCAGTCGGGAATGTCGGCGCGATGCGCGCGGGCGGGCGTGGGCTGGTCGGACACCTGCTTCTGCACCATGCCCATGACCGTGTCGGAGCGGAACGGAAGGGCACCCGTGAGCAGACGGTAGAACACCACACCGACTGAATAGAGATCGGCGCGAGGGTCCACTTCCTGTCCCAGCACCTGCTCGGGCGCCATGTACGCCGGCGTGCCCATCATGAAGCCGTCCATGGTCGTGTGCGCGGCGCCAAGGACGCGGGCGATGCCGAAATCCATCACCTTGACATGACCCTGGTCGTTCACCATCACGTTCGCCGGCTTGAGGTCGCGATGGACAATGCCGGACCGGTGCGCGTAGTCCAGCGCGCCGAGCACTTGTGCGGCCAGATAGGCGGCCCGCTCGGGCGGCAGCGGCCCGCTGCGATGGGACAACTTCTCGAGCGTCTCGCCCCTCACATACTCCATCACCATCAGCAGGTCGGATTCCCACCGGTACAGCTCGTAGATCGTCGCGATTTCCGGATGATTCAGCTTGGCGAGTGTCGTCGCTTCCGTACGAAAGCGCGTCACGACGTCTTGCTCGTCCAAATCGGCGCTGAAGACCTTGATCGCGACTTCGCGGTCGAGCGTCTCGTCCACCGCCTTGTACACGACACCCATACCGCCGCGCCCGAGGGTTTCGACGATTCGATATTTGCCGAGCGTTTTTCCTACCATGATGGCCGCGCGGATACCTGGCTGAGCGTGGGTTTCACAATGTAAGCTGCGACTGCGGAGCTGTCAACGTCAACCAGATGGGTGGCCGGGCCAGGGCGGGCATCACCGGGCTCGCCGGGTGTCCGAGCGAAACAGACGCTTTTCGCGCCGAAAGACGCAGTGCCGACTTCGCAAGAGCGCCGGCGGCCGTGATATTTTCCAGTGTCCCCGTCGATATCGGGCGCCTGGTCACAGTTCATTCAGGCAAAAGTACCCCACTGAGCGGGTGCTTTGAAGAACACCCTCAAGTACCGATCGGAGTCACAGGTGTCCGAATCAGCGAATCAGCCGCCGGCCGGGATCTCGAGAACCTCCATCTACGTCGCGGCCGCCCGCGCGGTGGGTGCGCGCGAACCGGATCCCTCCGCGCGGAATCCCGACTACCTGGCCGAGAAGCTCCTCGGCGATCGGTCGACTCTCGTCCTGGACCACCCGGCCGTCCGCGCGCTGAGCCTCGGCTACGACGACGCGATGAAAGACCTCGAAGTCGTCAACATCGTGCGGACGATGACCGTTCGCACGCGCTTCATCGATGAAGCACTGGGTCGGGCGATCGTTGGCGGCGCGACTCAAGTCGTGATTCTTGGCGCGGGGTTCGACTCCCACGCGTACCGATTGCAGGAGCTCCTGGCATCGGTCCGTGTCTTCGAGGTCGATCGCCCCGCGACGCAGGCGCTGAAGAAGCAGCGGGTGCACGACGTGCTGGGCGGGCCGCCGGCGAATCTCACCTACGTGTCGATCGACTTCCAGCGCGAGCAGCTCCCGGACGTCTTGACCCGGCATGGGTACGATCCGGCGCAGCGGACGTTCTTCATCCTGGAAGGCGTGACGATGTATCTGCCGGAAGAAGCGGTGCGCGCCACGTTTCGGTTCGTGGCGGCGCATCCGTCAGGCAGCGGCATCGTGTTCGACTACGTCTATCGCGCAATGGTCGAGATGATCGCCCGGATCGACATGGCCACTGTGCCAGAGGTGGCGAGGCCGTTCCTGCAACGCTTTCTGGATCTGATCAAGGACGAGCCGTGGGTCTTCGGTCTTCCTGTGGGAGGCGAGCGCGAGTTTCTGGGCGAATTCGGTCTCGAGCTCCGCGAGGCCTTCATGATCGGCGGCGAAGAATCCCTCAAACGATATCTGACCAGGGCCGACGGGACGCAGGTCGGCGCCCAGGCGCTCGCAGAAGGAATGGCTCGGATGGCTCGGATGGCCGAACGTGCACAGGCTGAAGGCCAGCAGATGCCCCCGCAGCGGACGCCGGAGCAACAGCGGCTGATGGCCTATCAGCTGGCGGAGGCGGTGGTCGCTCCACCGGGACGATCTGCGCGGGCTTGAGGCTCGTCGAGTGAGGTCGTCGGGTCGTGGGTCTGTTTCATGTTAACCAGCACCCCGAGGCAGACCGGGAATGTTTTCTCGGTGATCGCTCAGGGCTCGACTACCGGCCTCCTCGGAGCGGTTGATGGGCTGCGTCTTTTTCGTTTTCGAGACAGTAGTGCTCGAACAGGTCGGTATCGGGAAGCAGTTCTTCGACGACGCTGAACGTAATCGGCTTGGTGAAAGTGTTTGGGTCGACAATGGTAATCGTCAGCTCCAGGTGGCCGTAGTCGCGCCTCAGAAAGCGCTCCTCGATGCGCATCTCCTCGCTATGCCCCGTCCCGCGTGCGTCCAGCCAGCTGAGGTCGTTGAAGCCGGTCGTGTCCACGACCAGCGTATCTCCTTCCCATCTGCCGACTGAATACCCTTGCCAAGTGCGCGACGGATCGGCAGGCAGCGTGCGTCCATCCATGAAGATCTGCCGGAAGGTCGTCTCGACCTCGTAGAGCATGACGATCAGGTTGGACGAGTGGATGATCTTGAACGGCTCCGGCAACACGTCGCCGTGGGGTACTCCGTCGGGTAGACAGTTGAGCAGGGGATTGAACGCGCCTGGCAGGCCGTGTTGGCGGGCGATTTCCGCACCCGCCGGCGTCAGCGGCCGCTCATCGGGCTTGAAATCAGCGAGGATATCCCGGAAATATCTCGAGTTGGGGGACTCTCCCAATCCGAACAAGCCGCCCGGCGCGCGAGGTTCGGCCTGGACCTGCCAGATTCCGGAAAGGTCCGGCTTGCCATTCAGGCGCGGAACCGGCCCGCTCATGTTCACCTTGCCGTCGGGCGTTCGCGGAGCCCCCGCCATCGGTTGGTTCAGCCACTGGGCTTCGGCGTTCACGCAGGCTCCGACAAGGGCGATGGCCATCCAGATGTACGCACGCATACTGCTGATTAAACCACACGCGCGCGCCCTTCTATCGCTCTCAAGTGTCGCGAGCGGAGGGGCGACGACGCTCCGAATCTCAAGCGAATCACGTCGCCTCGGTAGCGAAAAATGTTCCTCAGCGTCGGGCCGATGAACAGGAGGTTCGCCAGCCCGCCGACGAAGCCGAACGGCGGAGAGTAGTACACGTGATCCTCCATGACCGTCACATCCCCGTCGGCTTCAAACGTATGCTCGTGCCACCAGAGGCGGTACGGGCCAGATTCTTGAAGATCGACGAACCGTCGGCTCGGCTCCCATCTGGTGATGCGCGTGCGCCACCGGACCGGCACCGGACCGACCCGCACGCGATAATCGATCGTGGCCCCCTCCGACATCGGCGGGACCTGTCCCTCGATGGAAAACTGCATCGCCGCCGGGGTGATGAGGCCGAGGTTCGCGGCCTTCGAGAAGAACGCGAACGTCTCGTCGATCGGCGCCTGGACGACGGTCCTGGTCCGCAACTCGTAGCGAGCCTCGCCGGCGTCCTCGGGCGGCGATTGAGCGGGCGAGATGGTGACGGCTGTGCCCCCGACGATATCCCCAAGGGCGGCGTCGAGCGTCGGGAACTCGAATGTGAAGGCATGCTGCACCAGCGTGCGAGGCTCGACGCGCTGGCTCGCCAGCAGCACGACGGCCGCTTGGCCGAAGATCGTCTTGAGCGCCAGCGCCGGCAGCCGAACAATCGCCGGACGACGCAGGGCGCGACCGAGGGCGCGCGCAAACGATCGACTGGTGGCCTGCTCCGGTGCCACGGCGTTCACCGCGCCCCGATAGCGATGGTCCACGAGCGCCACGGCGACAATCTTCACCAGATCGTGGAGGTGAATCCAGGCCAGGTATTGCGATCCGGCACCGATCGGCCCGCCCACGCCGAGCTCAAATGGCGGGAGCATCCGTGCCAACGCGCCGCCGGCCCGCCCCAACACGATGCCGGTGCGAAGCTTCACGACGCGTACGCCCAGGCTCTCGGCCTGCTGCGCCGAATGCTCCCAGCGCTGGCAGAGCTGCGCGAGGAAGTCGTCACCGGCGCTCGACGATTCCGCGAGAAGTTCTCCGGCGCGGTCGCCGTAGTAGCCCACCGCGCTGCCTGAGATCAAGACCCGCGGGCGGCGCCTGGCCTCCGCGACGGCGCGCACGAGAAGATCGGTGACTGCGATGCGACTGTCCGCCAGGACGGCGCGGCGAGCGGCCGTCCATCGGCCGACCATGATCGGTTCACCGGCCAGGTTCACGACGGCGTCGCAGCGCTCGAGCGCCGCGACCAGCGTGTCGAAGCCGTGGCCGGTGGGAACGATCTCGACGTCGGCGCCGAGCAGGCTTCGCGCGCGCGCCTCGGATCGAACCCAGGCGATCACCGAGTGCCCCTCGCGTTGAAGCAGCGGAATCAGCGCACGGCCGATGAAGCCGGTTGCGCCCGTCACGAAGACACGCATCTGCAAGTCCCTTCCTAGAACACTAAATCTTTCGGCTGTCGTACGCCCAGTGGAGCACGGCCTGCCGCTGTGTTCTGCGGCACTCGAGGTCGCCTGGTTCGCAGTTGCGCCGAATCGCGGCCACGTGGCGGATAATCGCACGCCATCGCCGAATCTGCCGCGCATCGTCGGCGCTGCGCCGGCCCATGTAGTAGCGGCAGTACCACTGAAACCAGCCGCGCGGATCCTGCGGGCGGATCCATCCGCTGCGACGCCAGGCGGCCAGCGACAGCGACGCGTTCACGCCGAAACAGTTCAGGCGCCTGTCGTGCCGTTCAGCGCACAGCCTGGCGCCGGCAAACCACGTCGCCGGGAATTCATCCCGGCAGTCGGTCATGTATTTGCCGCCAAACACACCCAGTCTCAGCATCTGTTTCGGAGTCAGCTCCGGCGTGAAGCCCGGCGCGAAATTGCGGCCGACCGGCTCCGTACGCCAGTAGACGTAGCCGCGCTGCATCCGATCGTTGACCAGCACCTGTTTCATCATCGCGATTGCACCCGAGGACGCAGCCGGCCGCTCGAACGAAACGGCGGCAGATACCGCTGACCTCACCCTCAAGGATTATCAGTACGGCGGCGAGATGTCAATGAGTTGTCCATGACAAACTGTGGACGTCATCGAGGGCCATGCGACCCTGCCCGCTCGAGCAATCTTGGAAGGCTTCGCTGACACCAGTCGAGTCAATTGCGCCGCGGCCGTTTGACGGCAATAATGCCGGCGAGTGGACGTTGTTCAATGGCGGCCCTGCTCACGAGGTAGAGCACAGATGTTGCGCGCCCGGGGTCAGCAGGAGATTCGTATGCGACATCGACGTGTTCCGCCTCTGGTTCTGGTGCTGCTGTGTGCCGGGACTGTTGCCATCGGGGCGGATCAGACCGACGACTACGTCAAGGCCGAGATGCAGAGGCAGCATATTCCTGGCCTGTCGCTGGCCGTGGTCAAGGACGGCAAGATCATCAAGGCCGGCGGCTACGGTCTGGCCGACATGAAGCTCAAGACGCCGGCCACGCCTTCGACCGTCTACAAGATTGGGTCGGTCAGCAAGCAGTTTATCGCCACGGGAATCATGCTGCTCGTCCAGGATCGCCAACTCGGCCTTGATGATCCGATCAGGCAGTATCTTGAAGGCACGCCAGCCGCGTGGAACGGCATCACGATTCGGCATCTGCTGACGCACACCTCCGGCCTCGTCCGCGAGGTGCCCGGCTATGATCCGTTCAAGATTCAGAAAGACGCGGATGTGATCGAGGCCGCGTACCGCGTGCCGCTGAATTCCGCGCCGGGAGCGCGGTATGAGTATTCGAATGCCGGCTACTTTGCGCTCGCGGAGATCATCCGCAAAGTGTCGCACCGGCCATGGAACGAGTACCTCAGCGAGCGCGTCTTCAAGCCGGCCGGGATGAACACGACCCACCCGACGAATACGACGGAGGCTGTCTCGGACCGTGCCGCCGGCTACAGCGACAACGACAAGCTGCGCGATGCCGTCGTGTGGCTCGCGTTGCGACCGAGCGGTGCGTTCCTTTCCACGGTGCTGGACCTGGCCAAGTGGGACGCAGCGCTCTATACCGACACTGTTCTTCGGGACGCGTCGCGTCGCGAGATGTGGACGCCGGTGCCGCTGAATAACAGCGGCTTCTATCCGTATGGTTTTGGTTGGGAGCTGGACTCGCTGAACGGCCACCGACAAGTGCATCACGGAGGCGGGGTTCCAGGGTTCCTCTCCGAATTCGCCCGCTACGTGGACGACCGGTTGACGGTCATCGTCCTCATGAACCTCGACGACGCCGACGTGGAGAAGATCGCAAACGGCGTCGCGGGCTTCTTTCTTCCAGGGCCGGTTCCGGCCAGAGACAGCAAGGACACCCGCCAGACGCCACACTGAACGATTCAATCGTGAGCGGTTCGAGAGAGGCGGTTGACCCAGAGCCGGCAGCATGCCTTGAAGAAGCACGGATGTGCCACACGGTGGCAAGTGTCGTCCTGTTACGCGAAGACTCGAGCGAAGCCAGGGGCGCTCGACTGTTCAGTAAACGAAGACGCTGCTGCCAACACTGCGCATTGGGGCAGTCGGCCCGCAATGGACCCATGTTTGCAAGAGTCGCCGACGGAGGCGACTCATGCTGAGCAAGAGATTGAAAGGCGTTCGAGCCATCGCAATCGGAGCGGCGGCCATGATGGCCGCGTCTGCGCTGGCGCCGGTCGCATCGGCTCAACGGCGCGACGACTGGGACTGGCCGGGCAATGCTCGACGGCTCGATCGATTGAACGCTGGCACCTATCTGACTGTCCGCACCACGCAATCCATTTCCAGCGATCGACGGGACGGACGGATCTTCGCCGGAGTTGTCGCCGACGATGTGTGGGATGACTACAAACGCCTGGCGGTTCCGGCGCTACCGCGCGGCTCACGCGTCGAGATGGTCGTCAGGTCCGCCCGCGACGGCGATTTGATTCTGGATCTGCAGGCGGTCTATGCGCACGGCCAGCGTTACACGATCAGCGCTCAACCGGAGCGGGTCGAGACCGGCGCCCGCCGCGACGATGACAGGACCACGGCGCTGGTGGGCGGCGGAGCGATTCTCGGCACCGTGATCGGTGCCATTGCCGGCGGCGGAAAAGGCGCAGCCATCGGCGCCGCGGCCGGCGCGGCAACGGGACTGGGCGTCGCGTTCCAGGGACGATCAGTGCGGGTGCCGGCGGGATCGCTTCTCACGTTCCGTCTCGAGCGCGGTCTGGTCATTGAAACGAATTCCCGCGACAAAGACCGCCGCGACAAAGACCGCCGCGACAAAGACCGCCGCGACGCAGACCGTCACGACCGCTAAGAGCGCATCTGCACGTAGTGTCCGGCTTGAGCCGGACTACGACGGTCCGCCTGTGAAGGCGGACACTACGTACAAATGAAAAATGTTCGAACAGTTCGTTTCAGTCCGCAATCGCCTGCACGATCATCGTCTTGACCAGTTCGCGGTAGTGCCGCCGCACAGGTCCCGGCGTGTTGGCCAGGAACACCACCGCCAACTCCTCCTTCGGATCCACCCAGAACATGGTGCCCTGTGCACCGCTCCACAGGAACTCTCCGGGCGTGCCCGGCACACCCGCGATGCCGGGTTGCCGGCGCACCGCGACGCCAAGACCAAAGCCGTAGCCGTCGATGTGCTCGACCGCGAATTCGTGAAGTCTCGAAACGTCCACGCCAGGGCCGAGATGATCAGCCGTCATGTATTCGACCGTCTTGCGGCTCAGGACGCGCGTTCCGTCGAGCGTGCCCTTGTTGAGAAGCATCTGCGCAAAGCGGATGTAGTCCATGGCTGTTCCCGACGCGCAACCGCCGCCGCAGTCGTACTCCCACGGTTTCACCGGCACGCGAAACCCGGTCGGACGGCCGGTATCGGGATCGATCGGCAGCGGCTTCGCGATCCGCGCGGCTTTCGAGGCAGGGACCACGAACCCGGTGTCCATCATGCCAAGGGGCGTGAAGACCCGTTCCTGGAGAAATTCGCCGAGGCGTTTCTTCGTGACCGCCTCGACGGCGAGACCGGCCACGTCGAGTCCGTGGCTGTACTCCCAGACTGTACCCGGCTGGTAGTGCAGAGGGAGCTTCCCGAGCGCCTCCACGAACTGTGCACCGGTCTGGGCGTCGGCGCTTTTCAACTGGCTGGAGTACAGCTTGTGCAGCGGGGTATCGCCGCGGTTGCCGTAACTGACGCCGGCGGTGTGACGCAGCATGTCCTGAAGCGTTGGCTGCCGGCGCGCGGGCTCCATGCCGGTCGCCGTCGCGACCTTCATGTCCTTGAGCGCAGGCAGATAGTTACTGACCGGGTCGTTCAGCAGGAGATCGCCCTGCTCGACCAGCATCAGTGTCGCCACGGCCGCCATCGGTTTGGTCATCGAGGCCAGCGCGAAGATCGCATCCTTGGTCATCGGGGCATTCGCCGCTTTATCCACAAACCCGAACGCCTCGTGATACACGAGCTTGCCGTGGCGTGCGATCGCCACAACGGCTCCTGGCATCCGGCCCTGCGCGACGTCTCGTCGAATGGTGTCCGCGAGCCGCTGGAGGCGCACGCTCGACAGGCCTACGCTCTCGGGCATCGCCGTCGGCAGTGGTGCTGGACCCGCCCAGGCAGAGTGAACGCGCGTGGCCGAAGTCAGCAGGACCAGCATCAGGGCGAGACGACGTTTCATAACTCTCCTTTGCAGAAGTCACCAGCAGTCGCGCATCTTTTCAATTTGCCTATCACCACCGAGCACACCGAGTGCACCGAGCCAAAGCCTTGAATTTCTCTCGGTGATCTCGGTGATTGACGCCGTGATCCCTTACCTGCAGACGAAGCTGGCCGCATCGTCGGTGCTGCCGCGGCCCTGATAGGTCGCCACCTGGGGACGGGGACAGAGGGGCCGAGTACGGACGACTTGCCCGCGCTCGACTCGCGACGCCATCACCGCGCTCGGCGCCTGTCCGCGCTCGATCCACCCTCGCATGACGGCGAGCATGTCGAAGGTATCGGTGCCCGGTCCGCCGTTGCACTCGATCATCCCCGGCACCATATAGAGGCGCACCGCCTGCTTCGTGCGGTCGGTGCCGATCGCGGCTTGAACATCGCGGTAGTAGTCGAGGACGGCTCCAGCCGGCACGAGGGCGTTGTTCCAGCCCCCAGACAGAATGAGTTTTCCGCCGCGCCGCACGAACTCCGAGATGTCGGGGCTCGATGCGTTCACTCGGGCAATCTCCGATGCGTCGGCCAGCGCCACGTGGCGATCGTAGTCAACGGGCGTGGTCCGATAGTCCCAGTTCGGATCCTTGAGAATCGCATCGCGCAAGACGCTGGTCGCGATGCCAATGGGACTGGCGGACTCGGTGAAAAAGCTCCAGTCCAATTCGCTCCCACGATAGAGCGGCGACCACACTCGCTCCTTGGTCCGCGGATTGGTCGGCCCTGCGTAGATCTTCTGGACGGCGTCGACCTGCGGCGGCGTCAGGCAGTTCGGCCCGGCGCCCGACCGGCACGCGATCTCCTTCGGGTCGAACGCGCAGCGGGTCGGGTCCTCGAGCAACCCGTCTTTGACCCCATCGAGCCGGTCGCATTTGTCGAGAACAGCCTGATGGATCACGGACAGTGTCGCCTGGGGTAGAACCGCCACGCCGTTGGGATGCGCGGCCTCCCACAGCCAGAGCTGTCCGAAGATCTGACGCGTCAGGTGCGCCGCGTGACCGCCTACCACGACGCCCATGTAGTCGGCCGGGTATTTCTGCACTTCGTGCAGGGCCGCCGCCGAGCCTCCGCCGCACTCGAGCATGTATGAATACTTCGGAGCCGCGCCGTAGTAGACCGCGGCCAGCGCCTTCCCGACGACCGTCGTCTCGTGCATGGCACGGCCCGCGAAGTCGGTCACCTTATCCGGGATCTTCATCCAGGCCGTGTCGCCTCCCTGGTGTCCGGTGTCGGTGCCGGCAACCGCGAAGCCGTCGAGTATGCCCACGCCCATCGCGTTGTAGTTGATGACGCCGCCCAGGCCGTTTGGACTCGTGCCGCGGAAGTTGCCGTTCCATCCCTCGGTCGGCATCCACAGCTCCATGTGAATCTCGGAGGCGGGCGACGGCTTCAGCGTCGCCACCACGCGACAGAAACCAGGAAGTGCGCGAAAGGGCGGAATACCGCGGCCGCCGTTGTACCCGAGGCCCAGGCCTGCGGTGTTGGCGGTCACCCGCCCGGGCACCTCAGGGACAGGACCGAGAGTACCCGCCAAGGCCGACGAGCCTCCTCCGCCTCGTCCCGCCGGGTTGTCGGGCACCACGAACGCCCCTGCGTTCACAACCTGCGCCAGTGTGATGGACGTGTTCGCCAGCGACACCGAGGTCAGCCTCTCGCACGCCGCAGTCGTTGGCGGGGGACTCTGCGCCAGGGCGACCCCAGGCAGCAGCATGGCCAGGAAGATCACGAACCGCGCGGCGACTCCTGGATTGGCCAAGCAGTGAACCCTCGCCTTGAACCGACTCTCAAAAACCCGGGAGTCGATGTGCGGCAAGTCTTCACCAGGCGGCCGCTCGGCGGCTAAGGCAGCTTCTGCAGCCGCACCGAGCAGCCCTTGCTTCATCGTGCGAGAGAGTGGCTTTAGAAGATGTCCAGGCACGACACACGTGAAGGCGCGGTACATGGCCGCGATCATACTCCCCACGCCGCACGCTGATAGGCGACAACGCGCCCGCGCCGGTCGTGGCACGGGCAGCACGCAGAATTAGCGCCGCGGGTCGCCGGGTCGGGGGGCAGTTTCACGTCAACCACCGAACACGCCGAGCACAACCAGAATGGGTCACGGCAATCGGCCATCCTCACAAACGTGGATCGTTAGGTCCGGCAAAGGCCCAACTGCTGCCGGTCCAGCGCCACCAATTGC
The DNA here is from genome assembly GCA_040007095.1 of Acidobacteriota bacterium. Lineage (GTDB taxonomy): Bacteria > Acidobacteriota > Vicinamibacteria > Vicinamibacterales > CAVVIG01 > JBDTVS01. The sequence continues at coordinate 88,976 of JBDTVS010000004.1, forward strand.
CGTCGTCTCCAAGCACGTAGATAGAACCCTGATACCAGAGAATCTGTGAGCCGTAGCCCCCAGCGGATTGCGCGCTGGCATCGGGCGGACCGCACGTCGACGGCCGCGCTGTACATTCAACACTCGAAGAAGATAGCCAACCCGTTCTACACCGTTGTCGAAACTACTCTGGTGATTTCAGGCCGGGCTTCATCGGCCGTGCGTGGTCGAGGAAGCCGGATACCGAGTGAGAATACTGCTTCACGCTGCCGGGTCGTGTCGATCTGGCCGTTGGCCGTTCGACAAGTAGGCAGAAGGAGAGAAACCAATGAGAGTCATGGTGATTGTTCCGGCGAGCAAGGAATCGGAAGCAGGCGTTCTGCCCGACACGAAGCTCCTGGCTGAGATGGGCAAGTTCAACGAAGAACTGGTCAAGGCCGGCGTGATGTTGGCCGGCGAAGGTCTCCAGCCAACTTCAAAAGGCAAGCGTGTCAAGTTCTCGGGCAGTACGCCCACGGTCATCGACGGACCGTTCGTCGAATCGAAGGAGCTCATTGCAGGCTTCTGGTTGTGGCAGGTGAAGTCGATGGATGAGGCGATCGACTGGATCAAGCGCGCCCCGTTCGGCGGCGGCGTGGAAATCGAGCTCCGCCGCATCTTCGAGACAGAGGACTTCGGCGACGCGATGACGCCGGACATGCGCGAACAGGAACAGCGGCTGCGCGCCCAGTCGGCGACGGCGGCGAAGAAATAGGGCGACGTGAAACGAAACACCGAACTCTGGATCGTGCAGGGCCTGCTGGCCGCGATGTTTCTGCTGGCCGGCGTCTCAAAGCTGGTGATGTCGGCGGCCCAGATGACAGCGCCGGGACCGATTCAACTGCCGGTTGCCTTCATCCGGTTCATCGGCGTGTGCGAAGCCCTGGGATCGCTTGCCATGATCCTCCCAGGGCTTACTCGCATTCTCCCCGGCCTGACGCCGCTCGGCGCCGGCGGTCTCGTCATCATCATGATCGGCGCCACGGTCATCAACATCGTCAACGGCCCAGCCGCCGCCGCGGTGCTTACGGCGGTGCTCGGCCTGATGGCCGCATATGTCGTCTGGGGACGATGGTGGTCAGCCAGAACGTAAACCGAGAAACGCAAAAAACCAACAGCGGAAGATCAGCGGTGCGTGTCGCCCGCGTTCGCGGCACCACTCGACCGTCGCAGGAAGGCGGCCGACGCTTCGCGCAACGGGCTGGTGTTCATGCGCTGCGCCTCGCCTGGGGCGCGAACGCCTTGCGCCACGTCGAGCGGGGTTCGGCCACGCTTGTCCTTCACATCGAGCGTTGCGCCGTGGTCGAGCAGGAGCCGCAAGACGTCGGGGCCTCGCACCACGGCGTCGTGCAGGGCCGTGACGCCGTTGGCGTCCACGTCGTTCACGCTGGCGCCCTTCTCGAGGCAGAGACGCACGGCCTCCAGGGTGTCGCTCTCCGGGCCGTAGTCTTTGCCGCCGAGGATGGTTTCGCCCGTGCGCCATCCCGCGCCAGCCGCCAGCATCAGCACGGTCGTGCCATCTTTCAACTTTCTCGAGATGTCCGCGCCGCCGTCGAGCAGCACGCGCATGGCCGCGACGTCGGCCAGCCGCGCCGCCCGCATCAGCGGCGTCGCGCCCTGTCCCAACGCCCCGTCGCCGGGTCCCCGCCGGCGTCCCCACCTCAAGGTCGGGCCCTTGAGTGGCGCGTCGGGCGTCGCTCCCTTGGCGAGCAATAGCTTCATCAGATCGAGCGTGCTTGTACGGTTCGCCGACTTTCGCAGCGGCCTTCGCTCGGGGTACATCTCCACCGTGTGGAGCTCGACGGCGGCGTAGAGCGGTGTCATGCCGGTGACGTCGGTCACGTTGGGATCGGCGCCACGCTCCAGCAGCAACGCCGCGACGTCGTGATGGACGTTCACGACCGCCAACGCCAGCGCGGGGGTGCCGTCGGGATCCTGAAGATTCAGATTGGCACCGGCGTCGGCCAGCGCTCGCACCGCATCGATGGCGCCCTGCCGCGCGGCGAACATCAGGGCGGTGAAACCGCCCTGCGGCGGCGGCAGCGTCGCGTGCGTGGCCAGGTTGTACTTGACGTCGGGGAAGTTCAGGATGCGCGACTGTTGATCGAGGTGGGCACCGGCCTTCACGAGTGCTGTCACCACCGCGCCGTGATTCTCGGCCGCCGCCCACATCAGCGCAGTTTCACCGCGCCATTTCTCGACCGCGTTCACATCCGCGCCTGCCTTCAACAGGCGTTCGACCGCCGGCAATTTACCCGTGCGGGTCGCCGTCATCAGGACGGTTTCGCCCTCTACCGAAGCCTCGTTCGCATTGGCGCCGGCTTCGAGCAAAAGGCCCAGGAGGGCTGCGCTGCCGTTGGTGGCCGCCAGCACCATCGGCGTCACGCCGAGGCGATTCGCGGCGGAAGCCTTCGCGCCGGCCTGAATCAGCATCCGCGCCATCGCCGCATCGTCGGCCTGCACGGCCCAGTGCAGCGCGGTGGTGCCGTCACCCTCGGGCGCATTGACGTCGACGCGTGCACGCAGCAACGCGTGAACGGCGGCGGCATCCCCGTGCTTCACCGCGTCGACCAGCCGGGATCCGTCGCTCGGCCCACCCAATAAATTCGCCGGCAAGATCGAGCCAGCCAGGAGGGCGCAGAGAAAAAGGGCGGCCCTCATAACTCCACGGTCCCGGTGCTGACGCCGAAGCTGGGCAGCTCGACGCCAAGCCTGGCGGCCACACCCACGAGCAGATTCGGCAGCGGCGTCTTCTCTGGCAGCACGACGTGCCGCCCGCCTGGCACGCGGCGCCCACCGACGACCGCCATCGGCAGCGGCGACGCTGCGTGGACATTGCCGTCGCCCATGCCGCTGCCGTACACGATCGTGGAGTGGTCCAGGAGCGATCCGTCGCCGTCCGGCGTGGTTTGCAAGCGATGCAGGAACCTGGCGAAGAGCTGCAGGTGATAGGTGTTGACGCGGGTGTGCGCGGCGACGAGCGCGGCGCGTCCCTGCGTGTGGGAAACAGTGTGGTGTGGCTCGGTGACGTCGATATTCGGGTACGTCCGCACGCTGAACTCGCGGCACAGCATGAAGGTGAACACGCGCGTCTGGTCGGTCTCGTAAGCGAGCGCCAACAGGTCGAAGAGCAGTTGCGCGTGATCCTCGAATGATTCCGGCACCCCGACCGGCGCCACTGGCACCACAGCGATCTCGGTGCGGGCACGACGCTCGGCCTGCTGGATGCGCCGCTCGGCGCCGCGCACGTGCTCGAGGTACTCGTCGAGGCGCGCTCGATCCGATGGCCCAACCGCGCGTGCCAGATCCGACAGGTCCGCGGTGACGACGTCGAGCACGCTCCTGTCGGTCCGCAGGCGAGCCTGCCGCTGGCCCTTGGTGCTCTCCCACCCGAACATCCGCTCGAAGACGACGCGCGGATTGATGTCCATCGGCAGCGGCTTGGTGGGCGTCTGCCAGCTGAGCGTGTTCATGTACGCGCAGCTGTAGCCGGCCATGCAGCCGCCGAGGAGCGCGCCGAAATCCTCGGTGGCGACTTCGAGCGACGGGAACACCGTATCGCGCCCGATCTCGTCCGCCACCACCTGATCGATGCTCCTGGCGGCCAGAAAATCGCTACCTTCCGTGCGCTTCGGAGGGACGCCCGTCAGCCACGAGCCGGTGCAGGCGTGGTCCTGCAAGAGTGCTCCCTCGGGCCTGGCGAGGTTGCTGACGATGGTCAGCGAATCGCGGAACGGTTCGAGCGGCTTCAAGATGGCCGGCAGCTCGAAGCCGGAAGCGCTCGACGCCGGGGTCCACTGGTTCAGGATCACGCCGTGTGGCACGTAGACGAAGCCCAGCCGCTTGGTCGGCGCCGCAGCCGCCTGCGCGGTGCCCGTCATGGCCGGCACCATCGATTCGAGGAGCGGAAGGCCCATCGTCGCGCCCATGCCGCGCAGGAACGTTCGGCGGGGCAGCGCGCGCTTGGTGACGAACATCAGTCTCTCTCTTTCGCCGCTATTGAACGACGGCGGCTCTCGCCAGAAACGACGGGCTCGTCACGACCCCGAGCACGATCGACGACCACCGATATTGCTCCTGGGCGGCCCGGCGAACGATCCGGCGGACGTCGGGCATGTCCGAGTACTCCACACCGCGTCCCAGCGCGTAGGTCAGCAGCTTCTCCGTGAGATTGCCCACGACGACGTCACGGCGCTTGAGCAGCGCCTCCCGCAGCGAGACGGGTCCATCGACGTGGCTGCCATCGGCCAACTGGCCCGTGGCGTCGATCGGAGACGAGGCGTCCAACGTCCGCCATGCGCCGACCGCGTCGAAGTTCTCGAGCGCGAGACCGATCGGGTCCATGATCCTGTGGCAGCCGGCGCATGCCGGGTTCCGGCGGTGCTGCTCCATCCGGTCGCGCATCGTGCGCGGCGCCACGCCTTCACCCTCGTCGAGCGGCGGCACGTTGGGCGGCGGCGGTGGCGGAGGCGTTCCGAGCAGGTTCTCGAGAATCCACTTGCCGCGAACGACGGGAGATGTTCGATTCGCGTGCGATGTCACAGTCAGGATGCTGCCGTGCCCCAGGAGTCCGCGGCGTTCGGGATCGGAAAGCGCCACGCGCCGGAAGTTGCTGCCGTACACGCCGGGGATGCCGTAGTGCTTCGCGAGCCGCTCGTCCACAAAGGTGTAGTCGGCGGTGAGCAATTCGAGCGCGCTGCGGTCCTCGTGGACGATACTGGCCACGAACATCTCGGTCTCGCGCTGGAACGACTGCCGGAGGTTGTCGTCGAAGTCCGGGAACTCCTCCTTGTCGGGAGCCGAGCTGCGCAGGTTGCGGAGCTGCAACCACTGGCCGGCGAAGTTGCTGACGAGCGCCTCCGCCCGAGGATCGTTCAGCATCCGGCGCACCTGCCGCTCCAACATGGCGCTGGTGTGCAGTTGGTGCTTCTCCGCCAGGCCGAGCAGTTCCTCGTCCGGGAGGCTGCTCCACAGGAAGAAGGAGAGCCGCGACGCCAGGTCGTAGTCGTCCATCACCGACTGCGGCGATCTTCCCTCGGTGCGAAACACGAACTTGGGATTGGCCAGAATGGCCCGCAGCCCGAACTCGATGCCGGTATCGAACGATCCCTCCTGCCGCCCGGTGCGATAGAGCGTGAGGAGCCGGTCGAGTTCGGCGCTTGTGACCGGTCGCCGGTATCCGCGGTAGGCCAGCGCGGAGAGAATCGTCCGCGCGCAGCGCGATTCGTCGGCCGGGCCACGAGGACGACAGGAGAAGATTCGCTGACGGCTCGGCGTGTCGCCGGGTCCCGTCGCGTCGAAGGGGCCGGTGATGGTGAGGCTGGCGACGTGAGGCAGTCCCGAGTGATCGCCGGCGTCGAGCGTCGTGCGCAGGAACGGCTGCAGCTTCGAGCCGCCCTGCGCCGCGGTGCGTGAAAGGAACGAGGCGCCGACCACGTGCGGTCCCGCCGCGACGGTCATGCGGGTGGTCAGCCGCGTGTCGAGCCCCGCGATGATGTCGGCCGTGTTGGCGGCGCCCCGAGCGTTGTCCTCGTTGCCGCCGACCGTCGCCTGGAACACGCGACGCCCGTCGATGGAGAACTCGATGTCGTGCGGTTCGAGAAGACCGCGGACGGCGCCGAGATTCGTCTGGAGCAGACCCGCCTTGAGCACGTACTGACCGTCGAGAGGGAAGGTGTGGCGCGCCACGACCCCCCCGCGCGTGCCGAGCGGCAGCCCCTCCAGGTGCGCGGTCTGCGATGCGTCGCCGCGCACGATGTACGTCTGAGCGCTCGGGCCGAGGAGTGCCGCGTCGCCCACAGCGAGAGCGGCGATCTTCGCCGCGGCCGAGAGATACCGCTCGAGGAGCGCGGGGGAAACGCCAAGGGCGCCGGCGTTGTTGTCGAAGCCTCCGCTGATGTCGTCGGGCGGCAGCAGCGTCGCGGCGTCTACCTCGAGCCCGAGCAGGTCGCGCACGGCACGGGCGTACTCCATGCGGTTCAGGCGGCGCAACCCGGGTGTGCCGGCGTGCCGCGCCGGCGCCGCGTCGAGCGCGCGCTCGAGCGACGAGGCCAGCGCGTCGTAGGTCGCCTCGTCTGGTCTCGGCATACCCGCGGGCGGCATGGCGCCGGTGCGCAGCTTGCGCACCACCTTCTCCCAGATCTCGGCGTTCTCCCGAATCGCGGCCGGCGCGTTCTCGATGTCGAGGCTCGCAAGGTCGAGGCCTGCCGTTCTGGTGCGCGAATTGTGACAACCAACGCAGTACGTCTCGAGGACGGATCTATTGGCGGGTGCGGCCAGGGCGGCGCGCGGCGCCGGGGTAAAGGGTCGACCAGTGGCCGCACGGGGCTTCGGCGCGAGCATCAGGGCGAAAGCGGCGACGACAGCGATCGCGTATCTCACGAATGCCGACTCGCGCGCATTATAGCCGCAGCTTGTGTCCCGCAACCGTGATACGACGTGATGACATAGACTTTCTGGGCGGCCCCAAGCGACAGGCGCCTTCAAGTCGTTGTCTGAGGCCCTCGTCGCACAGACGGCAAAATCTGGTTCGAGCCGTCGCAATCGTCGCGGTGGGTTGGAAGAGTCAGAAGAGTCAAGTGTGGGCGAGTCTGCCCTTGCGGAGGATCGAGATGGCGAAGGTGTATTTCATCAGTTGCCGTGACGCCGGCGTTGATTGCGACTTTCAGGCCCAGGGCTCAAGCCTGGAAGAAGTGATGCAACTCTGTGCTGAGCACGGGATCCAGGAACACAACATGAAGGCGTTTGGCCCTGAGCTGTATACGAAGATGCGACGTTGCGTAAAGACTCTGGAGGAGGGGACCGCCGAAGCGCCCTGAGGAAGCCTGGTGCTCCGCGGCGGTGTCCGGCGGCGGCTCGAATCGCGTTGCGTCGTTTGCTGATTCGATAAGGGGATGCTGAAATGCCTGAACAGAGCAGCCTTGGTCGAGAGCTTCGTAAGCTGCGCGTGGCATCAGGAATGACCCTTGCCGAGTTGTCCACAGGTACTGGAGTAAGAGAGACGTATCTCACCGCCATCGAGGACGATCGTGTGGAACCGTCCGCCGTCGCCCTTCAACGCCTTCTCGGTCGGCTCGATCCTTCCGGCGCGAGCCATGCACGCGTCGCTCGTCTTCTCACCGCACCCGAGTTCGACGCGATTGCCGATTGCGTGTCGCCCGCCCATACGCCTGGCACGCCCGTGCCAGGCGACGACCGCCGAGCAAACCAGCCACAGACGGGGGATCTGGACGAGGTCGCGGTCGCAGCGGAACGCGTGTGGCGCGACAAGACCGACGTGCAGCTTGCCGCCGCGGCCGGGCGCTTCGACGAATATACCGACGAGGGCAGGCGTGCGATAGCAAAAGAGTTGGACCGGCGAGGACTCGCCCGACCAGACAACGGCGCCAGCGAACCGCTCCGGGAGTCAACAGTCGAAGAAGACGAGTTGCAATTCGACCGCGTCATCACCGAGTCGGCGTCTTCCACCTCTCCAGACAAGCTCGCGGTCATCTGCACGGTCTGTCAGGCACAGGTCGACACGGACTACTACGACATCAACGGGAGGACCTGCTGCGGTCGGTGCCGTGCTGCTGTTCAGGCCGCGGCTGAGACACCGCGAGGAATTATTCCTCTCATCGGTGCCGGCGTGTTTGGTCTTGGAGCTGGGGTCATTGGTGCCGCGCTCTACTACGCCGTCATCGCAATCACCCAGCTCGAGATCGGAATCGTCGCCATTCTTATCGGCTACATGGTTGGATACTCGGTTCGTCGAGGCGCTCGAGGACGCGGTGGACTTCGCTTTCAGATCCTCGCCGTTGCACTGACGTACACATCCGTCGCGCTCGCCTACGCGCCGCTCGCGTTCAAGGAGGCTGTCGAAGCCAATCGTAATGGCAGGAAGGCCCGGGTGGAGGGGCGGACCAACAGCGACGCCGCCGCACCTGCGCCCGGTGGTGGTCGCGTGGCGACATCGTCGAGTCGAGGCGGCCTCCTGGTGGGGCTCGTCATCCTTTTGGGCTTGATCGCGGCTCTTCCGGTGCTGGTAATCGTCGGATCGTTTCCGTCCGGGCTCATCAGCGCCTTCATCATCTTCATCGGCATGAGGCAGGCCTGGCGGATGACCGGCGTTCCCCGGCTGGTGGTCCTCGGACCCTACCGCGTGGGCGCTGCCCCGGCCTCCACACCGGCTTGACGGCGACGCATTGCACGCGCTGCGGTACTGAGCTGCCACCGGACGCGCTGGCGTGTCCGGCCTGCGCGTCGCTGGTTCACGCGGACACGCTCAAACAGCTTGCGATTGAAGCCGATGCCGCGACGCGAGCAGGTGATCTGGCGAACGCACGGAGCCATTGGACCGCGGCGCTGCGCCTGCTGCCGGTCCCCTCGAGGCAGCACGTCGCGGTTCGCGATCGGATCAGCGATCTGACGCGCCGCCTCGACGCGCAGGGCGGTGGCGCGCTACCGGAGACCGACAACGTCCCCTGGTGGCGGCGCAGCGCACCGGGGCTGGCCGCCGGCGCGTTGCTCCTGGCGAGCAAGCTCAAGTTCCTGTTGCTGGGCCTTACGAAAGCGAGCACGTTCGTGTCGATGTTCGCCTTCTTCGGGCTCTATTGGTCGATCTACGGCTGGCCCCTGGCGCTCGGGCTCGTGCTCTCGATCTACATCCACGAAATGGGTCACGTCGCCATGCTGCGCCGTCTTGGCATTGAGGCGGGCGCGCCGATGTTCATTCCGGGTGTGGGCGCGTTCGTGATGTTGAAACAGCGGATCGAGGATCCGCTGACCGATGCGAAGATCGGCCTGGCGGGTCCGGTGTGGGGCCTTGGCGCCGCACTCGCCGCGTTTGGAATCTACCTCGCCACTGGCGGGCGAATCTGGCTCGCGATTGCACAGCTGACGGGGTTCCTCAATCTGTTCAATCTCATCCCCGTCTGGCAGCTGGACGGATCGCGCGGGTTTCACGTGCTGTCGCGTTGGGAGCGATGGGTATTGGTGGCGGCCATTGCGCTCGCCCTGCTGCTGACCGAGCAGCGCCTGCTGTTGATCGTCGGCGGCGTTGCCGTATGGCGCTCGGCGCAGCGGGAAACCGGTCCTGGCGACACGCGCGTCCTTGCCACCTTCGTCGTGCTGGTGATCGCGCTCTCATGGCTCGCGCGCAGCGTAGGGTGATTGGCTGTTGCTCCTCGCCCGTTAGCGCAGATTGATCCCGTCGGCGATTCTCTCGGCCTCAGCTCGGGTGAAGTCGCCAGTGATCACGGCCGAATCGCCGATCGGAGACCGGACGACTGGCACCATCACCACACGGCCATCGATCAGAATTGCCACCGGCCGACCCACGTGCATCGCCGTCGCCTGCCTCATGCGGTCCGCCCCGGACGGCAACAACTGGACCGTGACGTTAAACCGATCCGGGCCATCCTGAGCCACCCAACTCTGCGCGATGTCCTCGTTGCTCACCACGATTTCGGGATGCACGTAAATCACACGACCCGCGTCGGGCATTTGTGCAACGACCAAACCCGGAATGGGCTGGTCCTCCGCGAGCCGCACCTCGAACCGAACGGCCGCCAACACGGCAGTGGTGCCACGCACCCACAGCCCATAACCGAGCGTTGTCAGGATCACGACGGCCATCGCCACCGTTGCGAGGGTGAAGCGCGCGGGCGCACGTGTTGTCGCACGGACGGCAGCAGCCGATAGAGCCTGGCCGAGTGCGCCTCGAACAGCGCCGACAGACGGGCGGCTTGGTCCGGCAACAGGGCTCTGCGCGTCTCAGACGGTTCGTTCATACCCCATTAAACGCCCGAGAGGTCTCAAATGTTGGTGGTCCTCCCATCGTCGTTGAACACGATCCGCTCGATATGACGAGATGACTACAACAGGGTCTTTTGTTAAGCTCGCTCGCGGTGTCGGCGATTGTCCATGTCTGCGGGTAACGTCTCTTCAATGTCTCGGAGTGCACCATGAGCCCTTCCTTGTTTCGCTCCCTCACGGCAGCCGCGCTGGCTGTCCTGGTCGCCCTTCCCGCCGTCGCACAGAGCGTTGTCGGAAAGGACAAGACCGGCCCGGTGCCGAACCCGGTCACGCTCGATACGACGGGTATGTTCCAGGCCAAATTCGTGAGCGTGGGTGACGACCTGTTCATCGGCGGCCAGCCGACGGAAAAGGCGCTCCGCGAGCTCAAGGCCAAGGGCGTGACGACGATCGTGAATCTGCGGATGCCTGAGGAGATGGCGCAGATCGGGTTCGATGAGGCCGCGCTCGCGAAGGAACTCGGGATCAAGTATGTCTACATCCCGATGCGCGGCACGCCCGAGAATCCGTACGGACCGAAGCAACTCGACACCTTCACGGCGGCGATGGCGTCGGCGGATGGCAAGGTGCTCCTGCACTGCACGGTCGCGTGGCGGGCGAGCCATCTCTGGGCCGCCTATCTGATTCGTGAACGGAAGATGCCAGTCACGACAGCGCTGTCGCAGGCGCGGTCGATCAACCTGATGGACGACATGCGAATGGGCGGAGATCAGCAGCCGCTCGAGGGGTTTCTCGGGCGTGTTGTCCCGGAGATGGGACATCCGAAGCCATAAGGCCAACAGTCCGATCGCGCATGGTCGTTGTCCGGCGCGATGCCGACGATGCTGACGCCGGCCTGGGCGGCCACGCGATCAGCGCGGCGGTCGTGGAGAGGATGTGGTCGGCTTCTGGAGCGTCGCGGACGGCTCGATCCGGAGAACGCCTCCGTTCTCGTGATCGACGAGGACGTAGAGCAGTTCGTCCGGCCCCTGCCGCACGTCGCGGATGCGCATGCGCAGCGGCACCAGCAGCGCCTCGCGGCGAAGCTCCTCGAGTTTGTCGTTGACGAGCACGCGCTCGAGATGTCCGGTCCCGGGAATCTCGCCGGTGCGCTGCCCACCGACGAAGATGTCACCCTTCCACTTCGGGAGCTTGTTGCCGGTGTAGAACGTCATGCCGGACAGCGAGATGGCCGGCATCCAGTAGACGACCGGCGACTCCATGCCTTCCTTCGTGAATGTCGGCGACTGCCACGGCCCTGGATAGCTGCGGCCAAGACTGACGATCGGCCAGCCATAGTTGGCACCAGGCTTCAGGATGTTGATCTCGTCGCCGCCGTTCGGCCCCATTTCGCTCTGCCACATGTCGCCCGTCAGCGGATGAGTGGCGAGGCCCAGCGAATTGCGATGGCCCAGGGTGTAAATCTCCGGCTTGTGTCCGGCGCGTCCCACGAACGGATTGTCCGGCGGCACGCTGCCATCGTCGTTGAGACGGAGCACCTTCCCCGAGTAGGAGGTCGGATCCTGGGAGGTGCCTCCCGTGCCGGCGCTGGGCGTGGTGACGTAGAGCTTGCCGTCGCGTCCCCAGGCGAGCCGTGACGGCCCACTGACGCCCGCGCCGCAGCTGAAGATGTCGGTGAGACCCGTGATGGCCGCGCCATCGAAGCGGCCGCGGGCGACGGTCAACGCCGCCTGCCGTTCGGCGCCGACCGGTTTCAAGTACGTGAAGTAGATGAAGCGGTTGCTGGCAAACTGCGGGTGCAGCACCACGTCCAGCAGCCCCGATCGACCCTGTACTCGCACCGAGGGCGCGCCGGGAACCGGTTTGGGATCGAGCACGTCGCCGCGGATGATTCGCAATCGTCCTTCTTTTTCCGTCACCAGCATGGTGCCGTCGGGAAGGAACGCCAGGCTCCAGGGATTGACGAGCCCGCGGGCGACCGGGACCACGCGAATCCGCATCACCTCGGCCGTGTCGAATTCGATCGGTTCGGCGGGAATCGGCTGCGGCTCGAATCCGGCAGGGGCCACCGGCGCCCCGCCCTCGAAGGGCACCGCTTGTTGAGCCGTGGTGGGGGAGGCGGCACCGGTGATCACGGCAAGCCCCAACATCCATGCGTGAGAACGTCGCAAAAGCTGCACGGTCGAATCTCCTGTTTCGAACGGTAGTATAAGCCCCCGGATGGTTCACCCTCGGCCTTCGTTTCCCGACTGGTCATGTTCCCGCTCACCAGCCCGGCGATATCGTGGAACGGTTGGATGGTGCGGCTCACAAGCCGGCGAGTTCCGTGGCGAAGAACATGGCCATCCCGCCGCCGCGATCGTCGCGGCCGAGGATGGCGGCACGGCGGAGATAATCCTCGTCAGTCAAGCCGCGCGTGCCGGTGCTCTCGCAGACGTCCACCAGCCGGCCCTCTGCGCCGGTTCGCGCGAGGATGGCGTTCCATGCCTTCTGGACGAGCGGCTCATACGTCTCGCGATCAATCCACCCGTTGCGGATCCCGCGCAGCATCGCCGTCGCAATCATCGAGGTCGCGGAGTATTCCGGGTAGGCGCCCGGCCGATCGATTACGTTGCGCCACATCCCGTTCTCGTCCTGGAAGCGCGCGAGCGCGGCCATGTGCGAGCGGTACGACGCCAGCAGGCGGGGATAAGCCGCATGCCCCGTGGGAAACTCCGACAGGGTCAGCGCCAGGCCGAGCGCGGGGAACGCATTGCCGCGCCCCCATGCGGCGTCGGTGCCCGCCTGGTGGCGATAGAGACCGTCAGGCCTGAGTACGATCCGCTGCATGAACGCGACGTGGCGGGCCGCCATGTCGAAGTAGCGAGGCTCGCCGGTGAGTGCGCCGGCCATGGCCAGGATCGGCACGTCCATGAACAGCGAATCGCTCCAGCCGCCGTGCAGCGGCATGAACTCACGCAGGTCGCCGTTCTCGGTGAAGGCGCTGGCGGCCGCGCGCAGCACCAGCGACTTCGCGCGATCACTGCCAGTGCGACGTGCATACTCGAAGAACACGAGATGGGCGGCGAGCGAGGACTGCGACGGACGCGCGAAACTGTCCTGCGCGCCCTCGAGGTAGGGCGCGAGCAGGTGTGCAATGTCGTCGCGTTCGCCGATCCGCAGCCGGCTCACCAGCGCCATCGCCGCGATGTAGGTCGGGGTCGTGAACTCGTGTCCGTAGGTGCGCGCCAGTTCCTCGGCGAGCGCCCGCGGCGTTCGCGCCTGCCGGCGGTCGACCTCCCGGTGCGCGCCCGAAGCCGTGATGGGTTCCGTCAGGGACTGAAGGATCGGCGTCGACATATCGACCCGCCGCGACGGGATCGGCCCGACGTCGGCGACGACGTGCTGCGACAGCGCGTCCACGAATCCGGAATCCGGCCCGGCGACCAGGACCAGGTCAGGGGCGTCGGTGCCGGCCCATCTCCACAGCACGTGCGATTCGACGTGCTCGCGGTACGCAACGCCCGACGGCGGGAACTGCAGTGGCTGCGCGTTGGGATTCGCGCGCGCGACGGCGATCAGCCGGAACGCCCGCCGGTTCTGCGGGATCTGTTCGAAGGCTGCGGTTTCACGGGCGACCGCGTCGCTGGACTGGTCCGGCCGCTCGAGCCCACCGACGAGGAGCACGGTGGGCGAGGCGGCAGAACGGCCGGCGATCGCCACCGCCTCGATCGGCGCCCCGTTTGTCGAGAGCCCAATCGTCCATCGCTCGCCGGCGATGGCCACGGCCTGCAGTTGAAGACACGCGAACAAGCAGGGAAGAAGAAGTCGGCGAGCCACGCGACTGGAGTCTAACACCCGCGTCAGCGGGAAATGCCCGGTCCTGGACGAAAAATGAGGGGTGGCGTTGTGCGGGATGACATAGCGCCCGACCGCGCGTGATCGGTCGGCGTGGTCACGGCACGAACGTATCGTCCCAGTCGCGCGCGAGGCTCGCGACCGCGCCCGAGATTTGGATCAGCGCGAGCGTCAGCGATCGAGCCTTCGAGTTGAAGATGTCGTTGTGATTCGCGATCACCTCCGGCGACACCTGGAAGATCCATTGCAGGCACGGCGTCGAGACGCCGTGGCGCGGCGTCAGCGCGTACTGATCGTGCGGCACGTTGCGATCCGCGAGGCCCTTGCGCTCGCGCGCCGGCAGGTCGATCGGAATCGATGGTGTGGCCGCGTGCGGCGGATCGGGCACGTGAAGGCAGTGCCAGTTCTGCCCGAAGTCCGGGCCCTGCATGGCGAGGCACGGCGGGCGCATCGGCGGGGTCAGCACGCGCAGGTGGTGCGTCGCCAGGCGCGGATCGTGTCCATCGGTCGATCGCCCTGGACGCGCACGTGGCCACCAGACAGCGGTGGCGGTATCGGCACTCGAGGTGACCGACGCGAGCAGCGGTGCGTGGTACCCGACGCGCTCGCCCTCGGCGACCTTCGTCAGTCCCAACTGCTGGTATGCGGCGAGAATGCGTCGCGCGAAGTCGCCATCAGCGGCCGAGTTGAGCGACAGCACGAGGTCCGGGAACAGCACGGGCGTGTCGTGGCTTGTCACGCGCGTCGGACCAGGGGCGACGCTGATTGCCGGCTGCACCAGCGCGCCCTGCTCGAGCAGCGTCGCAAACGCGCTCTGCATCATGAGCGCGCCCATCGAGTGGCCAATCAGCACGAGCGGACTCTCGGGCCCGGCCTCGTGCTTCACCGCCGAGACGATGCGGCGAAGGGCGCCCTGGAAATCCTCGGCCGCACCGATCTGCTCGGCGACCGCGTAGCGATTCCAGAACGAGGCCTCGCTGGCTAGCGGTATCCGCGCGATCGCGCCGCGCAGGCCGCCTTGGGGATCGCCGTTCCACGCCACGTAAACGCCGACGATACGTCGGCCGGTCGGCGAGCCGTCCACGGACGAGTAGCGTTCTACCTCGCGATAGGCCAGGCTCTGCAGCATCAGGCGGAAGCCGTGGAGATGCTTGTCGCCGTCGGGCTTGTCGTCCGCGACCGACGGTGTGCGGTGCCATGCGGCGCCGTGGTGCCATCCGTGGACGAAGACCACCACCAGTGCGCCGAACGGCGCGTTCCGCGATCGCCGCACCTCGCGAATCCGCGCGGCAGCGGCGTCGATCTGGCTGGCGTCCACGAAGCGCCCATCGTCCCCGAACTGGACCACGGCAAGGTCGAACGACTGCTCGTTCGGCGTGAAGGCTGTCGCAACGGCGCTCGTGTCGAGGAACTTCTTCCCCGTCGCGTCCTGCCGCAGTTGAACGGTGAACGCTGATCCGTTGGAGTACGACGTCGGCGTGGCTGGCATGCTGAGCCCGGAGATTACTCTAGTGTCCTGCGTCCGACGCTTTAGGACGTCTTCCGGGCGGGGCATCCCGCCTGGCGGCGTTGCTCCTCCCTCA
>JBDTVS010000005.1:0-9248 GCA_040007095.1 Acidobacteriota bacterium
CGACCTTTGGGTTATGAGCCCAACGAGCTACCGGACTGCTCCACCCCGCGACACAGGCGAGAAAAAACAATCTTAGCATAGCTCGGTCTTCGGAGACACCACCTTCAACCATCCGGTCGCGTGGTTTGTCACCGAGAAAGACCGAGAGCACGGAGAAAACCGCTTGACTCTGTGGCAGGGACGTCAATTCCGAATTGTCCCAGCGGGTCAACACGCACTCGTGGCGCGCTGTACCGTCGGTGACGGCTGCGGGACTTTTCGATGAGGCCCAGCTGCCGGCTTCGACCGTACGTGTACCGGTCATTCTCGAGCGGGACGCCCCACGCGCCGTGCGCCGGCTTCCTCCGCGCCGCCCACAATACGGCATCACGGCGGGCGGCAACACCACAAGAAACGAGTGGCGGCGCCCCATCCTCTGATGATCGCAGTCGTCACACCGGCGGCACGCGGAGCTGGGGTAGGGATTGGGTGTACATTGTTGGCGAAATAGTCTGTTCACGAGTCTTCCCACGGGTCCCGCATGAACCTCCCCACATTCGACGATGTCGAGAGCGCGGCGCGCCAGATCGCCGGCGTCGCCCACGTGACGCCGGTGGCGACATCGCGCAGCGTGAACGCTCGCGCGCACGCGGAAATCTTCTTCAAATGTGAAAACCTGCAGCGCGCCGGTGCCTTCAAGTTCCGCGGCGCCTACAACGCCCTGTCCCGTCTGTCGCCCGACGAACGCCGCCGCGGCGTCGTCGCGTTCTCCTCCGGAAACCATGCTCAGGCGGTAGCGCTGGCCGGCCAGATCCTCGACATCCCGCGCGTCATCGTCATGCCCACCGATGCGCCCGAGGTCAAACGTCGAGCGACGGCGGGCTACGGCGGCGAGCTCGTGCTTTACGATCGGGAGCGCGACGACCGCGAAGCCATCGGCAGACGGCTCGCCAACGAGCGCGGCCTCGCCATCATCCCGCCGTACGACCACCCGCAGATCGTCGCCGGCGCAGGCACCGCCGCGCTGGAGCTCATCCGGGAGGTCGGCGACCTCGATCTGCTGCTCGTCCCCTGCGGTGGCGGCGGTCTGCTCGGCGGCTCGGCCCTCGCCGCAGCCAGGCTCAGCCCGCACTGCCGTATTGTCGGCATCGAACCCGCAGCGGGCGACGATGCCACGCGGTCGTTTCGGTCCGGGCGGCTGGAGACGGTCTCGAATCCGCAGACGGTGGCCGACGGCGCCCGCACACTGTCGCTCGGTGCCTATACGTTTCCGCTGATGCGCCAACACGTCACCGACATGGCCACCGTCGACGACGCCTCGCTGCTCCGAACCATGTTCTACTTGTGGGAGCGCCTGAAGCTCGTAATCGAGCCGACCGGCGCCCTCGGCGCAGCGGCGGCGCTGGAAGGTGTGGTCCCCGTGGCCGGGCAACGCGTCGGCGTCATCGTGAGCGGCGGCAACATCGACCTGTCGCAGGTGTCCTCATGGCTCGCGCAACAGTGACAAGGGCCGCTGTCGTCGCGGCGGTCCTCGCCCTCGTGATGGCCCTGCCTCCCCGCGGATATCAGGTCCGCGCCCAGCAGGATGACCAATCGTCGCCGCGCGCGGGAGCACCCCTCACCATCCTGCAAATCAACGATGTCTACTCGACGCTCCCGATCGACGGCGTCGGCGGCCTGGCGCGCGTGGCCACCCTCAAGCAGAACATCGCCACGGCCGGCCGAACACCACTGCTCATCCTCGCCGGCGATTTTCTGTCCCCCTCGGTGGCTTCGGCCACCTTCAAGGGCGCACAGATGGTCGCGGCGCTCAACGCGGCGGGACTCGATCTGGCGACTCTCGGCAACCACGAGTTCGACTTCGGCGTCGACACCCTCATCGAACGCATGCGCGACGCACGGTGGCAATGGGTCGTGTCGAATGTCATCGACACCGATACCGGCCAGCCGATCGGAGGAGCTTCGCCATATGTCGTGAGAACCTTCGGCGCGCTGAAAGTCGGGTTCATCGGCCTCTGCCTGACCACCTCCGAGATCGCTCAGGAGCGGCGGACCCACCTGCGCCTGGTCGACCCCCTGGAAGCGGCCGCCACTTACCTGCCGATCCTGCAACGCGAGGGCGTCAACGTGATCGTGGCAATCACCCATCTTGCGTTTGCGGACGATCGCGCCCTGGCGCAGCGATTCCCTCAAATCGACCTGATTGTCGGAGGCCACGAACACTACCCGATCACCGCCACCGAAAACCGTACGCTCATCAGCAAGGCCGGCTCGGACGCGAAGTTCGTCGCGCGCATCGACATCAATCGTCAGTCAAACGGCATCGTCGAACGCTTCTTCGAGTTGATCCCGGTTACCAATGCGCTGGCGGACGAGGCCAAGACCGCCGAGGTCGTGAAGACCTACGAGGAACGACTGGGGACGGCGTTGAGCGCCATCGTCGCCACGAGCCGGACACCGCTCGATGCGGATACGATTCGTCTGCGCGCGTCAGAGACCAATCTGGGCGACTTGTTTGCCGACGCGATGCGCGAAGATGGCAAGACCGACATCGCGATCGTGAACTCAGGCAGCATTCGCGGCGACCGAGTGTACTCGGCCGGCCCGCTCACGCGACGAACGTTGGTGGAAATGCACCCGTTTGGCGGCGTGATCTGCGCCGTGCAGATCCCGGGACGCGTCGTCCTGCAGGCTCTCAACAGCGGCGTGTCGAAGCTGCCGGGCAGCGCCGGCCAGTTCCCTCAGGTCTCGGGTCTCACGATGCGGGTGACGCGGAGCGCGCCGGTGGGCAACCGGGTCAGTGATGTGCGGATTGGCGGTCAACCGCTCGACCCGAACAAGTCCTACAGCGTGGCGATCACCGACTACATGCTGAGCGGCGGAGACGACTACGCGATGTTCCTCAACCAGAAAGTGCTGATCGGACCGGAAGCCGGAGAACTGATGGTGACGGCGCTGGAGCACTTCGTCGCGGGACGCGAGCTCGCGCCGGCGGTCGACGGCCGGATCACCATCGTCCCGTAGGACTCGGCGGCGGAACGCCGCGTCAGGTTCAAGGCCGCTCGCAGCCTGTGCCCGTTGAACAGACTGCCCGTCCCGTGCGAGCCGCTGGAAATGGTTCGCGTCCCGGCCCGCTAAGGGCCGAAACAAATTGCTGAAAAAGCCAACACCCTGAACTCAGGACCCGTGCAGTGAGAACTCAGAACTTTGAAGTGCGAGCAATCTCGCAGTCCTTCTAAGTTCTGACTTCTCAGTTTTCAGTTCGGGCTGCGCTTTTTTCAGCAGCCTGCTAAGAGCGCTTTGCCGGCGCGGCGTCGGACGCAGGGATCACCCGAGGCGGTCTTTGCTCAGCAGCGGCGGACGACTGTGCGCGCGACCGGACGGGCACCGCCGCGCGCTTGCGGACCGCCCACCAAATCCGAATTCCGAGTAGCGCGGCAACGACCAATGCGTAGGTTTGCGGCCGGCTGATGTCTGCCTTCACCAACCACCAGTAGTGCAGCACACCGGCGACCGCCGCCGCGTAGACGAGCCGGTGGAGCGCCTGCCATCGCTTCCCCCCCATGCGCCGAATCATCCCGCTCGTGGAGGTTGCCGCCAGCAGCAGCATACAGACCCAGGAAATGAATCCCACGTTGATGTAAGGCCGCTTCACGATCTCTCCGCCGATTGAGGCGGCGAGCAGACCGAGCGTCTTGAGCGCGAGGGGGTTCGGGAAGTTGAGCGTCGCCAGACGATCGAACACGACGAAAATCAGCAGGTGGACCGAACCGTAGAAAAAGGCGAACAGCCCCACCATCCGGCGGAAGCGGATGGCGGCGTTCCAGCCCGCAAGCCGCCGCAGTGGGGTCATCGCAAGGGTGAGACAGAGAAAGCGCAGCGCCCAGACGCCCGTCTCGTGGGTGATCTCGTTGAGCGGGTCGGCGCCGACGTTGCCGGTATAGAGCGACCAGGCAAGCCACACAAATGGCACGAGGGAGCCGAGAAACACCGCGGGCTTGAATACCCAGCGAATCGTCTGATTCGAGGTCACCGGGCTCGCTCGGCTGCGCTAGAAGTTCTTCTTCAGGTCAAGACCGGTGTACAGGCTCGCCACCTGCTCGCCGTAGCCGTTGAACATCTCCGTCTTGTGATTCTGAAAAAGGCTCGGCAGCCTGCGCTCTTTGGCCTGGCTCCACCGCGGATGATCGACGGTGGGGTTCACGTTCGCGTAGAAGCCGTACTCGTTCGGTGCGGACCGCTGCCAGGTGTTCACGGGCTGCTTCTCGAGCAGCCGGATCTTGGTAATTGCTTTGACGCCCTTGAAGCCGTATTTCCACGGCGTGACGAGCCGGAGGGGGGCGCCGTTCTGGTTCGGCAGCACCTCGCCGTACAGCCCGACGGCCAGAATGGCCAGCGGGTTCATCGCTTCGTCCAGCCGCAGCGCTTCCACGTACGGCCAAGCCAACACCGGCTGCGCCTGTCCAGGCATTCGTCGCGGGTCGTAGAGCGTTGTCATCTCGACGAACTTGGCTTTCGACGTAGGCTCGAGCTTCTTGATGAAGTCGCCCAGCGAAAAGCCGACCCATGGAATCACCATCGACCACGCTTCCACGCAGCGGTGCCGATAGATGCGATCTTCAAGCGTCACGCCCTTGAGGATGTCCTCGAGGTTCATCGGCCCCTTTTTGGCGCATTCGCCGTCAATGGTGACGGTCCACGGCTCCGGGGCCTTGA
This sequence comes from Acidobacteriota bacterium, assembly GCA_040007095.1. Taxonomy (GTDB): domain Bacteria; phylum Acidobacteriota; class Vicinamibacteria; order Vicinamibacterales; family CAVVIG01; genus JBDTVS01. Next base: position 4,696 of record JBDTVS010000005.1, read on the forward strand.
ACGCTCTCGCGTAGACCGCAGGTTCGCTCTTGTCGGTGCCAAACTCGTAGTAGTTGTTGTAGGTGGTAATGTGCTCCCACGTATTGGGAGTCTCAGTCGTGCTGAGCGGGCTCTTGGTCGTCACCAGCTTCTTCCCGTGGTCCGCCGGCTTCTGCGCCGACAGAACGGTCGTGGCGCCGAGCGCGCCGGCTGCGACCGCACCGGTGGCCGCCGCCGCACGAATGAACTCGCGGCGATTGAGGTAGACCTTCTTGTCGGTGATTTCTGAGCTCGGAATGTCCGCCGGACGTTTGATCAGCATAAATGGTCTCCGCTCACACAAGGATGGCCGGCTTCTTCACCATTATCACACAGGGGATGCTTCCCGGCGCTTGGCGGTGAAAGGTTCAACCTGGTCGCGTACCACCATCGACGGGCATCGAGATACAGAAAAGAACGGGTGCCGCGCTCCCGCCCTCCGCGGCGTCGACCCGGAGTCCGGCGCCCTCCGGCGGCAAACTGCCCGCGGACGGACAACACCTATCTGATGTCGCGCCACGACTTTCGTTTCGCCAGGTCGCGCACAAAACACGACTCCGCGCGGGCGTAGGCGTTGGTCAGCGCGCCGACCGACACCGGCCGCAGGAGCTCGGCATCGTCGGGGCACGGCGCCCGTCGTGATTCGGCCGGGCGGGCATCCGGGGCACCCGGCACCGCGGGCGTCCCGGCGAAATAGATAGCGGCCCCTTCCCGAACCCATAGCGGCCGCCCCGCCAGCGTGGCATTCGTCATCACGTGCACCAGTTCGTGCCGCAACGTACGCTCGAGCACGCCGCGTTCGCGCAGAACCGTCGGGGGCAGGAGATGAATCTCGCCGTTGACGAGAGCGCCTGAGGTGAACCAGGGTTCCCGCGTCGCCTGCTCGTAGCTGTCGACGGTCGGGTGAAACCGAAGCGTCACGCGCGGAGCCGGGAGGCCAAGCGCGCGAGCCAGGTCCGCCCGCGCGCGCACCGCAACATCGGTGATGACGCCGCGTTCTCCTTCGTCGCCGTCGGGCAACGACACCAGAACGTCAGCAATCAGCGGCGTTGGTCTGGGCGTCGATGTCGCCGGTGTCGGCGTTGGTGCCGCCGGCGTCGGGGCAGCCGCTGCCGGGGCCCTCGGCGCGACGGCAGTCGGTGTTGCCGCTGGTGGGGGCATCGGCGCCGGCCTGGCGACTGTTGCCGCCGGAGGCGTCGATTCTGGCGGCGCGGCTTCAACCGCTCCGGGAGTGGCGCGGCTCGCCGCTTCGGCCCGTGCCAGGCGCGGGACGTCAACGACGGGTGCGCCGGGCGTGGCTCTTGGTGCGCCGATCGCAAGGCCTGGGTAGTAACGACGGAGAATCTCGTCCGCGCTGCGGCCGGCGTCGGCCAGACGCATCGAACCGATCACGCACATCCCGACACCGTGGCCGGACCCGTGGCCGCGGAACTGATACCGATCGCCCCTCCGATCGAGCTCGAAGGCGGTGCTCTTGATGAACTGCCAGCCGAGCGTGCGTCCAACCAGCGCGCGCAAATCCTGACCGGAAATCTCCGCCGGTTCCAGCCCGTCGAAGCGTAACCGGGCGACACGTCCGGAACCGTTGCGCGAGGCGACCCGCATGTTGCTCAATCGGGCGCCCTGATAGCCGCCGGCCCGCAAGGCTCGCAACAGATCCGTCGCGCTCAGCTCGGCCGACCACACCGGCGCCCCCCCACAGCCGTCGTCGTGCCGGGACGGCAGGTAAGGCGGGTCGTCGGCGCCCGGCCAGACCGCCGACGGGATCTCGGTGCGTCCGCCGCACGAGGCCGAATAATAGATGGACGCCGGGGCGCCGCCAGCCAACAGCACCCGTCCTGCCGTAGCGGCCGCCGCGCGCTCCGTCGTCCCGGTGGCGACGCGCATGACCTGACAGTGCGTTTCGTCGCACATGTCGAAGCCATCGGCTCGATGGCGTCCACGGTTCGCCAGGGTGTAGGTGCGCACGGCAACGGCCAGGGCTTCGAGCGCGGCGGGGCGGCTGTCCCTACCAGCCTCGCCGGCCAGCACGCGGGCCACGTATCTTTCGAGCGGCAACGTCGTGACCGTGTAACCTCCGCCGGCACGTGCCACACCAACGCGGAGCGACAGTTCGGCGGCCGGTGGCGGCGACAGCTGACTCCCGGCAGGCTCCATGGGCAGAACCGCTTCCGATCCGACCCACGGGGCGTTCGTTACGAGGACGACCACCGCCAGCACGACGACAGGCGCTCTCACGTCAGGTCCAGGAATTCGGCAATTTCGTCCCACATGACGGGCAGACTGGCCATCAGTTGATGGTCATCGTCGAACAACTTGAGCGCGACGCGCGATCGCGTGGCGGCATACTGCTCGACCACTCGATGATCGACCGATTCGTCACGAAGTCCCTGAAGGATGAGAGTGGGCTGCGTCACGTCGGCGGCGAAGGCATCGTACCGCAGGCTGTCCTCGTAGAAGGCGTAATTCAGCAGCCGCGTCTCGCCATAGCCGAAGTGAGAGACGTCGAGCACGCCGCGGGTGCGCCAGTCGGCGACCCGCTCGGGACCGAGGAACTTGTGACCGTCCTTGCCAAACAGCAGCGCCGGGGCCAACAGCACCAGCCGGGTGACCCGGCCCGGCCATCGCGCCGCCGTGTGCAAGGCGACCACCGCTCCCAGGCTGGAGCCCAGAAGGACCACCGGCGCAGGCTCGAGCGCGGCGATGTCGCGACCGAGCTGGTCGAGCATTCGCGTCAGCGTCAGCGTCGCGAAGTCGGGCTCGTTGAAGTCCGGACAGTGCAGCACGACGCCGTGCGAACGAAACCGCTCGCCGAAGTATGCGGCCTTCTTCGATTGGGCCGACGAGGCAAACCCGTGCAGGTAGAAGACGTGCATGTGAGGGCGGAATCTTGGAGTGTTCGTCGAACGCTGCGAGCGTGCAGTCGCTCGCGCGTTCTACACAGGCATTCAGATCAGCCGCTGACAATCGGGGCGGCAGCGGCACTTGATCAGGCCGTCCCCGTCGGTGTTGTAATCGTAGGTGAGCTCCTCGCCCTTGCGGATCGGCTTCGCCGCGCGGATCCAGATCACGCCGTTTTTGATGTCGATGTAACAGTTGGGACGGCAGGAGTGATTGATGAACCGCGCGACGTTCCCACCCACACCGGCGTCGATGACGGATCGGTTCGTCAGCTTGAAGCACCAGATGTGGCCCTTGCGAATATAGCGCCGCTCGCGCTTGAGGCTCTCCTGATTTGAAATTTTCTCGCCTGCGTAGTGGATGATGCGGGTGTTCTTCGTGATGCTCTGTGTCGCGAACACGCCAGCCCCTTGAATCGTCGAACGCCGTTTTTCAACCATGCAGACATCACGATAACTCCGTCGGGGCCCTGGTGTCTCGCCTGGATGATATAATTTGGCGATTTCATGAGTCTTCTGACGACGGCCGGGCGCAAGGCGCGATCCCTGCGCGAGTTCGCACGAGGGTTGACCCACACGGCGCATCCGCTGCTGGTGCAGATCATTCCGATTCGGCGCTGCAATATCGACTGCGGATACTGCAACGAATACGACAAGGTGTCGCCCCCGGTCCCGACCGACGTCCTGCGCAGCCGGATCGACCATCTGGCCGGCCTCGGAACGTCCGTCGTGGCGTTCAGCGGCGGCGAGCCGATGCTGCACCCGGATCTCGACGCCTTGATCCGGCACATTCGCAGCCGCGGGATGATGGCCGGACTGATCACCAACGGCTACTTTCTGGTGCCGAAGCGAATTCAGGAGCTCAATGCCGCCGGGCTCGATTTCCTGCAGATCAGCATCGACAACATCGAGCCCGACGAAGTCTCGAAGAAGAGCCTTCGCGTCCTCGACAAGAAGCTGCAGCACCTGAAAGATCACGCTCGGTTCGACGTGAACATCAACTCGGTGCTTGGCGGCGGGATCAAGAACCCGGAAGACGCCCGGACCATCAACACGCGGGCGCGGGAACTGGGGTTCTCGACGTCGATTGGCATCATCCACGACGGGTCGGGACGTCTCAAGCCGCTCGGCCCGGTCGAACGTCAGGTCTTCGACGAGGTCTCGGCTCGCCTGAGCGGACCGCTGCAGCTGTTCAAGAACCTGTACTCGGGGATCACCAACTTCCAGAACAATCTGGCGGACGGGAAGCCGAACGAATGGCGGTGCCGTGCCGGTGCGCGCTACCTGTACGTCTGCGAGGACGGACTCGTGCACTATTGTTCGCAGCAGCGCGGCTACCCGGGCGTGCCGCTCGAATCGTACACGGTCGACGAGATTCGCCGCGCGTTCGCGACGCCCAAATCATGCGCGCCTTACTGCACGGTCGGCTGCGTCCACCGGGTGTCCACGATGGATTTCTGGCGCAGCCCGCAGGACGCCGTCATTGGCCGTCAATCGGCCGCCGCATCGTCGAAATGAGGCCCTGGCAGCGCTGCTAGGCCCTCCGCGCGCTACCTGATCGGTCAACCCGAATTGTCCTACCTGCCCTACCTGCCCTACCTGCCCTACCTGCCCTACCTGCCCTACCTGCCCTAC
>JBDTVS010000006.1:0-10632 GCA_040007095.1 Acidobacteriota bacterium
GTGCGACTGCGGGCGCGCAGTTCCAGCACCTGACCGAGCAGCACCAGCACCACGATGGCCGCCGCCGGCTCGAAGTAGGCCGCGATCTGATCGCCCATTCGGAACGAGTCGGGAAACAGGCCGGGCGCGATCGTCGCTACGACGCTATACCCATAGGCCGCCCCGACGCCCAGTGCGATGAGCGTGAACATGTTCAAGTGACGGCTCACGACCGACGCCCAGCCGCGCACGAAGAAGGGCCACCCGCCCCACACCACGACCGGCGTCGCGAGGACCAGCTCGATCCAGTTCAACGCCCCATGCGGCAGCAGTTGCTGGAGTGGTTGACCGGGCAGGAACTCAGAGACCATGAACGCCACGATCGGTGCGGTCACCATCAGCGACACCCAGAACCGCCGCGTCATCTCATTGAGTTCGGGGTTCTTGTCTTCGAGCGTCACGACGCGCGGCCCGAGCGCCATCCCGCAGATCGGACAGGATCCCGGCTCGTTCCGGACGATCTCGGGATGCATCGGGCAGGTCCATTCGGTCCTGGTGGTCGGCGCAGGCGTCACCGGCTCCAGTGCCATCCCGCACTTCGGGCAGGCACCCGGCACTTTCCGCCGCACTTCAGGATCCATGGGACAGATGTAGCTGGCCTCGGCCCGTGTTTCTGCGGCCGCCGTCGAAGCGGCCGGAGCTTTCAGGAATTGCGCCGGGTTCGCGCGGAAACGCTCAAGGCAGCTTTCGTTGCAGAAATAGTAGGTCTGCCCCTTGTAGTCTGCGTGACCGACCGCGTCCGCGGGGCCGATCGTCATCCCGCAGACCGGATCGACGACCTCTGGAGCCAACGTCGGTGCGTGTGTTGTCGTCATGGATCAGTCCCTCGGCGTTCGCGTTCTCGTGGGCCCCGAAGGCCACATCTAATGTCCCGTCTCCGTTCTCTATCAGGGACGCACGGATCTCGATCGCATTACAGCAGGCCGCTCGCTCATCAGTCAGGCCGCGCCAATGCTGGAGCGAATGCGGCTGGGTCTCTCACGTTGAATTCGCGATGGTGATCCGTGCGACCGGCCGCATGCTTGACCCCAGCGTGCCACTTCCACACCGTGAAAATGACTGGATAGATGAGCAGTTCCAGGAGAAACGACGTCGTCACGCCGCCGACCATGGGCGCGGCGATGCGTTTCATCACGTCCGACCCGGCGCCGTGACTCTACACGATCGGCAGCAACCCGAGCAGGATCGCGAGGACGGTCATCATCTTCGGGCGGATCCGCTTGACCGCACCGTCCTGCACCGCCTCCTGCAGGTCCTCTAGACTGTTCGAGCGCCAGGCGGGCCTGTGGCAGCACGCTGTCGCCCTACAGCGTCCACAAGCGGTTGCTCGTTGTCGCCATGGCGTAGGTGGCGGTGACCTGCGCGACGACTTGCAACACGGTGCTTTCTCGCGTCTTCGTGCCGCTCTCGAGTGTCGAGGCGGCCTCCGCGACGAAGGAGCGCTGCTTGCGTTGCCAAGGCTTCGTGTCGTTCACTTCACGCTCCATGCAGAATAGCCCGGGCCGGCGGCCGTCTCGCCGGCCCGGTGAGCTGTGGTCTCTTACTTCGCGGCGGCCATGTGCCCATGCGCAGACGCCAAGTCTCGAGCCTCTTTCGCGGCTTCGCGCTCCAGTTGGGCGAACCGCTCGCAGTGTGTCGCCGTCCCAGGGCCGGTCGGGGCCTTTGAATCCCAGTAGCTTGCGCCGCGCTTCTTGTACGCCTCGGCCTCAGCCGTATGCTCGACGGCTTTCGCCTCGTACTCGGCCGCTACCGCCAAGAAGTGCTTTTGCAGTTTCACGTGGTCGGCCGCCGCTGTGCTGCTCGCGATCAACTCTTTCACCTGCTTGTTGGTCAGCAGGTCTCCCGACTTGCCCGTCTGGCCGGCCGACACAGCGACCGATGTGGCCAACGCGAAGGCACAGAGGACGACGATGGTGGTACGAGGAAAGAATGCAGTCATAGCAACAACTCCTTGTTGAGGACACAAATCCCGAGCGCGGTCCGCCACTGTTGTGTCTTCAGTGACAGGCCAGAAACGTTGTGGTGGACGCCGACGGATCGCGCACGTGACGCGCGAGTCTTGCGGTGCGGTAGCACCGTGGGGCACGGTCTTCTGTCAGACCGGCTGCGGGTAGGGGCGAATCAGATGCGAAGAGCGGTTGCCCGTGGTCGGTTTTCGAGCCACCACTCGCGTCCGGGCTCTTGGGTAGGGCGGGAGTCGATCGTCGAATGGGCGAGTTGATACTGTGGAACCTGAATCGCGTAACCCTGATGGTCCGGAGAAGGTGCGCCGCGCTGCACATCCTGCCGGAGAGCTGCCGTGGTACCGAATACTACGTCGTCGCAGTTGTCGTGGCCGCCGATGCTCGGAGAGGCAGATGAATGCTTGTGGTGGCACGTGCTGGTGGAGGCCGCCTGGTGGGCGGCACACCACGTGCGGCACAGCAGTCCGGCATTTGAGCCCCCTGCGAATGTCAGCACGATCGAAAGGGCGACGGATCGAAACATTACTGTCTGACTCTCTCGTGCGCGTGTGCTAACAAGAAGCAGGCCACCCGTCCAGACCCAGCGCGCTGAAAAGCGCCTATAAATGAACGCCTGTATGGTCGAGTGCCGGCCGATTCGGGAATTTCGCCCTCGATTGCGAAGGTAATCCGCAAGTGACGATGTTGAGACGGGTGCCCCTCTGAATTCTCAAGTCGAAATCCCATTCGATTGGCACAACGGCACACCAAGGATCGATGGGACGATATCGGACAGGGCGGGACCTGTCTGCTCAATACAGCACACCCGGGATGAGCCGCTTGACGGTAGACCGCATTTCAGGCGACGGCTTCTCTTGAGCTCGCGCGGTCTCAAAACGGAACTCCAGTCCGAGGCGGTGTAATGAACCGCCGTCGGCTGCGTTACAGAGACATGAACCAGCCACAGCGACAAGAGACACGGATTCCCCGAACAACGAGACTGAGCGTGAGCGGCATGTCCTGCGCCTCGTGCGCGCGGCATGTCGCACAGGCTCTAGACGCCATCCCCGGCGTGCGGCACGTCGACGTCAACTTGCAGCAGGGCGAAGCCACCGTGAAGTACCTGGCGGGCTCAGTTGACGAAACGGCTCTAGTCGCGGCTGTCAGCAACGCCGGGTATGAGGCACGTGTCGCGCCCACAGACGTCGGGGCCGACGACGAACCACCGAAATCAGCATCAGCCGGTTGCTCAACCAGCTGTTGCTGCGGGTAACCTCTAACCGAGGAAACGGCTGATGCCCGTTCAATCTGGACCGATATCATGGACGCGATGGACACCAACCCCAATTCAGCACCGGTTGCACTGTTGCTCGAGAACCATCGTGCCTTTCTGCGGTACCTGGAACGTCGCGTCGGAGACCGCGCGCTTGCCGAGGACATCCTGCAGGACGCATTTGCCAAGGTGGTCGCGCGGCCTGACCAGGCGCCGTCGGACGAAGCCGTGATCCCGTGGTTTTACCGTTCCTTGCGGAACGCAGCGATCGATCAGTTTCGTCGGCGCGGCGCCGCCGACCGCGCGTTGGCAGCGTTTGCGCACGAGTTGGCCGGAGACGAGACGCCGAGCATCGAAATGGAAGGGGAGATCTGCGCGTGCGTCTCGCGGCTGGTCACGACGCTGAAGCCGGCGTATGCCGAAGTACTCCAAGCGGTCGAGGTCACCGGCATTCCCGTGAAGACCTTCGCGGCGCAGAAGGGGCTGTCGTCGAGCAATGCCGCGGTGCGCGTCTTTCGTGCCCGGGAAGCATTGAGGAGGCGCGTCGCCGAGTCGTGCGGCGTGTGCGCCGAGCACGGGTGCATGAACTGCACATGCCGAACACAGGTCTAAAGGCGAAGGTCTAAAGGCCACGAAAGTACAAGTCCCAAATGTGGTCACTCATTTCTTAACGGCCCCCAAATCATGTCGGGAATCGCCCGACATCTTCGGTTTCACCTATCGCTACACTCCCGTCCTCATGCCGCCTTGCCCCAATTGCAGGGATTCGACCACTCGTCCGTTGAATGGCATCAATGAGGACACGTACGGCTCCTACTACCGTTGCCAACAGTGTGGGCACGTGTGGCACGTGCCGAAAGACAACCCAGAGGCACCGCCGAACTTGGCGCTGCGGAAGCCCGCAACGGCGTGATGCCTGAACCGCAGGTCGGCGTCAACTGTCCGCGCTGTGGCATGCCGTTCACATACAGTCGGACCGGATGATCGAGCTCAGGTCTTTTCTCAGGGTGGGTCCTGATCACGAGAGTGAGGCAGAACCCCAAGAGTGCGTGAATTCCGATTTAGGTTTGGGCACGGTCGACAGCAGCCGATGGACTGCCGTCACGTTTCTGATCGGGAGCGAAGGAGCGCATCGACGTCGTGCACGTCGATCGGTTTGGCGAGGTGGCCGTCGAACCCTTGGGCCGCCGTCTCTCGACGGTCGCTCTCCTGGGCATATCCGGTGACCGCGATGAGCCGCAGGCTGTGGAGGCCGGGCTCGGCGGGCAGGCGCTCCGCGAGCTCGAATCCGTCGACGATGGGCAGGCCCAAGTCCAGCAAGGCGACGTCTGGCCGGAACCGCTTGACCGTCGTTAATGCCGCCGGCGCGTCGCGCGCCACTTCGACGATGTGTCCGAAGGCCCGCAGCGAGTCCGCCTCGGAGGTTCATCAACTGGAGGGCCGTGAGATCGGCGCGGGCGGATTGCGCAGCTCGTGGCCCAACATTGCCAGGAACTCGTCCTTCGCCCGGTTGGCCGCTTCGGCCTCCTGACGTGCCTTGGCCAACTCGGTCACTTCGAAGCACACGACCGCAATGCCGCTGATCGTCCCGTCTTCGGCGAGCGGCTGGTAGACGAAATCGAAGAACGTTTCGACGGGCTCCGGCCCGCCCTGGTTGAGCATCACGCGCACGGATCGGCCGACGTGGGTCCGCCCAAAGGAGGGCTCGGTTACCAACGACGCCCTGAACCTGCTCGCCGCGGACCCGGAGCGGCTACCGGCCTCGTTCAACATCGCGCGGCACGTGGCGCGGGGTGAACGTCCGGCGCTTGCCGTCCCGGCTCCGAACGGCGGGGCACCGACACCGTGACCACTCAGCCGACACTGCCAACCCGCCTGCCCGCATTAGTCGGCTGCATTCTTGGGATCTCTCACCCGGCACACCCCTTGCGCTGCAACACGATGAAATGCCGATGCTGCGCGCGATTTTCACGTCGCCGAGAGACCTTGGAGCGGACCGATCAGAGTCCGACGACTCCGAGCACTGGCCGCCACGATCTTCTTCTTGCTCGCAGCCGTTCAGGCTACCGCCCAGAGATCGGCCAGCTGTCCACAGACCGCCGCCGCGGCCCTGTGCCACAGACCTGGAATCGCACCTCCAGATCACGCTGATCACTGCGTCCAAGTTCGCCGAGTCGATCTCTGATGCCCCGGGCACCTCGAGGTCGAACATTCGACTCTTCGTCAACATCGACTGTCAACCGTCGCCAATCGACGGTGTCGTGAAGTAGGGGACGCATGAGAAAGCTGCTGATCGTTCTGAGCGCCGCGCTCTTGTTGGCCGCCTCGAGCGCGTCGTCGTGGGCCCAGGCGATTGCAGAACCCCCGGACCTCACGCGCTTCTCGATCGAAGATCTGCTGAGCATGGAGATCACGTCCGCCGGCAAGAAACAGCAACATGCCGAGGACGTCGCGGCGGCGATCACCGTCATTACGCAGGATGATATCCGGCGGTCGGGCCTCCGCACGCTCCCCGAGCTGTTTCGGCTGGTGCCTGGCATGGAGGTCGCGCAGATCAACTCGAACAAGTGGGCGGTCTCTGCCCGCGGCTTCAACGACCTGTTCTCGAACAAGCTCCTCGTGCTCATCGACGGGCGGTCGATCTACAACACCGTCTTCTCGGGCGTGTTATGGGATGGCGAAGACCTGCTGTTGCAGGACATCGAGCGTATCGAAGTCATTCGCGGCGCCGGCGGGACGGCCTGGGGCGCCAATGCCATGAACGGGGTCATCAACATCATCTCGAAGTCGGCCGCGGAGACCAAGGGGACCGCCGTCGCGCTGAGCGCCGGGACCTTCGAGCGCGATCAGGCGTCGGTCCGCCATGGCGGGTCGCTCGGTGGGCTTGACTATCGAGTGTTCTCCCAGTGGTCCGACCACCGCGATTCGCTGGATCAACAGGGACGGTCGGCCGACGACCGCTGGAATTCGCTTACGAACGGCGTCCGGGCGGACTGGAGCCGAGGCAGCAATGCCCTGATGGCGGAAGCCAACTTCTCTACAAGCAAGAGCCGCCCCCACTGGAATGAGCTGCTCAGCCCGTTCCCAGCGCTCGCACCCTCGTCCGCGGGCGTCAGCGACGTGCAATCGGGCACGGTCACCGGGCGGTGGGTGCATACGCGACCCGACGGCTCGATGTTCCAGGTGCAGGCGTTCAAGACGACTCGGGTCAGGGACGAGCGCACCCTCTGGAGCACCGAGAGCATCGATGACGTCGACCTGCAGTATCACCGATCCCTCGGCGCGCACCACGATCTGGTCGCCGGCGGCGGGTACCGTGCCAACGATCTTCGGAGCCGCGGCACGTTCACCCTCGACATTCCGTCAGACAAGGCCACCGTGGTCAACACGTTCGCGCAGGACGAGATCTCACTGGGACGCCGCGTCAAGGTCACGCTCGGCTCGAAGCTCGAACACGACAGCCTGGTCGGATGGGGCGTGTTGCCGTCGGCGCGGATCATGTGGAACGTCACGCCCACGACTCAGCGCGCCTGGGCGGCTGTCTCGCGGGCTCGCCGCACGCCGTCGTTAGGCGAGCAGGACATGCGCATCTACTTTGCCGCCATTCCCGGCAACGCCGGGGTGCCGCTCGTGTTCGGGCTTGTCGGCAATCCCGACGTCCAGGCCGAACGGCTCACCGACGTCGAAGGCGGATACCGCTTCCAGATTGGATCGACAGCCGCGGTCGACGTGGCTGTCTTCCGCGGCAGCTACGACCACCTGTCGACGCAGGAGCCGATCGCGCCCTCGTTCAAGCTGTTACCGGAGCCGCATCTGTTTGTGCCGGTGCAGTACCAGAACCTCCTCAGTGCCACGACGTCCGGTGTCGAGATCGCGGGGCATTGGGCGCCTGCCGCCTGGTGGCGGCTCGATGGCTCGTATTCGGGTTTCCACGTCACCCCCCACGCTGACGCGGCCAGCCAGGACCCAGCCGCCCTGGCCTCCGATGCGAATGCGCCGCAGCACCAGTGGCAGCTGCACGGATCGCTCTGGCCGACGCCGAGAATGCAATTCGACGCGTCGGTCTATCACGTGGGACCGCTCCGGGTGATGGGCGCCGAGGCGTACACCCGCGCCGACGCGCGCGTCGAGTTCAAGATCAGCCATCGGCTGTCCGCCATCGCGACGGGACAGAACCTGTTCGATCCCGCGCACGCCGAATACACGTCAAGCGTCACCCCCGTCGCCCACACGGCCATCCCGCGGGGAGGCAATGTGAGCCTGTCATGGAAATTCTAGAACGCCGCCAGCCGACTTTCCGGCTGTGGGCGTGCCTCATGATGCTCGCGACGCTGCTGCTGCCGAGACCGGTGGCCGCCCAGGGCCTGACGGCGCCAAAGTTGAAGGCGGCCTTTGTCTACAACTTCGCGAAGTTTGCCGAGTGGTCGGCCGAGGCGCTGCCTCAGGGGCAACGGCTGTCGTTGTGCATCGTGGGCGACGCCGCGCTGGCGGAAGCGTTGGAACAGGCGGTCAAGGGTCGGGGCATCGACAGCCACCAACTGACCGTCGAGGTCATCAGCGCCGATGGTCCGGTTCAGTCGTGCCATGTGCTATACGTCAGCGGTCTCGATCGGAAACAGACGGGCCAGTTGCTGCGCGCCGTGAAGAGTTCCCCGGTCCTCACCATCAGCGACGGCGTTCAGTTCGCGGAGCTGGGCGGCGTCGGGCAGCTCATTTCGGAAGGCGATCACCTGCGGATGGCGGTCAATCTGGACGCGACCAAGCGCGCGCACCTGAAGATCAGCTCCAAACTGCTCGGCCTCGCCCAGATCGTCAAGGACGGACCCGATGCTGCCCGTTAAGCAATGGTTCCGGCATCTCTCGCTGGCGCGAAAGCTCACCGCCATCGGCGTGGCGACCAGCACGGCGTCGGTGGTGGTGGCCTGCGTGATTATCGTGCTGTACGACGTCTCGAGCTCGCGCGAGCGGCTCAGCCGCGACGTGGGCCTGCTGGCCGATGTGGTGGGGGACAACAGCAGTGCGGCGATCGCCTTTGGCGACGCCGAGAGCGCCAGACACACGCTCGGCGCCGTGGCCGTCAACCCCCACATCGTCTCGGCCGAAATCGTCCTGCCCGACGCCACGCGCCTCGCCCAATACCAGCGACAGGGGACGGCGCGATCCACGAGGCCCGCACCCGATGCAGCCATCCTGAAAGAGCATCGGCCCTGGCAGTCGCTCAGCGGCGGCAGTCTGGTCGTGGCCCGGCCCATCACGCTCAAGCACGAGGTGATCGGCATGGTCGTCGTGGAATCCGATGTCTCGGAAGTCCGACAGCGGACGATCCGGTTCGGCGGCATCATCGTCTTCGCCCTGATCGGCGCGATCGGGATCGCCGTCGTCGTGGGCTGGCGTTTGCAGCGGGTGATTTCGACGCCTTTACTGCGGCTCTCCAGCGTCACCCGTATGGTCACGCGCGATCATCGGTACGACCTGCGGGTCGAGCCGCTCGGCCGCGACGAGATCGGCGACCTGGTGAACGCGTTCAACGAGATGCTCGGGGAAATTCAGGAGCGGGATCGCACGCTCCTGAGGCATCAGGAAGGGCTCGAGCAGATCGTCGAAGCCCGCACGGCGGAGCTGCGCGACACGAACACCGATCTGATGGCGGCCCGCGACAAGGCGATGGAGGCCAGCCGGGCCAAGAGCGAGTTTCTGGCCAACATGAGCCACGAAATCCGCACCCCGATGAACGGCATCATCGGCATGACCGAGCTCGCCCTCGACACCGTGTTATCTGACGAGCAGCATGACTACCTCGTCACGGTCAAGTCGTCGGCCCACTCACTGCTCGCCATTCTCAACGACATTCTGGACTTCTCCAAGATCGAGTCTCGCAGACTGGCCATCGAATCCGTTCCCTTCTCGATCCGCGACCTGGTGGGCACCATCCTCAAGCCGTTGGCGGTGAAGGCGGAGGAAAAAGGGCTCGAGCTCCTGCTGGATATCGACCCTGATGTCTCAACCGGCCTCGCGGGGGACCCGTTGCGGCTGCAGCAGATCCTGACCAACCTGATCGGCAATGCGATCAAGTTCACAGCGCGCGGTCACGTGATGCTCGCCATTCGCGAAGTGAATCGGACCCACGAGTCCGCGACGTTACATGTCGAGGTCAGCGATACGGGCATCGGCATCCCCGCGACGCAGCATGCCACCATCTTCGAGGCCTTCAGTCAGGCCGACGGCTCGACGACGCGACGATTCGGGGGCACAGGCCTCGGGCTGACTATCTGCGCGAACCTGATTCGGTTGATGGGCGGGCGCATCTGGGTGGAGAGCGAGCCCGGTGCCGGCAGTACCTTTCACTTCACCGCCGACTTCGCCACCGTCGAGTTGCCGGCCTCCGATCAGGTGCCCGAACGGTCGCTCGCCGACGTGCGGGTGCTGATCGTCGACGACAACGCCATCAACCGGAGAATCCTGCACGCCCAGCTCACACGCTGGCACGCCCTCCCGACGGCCGTCGAGGGCGGCCGGGAGGCGATTGACCATCTGTCAATCGCCGCGAGCGCGGGCCGGCCGTTTGCGCTCGTGCTGCTCGACGTCAACATGCCGGATCTTGACGGCTTTCAAGTCGCCGAGCGGATCGCCGCCCTGCCGGATCTGGCGAGTGCGACCATCATGATGCTCAGTTCGTCCGGTCATCACGGGGAAACGTCGAGGTGTCGCGAACTGGGCGTGTCGGTCTATCTCACCAAGCCGATCCAGGCCGCTGAGCTGCACGCCGCAATCGGCCGGGCGCTCTGTGGCGCGTCAACGACGTTGGTGGATCGTGGCACGAGACCGCCGACTCTGCAGGCGACGCGCGCGCTCAACGTGTTGCTCGCGGAGGACAACATCGTCAATCAGCGCGTGGCCGTGGGGTTGCTGTCGAAACGAGGACATACGGTGATCGTCGCCGACAATGGGCTGGAGGCTCTTGCCGCGCTCGACCGCGGCCGGTTCGATGTCGTACTCATGGACCTGCAGATGCCGGAGATGGACGGGCTCGAAGCGACCGCCGCCATCCGCGCACGCGAACAGCTGAACGGCGGTCATATGCGTATCGTCGCGATGACTGCACACGCGATGAAAGGGGATGGCGAGCGCTGTCTGGCGGCCGGCATGGACGACTACGTGTCCAAACCCATCGAGCCCGCGCTCCTGTATGCCGCCGTGGAGCACCTGCCAGACGGACCAGAGGGGCTGACCATGTGCCAGACGCGCGGTCTTCACGCGCAGTTGTCGATTGCGACCGCCTGATGAAGCGGCTCGAAGGCGACGAGCAGCTGCTCATGGAAGTTAGGCAGTGGAAATAAATAAGTATGTCAATCAGACTTACTCGATGGTGACTGGCGA
>JBDTVS010000007.1:0-115535 GCA_040007095.1 Acidobacteriota bacterium
TGGTCGTACGGCAAGGATCCCAAGCAGACGCCGACGAAGGATGAAGTGCTGGACAACTTCACGTTGTACTGGCTCAGCAACACCGCGACTTCAGCGGCACGGTTGTACTGGGAGAACCGCGACCAGAACCTGATTAGCGCAGGCTCGCTGAAGACCGACAAGATCTCTGTCCCCGTGGCCGTCTCGGTGTATCCGGACGAGGTCTATCGTGCTCCGGAGTCGTGGACGCGTCGGGCCTATCACAACCTGATCTACTTTCACGAAGCCGACCGGGGCGGTCACTTCGCGGCGTGGGAGCACCCGGATGTATTTTCGGCCGAACTCCGCGCCGGGTTCCGCTCACTGCGGAGCGCGAAGTAAGAGCTCAACCGTTTTTCAACGCGATTACAGCGGCCAGAACGGCCGATTATGATTTGAAGCTTTCGGATTGTCGGCCGATTACCCTGGTGTCTCGCACGCAGATATCTTGCGACGAGCAAATCTGGCGCAAGGCGGCTGGCGGGCCGTCCTTGCGCCCGTGCCTGGTTTGACTCATCATCCGACCTGTTCTCACACGCCGGCCCTGAAAGCGAACGTTGGCGCGATCTCGCCGGGCTTCAAGGAGGAACGCATGTCGTTGCGGTTGGTCGCGGTCGTCGGTATCGGCGCGGTGCTGCTCGCCGCCGGAATCGCATCGCCCAGCACTGTTCTGGCGCCCACCTTCACGGAGCTGATTGACAACGCTCGCGAGATTTTCATCGGCGAGACGGTCAGCCGTTATTCTCATTGGGTCGATACGCCTGACGGCCGCGCGATCGTCACCCTGGTGACATTCCGCGTCGACGAGAGTCTCAAGGGCGGCCTCCAGACGCAAACGAGCCTGGAGTTTCTCGGCGGCACGGTCGGCGAGACGACTCTCCGGGTCTCCGGCGCGCCGGAGTTCTCGGTCGGCGATCGCGACATCCTTTTTGTCGGCAATCGAAACGCGATCAGTCCGGTGATGGGGTTGGGATACGGACGGTTCCGGGTGTTGCGGGACCCGCGCCGGGCGATCGACGAGGTCCGATTCTCCGATGGCGCCGCGCTCGAGTCCACCACCTTTGTCGGGCGTCCGCGATCCCAGAGTCTGCGCTCCACACCGAGTCTCTCGCTCGAGGCGTTCCGGCAGGAGATCCGCCAACGCCTGGACAACCCGGGACCGCGATGACGACGACGCGCTCAGGGGCGTTTCGCGTCGCCGTACTGGCGGCGGTCTTCTTCGCTCTTCCGAACGGTGCGCCTTCGTACGTAGCATCCGGCGGAACCTGGCGCGACGGCGCGATTGTCATGCAACTGCAGCTGGGCTCGTCCAACGGTGCGCTGATCGACGGTTTCACGTCCTGGGGGGCGTCGGCCGAAAGCGCGCTGGCGACGTGGAACGGATATCTCTCGCGCGTCGAGTTCCGCGTCGTCCGCGATTCGACCGCCGGGGTGGCGATGACCAACGGCTCGAACAACGTGTTCTGGTCGTCGACCGCCTACGGGCGGGACTTCGACGACTACGCCAGCGGCACTCAGAGAAACGGCGTGGCGGCGTTGACGCTGACGTGGATCACCAGCGGCCGACTTTCTGAGGCAGATGTGATCTTCAGGAACACCCTGTCGTGGAACTCCTATCGCGGTCCAACGCGGCGAACCTCGACTGGCGCCAATCTGCTCGACTTCCGCCGGTTTGCGATGCACGAGTTCGGCCACGTGCTGGGGCTCTCACATCCCAACGACTACGGACAGAACACCACCGCGATCATGAACTCGGTCCTGGGCGATCTCGATACGCTCGCCGGCGATGACATTCAGGGCGCACAGTTCTTGTACGGCGCGTCAACTCCCGCGCCGCCGCCCACCACCACTCCGCCGGTGGTGATCAGCTTTCCGCCGCGAAACGAATCGCTCGATTTCCGGAACCAGCTCGAGGTGAAGTACCGTGACGGGCTCCGGCGCGGCGGATCCCCGACGAGTGTCGACAACGAAGGCGACGTCGTCTGGACCCAGGAGTATTTGCGATTCCGGGTCAATCAATGCGCCCACGCCGCGGCGGTATCCCGGGTGATGTCCGAGATCGATGGCGGCACGTCCGACGTTTGCGGCAGTGCGGCGGGCGGCCAGGTGAACTTTCCGCCACGCAACGAGTCACTGGATTTCCGGACCCAACTCGAAGCCAAGTACCGCGACGGTCTGCGGCGATCGCCCATCCTGACGTCCGTCGACAACGAAGGCGACGTGGTCTGGACGCAGGAGTACCTGCGCTATCGCGTCAACGGTTGCGCGCACGGCGACTCGGTACAAAGAGTGTTTCTTCAGATCGATGGCCGTGGCATTCAGTCTGTGTGCCGCTGAATCGCGACCCGCGGTGACGCTCCGGCCCTGCTGAGCGTCAACCCGCGCGTCCGGCGAACGGCTGTGCGTGGGAACCTCTATCTGAACTTGGCGTTCCTGATCCGCTCGGCCATTTTTTCAGCGAATGGATGCGCGAGCGTCCCTGTCGATCCGGCGCCTTGGGAATAATAGTTCGTACGAATGGTGTCCTTGCGCTCCAGAACCTTCTGGTCTGAACCGTCGGTGATTCGATAGCGAATATCAGCGGCCTCCCGGCCCGAGCCCAACCCGACGATCACGCGCTTGGCCGCGTTGCCGGGATTCCACGAGGTGACTTCGACGTCGAGCGTATAGACCTTGCCCGCAGGCGCCGGCGGTGCTTCAGCGAGAACATCAAGATCCTTGCCGAGCATGACCTTGAATTCCGCGACGGTCTGCGCCTGCAACTGTTTCGTATCGTAGGGCCACACCACATCCGAGGCTGCCGTAAAGGATCTGACGACCAGGATTGGTTTTCCCGTGAGTTCAACCACCGGAGCCGCAGGAGCCATTCCGGAATAGTGGAGGTGCACAATGCGCCACCCTTTGTCCGTCTTCTGGTAAACGTGGCTCTCCCATCCCTTTGACGTGAACGGCTGTCCACTGGTCAATTTCGCCGTGAACGTCCAATCGAATACTGCCCAGGCGGCGCTGCCGGTGGTATGAACCTCGAGATTACTCGTCTGGAGGTTTCGCTCCGCAAACGTCTTCTGCAGGAAATTGACGTAGACGTTCTCCTTCACGCTTTCCCAGCCTCGAAACCGGCCGAGAGGGGTGACCACTACGAGATCCGGACTTTCCGACCACACCTCGCCGGCGAGCTTCGTATCCGCGGTCTTGATGGAGTCGAGGTACTTCTCCATGAGGCGCTGCAGGTCGGCCCGGTCCTGGTCCGCGGCGGGTGCGCGAGAGCAGGCCGGGAGCAACAACAAGACGGCGAGAGTGGCGACGAGCGTGAGTTCCCTGCCATATGTGAGGGAGGAGCAACGCCGCGAGGCGGGATGCCCCGCCCGGGACTTTGGTGGCGAATCACGTTTCCAGGGGACCGGCCAGCGATTGTTCATACAGTCGACAGTTCCATGTTGGACGTTCAGAGTGCACTCGTGATCCACAGGTCCTCCGCATGACGGTGGGCGCTGCGACCTGAATCGTCTGAGGCACCCGGGCAGGTGTAGGAAGATGAAGTATAGGCCGCGGCCGCCGGATGGTTTCCAGCTTTTTCTCGTACGCAAAGACGGGGGCCGCGCCAGCACAAGTGGAGGTCAACAGACTGCACGCGCCTTGACGTGCGCACGTTCGGATTCACAGAGCCGCCCACCAGATGAGGCGGAGCCGAAAGGTGCGGCAGAGCCATAATTTGGGTACATTCGACACCGGCCAGGGCGGCGCCGGGCACCGGTAACGTTGAGCACGGCGCAGGGCGGGAGCCGGCGACGGTTGCGCTCACGGCATGGAGGGTCTGAGTGCCATTACGCAGCGGTCGGCAACATCGCCGCGAGGCCACGTCACGGTCGGGCACCGAGCGAGCCGTTGCGTCGGTCACGCGGGCCAACGCACAGCCGGACGCACCGTCTGGAGTACGTCCGCCCGAACCTCGGTGGCCGGCGCTGATTGCCATTCTTGGAGTCGGCGGCCTCTACCTGTCGCTGCACACGGACCTCGTGATCGGTCCCCGATGGCTGTTTCCCGCGGCGATCGGCGTACTCCTCGTACCGACGTTGGTGACGCATCGAACGGGCCGACACGATCTCAACCGCCTGTTGGGGCTCATCATCAGCGCGGTGGTGACGGCCGGCCTGGTGTTGTCTGTCACCCTGCTCGTGGCTGCGCTCCCCTCACACCGCCAGTCCCCTTCCGCGCTGCTGCTCTCGGCCGCGTCACTGTGGCTCACCAACATCCTGGTGTTCGCGCTCTGGTACTGGCGTCTCGACGCGGGTGGCCCATACGGCAGAGACTCGCGCCTCCGGCATGCAGAGGGCGCCTTCCTCTTTCCGCAAATGACCATTCCCCCGGGGCCCGACGACGACGGCAGCAAGCTGGGGTGGTCGCCGCATTTCGTGGACTACCTGTTCCTGGCGTTCAACACGAGCACGGCGTTTTCCCCGACAGACACGCCCGCGCTGGCACGGTGGGCGAAAGCGATGATGATGCTCCAATCGATGATTTCACTGACGGTGCTCGCCATCCTGGCGGCTCGTGCGGTGAACATGCTGTGACCCCGCCCTCCAATCCTTCGGCGTTCGTCTCGTGCACAACCGCCGGCACTCCTGACGAAGCGTGCACTTCAGTACGCGACATCTGAAGACCAAGCCCGCAACGCGGTGCCCAGCGGTGGTCGATGAATCGTCGGATGAAGTTTTGATCGGATGTGAAGACAGGTTCGGCGCACGAAAGGTTTCGGCCGCAACTGCCTATGTTGATGTGCGGCGACCTTCTGGTCTTCCCGCGCTTCTCTTCAACGGGCAATCGACGCGTCGCGCGTCAGAGCGCCCACCGTTTCTGGTGTGTATCTGAGGTATGGAGGTTTCCACGATGAAGCTCGAACGAATCGCGAGGCAATTCCGGTATTCCATGGTCGGCGGTCTGATGCTCATGAGCGCCTGGCCGTCAAGCGCCCTGGCGCAGGATGACCATTCCCACTCGCTGGCAGCGGGTGGTCAGGAGCAGACCGCGGCGCAGAAGAAGCAGGCCAGCGCACTGGTCCAGGCGGTCAGGCAGGCGACGCAGCCATTCCGCTTTCTGGACAACCCCGGCCCGGACTACGTGCTGACGTTCGGCTGCGTGAGCGGATCGGACTTCGGGGCGATGGGCATGCATTTCGTGAACGGCGCCCTGCTGGGTGACGGCGAAGTGAACGTGTGGCATCCCGAGATCCTGCTCTACGAGCCGCTGCCGAACGGCCGGATCCGGTTGACCGGCGCGGACTATGTGGTGTTCAAGGACGCCTGGGAAGCCAACCCGGAGCACAAGGGCCCGCCCGAGCTCATGGGACAGCTCTTTCACCTGTTCGAGAGCCCCAACCGTTTCGGACTGCCAGCGTTCTACACCTTGCACGTCTGGGCCTGGAAGGACAATCCCAACGGCGCGTTCACGAACTGGAACCCCAACGTGTCGTGCGACGCGTTCCCTGGGGAGAACCCCTGAGTCCACTGGAGATCCGTACGATCGCTCCCACGCGTTGGCGCGCGGGGCCGGGTCGGTCCGAGGCGCCGCTTCCCAGCCCCGCCGCACCTGGAACGTCAGCCGAACCAGCTCGAGCTGGTTCGGCGAGACCCGCGCGTGATCCGCAGCGTCGCGCCCAGCATCGCGAGGCTCGTGAGCATCCACGCGGCGGCCCACACCCACGACGGCAGCAAAAAAAGCCTTTCCATCGTTGCGGCGTCGGACTGACCGCGATCGATCCGGAACAGCACACGGATGTCATACACCGAGTTGAGCGCTACCTGGATGCCCAGCAGGCTCAAGAGGAATCGCGGAGCAGCTCCCCTGCCCTGGCGGGCGAGCGCGATGAGCGCGACACCCCAGACAAGCGCCACCCCGGCGCCGAAAAGATTGCGCATCCAGAAGACGAGCGTGAACAGCATGCATGCGCCGAGACCCAGCAGAATGGCGTGCGCCCATTTCTCGACGCGCGTGGCAGCGATCAGCAGGCAGCCCACGACCGCCGCACCGAGATAGCCTGAGGAAGCCACCAGGCCACGGGCCGCGCGGCCCACGGGAACGAGGCTCTGGGTCAGGCCGCTCGTGTCGGGCTCGATGGTAATCGCCATGACGCGGCCGCCCACAAGAAGGGTCATCAACGCATGACCGCATTCGTGGACCCAGGTCGTGAAGAGCTTGAACGGATAGAGAAGGAACCGCGACCACGGTGTGAGGCTGACGACGAGGGACACCGCGACCGCCGCCCATAACCAACTGCCGGCTGGACGCCGAGACGACGAAAACCGGTTGGGTGTCACTCCGGCTTATTCTGGATCATGCACAGGCCGGTTCCGATCGATGTCCGATGCTCTTCAGTGAGAAATCAACCGCAGAGCTCGCCGAGGACACCGAGTTGCGAAGGGCTTGTTCTCGATGATCTCGCTGGCCCTATAATCGGATAGCTGTCCTGTTGCCACCCATGTATGCGCTCGGACTTGCCGTCGCCCTCACACTGTCGGTCGGCCAGCGCAAACAGCCGCAGCCGCTCGACAACCTGAAGCAGCTCGGGGACCGGATCGTACGGGCGGTGCTCGAGCAGGATATTTCGACGCTGATGGCCTACGACTGGGCGGGCCCGAGCTCGGGAGCCGCCAGCGATCTCGACGATCCACGCAGCGCGTTGCACTGCTACGTGTTCGACAGCCGCTGCAATCCGCGCGGGAAGCCGTCCGTGCTGGAGCTGTTCACGTCGTGGCGCAAGGTCGGCATCCAGGCGACGTCGGCCGGGTCGAACTACGCGGTACTGTTCTTCTACGACGCGACCCTGGTGTCGGCACGTGGTCTTCGATCGCAGAAAACTCTCTGTCGCGAGGCGGGCCGACGGATCGTGTCGTGGGTCTTCAGGAGCGAATCAGGACGGTGGGTGGCCGCGAACGAGCCGTTCGATTTCGACGTTGACACGCTCTGTCAGACCACACAGACCCGCTGACCTCGCGGCCAGACACCAAGTCCTTGCGCGGAGAGCGCCATTATTACCCGCGTCCGTCGTCAGAGCCGTTCGATGGCCGGTTGATCCGCGCCGACGCGCCAGGCGCGCGACCCGCGGGCGTGTGACTGGTGAAGGGTGCGGCGCGACCGTCTGCTCGCGCTTCGCACGACCTTGACCATGCGCAACGGACGGCGGGACGGCCGCACGGTGCGCGCCTTCTCAGAGCGGTTCGGCGGCGCCACCGCCTTGTCCGCGGCGGACTCGATCTTGGCGGCGATGCCCGCGCTCTGCTGCCGCTCAACTTTCAACAAGATCGCTTCAATCCTGTCGCCGGCCCGCAGCGTCAGCGTGACATATTCCTGTTGCGTCAACGACGAGGACACGCCCGAAGGCCCGGTCAGGACCAGCCCGTCAGGGTCGCCCCGCAGCGAGGCACCCACGTCGATGATGTTTGTCAGGGGGATGCTGAACACGGTGCGCACCGACGATCCCCGATCCGAATAGACGGTTTGCTCGGCGCGCAATTCCCGGTCGTCGAGCACCAGGGTGACCTCGGTCGGTTTCAGCAGTTCCGGGCGGCCGGCCAGGTACTCTACGCGCGGAAACCGTTCCTGCGCATCCGCGGCGCCCGGGTGACACCAGCTGACAAACAGCGTGAAAGCGAGGACCTGCCTGAATGTCGCGGCCATAGTGCTCCTGTTCATGACCACCACCCATCTTCATGCTAGTGTCCTGCGTCCGACGCTTTAGGACGTCTTCCGGGCGGGGCATCCCGCCTGGCGGCGTTGCTCCTCCCTCAGATACTCCCGGTATCCTCGGTCGTCGCGCCTTGCCATGCGGGCGCCGCGCGCCGGAAGCCGTGTACTAAATCGTCGAACGCACGACACTAGCGCCTGAACCGCCTGCCGAACACGTCGATCGTCTCCAACTACCTCGTCACGTCCTGGAAGTACGGGGGCAGGTCAGGCTTGGTCTCGCGCAGGATTTCGACGATCGCGCGCCGATCCGCCAGCGACAATGCCGACCTGTAGCGATCTTGCCGCTCATTGCCGGAGAGGATTTGCCACAGCCGCCGGTAAATCGGGTCCTTGGCAGCGGGCGGCAGGCGGTCGAAGGCGGCCGAGTAAATCAAATAGCTGCACGGGTACGTCATCAGACGGCGGCCGAGGTCGAGCTCGTGCAACGAGCGGCCTTTCTTGTCCCTTGGACCCTCTGCCGAAAACCGCTCGGCAAAGCCCGACGACCCCTGGACGCGGTCCGTCAACTTCGCTTCGTCGATGAACAGCATGTAGTCGACGACCTCGTTCGCGACGCCGCTCATGACCTCGGCGACACGGGCGTCCTCTCCTGGCGCCGCCACAAAGGGCGGGTGCAGTCTGGGATCGGCTGCCCGCGCCTCCCATCCCGCTCGCGTGATCAGGTTGGTCATGTAGATCTGGTGAGAGAACACCATGAGCGCCGCGATATCGCTGGTCGTCGCGCGGAAGCCGTCCGGATCGAATAGTCCGCTCGCAGAGGCCAGCTCGCGACTCGAGCGGCCGTCGAGGGCGGGGACCCTGTTGCCGATATGCTCGGCGAGGCCGCTGGTGCCCGTGACGAACCAGCCGCCAAAGCGGTCCTTGAGCGGCATCCGGTGGTCC
Organism: Acidobacteriota bacterium; assembly: GCA_040007095.1. Lineage (GTDB taxonomy): Bacteria > Acidobacteriota > Vicinamibacteria > Vicinamibacterales > CAVVIG01 > JBDTVS01. The sequence continues at coordinate 8,644 of JBDTVS010000007.1, forward strand.
ATCGCCGCCGACCTCGTCGGACGCGTGTCGGATCCTGGGATCGTCGTGAACATCAGCAAACCTGGAACGCCCAGCGTGTCCGCATTCAAGTGACAGCCAAGGCACGCGCGGACACGCTGAAACTGCGGCACGTCGGCGGCCTTCTGGTCCAGCGTGTAGAAGACGATGCCCTCGGTCGCGTCCTGCGCAGCCACCTCGAGAATTTCGCCCTGCCGGACATAACCGAGCACGACGCGATCGTTGAAGAAGAGCGCCCGTGGGTTGTTTGGATTGATCAGCCGGGCCTGCAGACTGGTCGCCGAGAACACCAGCATCTGGGACTCGACCGGGATCTCGAGCGCCTCGAGCGCCGACTGGAGATATCCGCCGCGGCCGTCGAAGGCGAGACGAAGCCGGCCTTCTCTCAGTCTCTCGTTGACTCCGACGACGGCATTGTCGAGCGACGCGGTACTGTATTTGATGGCCATGTCCTCGGCCGATCCGAAGAACATCGCGCCGCGCTGAGCGTTCAAGGACGTCGGGACCTGTGCCGCCACGCACCATAGACCGACGCACAAGGCAAAAGCGACTTTGAACCGCATCGTGTGCAGCCCAATGTTGCGTGCGACGCTCGTTCACGTCAAGCCCACGGGGCGGACGGGGGACGACCGCTGCTGGGTTGTAGGAAATTCGCACCAAGCTCCGCCGCACGCGGATTGTATCGGCGCCATCGGGTTGGACGTTCAACAGACAACCGTTGAAGACCGGCGATCTTGCGCCGTTCAAACCAGGCGACGAGGTCGTCGCTCGTAATGCCTATCGGCCAATCCTGGACTGCAAACGGGGGAGACGCTTACTTACACGTGCCCGAGCGAAACGTGTCGGGTCAACGCGTGTGCGTTGAATGGGACCGGAGTGACCGTGCGGCGTTTGAATGAAGGGATACTCGGTTCACTCGAGCGTCTCAATGCGCAGGGCGATTTCGTGTACAGTCCCCCGAGAGCACGCGTCTACGATGCCTCCAGACGTTTCCGTCGATCCCGGCGCAGCCGCATCCCGACCGCCTCTGGACCGATCCGCGGATGGCCACACGTTTGTCTGCTACGCGCGGGAGGATTCGGAGTTCGTCCGCCGATTGACGGCCGAGCTGAGCGCTCGCGCCAGTCGGACCTGGGTGGACACCGAACTCGCGCCCGGCGCCGATTGGGACCGGAGTATCGACGAGCGCTTGCGCACCTGCGCCAATCTGCTGATCGTCCTCTCGCCGGCCGCGGTCGCGTCTGCGGAGGTCCGGGGCGAGCTGCGGACCGCGCTGAACCTCGCCAAGCCGATTGTGCCGGTGCTCTACCAGGCCTGCGACATTCCCCGTCAGCTTCAAACCGTCCAGTATCTCGATTTCACTTCGGCGAACAGTGATGACGCGGCGTGGGACGCCCTTGCCGCCGCATTGCTGTCCGTGTCTGACGATACGCCGCAGGGCCGGCATCGGCCGGACCGGCCCGCCGGTCGCGACCTGCGCAACCGCCAGGACTTTCTGGCCGATGTGAAGAGCGAAGCCGCGGGGCGGCTGGCGCAGTCGATTCATGGCGGCATGCTGAACGTCCTCAAGGAGAAACAGCCGGACCAGGTGACGCGGCGGTGGGACCCGGACGTCCGGATCCCCCATCAGCCGCGGGCGCCGCTCGCGCCGGAGGTGCGGATCGTGCAGCTGTTCGATGACGAGTCGGTCGGGGGCAGGCTGCTGATTCTCGGCGCCCCCGGATCCGGGAAGACCACGGCCCTCCTCGAGCTCGCCCAGGCGCTGCTCGAGCGCGCGGAAAAAGACACCTCCGAGCCGATGCCGGTCCTGTGCAACCTGTCGTCGTGGCGGAAAGACGGGCACGATCTGGCCGAGTGGCTGGTGGATCATCTGAAAACGAAATACGGCGTCCGCATGGCGTGCGGCCGGGCGTGGCTGGCCGAGCGGCAGCTCGTGCCGCTCTTCGACGGCCTGGACGAAGTGGCGCCGGAGCACCAGGAGCCGTGCGTGGAGTCGATCAACCGGTTCCAGCAGGACTACCGGCCGCCGCACCTCGTCGTCTGCTGCCGCCTCGCCGAGTACGAGAACTATCAGATCAAGCTGCAGTTGAATGGCGCCGTTCGCTTGCTGCCGCTGGAGGACGAGCAGATTCGCCAGTACCTGGTGCAGGCGGAATCGCCGGCTCTGTGGGACGGCATACGCGGCGACGAGAAGACAATAGAGCTGGCGCGGACGCCGCTGCTGCTGCGCATCATCACCGTCGCATATGAAGAAATGCCGGCGGAGGACTGGCAGCGCGTCACGCCGGCGTCCGAACGGCAGGCGCGCCTGTTCGACGTCTACATCCGGCGGCTGCTGTCCGGCGACGCGGCCGCTCGACCCTTCTCGAAGGCGCGAACCATCCACTGGCTGGTCTGGCTCGCGAGGACGATGAAGGAGCACGGCCAGGCGGAGCTGATGATCGAGCACCTGCAGCCGGCGTGGCTGGCGCCGGGCGCCCGGCGCGTGCTCTATCGAGGTGGCGTGGCGATGGCGGGCGCCGCCGCCTTCTTTCTCGCCATGTCGCTCGGCCTGGGGCTCTTCGGCTGGATTCCACGAGGCGCGATCGGCGTGGAGTATTTGAATGTCTCGGCGAGAACGCCGGGCCTGGAACTCTGGTATCGGCACGACTGGCTGTTCGTCGCAATGATGGGGTTGGCGGCTGGGCTCACGATGGCCGCGCGGAAAACCATCCGGCCGATCGAGACGCTGGCGTGGTCCTGGACCAAGGGCTGGCACGGCATGGCGGCTGGGCTGCGCACGATGTCGCTCGCCGGGCTGCATCATCTGACGTATGTCGGATCGGTGATCGGACTGCTCATCGGCGTGTCCACGGTGCGGGACCAGTGGCTCGGCGAGCACATCAGCCCCGAGCTCACGCGCTTCAGCATGGCCGGGAACATCGCAGGTGCGATCGCGCTGCTGGCGCTCGCGGCCGCGATCCTGCTGACCGTCCGGCGAGGCGGTTGGCGGGCCGGCGGCCCCGGCGGACCGCGGCGCGGATCGGCGGCCGACGCGATCGTGAGCGGATTGGCGTTGGGTGCCGGCGCGTGGCCTATCATGGGACCGCTCTTCGGCGCGCTTGCAGGCGTAAGCATTGGCCTGATCGTTCGATTCGGCGGCGGTGCGAATCCGCTATCCGCGGCGCGGTTTGCCGGCGCGCTCGTCGCCGGCCTGATCGGCGGCTTCGGGTGTGGCGCGATCAGCTGGTGGACTCAGAGTGTCCCGAGCGGTTTCATCGGCTCGGTCGGCGTGTGGATGCTGGGCGGCGTCGGCGTGGCGGCGACCGCGGCGCTCGCTACCGGCCTGGCTGGCGGGTTCGCGCGCGCGGGCGCGGCGCCGGCGCAGCCGGGCGCCGCGCGTTGGCGGAGGCGGACGCGGACGGCATTGCTGATCGGCGGCAGCATCGCCGCCGCCGCCGGATTGATGGCGGTCGCCGCGCGGCATGCCGGAGAATTCGGGGTCGTGCGCGGTGTCGTGCTGATGACCGCCAGACTCGGTTGGGCGTGGATCACCGGCCTCTGGGTCGCACTCGGGGTGGCAGTGATAGCCGCCGTGCTCGGGCTGATCATGGGGGCGTTCCTGGGTGCGCTGTTCGGTCTACTCAGTGGGTTGACCGGGCCAGACGTCGAGAGGAGGACCGCACCGAACCAGGGGATCCGGCAGTCGGCGAAGAACGTGGGCGTGTTCGCGCTGGTTGGTGTCCTCGTTGTCGGTCTTCCTTACAGTCTGTTCAATCTGGCGGCCGGCGTGGTGTGGACCCGGACGGCCCCGAGCGTGCTCGACTGGGTGAATCTCGGCCTGGGGCCCGCGATGTTGTTCGGGGTGATGGGAGGATTCGTGCCCGGCGTCGCGTGCATTCAGCACTTCACGCTGCGGTCCGTGCTGTGGTTCTTTGGCCTCGCGCCGTGGCGGTACGCGCGTTTCTTGAATTACGCGACAGAGCGGATGCTGCTTCAGCGGGTGGGCGGGCGCTACCGGTTCATTCACGATCTACTGAGAGAGCATTTCGCGGCGATGGGTGGCACGTCCGCGTAATGTCCAACAACCCGATCGACGCGTCGCGGCCGTCGTGCTCGGCGGTCGCAGCCTGAGTTCTCGCCTTTCGCCAGGCCGGAATCCGGCCATCGAAGTCCGTTGCCGACATGGGGCGCCGCGTACACCGGCGCTCGGGGAGAGGCGGCGCCGAGGATGGCGGCGCTCGGCGTCATCCTCGGCGCCTCAGCCGGACTGGTGCTGGCGCGGTTGGCCGGCGTCTACATTCGGGACGTGCAGCTGCCGGGTGCTCTGCCGCTCATCGGCTCGTCGATCGTCATCATCGCTGCGTCAAGGCATGTGTCCGTCGAGCGTGAGCGTCGGCGTGCCCGGCTTTGAGATCGAGAGAGCGATCTGCGCGCCCGGCTTGGGGTTTCCCGCGCGTTCGTAGGTAACGCGGAACTGGTGGCGCTGGCGAGTGGCGCTCTCCGCGATCTTCTTGCCGATCTCCGGCAGCAGCGTCGACAGACGGTTCGTCGTCGCGATGTTCTCGTAGCGTCCGCCGCTCAGTTTCGTGACGGCGAGCCCGATTTCCGTCTGCGCTCCGCCGCCGCTCGAGCCGACGCCAGAGCTGCTCGACATCACCACGATGTGGACGGTCATCGCGTGCTTGATGATGAACTCCTGCAGCCTCTGAAAATCGCGATCGTTCATGTTGACCTTGCCGAAATCCGATCCGACCATGAAGATCACCGGGAAGTTGGGCGTCTTGTCCTTGTCGATTCGGGTTGCCGCTTCGAACAGCGCATCGAAGAACGCGCCGGCGCCGCCATCGGGCGCAATCAGGCCGATGTTCTTCACCAACTGGGCCTTGTCGGTGGTCGGCTTCCCAATCGGGCGCGGTTGCGGCGACGTCGTATACATCGCAACTTCCACGTCGGCCGGCATCTGCTCGAACAGCGCCGTCAAGCCATCCCGCAATGGGTTGATCGGACTGGTGTTTGCCTTGCCGTTGTCGACGAGCAGGTGCAGTTTGACCGGCCAGTCGATCGGCTCGACCTTCAAGGTCTTGCACGCGACACCGTCTTCCGAAATGCTGACGTCGCTGGCCCCGAGGTCGCTGACCGGAGCGCCGTCGGCTCCCTTGAGACTGATGAACACCTGCCCCTGCTTCTGCGCCGCGAGGCGCGGCTCGACGGCGCAGAGTGCGCAAGCGACCAACACGGCGAGACATGATAATCGTCGCATCTCTGACCTCCGTGGGAAATGGTTGAACGAGCTCGACATCACGGTTCCGACCGACACGATGAGATGTTTGGACGAACGTAAACCGAAATAGTTTAGGGATAGTGGCCGTGATCGGCGTGGACAGGCCGCTACCGCCGGCCCGAAAGCGCAATCGCCAGCAGTCCGCCCAGAACCGGGAACGCCTGCCCGTCGCTCGCGAATGCGGTGTGGAACAGCGCCCCGGTGGCCAGGTGGAAATTCAGGATCATGAGAAAGGCCAGAACGGCCGCGAGCCGCGTCAAACGGCCGAAGATGAGTGCCGCACCCGCCGCCAGTTCACCGAGCGGCACCAGCCGCGCGAACACCGCGACCCCGGGAATCAGCAGCGTCACCCACCAACGGTTCGCCGGCGTCGCCTTGGCCAGAAACGCGTCGAGCTTGACGGCCAGAAGGTTCGGATGGATGAACCACGCCAGCTTGTCGAGGCCTTTCGCGATCATGAAAATACCGAGCGATACCCGGAGCACGACCAGCGCCCGGCCCGGCAACGAACTCCCGGTGCCGCCTTTTCCCTGGACCTTCCACGCCATGAACCCTCCTGAGGCCAAGCCGACCAATCTTACGGCTAACGACTCACCTGTCGCTGACCAGACATCTTCTAAAGCCAGAGTCTCGCAAGATGAAGCAAGTTTTGCTCGGTTCGGCGTTGGAAGCTGTCTTAGCTGCGGCCGCCGAGCGGCCGCCTCGTGAAGATCCGCCGCACCCTGGTCCGTTCTTGCTGGTCGGTTTGAGGCGAAGCTTCACTGATGGCCAATGGTTGATGGCTGCTCGCTGATGGCTGACTCACCGGGCTCGTCCCTGATGTCTGGCGAGGCCGAGGCCGTTCCGGCGACACGGCAGCCGGCGCGGAATTATCGCAGAATTAGAGGTGGCCGGCGCGCGCAACGTTCCGGTGCTGGCCTCTCCCGGCCTTTCGCTCCTGCACGCCGAAAAATCATGGGCAGCGACAAGTCGTCCCTTACGATAGGAACTCCGCCCGCTCTAGTGGAGAAACTGACTTGATCGTCGCCCTGGTCCAGGCCGCCCTACCGGCCGCGCTCGTCATTCGTCTGCTGGCCATCACCGCGACGCTCGCGTTGACTCGAAGGCCAAAGGCGTGCCGTTTCGTGTCGCTCGGCGGGTCGATCCTGGCGTCGGCACTGACGCTGACGGTTGCCGTGCACGTGATCTCTGCCGGCCGCACGGTTGACGGCGTGCTCGTCGGCCATGCCGCCTCGGGCATCACGTTCGGCTATGTGATCAACCCTCTCTCGGCCTGGTTTCTGATGGTGCTGGGCCTCATCGCGATTCCGGTGGCAGTGTTCAGCACGGCGTATTTTGCCCATGCGGTGTCCGGGCCGCGCACGAGCACCGTGGGAGCGGCGTTCAACCTGCTGCTCGGCGCACTGGAAACCGTGTTCGCGGCCGACGGCGTCATCGTGTTTCTGTTTGCCTGGGAGCTGATGACGCTGGCCACGGTGATGCTCGTGGCCGTCGGACACGAAGATCTCGCCAGCCGACGGGCGGCATTTATCTATCTCGTGATGTCGCACGTCGGGACAGGCTGCCTCATTGCCGGTTTTCTGGCGCTGTCAGCCGCCTCGGGGTCGCTGTCGTTTGCGGTGCTGCTCTCCGGCCATGTCGTGTCGGGGCCAATGCGCCACGGGCTGTTCGCGCTGTTCTTTCTGGGCTTCGGCGTGAAGGCGGGCGTCATTCCGTTGCATGGCTGGCTGCCAGAGGCCCATCCGGCGGCGCCCACCAGTGTGTCGGCCCTCATGTCGGCGGTGCTCATTACGGCCGGTGTCTACGGCCTCCTCAAAGTCTGCGCATTCGGCCTGGGCGTTCCCGACGTGCATTGGGCGCTCCTGTTCATGGGCGCGGGCACGCTGTCGGCCATTCTGGGCGTGTTGTACGCGCTGACCCAGAACGACATCAAGCGGCTCCTGGCCTACAGCACCATCGAGCACTCCGGCATCATTCTGCTCGGCCTCGGCACGGGGATGGTCTTTCTCGCGCAAGACCGGGCGGAGTTGGCCGCGCTGGCGGTGACAGCCAGCCTCGCGCATGTCCTGAATCACGCGCTCTTCAAAGCGCTCCTCTTTCTGGGCGCGGGAAGCGTCGTGACGGCCACCGGCACCCGTCAGCTCGAACAGTATGGAGGCCTCCTCAGGGTCATGCCCTGGACCGGACTGTGCTTTCTGGTTGGCGCGATGGCCATTTCCGGGCTGCCGCTCCTCAACGGCTTCGTGAGCGAATGGTTGATGTTTCAGGCGCTGCTCCTCGGGTTCGGGTCGACGACGGGCCTGATGCGGCTGAACTTTCCTCTCGGCGGTGCGATGCTGGCGTTGACGACGGCGCTGGCGGCGGCGTGTTTCGTGAGGGCATTCGGGATCGGTTTCCTGGCGTTGCCCAGGAGCCGGGCGGCGTCCGAGGCACGAGAATCGCCGGCCTCGATGCTGGCGCCGCAAGCGTTCCTGGCGGCGATGTGTGTCGCGTGCGGTCTCTTCCCGGGAGTCCTCGTCGGCGCGCTCGGGCGCGTCACAGCATCGCTGCCGGGTTTGCGGCCGCGGCCCGACATGGTCCGAAGCGCAATGGGAATCGCCTCGGTGCCGGAATCCTTCGATGCGCTGGTGCCGGTCGTTCTTGGCACCGCCATGGTGCTCGCCCTGGCTCTCGCATGGCGGGTGACGAACACGGACCGGGCGGTGCGGCGAGTCCCGACCTGGGGGTGCGGCGGCGAGTTGACGGCACGCACGGAATACACGGCGACGGCATTTTCGAAGCCCTTGATGCTGATCTTCCGTGCCGTGTATCGGCCGACGCGCAAGGTGGAGGCCCTGGCCGACGTCTCCCCGTATTTTCCGCAGGAGGTGCGCTACCGCACATCGATCGAGCCCACGTTCGAGCGGTACATCTACGGACCATTGGTACGCGGCGTGTTGCACGTCGCCGACGGGATGAAGGTGCTGCAGGCCGGAAGTCTTCATACCTACCTGGCCTACGTGCTCGTGCTCGCCGTCCTGCTGCTGATGTGGCTCGGAGGGGCGAGGTGATGCTGGAGGCGCTTGTCGCCATCGCCGGGGCGCTGCTGCAGGCGGCCGGAATGCTGGCCGTGGCCCCGCTGCTCAAGACCGGCATCAAGAAGATGAAGGCAAGACTCCAGAATCGGCAGGGTCCGCCGCTGACTCAGGGGTACTATGACCTGGCAAAGCTGCTGCGCAAGGAAGTGATCCGTTCTGAAACGGCCTCGTGGGTCTACGTGGCAGGACCGCGGGTGTACTTCTCGGCGGCGGTCGCGGCCACGACCCTCGTGCCGGTGCTCGTCGCCGCGGCGCCGCTCGAAGCGTCGGGCGGCATCCTGTTGTTGGCGGGAACCTTCACGCTCGGGCGCTTCGCGCTTGCCGCCGCCGCGTTGGACACCGGCAGCCCCTTCGGAGGCATGGGCGCGAGCCGCGACATGACGATTGCCGCGCTCTCCGAGCCGGCGCTGATGCTGGGACTCTTCACGTCCGCACTGGCGGCCGGGTCCATGAACCTTGGGGTCCTGGCGAGAAACGTGTTGCAGCAGGGTCCGTCGTTTCATCCAAGCGATATGCTCGCCTTCGCCGGACTCTTCATCATCGTCATCGCCGAGACAGGCCGCATTCCGGTCGACAACCCGGCGACGCACCTCGAGTTGACGATGATCCACGAGGCGATGGTGCTGGAGTATGCGGGTCCGGACCTGGCGCTGGTGGAGTGGGCGTCGGCGCTGAAGGAGTTGTTGTACATCACGCTCCTGGTGGATCTGTTCGTTCCCACAGGGATCGCCACCAGCGCGTCGCCGCTGGCGATCCTCGGAGCGCTGGCAGCGTGGACAGGCAAAGTGGTCCTGTTTGCGATCGCCGTCACACTCGCCGAAAGCACGAATGCCAAGCTCCGCCTGTTTCGCGTGCCCGAACTCGTGTCGGTGTCGCTGGCGCTCGCGTTTCTGGCGCTGGCGATCAGGTTTCTATGACGGCCAACGTCCTGATCCTGTGCGCCGCCGGCATGCTGGTCAGCGCATACCTCATGGTGGCGCAGAAAGCGCTGTTCACGACGATTCGCCTCTACAGCGCTCAATCGCTGCTGCTCGGCATCGTCGCCACGGCGATTGCCTTGTCGCAGGGGCGCCACGAACTGTTCGTCACGGCCGCGCTGACCGTGGCGCTGAAGGGTCTGCTCATCCCGTGGTTCCTGATGCGCGTCGTGGACCGCATCGGCATCCGGCAGGAAATCGAGCCGTTCCTGAATGTCCCCACTTCCCTGCTGGTGTGCGTGGGTTTGACGGTGGTCGGCTACCGCTGCAGCACGGGCTTTCCGGACGGGGCGCGCGGCGTCAGCCATCACGTGGTGGGCATCGCCATCTCGCTGCTGCTGATCGGCCTCTTTCTCATGGTGACCCGAAAAAAAGCCGTGACTCAGATCCTCGCGCTGCTGACCGTTGAGAACGCGGTCTTTCTCGTGGCCGTCGGCGTCACCTCCGGCATGCCGCTCATCGTGGAGCTGGGCATTTCGTTCGACGTCGTGCTGGCGGTGTTGATCCTCGGCGTCCTCGTGCGCCGGATCGTCGACCGGTTCGAGTCGATGGACATCAGCCGCCTCTCCAGGCTGAAGGGTTAGCGGACTATCGTGAGCCTCCTGGTCTGGACGTTGGTGGTTCCCCTGGCCACGGCCCTCGTCGGCGGGCTGGGCGGACCGCGTGCCTTCAAAGAAGTCACCATGGTCGGAGGTCTGGCGCTCACCTTCGGGCTGTGCGTAGCGACGGCCGGCGAGTGCCTTCACGGCGCGCCGCCGGTGGCCTTCGGCGACGCGCTGAGGGTCGACGGCCTGTCGGCCCTGGTGCTGGTGCTCTGCGGGTTCGTCGGTCTGCTCTCCGCCGCGTACGGCGTGGGCTATCTGCGTCGCAACGAGGCGCGACAGCTGGTCACGCCCCGGAGGCGTCGCCAGTTCTTCGCGCTGATACCCGCATATGTGTTTGCGATGCTGCTCGTCTCGGCTTCGAACAATCTCGGCATCCTGTGGATCGCCGTGGAGCTCACGACCCTGACGTCGGTGTTCTTCATCACGTTCCACGACCGGGACACCTCCCTCGAGGCCGCCTGGAAATTCCTCATGCTCGGCAGCGTCGGGCTCGGGTTCGCGCTGCTCGGCACCGTATTGCTGTTCGCGTCCGGTCAGGGGCAGCTCGGCGACGGCATGGCCGCGCTGAACTGGACCAGATTCATGCAGGCCGCTCCGGGCCTGCACCCCTTTACGCTGCGGCTCGGCGTGGTCTTCGCGCTCATCGGATACGGCACCAAGGCGGGTCTGGCGCCGATGCACACGTGGAAGCCGGACGCCTATCGCGAAGCGCCGTCGCCGGCCGCGGTGCTGATGGCCGTCGGCATGCTGAACGGCGCGGTGTATTGCCTCTTGCGGGTGCACCTGATTTCGAAGGCCGCGCTTGGCCCCGACTTCTCCGGTGGCCTGCTCCTGGCGTTGGGCCTGCTGTCGGTGCTCGTCGCCACGCCGTTCATCCTGATTCAATGGAATCTGAAGCGCCTGCTCGCGTACTCGAGCGTCGAACACGTCGGGATCATGGCGGTCGGCATCGGGCTCGGCGCCCAAGCCGGGGTGTTCGGGGCGCTGCTGCACATGACGTACCACTCCCTGGCCAAACCGCTGGCGTTTTTCTCGGCCGGCACGCTCGCGCAGCTGCACAGATCCTCCGACTTCGACAGACTCGGGAGCGGGACGTTGAGCCGCGCACCAATCACGAGCGGCCTGTTCGTGCTGTCGGCGCTGATCATCATGGGGTCGCCGCCCTTCGGCATGTTCTTCAGCGAGATGATCATCCTGAGGGCCGGCTTCCTCGGCCCGCACGCCGCGGCGACCGGTGTATTCCTGGGGGCGCTCGTCCTGCTGTTTTGCGGCTTCACGTATCAGGTCGGACACCTGGTGTTCGGACCCGCGCGCGATCCGGCACTCGACGCCCCCGACCCGGAGGCGATCGATATCGGAATGGTGACGGCGATCCTGGCGGCGATTCTCGCGGTCGTGTCCGCCTTCTATCTGCCCGGGCCGCTGCTGACTCTCATCCGCGCCGCGACGCAGGTTGTCTGGGAGGGCCGGTGACGTCGGCAATCGTCACGGTGTCTTCGGCGCTCGACCTGCCCCAGGGCGCCGTGCACGCGCTTCGCGACGCGGAGCTCGGGCTCGAGACCGACCCTGATGCGTTGCCGGTGATCGCCGACCGCGTGATCCGCCGTCTGGAGGGACGGCTGATGACGCTGTTCGCCAGCGACGAACGCCGATCGAACGGGCGCTTCCGCGTGCATTACGTCTGGTCGCTGCCCGGCCTTCGGACGTTTCTCCACGTCTCGGCGCCGGTTGAAGGCGTCAATCCGTCATACCCATCAATCGCCGCGAAGTATCCGGTGGCGAACTGGTTCGAGCGGGAGATCATGGACTATTTCGGCGTCGCCGCCGCAGGCCATCCGAATCCCGCGCCGGTCGCGCTTCACGCTGATTGGCCCGAGGGCATGGCGGCGCTCCGCAAAGATTTCCCGGACGACAGCTACGTCCCCAGAGTACCAGGCGACCTCCATCCCTTCCGGCCTGTCACCGGCGAGGGGGTGTTCCAGATTCCGGTCGGGCCGGTTCACGCCGGCATCATCGAGCCGGGGCACTTCCGTTTTGGCGTGGCGGGCGAGCCTGTGCTGTACCTGCAGCTCCGGCTCTTCTACGTCCATAAGGGCATCGAGAAGCGATTCGAGCGCCTGGGATGGCGTCATGGACTGTTGCTCGCCGAATCGATCTCGGGTGACACGGCCGTGGGGCACGCCCTGGCGTATGCCCACGCCGTCGAGCGCCTGGCCGGCGTGACGGTACCGCCTCGCGCCCGGTCGCTGCGGGTCGTGCTGCTGGAGCTCGAGCGCCTGGACAACCACACGGCGGATATCGGCGCGCTGGCGACCGACGTCGCGTTCGCGATCCCCGCGAGCCGGGCGCAGGCGATGCGCGAAGCGCTGCTCCGGCTGCAGGATCAGCTGCTGGGCACGCGGCTGCTGCGTGGAACCATTGCGCTCGGCGGCGTCAAGCGCGATGTCCCGCCCCAGAGCAGCGAACGGCTCCGCGCCCACCTCCGCGCCTTCGAACGCGAAATCGACAGCCTGATGTCGCTGCTCCTCGACGCTGGCACGTTCACCGATCGCATCGTCGGCACCGGCATCCTCACCAATCAGGCGGCCCGCGATCTCGGGGTCGTCGGCATGGCCGCTCGCGCCTCCGGCATCGATGGCGACTTCCGGCGGGACCATCCCCACGACGCCTACGAGGGTCTGCGGTTCGAGGTTCCCCTCGAACGCGGCGGCGACGTCAGGGCGCGGCTCATGATTCGTGCGCGCGAGATCCAGCAATCCTTGTCGATCCTGCACCAGGTGCTCGCGTCGATGCCCGACACTCCGCTGGTGGCGGATCTTCCCGCGCAGCTGCCACCCCGTGCCTCTGCGCTTGGGTGGGTGGAGGCCTGGCGAGGGCCCTGCACGCATTGGGTCGCGACCAACGAACGGGGCGACATCGACCGAGTCAAGGTGACGGACCCGAGTTTTCTGAACTGGCCGGGGCTCGCTCACGCGGCGCCGGGCAACATCGTTCCGGACTTTCCGGTGATCAACAAGAGCTTCAATCTCTCGTATTCCGGCAACGACCGGTAGCGGAACGCAGGAACCAATATGACCGCGTGCACCGCCGTACAGTCGTTCGTCTCTGAAAGCGGCGCGAGTCTTTGTGTTCTTTTGTGCGCTTTGTGGTTCGCTACAGCGTCGTGTAAGTTGCTCTAGAGGTTTGTCGTTCGTACGTAGTGTCCGCCTTCAGGCGGACTGTCGTGGTCCGGCAAGCGGGAAATCGACGAGGACAACAGCCAGATGTTTCGAATCCTCTCACAGAGCCTGCGGACCGGCATGATCACCGAGCCCGACCCGTTTGGCGCGCGCGCGGCGTTTGGATTTCCGGTGATCGATTTCGACCGTTGCACGGCGTGCGGGGAGTGCGTGCGTTCGTGCCCGACCGGCGCGATTCGCACCACCGCGCCGGCGCCTGACACAAAGACACTCTCGTTGTCGTATGCGGCCTGTATCCAGTGCCGTGAGTGCGTCGGGGCGTGTCCGGAGCAGGCCGTCAGCGTTTCGCACGATGTCGAGATCGCGGCCTACACCCGCCAGCAGCTTGCCCGGACCGGGATCTTCGATGTGGACCCCGCGACGGGTCTTGGCCGACTGGCAAGGGTGGACGTCAACGAGGGGTCCAGCTTGTCGGATTCGGCGGCCCGATTGCGGGATCGCATCCGCGGGACGCTTGGCCGCTCGCTGCACGTCCGCCAGGTGGACGCCGGCAGCTGCAACGGATGCGAACTGGAAATCGCCGCCACGGCCAATCCGCTCTACGACATGGAACGCTTCGGGATTCACCTGGTCGCAAGCCCACGCCATGCCGACGTCCTGCTCGTGACCGGTCCGGTCACGCGCAACATGGAGGTCGCCCTGCGCCGCACGTACCAGGCGGCCCCGGAGCCGCGCGTCGTCGTCGCCGTTGGCGCGTGCGGATGCAGCGGTGGAATCTTCGGCGAAGGCACCTATGCGGCAATAGGCGGCGTCGATAAAGTGGTGCCGGTCGACGTCTACATTCCCGGCTGCCCGCCGCGCCCCCAGGCGATTCTCAATGGACTACTCGTGGCGATGGGCGTTCGCGCAGCGCGCGTAGTCTCACACCCGGGCGCCGGGCCGACTTGAAATCACCGCGTCGTCCGCCAGCCGGCGAGCGCCTCGTCAAATGAATAGTTGAGCCCCAATGCTTAGACGCGTGCGATCTTGAGGGCGGCCAGCACGCGCGCGTCCCTGAACGGCACCCGCCTGAGTCGAACCCCGGTCGCGTCGTAGATGGCGTTGGCCACCGCCGCGAGCAACGGCTTGCACATCGTCTCGCCGGCGCCATAGTGAGGAAGGTCGGGCCGCTTTGGATTGGGATCGCCGTTCACCAGGACGACGTCAATCCTGTCGGGCGTGTCCGCGTGCCTGAGCGAGGGATGGGAAATCCAATCGGTGCTCGTCACCTTTTCGGTGTCGAACCGCACCTCCTCGTGAAGTGTGCGGCTCAACGAATGGAGCATGCCGCCCTCGATGGTGCGGCGCAACGCCTCGGGGTTGATCACGAGTCCGCAGTCGTGCGCGCAGACGAGCCGCTTCACCCACACGTGGCCGGTCCGCCGGTTCACCTCGACCTCGGCGATCTCGGCGACGACCGTCTGGTTGCGGTAGGAGTACGCGAACCCGCGCCCGGTGAGAACCTGTCCCGTGCCGAGCGGCTTCGGTGAAGGACGCGGATCCCAACCGAACGCCTCGGCCGCCGCCTTGACCACGGCGATGGAACGCGCCCGCTTGAATCCGCTGTCGTCCGTCGTGCTCGCCGTGAGCAGGTTCATCCGGAATGCCACCGGGTCGGCGTTCGCCGCAGCGGCCATCTCGTCGATGAAGGACTCGGCGGCGAAGGTGATCTGTGGACCATTGGGGTCGCGCAGGTTTCCCGTGCGCAGCGGCGTTTCCCAGACCAGCGGCAGGCTCACCACATGCGAGGCCATGCGTTTGTGGGGGATCTCGTACATGTCGGACGGCGTTCCCGCGCTTCCAGCCGCCGGCGTCGCGCGCCGCGTTCCCATCAACTGAGCGATCAACACCGTGTCGGGCTCGTTGTAACCGACATGATAGAAATCGGCGGCCTGCGCGTTGTAGTCGAGCGCAACCAACTTGCCCTGCGCATCGAGACCGCCCCGCATCTTGAAGGTAAATGCCGGCCCCTTGGTGTCCCACGCCGTTTCTTCGTTCCGCATCCACTGCACGCGGACCGGCCGGCCGATCTCCTTGGCCAGGTAGGCCGCCTCGAAGCCCGCATCATCGGCGGCGGTGCGGCCGTAGCCCTGCGGCCCTTCCATCCAGACGACGCGTACCTGTTCGCGCGGGATGCCGAGAAACTGGGCGACGCCGGCTCGCATCCCGTAGGACTTCATGTCGTTGGAATAGATCGTCATCTGACCGTTCGAGGGATCGGCCGTGGCGTGAGCGGGCGCGATGGCGGTGTGGCCCTGGAACGGCACGTCGTATTCGGCTTCGACGACTTTCGCGGCGCCGCTCAGCGCCGTGTCGGGATTCCCCACGACGACCGGCCGTTGGCTCGACGTCGGCGTCGCGCTGCGCATGAAGGTATACAGATCTTCCGAGGACGGGAAGGACGGGGTGGCCGGTTTTTGCCAGGTCACCTTCAGCTGTCTGGCGGCCTTGATGGCGTTTTCTTCCCGCTCGCACACCACCGCGACGTAGTTGCCTTTGCTGACGACCTTGATAAATCCGGGAATGCCCCGCACGGAGGACTCGTCGATGCTCATCAACTTCGCGCCGGCCACCGGCGGCTTGACGTTGCGCGCATGCACCATGCCCGGAAGCTTCACGTCCACGGCCCACTTCAGCGAGCCGTCCACCTTGGCGGGAATGTCGTAGCGCTGCGGTGACAAGCCGACGATCTTCAGATCCTGCACCGGCTTGACCTTCGCCTGGCCCGTGGTCGCGTCGATGTTGTTTCCCGTCAGCGCCACATTGAACTTCTTGCCGCCTATCAGCTGCCCGTACGTGACGCTCTTCGAAGGATCCGCTTTTACCTTGATCGTGGCTTCGCTGACGGCGAGCTGATCGACAGGGACGCCAAATCGCGCGGACGCCATCTCGAGCAGCACGCGCCGAGCCTCGGCGGCCACCCGACGCATCGGCCAGCCATCGGTCTGAATCGCATCTGAACCGCCGGATCCACCCTGGTCGACGGTGATGTCGGTGCTGCCCATGATGCAGGTGGTCTGGTCGTAGGCGATGTCGAGTTCGTCGGACATCATCTGCCGGAAGGCGGTCCCGGTGCCCTGGCCGCAGTCGGTCTTGCCCACGTAGAAGGTGGCGGTGCTGTCCTGGTGAATGACGATCCACGAATCGAGCTGCCGGAAGTTGGGATCGGGATAGGGACCCGGCGCCTGCGCACCAGCAGTCGCTGCGAAAGGCCCGGCAAGGGCCGCGGCGCCAACGCTCACGACGAGGCGTCCCGAGCGCTCGAGAAAGTTCCGTCGGGAGATGCTGCCACTCCACGCCTTCAGCAGCTCTTCGACCTGATTCGGAATGTTCGTGAAGGTCGTCATGGGCTATCTCCCTTTACCCGACGCCGTGCTGCCGGCGGCAGCCATCGATACGGCGGCCCGCTTGATGGCGGCGTGAATGCGGTAATACGTCATGCAGCGGCACAGCGTGCCGTTCATCCCGTCGCGGATCTGGGCATCAGTCGGATTCGGCGTCTTGTCCAACAGCACCTTGGCCGTCATGATCTGCCCGTTCTGACAGAAGCCGCACTGCGGGACCTGCTCCTCAATCCACGCCCGTTGTACGGGGTGCAACGCGCCTTCTTTGGCCAGCCCTTCGAGCGTCGTGACCTCGCCCTTGACGCTGGAACACGGGGTGATGCAGGAGCGAACCGCCGCGCCGTTGATGATCACGGTGCACGCGCCGCACTGGCCCAGGCCGCAGCCGAAATGCGGGCCCTGCAGGTCCAGATCGTTGCGCAGGATATAGAGCAGCGGAGTCGCCGGGTCGATATCCAGCGTGTGCTCCCGACCATTTACCTTCAATGTGAGGTTGCTCATGCTCCAGCTCCTGCGAATGAAATCGGTCCAGTCACACGCCGATCGGCCGCCGCGCGTGGAGCTATTGTAGTAGAGTCAGGCTCTTGAACAAGGACATCATGAAGCGAATATTCGGCGCGATTCTCCTGACCCTGCTGATGACCGCCCCGGCCTCGCGCATGTCGGCACAGCTGCTGAACAAAGAAGCCCCGGTCATCGTGAGCCACTATCACCTGAACGTCACCAGCGTCGCCGAGCACAAGAAGTTCTGGGTGGACACGCTCGGCGGCACCGCGATGAAGGTTGGCAGCGAAGACGTCATCAAGTTTCCGGACGTGTTCCTCTTCCTCCGGGTCCAGAAGCCGACCGGTCCGACCCGAGGCACGGCGCTCGACCATATCGGCTTCGCCGTTCCCGACGTGCCCGCGCTCACGACCAAGATCGTGGCCAACGGCTATCAACTGACGACCGGCCGCGAGCCTGTGCCGGGCCAGGCGGCGGCCGCCGCCGCGGGCACCGCTGCGCCCTACGGACGATTCGCCTACATCCTGGGCCCCGATGGCGCGAAAGTCGAGCTGGTCACGAGCGCCGAGAAGAACGCTCCGCCCATCAAGCATCATCACGTCCACTTCATCAACAAGCAGTACGTCGAGATGCAGCAGTGGTACATGAAGGCGCTCGACGCCACGCTGCGCCCGGGCCAGACCGACTTCTTCATCGGCGCCGATCTCCCGGGCGTCGGCTACATGCTGAATTTTTTCAGGTGGGAGGGCGACCAGAGCATCACCCACGTCGGCACGACGGGCCGCGTCTACGATCACGTCGGATTCGAAGTGAAGAATCTCGAGGCGTTCTGCAAGGCGCTCGAAGCCAAGGGCCTCAAGCTCGCGGTGCCGTACCACAAACTGCCGGCCCTCAACAACATCGGCTCCGCGTTCATCACCGACCCGTGGGGCACCTCCATCGAGCTGACCGAAGGGTTGGACAAGGTCTCATAGCCGGGAGGCAAGGATGCGGGACTCCACACGCAAGACGATTCTTCCGCAGTCGTCGTGGTCGGCGTGATGGTCGTCCTCAAGATGTTTGGGCTTCCCCCCACGGCCGTGGCAATTTCAAACTGATGTCACGACCGGCTGTTGAAGTGGCTTGCAAGAGCCGGCACACAGGACAGTTCATTGCCACGTGATTTTCACTTCTGCCCCCGGTGCGCCGCACTGCTCACCATTCCCGCGCCGGCCGACGCCGCGGAGCGCCCCGTGTGCTCGGCCGGCTGCGGATTCGTGCACTACGACAACCCGCTGCCGGTCGTCGCCGCCGTGGTGGAGCACGAGGGGCTTGTCGTCCTGGCAAGAAATCGCGCGTGGCCGGAGACGTGGTATGCCCTGGTGGCCGGCTTCCTCGAGCGGGGCGAGACTGCGGAGCAGGGCGTGCTGCGCGAGGTGCAGGAAGAGTTGGGACTCTCCGCGAGCACGGCCACGCTCATCGGCGTCTATCCGTTCCACCGCATGAACCAGGTGATCATCGCCTATCACGTCGTCGCCTCCGGCGTGATCACGCTCAACGAGGAACTGGTCGATTACCGGCGGGTCGAGCCATCGCGCTGCGGCGCCTGGAAGGCGGGAACGGGGATCGCGCTGCGCGACTGGCTGCGCAGCCGCGGCTTCGAGCCGGAAATGACCGAACTGCCAGGTTAGGGCCTGTCAATGAATGTCTGGCGTCGCACCGAGACGGGCGAGGCGCCTTGCTGGCAAGGCGCGATGATCGGGAATATCGGGAGTAGTTGAGGGAAGAGCAACGCCGCCAGCGAGGATGCATCGCCCGTCGAAGGCAGACAGACTTTCACCCGGGGGCTGTTCAGGGCTCGTCAAGTTTCACGGCCAGCGTTGGAAGTCCATCGCCTTGAGACTTCAGGCTTGACACGTATCCGGCGCATCTTGAATCGCACTCTCAGGACCCGTTGGCCGCCGCGTGGCGCGCGAGCCGCAGGTCGAGGTGGCGCCGAACGTCCGGCCATTCCGCGGCGAGAATGCTGTACATCACCGTGTCGCGTACGGTGCCGTCGCGGCGCACGCCCCAGTGCCGAATCACGCCGTCCTTCCTGGCGCCGAGCGCCTCGATCGCCTTCTGCGAGCGAAAGTTGAAATTGTCGGTCCGTAAGCCCACGACCTTGCACCCAAGCGTGTCGAAGGCGTGGGAGAGCAGCAGCCGCTTGCACGTCGTATTGACCCCCGTCCGCTGACGGCTGCGCGCGTACCAGGTGTAGCCGATTTCCACGCGATCGATGGCGGGCACAATGTCGTGATATCGCGTCGTGCCGATGATGGCGCCGCTCGCCACGTCGCGCACCGCCCATGGAAGCATGTGGCCATCACGCTGTCCGGTCAGCGCGGCGGCGATATACGGCTGCATCCCTCCGGGGCCAGGCACGGCGGTAAACCACAGCTCCCACAGGCGGCCGTCGGCCGCCGCAGCCTCGAGCGCAGCCTGATGGTCGGCGGTCAGCGGCTCGAGGCGGATGCCGTGCTCCTCGAGAGTGATCGGTTGCACGTCAATCATGTGACACGAAGAATACGCTGGCCCTGCAAAAATGATGTACAAAGGAGCCGCACAAGCGGATCGGCGTCAGAT
This sequence comes from Acidobacteriota bacterium, assembly GCA_040007095.1. GTDB lineage: Bacteria > Acidobacteriota > Vicinamibacteria > Vicinamibacterales > CAVVIG01 > JBDTVS01. Next base: position 28,254 of record JBDTVS010000007.1, read on the forward strand.
TCGCGTCCATCACGAGACGATTCAGGGAGAAACCTATGCGCACTGCTGCTGTAATAGTCGTCACCTTCGCTGTTGGTGCCGGCTTCGGGATCTGGACCCAAAGCAAGCGGGGCGGTGCCGCAGCGCAGACCGCGGCGCCGGTGGCCGCGCCGGTGGCCGCGGCCTTTGCTGCCGTGCCGGGCGCGGTCGGCAGCCAGGACCTGACGGGCCCGTACGAGGTCGTCAAAGGATGGCCCAAGGACATCAGCACGCTGCCGGGCAACGAAAAGTGGACCTACGGGGCGGGACAGGGCGTGTTCGCGGAGAGCCCGAATCGCGTCTTCATGCTCTTCCGCGGCGAACTGCCCAAAATGGCGGCGCCGAAGAACACGCTGCTGCCGCAGCTGGGCCCGAGCATCAGCTTCCCCGTCGCGGGACTCTGGCGCGACGCGACCACCGCGTCGCTCCCGGGCGTCGGTGGCACCGATCAGGACACCAGGAAGTGGATGACGGCGTGGGAGGGGAAAGACGACACCATCGGGATCAAGGGTCCTCCGTACCGCACGCTCGGCGTCGACGCCAAATGGCAGCACTGCATCGTCATCGCCGACGCCAACGGCAACATCGTCGAGACCTGGGATCAATGGGACAAGCTGCTGCGGCGCCCGCATTCGGTGTACATCAGCCCGTATGACCCCGAGAAGCATGTCTGGGTGGTCGACGACAACATGCAGGTGATCTACAGATTCACCCACGACGGCAAGCAGCTCGTGCAGACGATCGGGACGCCGGAACGCGAGGGCGCCGACGGGACGCACTTCAACAGACCGACGTTCATCGACTGGCTGCCCGACGGCACGTTCTTCGTGTCCGACGGATACACGGGAACCCGCGTCGCGAAGTTCGACAAGAACGGGAAATTCCTGATGGACTGGGGCATCAAAGGCAATCCGCCCAACGAGACACGTCCCGGCTATATGAACAACGTGCACGGCGTGGCCGTGGACCCGGTGAGCCGCCGCGTGTTCGTCAACGATCGCAACAACCATCGCGTCCAGGTCTTCGACGAAAACGGCAAGTTCCTGTACGCCTGGAAAATCGACGCGGACCCCTCCAGTCTCCACCTCCTCTACATCGGGGCCGATCGGAACATCTGGACCTTCGATCGCAGCACGCACAAGCTCTTGAAGTACGACCAGCAGGGACATTTGCTGTACGCCTGGGGCACGCTCGGCTCGTTCCCGGGAGCGCTGTGGGGCGTCCACGGCATGAGCGTGGACCAGGAAGGCAATCTCTACGTCTCCGAAGTGGACAACGGCCGCGTGCAGAAATTCAGGCCGAAGGCGGGCGCCAATCCTGACTACGTCATGAGCAAACCGGTCGCCCGGGTGTGGAACTGAGCGCGGAACGGAGCATTTCTTAACGAACCACAAAGAGCACGAAGACCACCAAGAAGGGAAGGGTCCTTTGTGACTCTTTGTGAGCTTTGTGGTTCGAAAAGATTCTCCAGCCCGTGGTAAATCGGTACGGGGGTTGTCATGACACGACTGTTCGGCGCAGCGCTTCTGTTCAGTGTTCTTGCGTCCGCCCATCCGCTCGCGCAAACGAACAATCGTGGTAAGGGCGACAAGGTTGCAGCCAAGCCGGTCGTCGAGGTCAGCCTGCCTCAGCAGATTCTTGATCTCGAGGCGAAGCGCATCGCGGCCATGGTCAAGAAGGACATCCCGGCACTCGACGCCCTTCTCGCCGACGATCTCTCCTACACGCATTCGGGTGGCACGATTGATACCAAGGCCAGCTTCCTGACCCTGATCAAGGAGCGGGGCCGCTATCAGGGGATCGACTACTTGAACAACCAGGTCAGCGTCTGGAGCGACAACACCGCCATGGTTCGAGGCCTGGCGCAGATCAGGCTGGAGGGGACGGCGCCGTATTCGGTCCTCTTCGTGGATGTCTGGTCGCTCCACAATGGCGCCTGGAAGATGGTCGCGTGGCAGGCCACCCGGGTCGCTGAAAGAACTGCGGCGCGGTGACGTGACCCTTCACGCTTGACGCCGGGCGGCGAGGACGCGATCGACCATCTCCCCGCAGAGGCCGAGATAGTTCGCCGGATCGACCAGCCAGGCCAACTCGTCGCGCCCCAGATGCGCCGCGATCTCGTCGTGTTCCGCCAGCAGATCCAGGAACGGACGACGGGTGGCGATGACCTGCCGGCAGATGTCGTAGACCAGGTCGTGCGCACGCTGCCGGCCGAGTGCGGGCCCCAGACGCATCATCACCGCCTCCGACACGATGAGTCCCCCCGTCAGATCGAGGTTCCTGCGCATCCGGTCGGCGTCGACCTGGAGCCCGCCGACCAGAAACCGCGTTTGCGCGAGCGCACCGGCCGAGAGCTGAAAGATCGCCGGCACGGCGATCCACTCGATCTCCCAGGGGCCGGTGGACCGCTCGTGATCCTCGACCATCGCGTCGAGCAGGGCGGCCACGTGCTGCCGCACCATGGCGGTGCAGGCATGGATGTAGTTCGACGAGATCGGATTGCGCTTCTGGGGCATGGTGCTGGAAGAACCGCGGCCGTCGGCGAAAGGCTCGTAGACCTCCTCGACCTCGGTCTGCATCATCAGCTTCACGTCCATCGAGATTTTTCCCAACGTGCCGGTCACGAGACCGAGAAAGCAGCCGGCCTCGGCGACGCGATCGCGCATCGTGTGCCAGGCAATGTCCGGCTGTCCGAGCCCGAGCTCCTCGCACAGCGCGGCCTGAACCTTGAGGCCCTCAGCGCCGAGCGAGGAGAGATTGCCGGCGGCGCCGCCAAACTCGCCCACGAGCACGCGTGGGCGCAGCTCGCGCAGGCGGGCCAGATGCCGCTCGAAGCCGGCCAGCAGCACGGCCATCTTGTAGCCGAACGTGATCGGGACGGCCTGCTGCAGATTGCTGCGGGCGGCCATCGGGGTGTCGCGGTACCGCTCCGCGAGGCCGGCCAGCGACGCCGCGATGGCGCGCAGGTCCTCTTCCACCAGTGCGAGCGCGGCGCGGATCTGCAGGATCGTCGCCGTATCGGTGATGTCCTGGGTGGTGGCGCCCCAATGACACCATTCACCCAGTCCGCCGCGGCAGAGCGCCACAAGCTGCTGCACCACGGGGAGCACCGGGTAGCCGATGCGTTCGGTCTGGGTCTTCAGCCGCGCAAAGTCGAGCTCGTCGGCGTGGCAGTGACGAACGATCTCGTCAGCCGCGTCGGTCGGAATGATGCCCAGGCGGGCCTGCACGCGCGCCAGCGCCGCCTCGATATCGAGGTAATACTGCACCCGCGCCTCGTCGGAAAAGATGCGACGCATCGCCGCGGTGCCGAAAATATCGCCAAACATTTCAGAGCCGGTTGCAGGCATGGTTGTCGTCCTGTTCGAGCCGCGCGAGAAGGCGGGCTATACGGTATTCTTGCGCAGGCCACGAGGTCCACCAGTATGCAACGAGGCACGATGAGACACCCACACGTCAACGGCGCCGCAGTGCTGGCGACGATGCTCGCGCTTCTGCTCGGCGGGCCGGGGCTGCTGGCGCCCGCCAACGCTCAATCCCGGCCGCAGGTGCAGTCCGTTCGGCTGTACGTCTTCGACTGCGGCGTGCTCAAACGCGGCGAGCCGACATCGTATGGGCTGACGCGCAGCCAGGTAGGATCCACCGACTTTTCCGACCCGTGTTACCTGGTCGTCCATCCCCGCGGGACCATGTTGTGGGACGTGGGCATCATTCCGGACGACCAGATCACGCCCGGCGGCGTCGAGCAACCGGTCGCCAAAGGCATCAATACCGCAAAGAGAACCTTGCGGAGCCAATTGCAGGAAGTCGGATATGGCCCCGCGGACATCACCTATCTCGCCATCTCGCACGGACACGCCGACCACGTCGCCAATGCGAACGAATACGCCCGATCGACCGTGCTCATCCAAAGCAGGGAGTGGGATTTCATCTTCAGCGAGGCACAGCGGAAAGAGCCCTTCTTCTCCACCTACAGCGGGCTGAAGGACAGCAGGACGATCAAGCTGAACGGCCGGCACGACGTCTTCGGCGATGGCACCGTCGTGCTGGAATCGACGCCCGGACACACACCCGGGCATCAGTCGCTGTTTCTGAAGCTCGCGAGGACCGGCCCGATCATCCTGACCGGCGACCTGTATCACTATCCCGCGGAACGCACCTTGAAGACCTTCCGGGCCGAAGACAACATCGAACAGACCCGCGTCTCGCGCGCTGCAATTGACGACCTGCTGCGGAAGACGGGCGCACAGCTGTGGATCCAACACGACATCCTCACGAATGCCACGCTGAAGAAGTCGCCCCAGTACTACGACTAGCGCGCCTGGAGCGCAAGCGCCGTGAGCGTCAGCCCGGCTGGCGTCAGCACCCACTGCCGTCCGTCGAGCATGTAGGTCACGGCCGCCGCGCCCCAGAGCGGAGCGCCGGTCTGAAAGCGCCACAGGCCTTTTCCTGTCGCCGCCTCGAACGCCTGGAAGTACCCCTCGTTGTCGCCGATGAAAAGCAGGCCCGACCGGAGCTTGCCGGTTTCCCGGTCGAGCGTGTCCGCGATGCACTAAGATGATCGGCTGGCTCTATAGCACACGGGCAGGGGCGAGCGCCTTACGCAAAACAGACAACTGCCTTACAGAACGCCCCATCCGTAAGGACCTCGTTGTATAAGAAGATGGGGGTGGCCTTTCGCCTGAGCCATTCGGCCATTCAGCCATCAGTCATGATAAATCCGGCCTCCTAATGATGAACATGCTGCCTCGCGAGTCGTACTTGGAGTTGCACCGTCTCCCTTTCATTTTCCCGGCCGACACTCGAAAAGGACGCGCCAGTCGCCTCCCGATCGTGCTGGCGGGTCTGCTCGCGGTGTTCGGCTCGGCGTGCGGCGGCAGTTCGTCCACCAGCCCGACAACAACGACCACAACGACAACGCCGCCCAACGGACCGGCGGTCACCTTCACCCCAGCGATTTTGACCTTCACCACGGCGAATTCAAGCGTTCCCCAGACAGTCACGCTCACCAATAGCGGCACGGCCGATCTCGTCATCAGTAGCGTCGTGGCGAGCGGCAACTTCACGGAAACCGACAACTGCGTGACCACCCTCGCCGTGGGGGCCACGTGCACCATCACCGTGACATTCGTCCCGTTGAACACCGGCTCAACCGGCGGTGTCACCATCACGGACAACGCGTCGACAAGTCCTCAAACCCTGTCGCTGGCGGGTCCCAACGTGACGTCCCCGGCTGACGCGTTCTCGCCGACGAGCCTCACGTTTGCCACGCAACGCGTGGGGACCGCCAGCGCGCCTCAAACGGTCACCCTGAGTAATCCGGTGAACGGCCTGTCGGCGCCGCTGACGATCTCGAGCATCGTGACCGTCGGCGACTTCGCCATCGCGAGCAATACCTGCGGAGGATCTCTGGCCGCCGGCACGAGCTGCACGATCGGCGTCACATTCAAACCGACCGCAGCTGGCCCGGTCAGCGGCCTGCTCGCCGTTTTCGACAACGCGCCGAACACTCAACGCGGCGTCACGCTCAGCGGCACTGGGCAATAGTTGACCACCAAGGGGAATGCATGGCCGGCCTGATTGAAGCAATCAGCATCAAGCGGAAGATGTTCTTCGAATTCGAGGACGCGCCGTACCACTGCCTCGAAGTCGACGTCTCCCGGCCCACCGCGCGGGGCGGACAAACGCTGGTGCGCATCAAGATGCGCAACCTGCTGACCCGCGCCGTGCTCGACAAGACATTCAAGGCGGGCGACAAGTTCAAGGAACCGGACCTCGTGGTGATTTCTGCGGCGTACCTGTACGCGGGCGGCGACGAATACCACTTCATGGACCAGGAGAGCTTCGAGACCATCACGCTGGGCGCAGACATCCTGGGCGACGATCGCCTGCTGCTCGTCGACAACGTGATGGTCCAGATTCAGAAGTTCAACGGCAACCCGATCGGCCTCCAGTTCCCGCCCCACGTGGAGCTGACCGTCACCTACACGGAGCCGACCACTCGAGGCGACACCGCCAGCGGCAGCGTGACCAAGGCCGCCACGCTCGAGACCGGCATGGAAATCCGCGTGCCGCTGTTCATCAAGGAAGGCGAGAAGGTGAAGGTCCACACCGAAACGCGAGAGTTCGCCGGACGGGCGTAGCCGCCCGTGGTGAAAGTCTGAGTCTGCGGTTTGCAGGCTGAAGTTCAGTAAGTCTGAAGTCTCAAGTCTGAAGTCTGCCCGAGCTAGCCAGACTTGAGACTTGACCCTTGAGACTTATTCGCGAGCGGGTAGTTCAGGCGAGCCGGCGGCAGGTCTGGAACTGAGCAAACCAGCCAGACTTGAGACCTCACACTTGAGACTTACTCGCGCGCGAGTGGTTCAGGCGAGCTCAGTGCGTCATGCCGTAGATGATGTAGTTCACGCCGAGCTTGTAGGACTCATTGGTGTCGGCGATCGGCCGCAGACCGGTGCCCGACCACTCCCAGAATTGCGAGATATCCGTGTTGAAGTTGACGATGATCTGCAGGCGCTTGCCAGGGTCGTTGTCCTCGAACAAGCCGCGGAAGATCGGGTCTCCGCCGACATAGGCCTGCGGAATCCTGAGCGACTCGATGTTGAAAAACGAGTGAAAGATCGGGTGCGACACCTCCAGATCGACGAACCGGCCGTCCGGCAGGGCGCGCTTCATCTGGCGTTCGAACACCTCCCACCCGCCGCCGCCGCGAAAGTTGCGGCCCTTGAAATCGTCGACGATCAGGAAGCCGCCCCGCTGCAGATAGCCGCGCAGGGCGACCGCCTCTGCATCCGTCATCGCCCACCAGTCCGGCTCGATCACGTACGCGACCGGATACTTGGCCAGCTCCGGATCGTCCAGCGTCAGCGAGTTGATCTCTTCGATATGGGGTCCCAGGTAGCTGACCTCGTTCATGATGGCCATGAGGTTCTGCTCGGCTAACGGATAGCCGTGGGCCCACGCCGGCTCGCCGCGATAAAAGTAGCCGCCCGGCGCCGTCGTGTAGTTCAGTCGGACGAACGTAAAGCGGCCGTCGTAGCTGATGTTCTTCCGAAGAACGGTTCGCCCGCGGGGTCCGCCGAACTGCGCCAGCGCCGCGCCCGCCATGAGCACGACCAGTGCCGAAGCCGCCAGCGCGCGTGTCCAACCCCTCGTACGCATCCTGAAGACGAGTATACGGAAGTGACGCCGCGAAGACACGAAGAAGGAGACCGGCGACTACGCGCTCGCTCGCGTCAGCGCCCAGGCGAGAAACCGCTCCGTGTAGTAGAGCGCCAGCTGGCCACTCGGTCCGTTGGGAAGCACGTCGAAGGCGTGTTCCGCCCATGGAATTTCGAGGAACACCGACGTGGCGTCGACCGCTCGAAGGCGCGCGTCGAGCATCGCCCCGAACCGCGGCAGGACGATGTGATCCCGGCCGCCGTAAATGAGCAGCGACGGGGGCACCCGGCGCGCCGCATACGCGACCGGCGAGGCGTCACGGTAGCGATCGGGCATCTGGTCGGGAGTGCCGCCAAGCAGCGCCGTTTCGATCGACCGCACGTCGAGCGGATCCGGGCGCGGCGGATCGCGATAGCCCTCCGTCAAGTCGACCGGCCCGTAGTAGCTGACCACTGCGCTGATTGCCGGCGCGCCCAACTGGTACGCGGCGACCATGGCCAGATGTGCGCCCGCCGATCGGCCGACGAGCGCCAATCGCGAGGCGTCTCCCCCGTACTCGCGGCCGTGTTCACGGATCCAGCCGAGCGCCGCCCGGATGTCGTCGATCTGCGCCGGCCATGGCCAGCGGGGCGCGTGGCGGTAGTCGACCGCGAAGACGACGAACCCGCGAGCGGCCAGATACGTCGCGAACGTTGCATCATCGGCGGGGGCGCCCCGCTGCCACGCGCCCCCGTAGATTTGCACCACGGATGGATGGGGCCCATCGGCAAGCGGCCGGTAGACGTCGACCGTCAGCTGTTCGCCGGCAGGTGATGCGCACGGAATACCTCGAGTGATGCGCGCGGCGCCCACCTCGATCCCCCTGAAGAGATCGGCCAGGACCACCGGCGCCGACCGCATGCGCGCGCGGCGCTCCGCCGGTACGCCGCGCAGGTAGTCGCCGCCGAGCGCGTCGCTCATGGCGCGATCGAATCGACGCGCGGTACTCGGTGACCGCGCCAACGGCACTGATGCGAGAACCGTCGCCACGGCCGCGATCGCGAAGGTCGAGTGAGCCAACGCGCCGCGGCCGCCGACGCTCAAGGCCAGGACGCAGAGGAGAAGGCCGCCGAGGACGAGCCACGCGGATACCTCCGGCGCCCCCACGGCCAGGGCCAACAGCGACCGGTTCGGTGGCGGCAGGAAAATCCACGAGGTCAGAAAGACCACGACGAGAGCCGCGACGAGAAGAAGAATTCGGATGACCGTGACCATCACGGCGAGTGTACACGGCGGCGTACCGTGTCTTGACGGACTTCCGTCTTCGACCAGGCTTCGGTGGAAACGAGGGTAGTGGCTGGCGCCGAAACCGTTCACCCTCAGCGAGCGAGCCAGGCCGACCGGCGGAGACGCGCAAGCACGCCGTGCACTTCCGGAACCCGCAGGGCGAACGCGCAGGCGAAGAACACCACGCCGTAGGGCCCCAGCACCACGATCGCGGCGATCACCGGGTGCAGCGGCGGTATCAGGAGCTTGACGGCCCACGCGGCGATCGCCCCGCATGCCGCCGCCGTCCACAGCTTGACGACATACGCGGGCGGCAACCCCGTCTGTCCGATCCGCGTATTCAAGGCGCGGCGCAGCAGCAGCATTTCGACCCAGCCGGCGACGCCGGCCGATGCCGTCAACCCCGACGCGCCCCACGCAGGGGGAATCCCCAGCAGCCGCGGCACCGGAATCGCGCACAGGTACCCCAACACCGTCGTCAACGAGACGCGGACGATCGCGTACCGCAGCGGCGTGCGGGTGTCGCGCAACGCGTAGCAGGTCGAGGCATACAAGCGGGCCAGCGTCGAGGCCAGCAGGCCAATCGACGATCCCGCCAGAATCGCCCAGACGTAGATCGCGTCAGCATGTCGAAACCTGCCCGTCTGCAGCAGCGCCGCAGCCACCACATCGCCCAGCGCGAGAAACGCCATCGCGGAGGGAATCACGAAAAAGGCAATCCGGCGAAGGCCGGCGTCGAGTCGACCGCGAAGCGTCTCAAAGCCGGTCGCATCGGTCCCCGAGGTGCTCGACATGACGGGTAACTCGGCCGCGGACACCGAGACGCCAAACAGGCTCACCGGCAGTGTGTAGAGCGTCGTCGCGTTGGTCAGTCCCGCCACGGCGCCGACCGGCAGCAGGCTGGCGAGCAGCGTGTCGATGTACGCGCTCACCTGTACCACGCCGCGGCTGAAGAACGCCGGGAAGAAATTCCGCACGATCGTCCTGACTTCCTCGGACGAGGTGTCAATCGCGGCCCGCAAGTCGGGCGCGACTTTCAGTACCATCGGCAGTTGCACGCCGAGTTGCAAGGCACTGCCGACCACCGATCCCCAGGCCAGAATCTCGACCAGCCTCGGCAGCGGTGTCGTTTCGCCAAACCAGGCCAGCGCCGCAATCATCGCGGCGCTCCACGTCACCGGCGCCGTGTACGACAGCAGAAAACGGTGATGGCTGTTGAGAATGCCGAGGCACCACGCCGAGAGCACGAGCAGCCCCATGCCGGGAAACAGGATTCTGACGACGGCGATCGTCAGCGCGCGCCGGTCTCCGGTGAACCCCGGCGCAATGACGTCGATGAGCCAGGGCGTCGCCACCACGCCGACGAGCACGACCCCGCTGACCACGAGCGCGAGCAGCGAGCCGACCGCCCCGGCTACGCGATCGGCCTGGCGTCGATCGCCGCGAGCGACGAGCGACGCATAGACCGGAATGAACGACGCCGACAGCGCGCCTTCACCGAACAGATTCTGAACGAGGTTGGGAATGCGGAAGCCGGCGGCCCAGGCATCGGCGACGTCGGTCGTCAGGCCGAAGTAGTGCGCGATCACCCGCTGCCTCACCAGGCCGACCAATCGGCTGCACAAAATGCCGACGGCGACCAGCGCCGCCGAGCGGCCCGTCCGCTGCCGCGGCTCAGGGCGCATGGCGGTCGTCAAGTGGCAAGCCTGAAGCGGGAAGTCTGCACACGTCAGACTTCAGGCCTGAGACTCGCAGCCCTTGGTGCGTTGAGCTCAGTCAAGGTCGTCGTCTGCCGCTGCCTGGCCCAGCGTGCCGCTCGCACGCTTCATCAGATAGCTCTTGATGAACACGTCGATGTCGCCGTCGAGGATCCGGGTGACGTCGCCGACCTGCTCTTTCGTACGGTGATCCTTCACGAGTTGATAGGGATGCAGGACGTAGCTGCGGATCTGGCTGCCGAAGGCGATCTCCTTCTTCGCACCGCTGATCTGCTGGAGCTTCTCCTGGTTCTCTTTGAGCTTCAAGTCGTACAACCGCGCCTTGAGCACCTGCATCGCGGAATCGCGGTTCCGATGCTGCGAACGCTCGTTCTGGCACGAGACCACGATGCCCGTCGGCAGGTGGGTCAACCGCACTGCGGAATCGGTGACGTTGACGTGCTGGCCCCCGGCGCCGCTCGATCGGAAGGTATCGATGCGAAGGTCCTTGTCCTCCACCTGGATGTCGACGTCCTCCGGCAGCTCCGGCCAGACGTACAACGAAGCGAATGACGTGTGGCGCCGCGCGGCTTGATCGAACGGCGAGATGCGCACGAGCCGATGGACACCCGCCTCCGCGGCGAGCAGGCCGTAGGCGTATTCGCCGGTGACGGTAAAGGTCACGCTTTTCAGGCCGGCTTCCTCTCCGGGTTGATAGTCGATCAACTCGCGCTTGAAGCCGCGGCGCTCGGTCCACCGCAGGTACATGCGCAGCAGCATCTCCGCCCAGTCCTGAGACTCGGTCCCGCCGGCGCCAGGGTGGATGGTGATAATCGCGTTGCGCCGGTCGTGGGGGCCGCCGAGCATCTTCTTGGTCTCGGCGGTCTCGACTTCCTGGTCGAGCAGATCAAGGGCCTGCGCGAACTCGGTATCCACCGCTTCACCGGCTTCGGACCACTCCACCAGCACCGCGAGGTCGTCGCTTTTCTTGCGCAGCGAATCGATCAGATCGCGATCCTGTTCGAGCCCCTTGCGGCGTTGCAGCACTTTCTGCGCTTCAGCCTGGTCGCTCCAGAAGTCGGGCGTGGAGGCGCGGGCCTCGAGCCTGGTCAGTTCGTCTTGGGGGCGTGCGGCTTCAAAGATAACTCCGCAAGTCGGCGGCGCGACGTGTGAGGTCCTCGTATCGGCGCATCTGATCGTCAACAGTCGGCATGGACGCTATTGTACACGCCGTCTCGCGAGCAGGATTGCCGCCATCACCACGACGACCGAGGCATACGCGAAGACGTCGCCCCAGCGCGCGTAGGGCGTGGTGGTCGTGAGGAACCGCGCGCGGCCGACGATCACCCCCGGCTCGAAAATGCCGGTCCGATCGAGCACGCGCCCGTACGGATCGACGATGCCGCTGATGCCGGTGTTGGCGGCACGCACGAGATAGCGGCCCTCCTCGATCGCGCGCATCGACGCCTGGGCGAAGTGCTGGTAGGGCGCCGACGTCTGTCCGAACCAGGAGTCGTTGGTGATGGTCGTCAGCAGTTCGCTGCCGCGAATCACGAACTGGCGAACCAGCGCGGGATAGACGACCTCATAGCAGATCGCCACGCTGATCGAGTGGCCGCCCACCGACAACACCGTCGGGTCGGTGCCCGCGGCGAAGCCGCTGCCAATCGCCTCCACGAGCGGACCGACGAAAAAGAGCAGACGCCGCATCGGGACATATTCGCCAAACGGCACGAGGTGCATCTTCCGGTAGAAACCGCCGTCGCTGCCATCAGCCCGCACGAGAACCGCCGCGTTGTACCAGGCGTCCGGACGCCCGCGCACGACTTGATCGCTGCCGACGAGAATCGGGACGCGTCCTTCCCGCGCGACGCGCCGCACGAGCCCGCCGACCTCCGGGTTGTCGTCGAAGCGGTAAGGGGACATGGCCGATTCCGACCACAGGACAAGCTCTGCCCCCGCCCCGATAGCCTGGCGCGTCATGCGCACCTGTTCCTGGAACACCTGCAGTGCTTGCGCCGGATCCCGCCGCTGCGCTTCGCTCGCGTTCCCTTGAATGAGCCCGACGGTGACGGCTTGTCCCTCCCGCGTCCACTCGGCCCGTGCGGCGCGCCAGCTTCCCCAGACCGCCGTCACCGTCAGGACCATGGCGACGGCGCCGACCGACTGCACGCGGGCGCGCGTGCTGCTGGTGGCCATGCACCCGGCTGCCGCGGCGCTGACGCTCGCGACCAGCGCTGACACGCCATACACACCGAACAGACTGGCAAGCTGGGCGATCGGAATGGTCGTCACCTGGCTGTAGCCGAGCAGCACCCAGGGAAAGCCGCCGAGCACATGCGTCCGTCCCAGCTCAGTCGCCACCCACACGAGGGGCGCCGCGATCAGCGCGCGCGCGCCAAAGCCCAGCACCAAGCGTCGGAAGACCACCGCGAAGAATGCCGGATAGAGAGCCTGGTAGGCGACGAGCAGCGCGTTCACGAGCACGGCAACCGGCATGGGTAGCCCGCCGTACAACGCCATCACGGTGGTAATCCAGTAGAGCGTCCCGGCGAAGAACACGCCGCCGGTGGTGAGGCCGAGACAGAACGCGCGAGTCAAGGAGAGCCGGCGCCGCACGCTCAGTGCGACCAGCAGCGGCGCGAGCGCAATCCAGCCGAACGCGGGGTGACCGAACTTGGGAAAACTCAGGGCGAGCAGAACGCCCGAGACGAGCGCTAGCGGGTAATCCAGGGCGTGAACTGCTCCTCTTTCTTCAGCTTCGTCGCCATCGCTTCAGCCTCGCGGCGGGTCTTGAACTTGCCGACGCGGACGCGGTACATCGACGGCGCGCCTTTGGCCGGCGCCATGACATAGGCGGAGTAGCCTTTCGACGACAGGCGCTTGGCGATCGTATCCGCCTCGTCCTTCTCGCGAAGGGCGGTCACCTGCAGAGCGAACCCCTGCCCTGCCGGCTCGGCGACGGATGCCGTTGCCAACGCCGGCGGATTCTTTGCGGCCGCACCGGCTGAAAGATCGACGCCGGGCGCGGGCGAAGCCGGTTCCTTCCTGGGCGCGGGCGCGGGAGGCTCTTTGGGTGCCGGAGGGGGCTCTTTCGGGGCCGTTGGCGGCGGCTCCTTCTTGGCAGCGGCAGCAGGCGGCTCCGCGGCCGCTCGCGTGGCACCTCGACCTGAGGCCGGCTTCAAGTCCTCGGCGGCGGCCGAAGACTTGTCGAGGCGATTGAAATAGCTCAGCTCGTCCACGGCAGCGGGCGGCGCGGCGGCCGTCGGGTCCGAGCCGGCGGGAGGCGGCGTCGGCTCCTGCGACGTCACGACGTCGGGAACGATCACGGCGGTCGATCCGGTCGAGTCGGCGATCAGGGGTGCGCGTTCGGCCCTCACGCCTCGTCCCACGAACACGCCGCACAGGAAGATCACCACGGAGAACACCGTGGCGACCATGAACAGGAACACCAACTGCTTCCCGTTCAGCTGAATCTCTCGGAACGCGTCGTCTTTGGTGTATTGAGCCAAGTTGCGTGATTTTAGCACGTCAATGCACGCCGATTCGGCCAAGAAGATCGGTCGCTTCAGCCGAGGCGGGATCGAGTGCGAGCGCCCGGCCGGCCTCGAGTCTGGCCGCGTCCGGATCCTTGTTCTGCAGGTACGCCTGGGCGAGGGCCGCGTGCGCCGGCGCCGTCTCGGCGCTCCACAACGAGATCTTGAACGCGTCGATCGCCGCGCGCACGCGATTGTTGCGAAGGTGAATGCGTCCCAGCAGGAGATGCGCCTCGGCCTCGTAGGGAGACAGGAAGGTCGCTCGGTTCAACTGCGTGATGGCCTCGCTGTCGTTCTCCTGTTGAAACAGACCTCGGCCGCGATCGAGATAGAAGCGGGCCAGCTCGCGTTGGTCGCGCTGTTCGTTGTTCGCGATGGCGGTCTCGAGCTGTCGGGCGTGCGGCAGCTCCACGCCGCCCTTGACGCGCTCGAGGCCCTTCGGTACGGCCTCGGCGCCCGGCCGCTTCTCCCACTGCTCGTAGACCGACGACAGCCGGCGCGCCAGATCACGCTCGCGCGAGGCCTCGACCGTGCTGCCGCCGGCGCCGAGCGCGGTGCCGAGGATGAAGTGTGCCTCTCCATCCGCGGGGTTGCGGCGGACGGCTTCGCGCAGCCAGTAGATGGTCGCCGTCAGGTCCCGGGTCAGCCAGTACGCGTAGCCGAGGTTGAAGCAGTAGTCCGGATCGTTTCGATCCTGGTCGACCGCCTGTTTGAAATACTCGATCGGCGGATCCGCGGACGCCGCGGCGCCGCGACGGATCTGGGCGACGCCGATATTGTTCAATGTCGCCGCCGTGGGCTGCGCGTCCGCGAGCGCCTTGAAGGCCGCAAACGCCTCGTCGTGTCGATTGAGCGTGAGCAGGGAAAGCCCCGCAAGATACCTGGCGCGGCGCGACCATGCCGAGTCCGCCGGCACCGGCGACACGGCGGCAAGCGCCCGTGCGTGCTCGCCCGCCTCCGCGAACAGGTCCCAGAGCGCCAGACGGGCGCGATCGAAGGTCGGCAGCGCCGTCAACGCGCCCTGCAGGTAGGCCACCGCGTTGGCGGGGGTTTCGGCCAGCAGACCCTTGATGTAGCTCTCGAACGCCGCCAGCGGCGGATACGTGTGATTGCGGGAGTCGATCGGAGGCGTGGCGGCGTCGAAACTGCGCGCGACGCGCTCGAAGGTCGCGAAGATCTCCGACACCGGTCCGCGCTCGACGACGTCGTGGCTGATGCGGCCCGTCTCGAGCGCCAGCCCGCGAGCGTGCACGACGAGCGTGCCGCCCTCGAGCTGCAGCGACCCGGTGATCACTTCAGACGCACCGACCAGCTGCCCGATGCGAATCGCCGTCGCGTCGGTCAACGTCGCCATCTGCGGAACCTGCAGCCGCTCGAACGCCTCGCGCCGCTGGTCGCGGGTAATCGCCGCTGCGCCCATCGCGTTCAGATCGTCGGTCAACAAGACGGCCGCGGCCTCGCCCAGCCAGAAGATCGAGGCGTCGCGCTTCACGTTGTCGAACGGCATCACCAGGGTCCGTGTCGGCTCCGGGACCTGTGCCTGGACTCGACCCTGGCGGCCAGATGCCGCCGCAACCAGCGCGAGAACGACCAACAGCCAGGTCCTGGGAGAATTCATGTTTTGGACCACCGGCCGCTCCGCTGTTGCGGCCGGAGAAATCGTGGTCGGCATCATCACGTCAGGTCGTGCCCTGACACGGAGGGTTCCGACGCCTCGTCATGGGCACTGGGACTGTCATCCTCGAACAGCGCCACCCTCAGCACGCACGTCGCTTCGCCGGTTCCGCGGCACGCCACGACCTCGGCACGGCCGTGCAGATCGAAGAGCCGGAACAGACGCGTGAGCACCGCCGCGTAGAATCCGCACAACGGAGCCGGCACCGGT
Source organism: Acidobacteriota bacterium (assembly GCA_040007095.1). Lineage (GTDB taxonomy): Bacteria > Acidobacteriota > Vicinamibacteria > Vicinamibacterales > CAVVIG01 > JBDTVS01. Next base: position 43,814 of record JBDTVS010000007.1, read on the forward strand.
TCGCGCACAGTGCAAAAAATCGACGATCGCACTTCGACGTCGGCCGTCCCCGTCTGCAGACGCGAGACGGCGCGACTGCCGGGATAGCTCCTGCGCACGAGACGGCACGCCAGGCGCAGCACCAGACGTTGACGCCACCGCTCGGGCATCGCGCTCACGAAGGCGCGCTCGGTCGACGCCATCGACAGGACGGTCCACTCCGCCGCGTACTCGCCGGCACGGGTGGTCACGACCTGATAGGTGTCGCCCTCCTGTCGGAGAAAGCTCAGGACCGCGAGCAGCGGTGCCATGCCGATGGTGCCTTCGCGCAGGCCTTCCGAGGTGAGCCAGTGTTCGTAAAAGGCCAGCCGCGTAGGCCGGATATCGGCGATACCTTGATGCAGGCTCGCCGCAAGCACTCGCCCGACACCGGCGTCACGCATGGCGAGTGGAGGGTTCCAGCCCCTGCGACCCGCGGACGCGTCTACCCTGCTTCTCGCATATCTGGGACTGCCCCGCGCGCTCGTCGTGTATCAGGTTGACGTGTACCACGGAGCACACCGGGGTAGAACATTGGGATTTTTCTCGGTGATCGCGGTGATCTCGGCGGTTGACCCTTGAAACGGAGACTCTGCCGGCGGGCTGATGCGATCGTACCGCGCATCGAACGCGGTTATCATCCGTTGTGCGCGCGTACATGCGAGCGCGGCGCGGCCCGGCTGCCCCGCGGCTCGCCGGCGAATGCCTGGAAACGGTTGTCCTGCTCGAGGACGTGCGTGCGGTCATCAACGAAGAAATCGATGTAGTCGGCGACCCCGGCCGGTGGCTCGCGATGGTGAACGCGCCCGCCGAAGATGGCGTCCCCGAAACATTTCAAGGTCACCAACTGTAATCGTATCAGCGTTTACGGGCCGCGGACGACGCGAAATAATTCTCCGCTGGTCCGCGAATCCTGGAGTCTGGAGATCCTGTTCAATGATTTTGCCCGTTCAGCGTGCCATTCACGATGCCATCGTCGACGCCGTTCAGCGCCAGTACGGCCTGGCCGAGGTGCCCGCCTTCGCGATCGAGGTTGCGCCCAATCGGGCGCTCGGCGATCTCGCCGTCACCGTGGCGTTCCAGCTCGCGAGGACCCTGCGAAAAGCGCCGCGCGCGATCGCGCAGGAGCTGGCCGGCGCCATCGGCGTGCTCCCCGGTATCGCGCGAGTGACGCCCACTCCTCAGGGCTATCTGAACGTGTACCTGGATCGGGCGCCGTTCGTCTGGTCCCAGCTCCACGACGTCGCTCCTCTGTCGCCCGCGGCCACCGACAAGACCATCGTCGAGCACACCGCCATCAACCCGAACAAGGCCGCCCATATCGGCCATCTGCGGAACGCCGCGCTCGGCGACACGCTCGCACGGGTCATGGCCTTTCGCGGCGCTCCGGTCGAAGTCCAGAACTACATCGACGATCTCGGCGTACAGGTCGCCGACATCGTGGTCGGCTTGAAAGAGATCGAGCGGCGGTCGCTGGCTGATATCAGCACGCTCGCGGAGACGACGCGGTTCGACTACTACTGCTGGGACTTGTACGCAAAGGTCACCGAGTGGTACGAGGGAGATGCGGGCCGCCTCGCGGTCCGCACGGCGACCTTGCACGAGCTCGAACGAGGCGGCAACGACACCGCGGACGCCGCGGCAGTGATCGTGGATCGGATTGTGCGCGCGCATCTCAAGACGATGGCGCGTCTGGGCATCGGCTACGATCTCCTGACCTACGAAGGCGACATCCTCCGCCTGCAGTTCTGGGCGCGGGCGTTCGAGATTCTCAAGACCACCGGCGCGGTGTTCCTGCAGACAGAAGGCCGGCTCTCGGGCTGCTGGGTGATGCGCATCGACCAGCCGGCTGACGAAGGCGCCGCCACGGAGACCGAATCCCCGGCGGCCGCCGGCGAGGAAGGCGAGGACACGGGATCGCGAGAGAAAGTGATCGTCCGATCGAACGGCGTCGTCACCTATGTGGGAAAGGACATCGCCAACCAGTTCTGGAAGCTCGGCCTGCTCGGCCGCGATTTCAACTACCGTTTCTTCGGCGAACAGGAGGGCGGCAGGCCGCTATGGTCGACCACCTCGGGGCCAAGCGATCCGGCGGCGCCGTCCTTCGGCCGCGCCAGGCGCATCTACAACGTGATCGATTCGCGGCAGATGTATCTCCAGGCTCTCCTCAGCCAGGCGTTGCGGACCTTCGGTCACGCGGAAGAGGCGGACAACTCGATTCACTTTTCGTACGAGATGGTGGCGCTCTCGCATGCGACGGCGCTCGAGCTCGGCTACCCGGCGCCGAGCGGCGAGGCCGCCGCCAAGCCGTTTGTCGAGGTCTCCGGGCGCAAAGGCCTGGGCGTCAAGATCGACGACCTGCTGGACCTGCTGATCGACAAGGCCTCGCGTGAAGTGGCCAAACGAAACCCTGAGCTCAGCGCGGGCGAGGGACAGCGGGCCGCGTCGCACATCGCCGTCGCGGCGATTCGCTACTTCATGTTGAAGTACTCGCGCGGCAAGCTGATCGTGTTCGACATCGAGGAGGCGCTGAGCTTCGAGGGCGAAAGCGGGCCCTACCTGCAATATGCGGCGGTGCGGGCGAACAACATCTTTCAGAAGCTCCAGGAGCGCGAGTCGCTGACCGAAGCGGACATCCTCGGTGCGCTCGACACCGCCGCCGCCGAGGAGCTCGCGGGCGACGACAGCGGGCTCTGGGGCCTGGTGTTCGAGGCCGCGCGGCTCGACGACATCGTCGAGCAGGTGATGCGGTCGCTCGAGTTCTCGATTCTGGCGAAATACGCGTTCGGACTCGCCCAACTGTTCAACGCCTTCTACCACCGCTTCCCGATCCTCAACGAGGAACGCCTCGACCGCAAGCGCTGGCGCGCGGCGGGCGTCGCCTACGTACGCCGGCAGCTCACTTGTGCACTGGATCTGATGGGAATCGTCGTGCCGTCGCGGATGTAGCGTCGTCCGACGCGGGCGCCCCGCTGAGCCGCTAATCAGCTGGCGGAAGAGACTTCTTCGTGTTTTCGTGGTTTCGTGGTTGCATTTGACTCGACACCTGATCGATGTCGTCCGTCAGATGTCAGATATCGCAAGCCAAATCCATGGCGGATGACCGAGAATATGTACATCGGTTCGCCGGGGCCTTCGGTGGCGGCGACACGTTTACTCGGTGGAGGCGTTCCATTCATGCCCAGGTTGTCGTTGACGGCGCAAAGGCGGGCGAGATGCCGTTGATCGGAATCACGCGCTGCCGCAAACTCGACGACTACCAGCAAGCCGTGCTGCACGTGGGCGGCGAGGTCCGCGTCGTCGAAGCCTCCATGCCGGTGAACGACGCGCTCGACGGCCTGGACGGCCTGCTGCTGACCGGCGGCGAGGATGTCGATCCGACGAGGTATGGCGAGGCCGCCCATCCGACCGTGACGGATGTCGATCCCCAGCGGGACGCATTCGAGGTCGATCTGGTGATTGAGGCGCGCGCCCGCAAGCTGCCGATTCTCGCCATCTGTCGCGGCGTGCAGCTGCTCAATGTCGCCTGCGGCGGCACGCTGGTGCAAGATGTTCCTTCACAGATGGCCGGGGGCACGGAACACCTGCTCGCGGTGCCTGCGCACAAGCCGTTCGACCTGGCGCACGAGGTCTGGGTCGACAAGGGCACGCTGCTGGCCAGGCTGATGAACGAGCGGCTGAATGGCACGGATACGTGCGACGTCAACAGCCGCCACCATCAGGCGGTGAAGGCGCTGGCTCCGGGTTTCCGCGCGTCCGCCACGGCGCCAGACGGCGTCATCGAGGCCATCGAGGATCCGTCCGCCGGGTTTTGCATCGGGGTCCAGTGGCACCCGGAGAATTTTTACAGAACCGGTGAATTCCGCTCGATCTTCGAAGGGTTCCTCGAGGCAAGTCAGTCGAAGAAAGCCGAGACGTAGGCTCCGACTTTTCACCACCGGCTGGTTCTTCTGCCGCGTCTGAGCACGCCGGTGGGTGGCCAGCGGCCGCCATTCCTCTCACCACTGCGGTCCAACATCGCGCCAGCACGCACGCCGGTGGCGACGTCGACGCCCCGACTGAGATATCTCGTGAAGAAACGAGTGTGCGGCCGTTCAACTGTCCGAGAATTGTGCGGTCTTTCGTGAACGGGACCCGCACACAACCGGAGGTTGAACGGCATGGCGAACGCGGAGCACGAAGAAGCGATCTCGGTGCACGCTGGTGCGCAGGACCTTCCTGAAGGCGGCAACATCGACAAGATTCGCGACATTCTGTTCGGGGCCCAGAGCCGTGAGTTCGAGAAGCGGATGGCCAGGCTCGACGAGCGCATGAACAAGGAGACAGCGGGCCTGAAAGAGGACCTCCGCACGCGATTCGAGTCGTTGGAAATTTATGTGAAGGGCGAAGTGGACGCGCTGTCGGAACGCCTCAGGTCCGAGCAGGCCGATCGGCTCGAAAGCCTGAAAGAAGTGGCGCGCGACCTCAAGGAAACCGCAAGGGGCTCGAAAGAAGACTGGGCCAGCTCGCCGAGCAGGCCACCAAGAGCCAGCGAGAAATTCGACAACAGATTCTCGAGCAATCCAAGAGTCTCTCGGACGAGATCCGCCAGAAGTACGAGCTGGTGTCCGCGGCCCTGGAGCTCGCTGGGGACGTCCTGCGGGCGAAGGGAGAGGCCGCGCACCGCTGGGTGGTCGATACCAGGCGGATGGCGTCACTGATGGCGGGTGTCGTGAAATACGACGACTCCGCCCTGGTGGATTCGGACATCGCCCAGGCCCAATCGATTCGCGATCAACTCGAACAGGTGCGATTGCACTTCGATACCGGCAGCGCGGTGGTCCGGTCGGAAGACGCAGTCACCATCCGCCGCGTCGCCGCGTTGGTGACGAAGCTGGCCGGCCTGGCGTTCGTCGCGGGATTGCGGCTGTCGGTCGAGGTGATCGGTCATGCCGATGCGACCGGGTCGGAGTCCAGCAACGTGTACCTGAGCGCCGAGCGCGCGCACATGGTCACGGCGCTGGTCGCCGCGGCGGAAACATCCGCCGGGGCGGTGACCACCGCGAAGAGGAACAGCCAACCGCTTTTCTCCAATGCCGGCCCTGCCGCCGAGAACAGGATCGTGCGCTTCACCGTCCGATTGCGGCCCGAAGGCATGGAGCCATTCTCGTCGCGGAAGACGAGGACATGATTGGCGAGTTGATCGTGAGCGTATTGGAGTCGAACGGCCACAAGGTGTTCCTGGCCCACGACATGGACGAGGCCCTGCGGATCGTCGACGGCATGCGCGAACCCCTCCATTTGCTGTTGACGGACGTGGTGATGCGTGGCGGAACCGGCGTCGCGTTGGCCGCCGCGGTCGTCGAGAGAATCCCTGAGATCCGCCTGCTCTTCATGTCGGGCTACGCCGACCGCGTGGACGGCATGCTCAAGGACGGCGCCGCCTTTCTCCAAAAGCCGTTCAGCTCGTCGCGCCTGGTTCAGAAGGTCCGGGAAGTGTTCGACGAAGCTTAGGACCCAGGGCGGGAATTACAGCGTTTTCCGATTGTGCGTAGTGTCCAGCTCTAGCCAAGCTTTAGCCGGACCGCGACAGTCCGCCTGAAGGCGAGACACTACGTACAAACGAACAGCGGTCCAGGGCTTGTCAGGAAATAACTGAGTCGAAGACAACGACACACTCGACATGCGGTGTGTTCGGAAAGAGATCGAACGCGTCAGCGCGGAGCATTTCATACCCGGCGCCGACGATGAGCCGTGCGTCACGTGCGAGCGTGGCGACGTCGCACGAGACATAGATCACGCGGCGAGGCCGCAGGCGAATCACGCCGTCGAGCGCTTCCCGCGACAGCCCCGTCCGTGGCGGGTCCACGATGACGGCGTCCGCGTCGGGCGAGGCGGACAGAACGAACGCTTCCACCGATTGGTGCCGGGCCTGGATCACACGGCTTTCGGCGGCGGCCGCGTTCACGATCAGGTCCTCGGCCGCTACCCGGTCGCCTTCGACGGCCGTCACACGCGCCTGACGGGTGCGCGCAGCCGCCACGGCGAACAGTCCGCCGCCGGCGTAGAGATCGATCACCGCGCCGCCCAGCGGGACCTGCTCGACGACGTGCGCGACCAGGCGGCGCAAGAGGAATCGGTTGCCCTGAAAAAACGCCAGAACGTGACGCCGCACCGCAATCGACCCGCCCGCGCCGGCGTCGAACCGGTCGGTGACATGAGGGCTGCCCGAGACGACCCGACAACCGCCGCCAGGCGCCGACACCGCGAGGCCGGTCAGGCCGTCCATCGAGAACGACGCCAGGCGCGAAGCCGGCGCGCCGGGCTTCGCCGTGCGGAGGTGTACGACCCGCTCCGACGCCTCGAGGTTCTCCGCGAGATCGATCTCATCAACCTCGTCTCCCAGCCGCCCGAGCTCGGCGCCGAGGCGATCGATCACATCGCACGTGGCCGGCAGCAATTGAGCGGTCTGCCTGGCGTCGCACAGGTCGTGCGTCCCTTCGCGAAAGAATCCGAAGCGCCCGCCCCGCCAATGGAGTCGAGCCCGCATGCGGTAGCCTTCGATCGGCGACGGAGCCACCGTCACCGGCGAAGGCAGCGGCAGGCGTGCGATCCGCGCAAACGCGTCGGCGATAATGAGCGACTTGAGCGAGAGCTGACGGTCGTAGCCGATGTGCGCGTAGAGGCAGCCGCCGCACAGTGGATCCCCGGAGACCATCCGGCGGTCGGACGACGGTTCCTCGACGGCCTGGGTACTCGCGTAGGCCACGCCTTTACCGAGTCGGTCGATCCGCGCCACGACGCGCTCGCCGGGAATCGTACCGGCGACGAGCACCACCTGCCCGTCGACGCGCGCAATCATCCGCCCGCCGGCAGCAGGCTTCTCGACCAGGAGCGTCACAATTTGCCCGAGTTGCAGCATCAGATAGGTGGCCTGTTCTGCCCGTCTGTAGACTCCAAAATGCAACCACGAAAACGCGAAAACACGAAAAAAACTATGGTTTGGTGCCTTCGCGACTTCGTGCTTTCGTGGTTACGCTTGAGAAATGAACGTGGCACTCGACTAGACGGTCACAATCGGCAGACCAAAACGCTCGCGCACCAGCCGGTCGACCGCCGTGTCGCGAGCGCGCGCGAAGGCGTCGGGCGCCATCCGGTCGCGATAGGTCGCGAGCTCGGCGTCGGCCTCGCCCAGAAGTGCCGTGTGCGACTCGTCGTCGAGGCGTGCGCGCGCCGTGTGCATCAGCTCGTCATCGAGTCGCTTGAGCCGCGCCAGCAATGCCTCTCGCGCCTCGCCCCGGACGCCGCGCGCCGATACTCGCGCCGTATCCAGTTCGCCCGAGATGCGATCGATGAGCGCGTCGAACGCCGCATCGATCTTTCCCATGGCCCGCGCCGCCGTCAAGCGTGTGATGACCCGTTCCAGGTGGGCGGGCAGCGACGATGAGGCCGGCGCGGCGGGCCGCTCCTCAGTCGCCACGGCCGTGCCAGCGGTGCCAGCCGCGACCAGGCCGAGGGCTCGCCTCCATTCGTCGAAGGCGTCGAGCACGTCCGCTTCGCAGAAGTCGATCTTGATCGGCCGGCGGCGCGGCCCTTTCCGATAGTACCGCTCGAAGCAACGGTCGATGCCGGAATACGCCACCTTCAAGGGGACGCCTTGAGCCGCCCATCCCGACACGATCTCGAATGAAGGTCCGACAACCCGGATCAAGTGGCCGTCGTTCTTCCGGCAGAGGTAGTCCTCGATCTCGCGGCAGTAGTCGACGATTGGCTCACTCAAATTGAAGTCGGAACTTGGAAGTTGGAACGCGTTGCAGAATCAACATCATTATCTTTGCCGGGAAATCTCGCGGTCCCTTTCAGTTCTGACTTTTGAGCTTTCAGTTCGGGCGGCGTTTTTCATCCGCCAGCGAGTGGTTCCGTTCCCACACAATGCGAAGCCCGTGCAGCGTGAGGTCGGGGTCCACGTGTTGAATGAGCGACGTCTCGGGAGCGATCAGCTGGGCCAGACCACCGGTCGCGATGCAGATCGTGTCCCCTCCCAGCTCGACGCTCATTCGGGTGATCAATCCTTCCACCATGCCCAGATATCCGTAGAACAGACCCGACTCGATCGCGCCGACGGTCGACTGACCGATGACAGTCGCCGGCTTGCGCACGTCCACCCGCGGCAGCCGGGCGGCTCGCTGAAACAGCGCTTCCGCGGCGATCTGAGGTCCAGGGCAAATCACACCGCCCAGGTACTCGCCCCTGGCCGTCACGGCATCGAAGGTCGTGGCAGTACCGAGATCGGCGACGATGAGCGGGCGAGTCGCAGATCGTCCGTATCGCTCGAACGCGGCGAGACCGTTGGCGATGCGATCGGCCCCCACTTCCGCCGGGTTCTTGTACAGAATCGGCATGCCGGCGTTGGTCATCGGGTCGACAACCAGCGCGCCGCGCTGGAAGTACCGACGTGCCATACCTTCCATGATCGGCGTGAGCGGCGGAACCACCGAAGCCATGACCACGCCGGTGATCGCGCCCAGCTCGATGTGCTCGTGCGCGAACAGCCCGGTGACCATCAGGCCGACTTCATCGGCGGTCCGTTCGCGCAGCGTCAGCAGACGCCAGCTCAGTAAGAGCGTCGGTCCCTCGAACACGCCGAGCACGATGTTGGTATTGCCGACGTCTATCGCAAGGAGCATGGAGTCAGTCGCCACTTCGCCCACACATTCCCGGCATTTCCGGCATTTCCGACATGGACCATATGCGCGTTCCTCGCGCCGTGTGAACCGGGCGCCGCTTCGAAATATCCACCACCGAGCCTCAGAGACACGGCTTTAGCCGGACTACGACGGTCCAACGGAAAGCGGCGCCTGCGGATTCAGCGATCGAGCCAGGTGAGTGCGCCGCCGACGATTCGTTCAACGCGATCGCCGACGCGGACGAGCAACGCACCGTGATTGTCGATGCCATGCGTCACTCCGGATTGCCGTCCCACCGGGGTGTCCCATTCGACGCGGGTGCCACGACTCGACGGCGAACGGCTGCGCCACGCGTCGAGGATAGCATCGAACCGGCCGCTCAAGAGATCCTGGTGCCGCCGTGCGACCGCGGCGATCGTCTCCGCACAGAGCGCCGCGCGATCGACGGGACGCCCCAGCTCCGACTCGATTGATGTGGCGCGGTAGTCCGCGCCCGGTGGCCAGACGCGCGCGCTCACGTTGACCCCGTAGCCGAGCACGACGCAGCCCGAGTCGCCGGCCGCCGACTCGGCCAGGATCCCGCACAGCTTGCGCCGGCCCACCTGCAGATCGTTCGGCCATTTGATCTCGGCGCGCAGCGCCGTCCGGGCTTCGACAGCTTCCGCCAGCGCGACGCCGGCGGCCAGCGTCACCAGACTCGTCGCGCGTACATCGTCGGTCTTTTCTCGCGAGTCAAGAAGGACGATCGACACGTATAGCCCGCTCCCAGGCGGCGAATGCCAGCGATGGCCTCGACGTCCACGGCCCGCGGTCTGCTCGTCCGCGATGACGACGATGCCCTCGGCGTCTCGGCCGGCGGCGAGCGCCAGCGCGATGTCGTTGGTGGATCCGGTCCGGTTGAAAAAGACCACCCGGCGGCAGAGGGGCGCGAGCCGGTCGCCCGCGGCCTCAAACGCCTCGGCGAACTCGACCGGGAGCGGATCTGGTCCCATCAAGTGGCCGGAAGGCCGTCCGGCACCTGGACGTAGTGTCCGGCTTCAGCCGGACCGTGACAGACCCGATGACCAAGCATTTCGAGGAGTCCGTGCGGCATGGCTGGCGGACTCTTAAAACGGCTCGATTTCAAAGCTGATGTCGATCGCCGGCGCTGAATGGGTCAGCGCGCCAACCGAGACGTAGTCGGCGCCGGTCGCGGCCAACTCGGGGATCCGTTCGAGCGTCACGCCGCCGGAAATCTCGATCTTCGCGCGGCCCCGCGTGCGCCGGACGGCCTCGACGATCTCTTCCGTTGACATGTTGTCGACCAGCACGGTCTCGGCCGTCGAGGCCAGCGCTTCGTCGAGCTCGGCCAGGGTCTGCACCTCGACCTCGATGGGGAGGCCGCGATGCCTCTCGCGCACACGGGCAATCGCGGCGCTCACGCCGCCCGCGAGTCGGACGTGGTTGTCTTTGATCAGCACCGCATCGAAGAGGCCGATGCGATGGTTGGTCGCGCCGCCGGCGCGGACGGCATATTTCTCCAGGCTCCGCAGCGTCGGGGTCGTCTTGCGCGTGTCGAGAATCGTGATGCCGCCGGCAGCCGCCTCCACGCAGCGCCGAGCGCGGGTCGCGACTCCCGAGAGACGCTGCAGGAAATTGAGCGCCGTGCGCTCCCCGACAAGCAAAGTGGACGCTGCCCCCACGACAATGGCGACAACCTCGCCTGCCGCGCACCAATCGCCATCGCGCCGGGCGAGATCCACTTGCACATCAGCGTCGACCTGACGAAACACCTCGACGGCGACGTCCATGCCGGCCAGCACACAATCGGCTTTGACAAGAAAGATGCCGCGTGCGCGCTGGTCGGGACTGACCGTCGCGCCGGTCGTGATATCGCCGGCGCCGACGTCTTCGGCGAGCGCCCGCCGGACGATGTCGCGATACTCGGATGGATCGAGTGGTGTCAGCAACGCCAGTCCCCTGGCAGGGTGATACGTCGCACAAGTCCCGGAGCGCGGCGCCCGGATCGCAAGGCGCGACGAGCGAGAATACTGGACATATTCGAGGGAGTCGCAACGCGGCGAGGCGGGATGCCCCGCCCGGGAATCATGTGACGCATCACGCTTCCAGGGGACTAGCTCTGAACGACTGGCACTGCCGGTTCGTACCCGGCGACCAGGATCTCGCGAGGCTCGCCTGGCGCTCCAACGGTCGTCTCGAATGCCCGAACCCGGAGCGCCGAGCGTAGATCGGCATCGACCAACGACATCAGTTCCGATTTCTCGGTATCGACCTTCACGATGACCTTGGTGATGAATACCTTCAGCGGCTGCTTGGCTTCGGAGCGTTGCTTCCGCACCTCGAACAGCACATCGGTCGCCCACTCATAGATCGCCTGATCGGACTCACCGGTCCCGGCGCTCGCAGGCAGGCCGGCCCTTGGGTCTCCGGTGCCACTGATGGATGGCGCGGCAATCGTCACCTCTCCCGTGCCGGTTGTTGACGTCGCGTCGCCGCTCTCGCCCAGCAGCGAATCGAGCTCGCTGACCACCGGCCAGGCCGCGACGTGAATCGACCCGTTCTGCCACCACGACCAGACTTCTTCAGTGACAAACGGCAGGAACGGCGCGAAGAGCCGCAGCAGCACGGACAGGGCCGCGGTCAATGCGGCATTCGCCGATCCCGCGCCGTCGGCGCCCTGTTCACCGTATCGTCGTCCCTTGACCAGCTCCAGATAGTCGTCGCAGAACTTCCAGAAGAAGCTCTCGGTTCGCTGGAGCGCGCGGGCATAGTCGTAGGCCTCGAACGCGGCGGTGGCCTCTTCGACCAGGTGCGAGAGGCTTCGAATCATCGCGCGATCCACCGGCGCGACGATCGGGCCTTGCGGCGACGCAGCCCCCAGCGCGAACTTCGACGCGTTGAGCACCTTGATCGCCAGACGGCGCCCGACCTTCATCTGACCGGGATCGAACGTCGTGTCGGTGCCCGGACGTCCGCTGGCGGCCCAGTACCGCACTCCGTCGGACCCGTGCTCCTCGAGCAGCGCCAGCGGTGTCACGACGTTGCCCTTGGACTTCGACATCTTCTTGCGATCGGGGTCGAGCACCCAGCCGGAGATCGCCGCGTGCGCCCACGGCGTCTTGTCTTCCTCGAGGTGCGACCTCAGCACCGTCGTGAACAGCCACGTCCGGATGATGTCGTGCGCCTGCGGCCGCAACTGCATCGGGAACGTCTTGGCGAACAGATCCGGATCGTCGGCCCACCCGCACACGATCTGCGGGGTGAGCGAGGAGGTCGCCCAGGTATCCATTACATCCGGATCGCCAATGAATCCGCCCGGCTGCCCCCGCTGCCCGGCGCGATACCCCTTCGGCACTTCCGTCGAGGGATCCATCGGCAGCTGATCGTCCTCGGCAAGAATCGGCGTCTCGTAGACGGTCCGGCCCGTCTCATCGAGCGGATACCAGACCGGGAACGGCACGCCGAAGAACCGCTGGCGGCTGATGCACCAGTCGCCATTCAGCCCGTTCACCCAATCCTCGTAACGCGTCCGCATGAACGGCGGGTGCCATTCGATCTCGCGGCCGCGCGCGATCAGCTCGTGCTTGATGTCCACGGCTCTGATGAACCACTGGCGGCTGGTGATGATTTCAAGTGGACGGTCACCCTTTTCGAAAAACTTTACCGGGTGAGTGATCGGCCGCGGCTCGCCGATGAGCGCGCCGTTCTCGCGTAACATCTCGACGATACGGGTGCGCGCTTTGACGGCCGAGAGTCCAACCAGCGTCTCGTAGTGGCGCTGAGCCCCGGTAGGGTCGAGCGAGTCCCACACTCCGGAATCCCACGCAATCGGGCCGAGCGTTCCGTTCGGCTGCATGATCGCCCGTACCGGCAGCGTCAGTTCGCGCCACCATGTGACGTCGGTCGTATCGCCGAAGGTGCACACCATCGCGATGCCGCTGCCCTTTTCGGGATCGGCGAGTGGATGGGAACGCACGCGGATCAGCGTGCGGAACAACGGGGTCTCGAAATACTTATCGAATAGGCCCTGATAACGCACGTCGTCGGGATGCGCGACCAGGGCCACGCACGCCGGAATCAGCTCGGGACGCGTGGTCTCGATCTCGACCGCCCCTTCCCCACCGACGCGCGAAAAGCGGATGCGGTGATACGCGCCAGGCATCTCGCGGTCCTCGAGCTCCGCCTGCGCCACCGCCGTTTTGAAATCGACGTCCCAGAGCGTCGGCGCTTCGAGCTGATACGCACGAGAAACGACGTTGCCAAACGGCCGCGCCAGCGGCTTTTTGACCAGCTTCAGGAAGGCGAGCTGTGACACATGCTGCGCGCGTTTACTGATCGTCGCGTAGGTCAGCGCCCAGTCGACGGAAAGGCCGAGCGTCTTCCAGAGCCGCTCGAACGCCTTTTCGTCCTCGGCGGTCAGGCGGTTGCAGAGCTCGATAAAATTCGGGCGCGATACCGAGATCGGCTGCTTGGCAGGCGTGCTCGGGGGCACGAACGACGGATCGTAGGGCAGCGACGGATCGCACCGCACGCCGTAGTAGTTCTGCACGCGGCGCTCGGTCGGCAGCCCGTTGTCGTCCCAACCCATGGGATAGAACACGGCCTTGCCCCGCATGCGCTGAAACCGGGCGATGAGGTCCGTATGCGTGAACGAGAACACATGTCCGACGTGCAGCGATCCACTGACGGTCGGCGGCGGGGTGTCGATCGAATACACGTCGCTGCGCGGGCGGGTGCGGTCGAAGCGGTAGACGCCCGTCTCCTCCCAGAGCGGCGCCCATCTGGCCTCCAGACCCTCGAGGGCGGGCTTTTCCGGCAGGCGAAGACGGCCCGGATCCAGGCTCGTCAACGAACGCGACGATGATGGCATCCGGCGATCGTATTACAAGTCCTTGATCGCGGCCTTGATGCGGTCGATCTCTTCGAGGACCAGCCGCGCGACGATCGGCGACACGACTTCGGCGGTGGTCTCGTGCACCGCGCGCTCGGAGAGGCGCTCGAGCACCCGCTCGGCCACGCGCTCGACCAGTTCGTCGGTCACGATCGGCGGTCGCACCCACGCGGCCATATTCGCCGGCGCCGCGCCCGGTTCTTCGGCCGCAAGAAGGGTCGCGAACGCGTCGGCCAATGCGGGCATCGCGGGCTTCTCCACGGCGGGCGAAGGCGGCGAGGCCGGCGCGCCGACTGACGGCGACGCAATGTGGGCGGCTGCTGCTGGTATCGACGGCGGCGGAGCAGCCACGCGGTGCGCTTCGGTGGGCGGCCCGAGAAACGAGGGCAGCTGCCTGTCCGAGAGGGGCGGCAGTTCGATGTCCCAGAGATTGTCCGCCTCTTCAGCCGCGGCGGTGGGCGGAACGGGGGGCGGCGTGAACGGCGGAGCGGTGCCCGCGTCTTCCTCAACCGGCTCCGGCGCAACCATCACTCGCTGCGCCGCTGGCAAGTTGGCAAACGCTTCATCGAGCCGGTCGAAGAAGTCCCCCATCGACTCTGACGCAGACGCCGGTACAGGTGCGGCGGCGGACGCGGGCACGGCTGCGGCCTGCTCCGGTGCGGAAACCGGCGCCGGTCGGGAGGCGAGCGGCTCTGGGCCGGAGGCCCCGGCGCGAGGCCGCGCCAGCAGCTCTTTCACGCGAGCGATGACCAGCTGCGGATCGAAGGGTTTCGCGAGCACACCGTCGCAGCGCGCTTCGTCGGCTTTGTGCTGGTCGATCGGTTCGAACGCCCCGGTCAGCAGGATCACGGGGATGTGCGACAGCCGTGGCGAGTGCTTGACGTAGCTCGACACCTCGTAACCGGTCTTGAACGGCATCCCGACGTCGGCGAGCACGATGTCGGGCGGCTGCTCCTCGATGCGCGCGATGGCGGCGTTGCCGTCCCCCACAGCAACGACGCGCACGTCCTCGTCGGCGAACGTCAGTTCGATGACGCGCTGAATCGTCGGGCTGTCGTCGGCTAGCAGAAGAGTCGCTGTCATCGTCGTGTTATCGGCTGGGATGACGGAAATGTTTAGACCCGGGCGCGCACGTGGAGGTTGATGAAGTCCACAATCTCCTGCATTCCCGTGCCGGGCAGAAAAATACCTTTCACACCGATCGCCTTCAGTTTGGGAATATCGACGTCAGGAATGATGCCACCAATCAGCACCAGCACGTCGTCCAGTCCGTTCTGCCTGAGCAATTCCATGAGCCGGGGCACGATATGGTTGTGCGCCCCGGAAAGGATTGAGAGGCCGATGACGTCGGCGTCTTCCTGCAGCGAGGCGGTCGCGATCTGCTCGGGGGTCTGGCGCAGCCCGGTGTAGATCACCTCCATGCCGGCGTCGCGCAGGGCCCGCGCGATGACTTTCGCTCCGCGATCGTGGCCGTCGAGGCCTGGCTTGGCAATCACCACCCGGATTTTTCGGTCCACGCGCAACTGTACTCCCTCAGGGTCCTCATATCGCCGGCACTTCCTCGTATTCGCCCCACACCTCGCGCAGCGCGTCGCACATCTCGCCAACCGTCGCGTAGGCGCGGACGGCGTCGAGGATCGGCGGCATCACGTTGTCGACGGAGTTCGCGGCGGCTCGAAGGCGATCCAGCGCCCGCGCCACCTCGCCAGCGTCTCGAGTCTTCCGAAGGCGCTCGAGGGCCCCGATCTGAGTCTCGGACGCCGATTCGTCCAGGTAGAGCGTCTCGAACGTCGGTTCGCCGGTTCCGATGAAGTCGTTGACGCCGACAACGACCTTCTCTTTGCGCTCCAGCGCTTGCTGGAACCGATAGGAGCTGTCCGCAATCTCCTTCTGAGGAAAGCCGCGCTCGATCGCCTCGACCATGCCGCCCATGCGATCGATCTGCGCGAAGTACGCCCGCGCGCCCTCCTCCATCTGGTTGGTCAGCGTCTCGACGTAGAACGACCCGCCAAACGGATCGATCGCTTCCGCGATCCCACTCTCGTGGGCGATGATCTGCTGCGTGCGCAGGGCCAGCGTGGCGGCTTGCTCGGTCGGCAGCGCCAGCGCTTCGTCGAGGGAGTTGGTGTGCAGCGAATTGGTGCCGCCCAACACGGCCGAGAGCGCCTGCAGCGCCGTACGGACGACGTTGTTGTAGGGCTGCTGGGCGGTGAGAGACACGCCGGCGGTCTGGCTGTGGAAGCGCAGCTTCCACGACCGCTCGCTTCTGGCGCCGAAGCGGTCGCGCATCTCACGGGCCCAGATCCGGCGCGCGGCGCGATACTTGGCGATCTCCTCGAAAAAGTCGCTGTGGGCGTTGAAGAAGAACGACATCCGCGGCACGAACGAATCGACGTCCAGACCCGCCTTCACGCCCCAGTCCACGTACTCGATGCCGTCGCGCAGCGTGAACGCCAGTTCCTGCAGCGCCGTCGCACCGGCCTCGCGAATGTGATATCCGCTGACGGAAATCGGGTTCCAGCGCGGCACCGACGCCAGCGAGAACGCAAAGATATCGGTGATGATGCGCATCGACGGGCGCGGCGGGAAGATGTATTCCTTCTGGGCGATGAACTCTTTCAGAATGTCGTTCTGAATCGTCCCCGACAGCGTCTCCCAGTCGGCCCCCTGACGCTCCGCGACGACCAGGTACATCGCGAAGATCATGGCGGCCGGCGAGTTGATCGTCATCGAGGTGGTGATGTCGCCGAGCGAGATGCCGTCGAACAGCGCCTCCATGTCGGCCAGCGACGCGACGCTGACGCCGCACTTCCCCACTTCCCCGCGCGACAGCTCGTGATCCGGGTCGCGCCCCATCAGCGTCGGCAGGTCGAACGCCACGCTCAAGCCGGTGCCGCCGGCCTCGAGCAGCGCCTTGTACCGCGCGTTGGTGTCCTGCGGAGTGCCGAACCCCGCAAACTGCCGCATCGTCCAGAGCTTTCCGCGATAGCCGGACCGGTGGATGCCTCGAGTGTAGGGGAATGCGCCGGGGTCGGCGAGGTCGCGATCGTAATCGAGGCCCTCGACATTCTCGGCAGAATAGAGACGGTCGACGGGCCGGCCCGAGATGGTCGTGAACGTGCTGGCCCGTTCGGGCGCCTTCTTCAGCGCCGGCTCGAGCGTCTCACGCCGCCATCGCTCGCGGTCGGCGTCCGCCACGTCTTTCATCCTCCGGAATTATGACTCGGAGACCGAGTGCGGCTGACCGGCCAGTTCGCGTTTGAGCCACGCGCGCGCGTGCGTCCAGTCGCTCTCCACCGTCCGTAACGACAGGCCCATGTGCTCCGCGACTTCAGGACTCGACATGCCGGAGAAGAATCGAAGGACGACGACCTCGGCGGCGCGGGCATCGACGGCTTCGAGACGGCTCAACGCCGCTTCGAGTGTCAGGAGGTCTTCGACCGGCACGGCGCCTGTGGCAGCCACACGCATGAGATCGTCGAGCTCGACCGGTTGCGCGCCGCCCCCGCGCTTGTCTCGCTTCTGGTGGCGGCCGTGATCGATCAAGAGCCGCCGCATCGCCTGCGCACCGAGGGCGAGGCCATGGGTTCGCCCCTGCCAATCCGCCCCGCGATCTTTTCGCAGACGCAACCAGGCTTCGTGCACGAGTGCCGTCGGTTGGAGGGTGTGATTTCGCCGCTCGCGGCCCAGATAACGCTGCGCCACGTGCTTCAGCTCCCCGTAGATAATCGGGAAGAGCTCGTTGGCCGATCCGGGATGCTTGTCAGACACGGCTACCTCGTGAACAGTGAAGATATATTGTCGTTCGAGATCGCGTCAGAGGGGAACAAAAAGGCGACGGCCGAAATTTATTACCACAAAGAACACAAAGAGCACGAAGGCTATCGATTCGCGTCCCGGGAACCTCTTTGTGGCCTTTGTGCTCTTCGTGGTTCAAAGCACTCAACCCGTTCTCGACGGCACGCTACGTGGTCACTGAAGCCGGGATTGTTCGAGGCTCGCGTCTTTGAACGGCTGCAACGTCGGATCGGCGGCCTGCCACAACGTGAGGAAGGTCTTGTAACTCTTGCGGGCGCCCTCCTTGTCGCCGGCCATCACCGCCGCACGAGCCAGGCCGAGGTGCGACAGCGGGTAGAGGGTGGACGCAGGCACCATCCCGGGATGATCGGCAATGCCCTGGAACTCGAGTCGGGCCGCCCGACCGTTCTTCAGCTGAAGATAGGCGAGGCCCCGTACGTAAGGGGGCCAGAACTCGACCGACGGCGCGTGATCGTAAAGCCTGGCGGCCTCGAGCAATTCGACTCCGCGCGCCGCGTCGCCCCGCTGCAGTGCAAGCAGCGCCGCGGTGACGGGCAGCGCGGCATGAATCGTGAGCGTGGCTTCCGGAAACCGCTTCGCCAGTTCGCCCGTCAGGCCGGCCGCCTCGGCGCCCGCGCCACAGAGCGCGAGCACCCGGCTGGCCCGCTCGAGGGTGAGATTGTCCCGACTCAGTGCAAGCCCGGGACTCGCCTCGCTGCGCGCCTCGCCGCACTGTCCGACGATCGCGTGAGCCTCGGCATCCTCGAGCATCAACTGCGCCGCCACTTCCTCGAAGTTGCCGCGAAGGGACATCTGGATGCCGCGGCGAAACTGTTCGTGCGCCGCCCCGATGCGGCCGCCGAACGCGGACGTGTGGGCCTCCCACCCGAACGCCGAATTCGTCTCGTTGAGACCGACCGAGGCTTCCAACTCGCGCGCCATGGTTTGAGCATCGCCCTGGACGAACGCCAGGAAGTACGACAGGCGGCGGTTGCCGTTGAAGCTCAGCTTGCGGTCGGCCGCTTGCTGCAGAACGGCTCCGGCCTCGGCCAACCGGTCGACCCCGAGCAGCGACGCGGCCAGATTCGAATAGGCGGGACTGAAGCGTGGGTCGAGGCCAATCGCGTCGCGAAACGCCTGCACCGACTCCTCGAACCGACCGAGGCGAATCAACGCGCTGCCGAGGCTGTTGAAGGCGAACGCTTCCCTCGGATAGGTCGCCGTCCAGGATTGCGCCAGCTCGAGGCCCTTGTCCCAGGCCTGAATCGCGTCGCGATAGTACCGCCATGAGATGAAGAATCGCTCGCGCTCGCTGACCCGGTCGCGCAACTCGAACGCCCGGCGCGAAAATGACGGAGCCAGCGCCGACTGCCCCGTGTTGGCGTAGACCGCCGACATCAGCGCGTGCGCCATGGCGAAGGTGGGATCCAGCTCGATGGCGCGGCGCAAATGCGGAATCGCTTCGAGGCGGGGCACCGCCCGGCCCTCGTAGAGCGCCAGCGAGTAGGCATGAAGCGCATCGAGCGAGGTCGTGGTCGCCCGCGGCAGGGGCACGTCGAACTTCTGGATCGACGCCAGAGACTCACCCAACTTCTGGCGCAGCCGCAGCGTCGCCGTGCCCAATGCGGCGAGCACCCCTTCCTTGCTGGCCGCTTCGGCCTGTTCCCGCCCCATGACATCGCCGGTCTCGGCGTTGATCGCCTCGAGCGAGAGCACGTAGTTGCGGCCGAGGCTCGCGATGGACCCGGCGAGCAGCGCCTTCAACTGCTCGCGCCGCGCAATCTCGCGCGCGATGGCCCGGGTCACGCGCTCGTCCGGGGTGCGCTGCATCAGCCGCAATGTTTCGCGAGCTTGATCGTCGGGAAACACTTTCAGAAAAGGCGACTGCTCCAACGCCACCGCGAATGCCACCTTCAGTGCGCCGTCGAAAACCGGATCGCCGGTGGTGTTCTCGAAATCGGCCAGCACGATGGTGTCGCGCGCGGTCAACGTGCGGGCGCCAGGCGAGACAAAGAACGAAGACACGACGAGTGCGACGCCGACGACCGCCGCAACCAGCGTGACCGCGATCCACAACGGTATTCTCGCCCGGGTCACCGCCGGGGACGCGCGGCCCGTGTCGTGGCCGGCCCCGACTTCCATCAGGCTCGTCGCCATCTCCAGCGCCGACGCAGGCCGATCGAGAGGCTTCGGTGAGAGGGCCCGCATGATCACGCGCTCGAGCCGCGGATTGACGTTCGGGACGATCGTGGAGGGTCGGGGCGTCTCGTCCGTCACACCCAATCGATCGAACGCCGGCTGTCCGACCAGCAGCTCGTACAGCACCAGGCCAAGCGAGTAGACGTCGGTGCGCTCGGAGAGCGGAGCACCGCTCACGAGCTGTTCCGGCGCCATGTAGGCCGGCGTGCCCGTCATGCGGTGACGTCCGACATCGGTTCGCGAAATGGCGATGCCGAAATCGGTGATCCGCACCAGCCCTTGATTGTCGATCAGCACGTTGGCCGGCTTGAGGTCGCGATGCAGGACGCCTTGCGCGTGCGCCGCCGCCAGTCCACCGCACAACTGTCGACCGATATCGGCGACCTTTTCCGAGGGCAGCCGGCCGACACGCCGGAGCAGTGCGGCCAGGTCCTCGCCTTCGATCAGCTCCATCGTGTAGAAGATGCCGCCGGCGGCTTCTCCCACGTCGAAGACACGGCAGACCGCGGGGTGGGTGATCTGTCGCGCCAGGCGAACTTCGTTGAGAATGCGCTCGCGCCCCTCAGGGGCCGCCGAGTGGATCAGCTTCAACGCGACGGGGGTCTGCAGGACGAGGTCATCGGCGTGCCAGACATCCCCCATGCCGCCCCGCCCGATCCGGGCGATCATCCGATAGCGACCCGCCAGCACCTCGCCAGGCGCGAACGCCTCGGCCACGACGCGCGGCCCGGTCCTGGTCGCTTCCTCCTCTTCGTGAAACTGCAGCAGGGATTCGGCTTCCCCCCGTAACGCGACATCGTCGCCGCACGCGTTCGCCAGATACGCCGCACGCTCGGCAGACGGCCGTTCAAGGGCCTCGAGAAACACGTCTTTCGCGCGCTGGTGTAACGACGACATGGCTCGTGGACGTTCGTTCGACGCGGATCTCGCCGCTGCGCTGGTCGCCTCCGGGAGAAAGCAATCAGCAGCTCGCGTACAGTCGTACCCCTACTGTAGATACACGCCGGTGATTGTGCAGTGTACTACTGGAGCCTGGCGTACTCTTGCCGGGCTTGTTCGAGCGGCGGCAGACCCGGATCCGCAGCGTGCCAGGGCGCAAGAAATCCGTCGTAGGCCTTGCGGGCCTGTGCGACGTCTCCGACGAGGACGGCCGCCCGCGCCACGCCGAGACGCGCCAGGGGATAGAGAGGCGAGGCCGTGGACTCGCCGCGATGGTCGAGGATGCTTTGGAATTGGACCGTGGCCGATGGCCCGTCTTTCAGTGCCAGATACGCCTGACCTCGAAGGTAGGCCGGCCAGAACTCGGCGGCCGGGACGTGATCGTACGGCTTGACCGGATCCAGCAGCGCAAGAGCGCGCCCGGGCTCACCGCGCCGGATGGCGAGCGCCGCCGCCGTCACCGGCCGCTGAACCCTGGTGGTCAGCGTTGCCTCCGGAAATCGGTCGGCCAGCTCGACCAAGAGACTCGACGCCTCTCCGGCCGCGTCGCACAGTGCCAGCGCCCGGCTCGCCCGCTCGAGCGTGAAATTGTCGCGGCCGAGATCGAGCGCCGCCGCGGTCTCCCGCCGCGCCTCGCCGCACTGCCCCACGACCGCATGGGTTTCGGCATCCTCCACCATCCACCGCGCGCCGAGCTCCTGGGAATTCTCGCGAAGCGCGGCCTCGACGCTACGCTGAGACAGCTCGTGCGCGGTGCGAAACCGACCTGAAAATCTCGATATCTGCGCCTCCGAATTGGTTGACCACATCGCCTGCTGCGGGCTGAGCGTTCGAGCCTCCGGCGTGACGGCCCCTGAATCGCTGGCGAGAAAGGCCAGCAGGTACGCCATCTGCCTGAGACCGATTGAGTCGATGCCGTCCGCCGTCGCCTTGCCCAGCACCGACCGCGCTTCCTCGAATCGGTTGAGGGCAATCAAGGAGCCCGTCAGATTGCGATGAGGAGGGACAAACTTGGCGTCGATGCGAATGGCTTCGCGGAAGGCAACAATGGCCTGATCGTGCTGACCGAACGCGCTCGACGCGAGGCCGAGACTGTTGAAGGCAAACGCTTCTCGAGGATAAGTGGCCGTCCACGATCGCGCCAGATCCAACGCCTTGTCCCACGCCTGGGCCGCGTCGATGTAATAGCGCCACGACAGGAAGAACCGCTCCCGCTCGCTGACCCGGCCTCGCAGTTCGAATGCCCGCCGGGAAAACGCCGGGGCCTCCGTGGTCCGATGGCCATTCGCGTAGACCTCCGACAACAGCGCCTGCGCCATCGCGAAGTCCGGATCGAGATCGATCGCCCGCTTCAGGTGCGGAATCGCCTCGTCGCCGGGAACCGTCCGGCCCTGGCCGAGCGCGAGCGAATACGCATGCAGCGCCGCCAGCGAGGCCGTCGTCGCCCGCGGCAGGGGCACGTCGAATTGCTGAATCGACGCCAGCGATTCGCCCAGCTTTTCGCGCAGTCTGGAGCTGGCCGCGCCGAGTGAAGTGATCACCTGTTCTTTGCTGGCGACCTCGACCTGCTCCCGCGCCATCACATCGCCGGTTTCGGCGTTGATCGCCTCGAGCGCGATCGCGTAGTGACTGCCGAGGCTGCCAATCGAACCCGCCACCAACGCTTTCAGCTGCTCGCGCCGGGCAATCTCCCGAGCGAGCGACCGCGTCACGCGCTCATCGGGCGCGTGCTGCATCAGACGCAGCGTGTCGAGCACGCGGTCGTCCGGAAACACCTTCAGAAACGGCGATTGCTCCAGCGCGACCGCGAGCGCCACCTTGAGCGTGCCGTCGAACACGGCTTCCCCGGTCATGTTCTGGAAATCGGCCAGGACAATCGTGTCCTGGTCGGTCAACGCGCGCGCTCCGCGTGAGAAAAAGTACGAGGACAACACCGCAAGGATCCCGACCAGCACGGCCACCGCCGCACCCGCGAGCCACGACCGTGCACGCACGCGCCGTCCGGCAGGAGACGTCTGCAGCAGACCCTCTGCCATGGCCGTGGCCGACGACGGGCGGTCCTGCGGATGCACCGACAGCGCCTGCACGATCATCCGATCGAGACGCGGGTCGACGCCCTCGACAAGCGTCGAGGGGCGAACGGGGTGTGCCGATCGGGTGGATTGGCCCCTGACGGGCGGTACGCCGACAACCAGCTCGTACAGGATCATGCCGAGCGCGTAGAGATCCGTCCTGTCCGAGACGGCCCCGCCCGGGACCAGCTGTTCCGGGGCGAGGTAGTCCGGCGTGCCGGGTTGGGCGCCGTACCCGGTGTCATCCCGTGCCACCCCGAATCCGGCATCGGTCATCCGGACCGATCCGTCTTCGTCGAGGAGCACGTTCGCCGGTTTCAGATTGCGGTGCAGCACGCCGTGCGCGTGGGCCGTGGCCAGGCCGCCGCACAGTTGCTGGCCGATATCCAGGACCTTCTCCGACGGCAGCCGGCCGGCGCGCCGCAGCAGGGTCGCGAGGTCCTGGCCCTGAACCAGCTCCATCGAGTAGAACACCCGGTCTTCCGCTTCGCCGACATCGAAGATTCGGCACACCGCCGGATGCGTGATCTGCCGCGCGAGCCGGATTTCATTGAGAATGCGCTCGCGTGCCCGCCGGCTACCCGTGTCAATCAGCTTCAACGCGACCGGGGTCTGCAGGATCAGATCGTCAGCGCGCCACACTTCGCCCCGGTCGCCCCGGCCGATCCGATTGACCATTCGGTACCGGCTGGCAAAGACATAGCCGGGACGAAACGGCCCTGCTGCTGACCCTGACTCCAATGTGAACACTGCCTGTGACGAAGAGTTTAATCGCCCTTGTGGAACCAGTCGAGCCATGGCCGGGCTTGCGGGCCGGCAGTCCGTGGTGAACCCACGAAGGCAATCGTCTCGGTTATCGCGTTGTCAATACTGCGCGAGAAGATGCGGGGAATACCCCCGGTTGTCGCGTTACTGAGAGAAGGAGGGATCGGATGAACCGACCCTCAACGAAGGGCGACCTACCCCAGATGGCCACGACGTCCCGCTCGGCGACCACGTCTCGATCGATGACCACGACGATGATCTGCGCGGCGACGCTGACGGCGGGATTCGTCGGCGGCAAGGCCACGCGCGACGCGCTGTTTCTGACGTCTGTCGACGTCACCTCACTGCCGACCATGCTCATGGCGACGTCCGTGTGTTCGATTCTGCTGGTGGCTGCACAAACGCGGCTGGCACGCCACATCTCGCCCGCGGTCCTGGTGCCGGCGTCTTTTGTCGCGAGCGGGATCCTGTTCCTTGCCGAGTGGCTCACGAGATCAACGGCGCCGGTGGCCACGGCCGTGATTGTGTATCTGCACATCTCCGGGTCGGGGCCTCTGCTGGCGTCGGGATTCTGGCTGATAGTCAGCGAGCGCTTCGATCCGCGCACCGCCAAGCGACGCTTCGGCCAGATTGCCGGCGCGGGCACACTCGGCGGTCTGCTCGGCGCCCTTTTCGCCGAGCGTGTGGCCGCTATCTCGGGCGGGCCGGCCATGCTCCTCTGTCTCGCCGGCTTCCACGTCGTGATTGCCTGGTTGGTGTGGCTGATGAAGCCCTCCGCCGACTCGGCGGACAAGGCAGCGTCAACCGACGCGAGGGCAGGTGGGGCCGGTTGGGCAGCTCGGGCGGATGAGGCAGGTCGCGCGCCGCGCTCGGGTCTGCGCGTCATCGCCCAGGCCCCTCACCTGCACCATCTCGCCGCGCTCGTCCTGCTCGGTACCACGAGCGCCGCGCTCGTCGAGTATCTCTTCAAAGCCAGCGCCGTCGAGGTCTTTGGTCCGGGCGATCGCCTTCTTCGCTTTTTCGCGCTCTACTACGCCGCCAGTGCCCTGATTACCTTTCTTCTCCAGACGCTGTCGAGCCGTTCGGTGCTCGAGCGGTGTGGTCTGGGCTTGACGACAAGCACGCCGTCGATCGCGCTGCTGGCCGGCAGCGCCGCCAGCCTGGTGGCGCCCGGTTTCGGAAGTCTCCTGGCCGCGCGCGGGGCCGAATCGATTTTCAGGGGATCGTGGTTTCGCGCCGGCTACGAGCTGTTCTACACACCGATTCCCCCTGAAGAGAAGCGGGCGGCCAAATCGGTCATCGACGTCGCACTCGACCGGCTGGGAGACGCCGTCGGAGGGGGGCTGGTTCGTCTGGCAGTGGTGTTCGTCCCGGCGGCACAGTCGTCGACGATTCTCGGGCTCGCGATGGCCAGTTCGGCCGGCGCCATCGTGGCGGCGAGCCACCTGAACCGCTGGTACGTCCGCACGCTGGAAAACAGCCTCGTCAAGCGGGCGCGCGGCCTCGACTTGTCGGTGTCAGAAGACGAGTCGACGCGAAACGTGCTCAGGGGACGACCCGGTTCCCAGGAGCCGGCCGGAATAACGGTCGACCCCCAGGCGCACGACATCCTGGCGCTGCGGTCACGCCAGCCTGATCGGGCCATTCCCGTGCTCTCCAGAGAAGAGGGCATGGCGGCGGCGCTCGTACCGCACGTCATCCCGCTGATGGCCGAGGACGCGCTCGCCGACTACGCGCTGTTCGCCCTGCGCAAGGTCGCGGAGGAGCATGTGGGCGAGATCACCGACGCGCTGCTCGACCCCAACCAGGACTACGCGGTCCGCCGCCGGCTGGCGCGGGTGTTTTCGGTCTGTGTCTCCCAGCGCGCGGCCGACGGCCTGGTCCTGGCGTTGGACGACAACCGGTTCGACGTCCGCTTCCAGTCCGCCCGGTCGCTGGCGTCCATTCTCGACAAGAATCCGCGGATCCATCTCGATTCCGGGCGAATTTACGACGTGGTGCTCCGAGAGGTGGCGGTCGGACGCCCCGTGTGGGACAGCCGCCGCCTGCTGGACGGGTTCGTCAGCGGATCCCCCCTCGATGAATTCGTGCGGGATCGGGCCGGCCAGAGCCTCGCCCACGTATTCACGCTGTTATCTCTGGTGCTGCCGAGAGAGCCGCTGCAGATTGCCTTCCGCAGCCTGCACGCCGGCGACACACACCTGCGCGGCACCGCGCTCGAGTACCTCGAAGGGGTGCTGCCCGCGCCGATCCGCCAGCGCCTCTGGCCGTTGCTCGTCTACCAGCGCGTCCGGCCCACACCGCAGCCACACGACGAAATCATCGCGGATCTTCTTCGCTCGAGCGACTCGGTCACGCTGAAGAACGTGGCCGGGGACTGGGAAAAGCAGCGCGTTGCGGGGTTTGGCTCCGTTTGACGCGTTACAGGCCAGACCCCCGAACAGGAGAAGGAAATGCGTTCAGCCAGCCGGATCCAGACCTCCACGTCAGACAAGTCCCGCCTGGAGCGCGCGCTCTCGGTCTTCACCGACATCCGCGCCGGCGAAGGGACGACCGTCGTGTTGATGCTCGCCAACATCTTCCTGCTGCTCGTCTGCTACTCGGTCATCAAGACCGTTCGCGAGCCGCTCATCCTGCTCGGCGGCGGCGCGGAAGTGCGGTCCTACGCCGCGGCCGGCCAGGCGCTGCTGCTGATGATGTTCGTCCCGACCTACGGCTGGTTTGCGACCCGCGTGGACCGCGCCAAACTGCTGGTCGGCGTGACGCTGTTCTTCATCGTCTGCATCGAGCTGTTCGCGACGGCCGTGGCCGGGCGCGTGCCGTACGTGGGCGTCGCCTTCTTCATCTGGGTGGGGATCTTCAACGTCTCGCTGGTGGCGCAGTTCTGGTCGTTCGCCAGCGACATCTACAGCAAGGAGACCGGCGACCGCCTGTTCCCGGTGATCGTGATCGGCATGACCGCGGGGGCGCCGCTCGGCTCGTTCATCGCCGCCCGGTTGTTCCGTTCGGGCATGACGCCTCAAATGATTCTGCAGACGTCCGCCGCCCTGCTGGCGGTGAGCGTGCTGCTGTATCGGCGAATCAACGCCCGCGAGACAGGGCGCGCCGCCGCGCCGCAGCCGAAGTTGTCGGCCGCCGGCGGCTTCGACCTCGTGATCGGCAACCGTTATCTGCGGCTGATCGCACTGCTGGTCGTGCTGCTCAACGTCGTCAACACCACCGGCGAGTACCTGATCGCCCGGCTGCTCACCATCCACGTCAAGGAGTTGGCGATGGCGGATGCCACCTTCGACAAGCAAGCGTTTATCGGAGCGTTCAGCGGCGACTATCAGTTCTGGGTCAACGTCGCGGCCTTCCTGCTTCAGGCGTTTGTCACCTCGCGGCTGGTCAAGTACCGGGGCCTTCGAGGCGTGCTCCTGGCGCTGCCCCTGATCGCGCTTGGCGGCTACGCGATTGTCGCGGCCGGCGTCGGCTTCTCGGTCGTGCGCTGGATCAAGACCGCCGAAAACGCGACCGACTACTCGATCATGAACACCGCGCGACAGCTCCTCTGGCTGCCGACGAGCCGCGACGAGAAGTACAAGGCCAAGCAGGCGATTGATACCTTCTTCGTGCGAGGCGGCGACCTGCTGTCGGCGGCCGCCGTCTACCTCGGCGCCAGCGTGTTCCATCTGACGGTCCAGCAGTTCGCGATCGGCAACATCGTGCTGACGCTGGTGTGGGTCGGCGTGGCGCTGCTGATTC
The DNA here is from genome assembly GCA_040007095.1 of Acidobacteriota bacterium. Lineage (GTDB taxonomy): Bacteria > Acidobacteriota > Vicinamibacteria > Vicinamibacterales > CAVVIG01 > JBDTVS01. The sequence continues at coordinate 70,906 of JBDTVS010000007.1, forward strand.
TCAACCCTCACCGCGCGCTGCCCCAGGTCTCGCGGCTGCGGATGGCCGGCGCCGCCGTCGCGACCGCCACCATCATCGTGTCGACCGCCGCGCCGGCCCGCGCGCAAGAGACGGGGGAAGCCGCGCTGGCCGCACGACAGGCCGAGAAAGCCACGCAGTTGACCGACCCCAACGACATCGTGCCCCTGCCCGAATAGTCCCGACACAACATGCTACGATCGCGCCCATCTAGCATGTCGCTCGATGGAGGATTCAATGCGGGGTTCGACACGACTGCTCCTCATCACGCTGACCGTGATGATGGCGGTTGCAGTGTCCGCGAGCGCGGCGGACACCGGCACGGTTTCAGGTTTCGTGGTCGATCAGAACGGGCAGCCCGTGGCTGGAGCGACAGCGAAGATCTCGGGCAGCTCGCTGCCGATGACTCGCACGGCGCAGACGGGTGCCAACGGCACCTATCAGTTCGAGTACCTGCCCCCCGGTCTCTATTCCGTCGAGCTCGATAAGCCCGGAATCGGGGCGGCCGGACGGTCCGCGGTCGTCGACGTCGGGAAGAACACCCAGGTCGACCTGGTGTTGGGCCTGGCCGTCACGGAAGAACTGTTCGTCACGGTGGCGACGCCGGCGGTCGACGTGCGATCAACCGAGGTGAGCTTCAACTTCAAGAGCGACGTCCTTACCACGCTGCCCCTCGATCGCACCTACCGCGGCCTCTTTCAGCTGATCCCGGGTGTCGCCGACAACCGAAGCATCGTCGGGCCTGCCGCGGGTGGCAATCGGCAGGACAACACGTACTTGATCGACGGCGCGAACATCACCAACCCCGGGTTCGGCTATCTGAGCACCGAGGTCAACGAGCTCGACATCACGGAGGTGAATCTCAAGCGCGCCGGCATCACCGCCGAATTCGGACGCACCAGTGGCACGGTGACCAACGCCGTCAGCCGGGCCGGATCGAACATTTTCGGGGGCCTCGGCCGGATCGACTGGCTGTCGAAATCTCTCGTCGGCGCCTATGCGCTGCCAGACGATCTGCGTAACGCAGGAGTGAAAGTCGGCACCTTCCGCGATGCGTTGCTCACGACCGAGATTGGACCCGCGCTGGGGCTCGGCGGCCCGGTCGTCAAAGACCACGTCTTCTTTTACGGATCGGCGCGCTACGCGCGTGAAACGAAGTGGGACCGGGTGAACAAGGTGGGCGTCGGGCTACCGGATGAAGTGCGCGCGGGCCCCGAGTTGTACGCCAAGCTGACGGCGGCGCCGACAGTGGGCCACCAGTTGACCACGAGCTATCGGTATCGTCCGAACCACGTCGACAATGCGGCAATCACGTCCGATTTCGCGCCGAGCGTCGCGACCACCACCGACAACGGCAGCCGCATCGCCACCGCGGAGTGGGCGGATTTCGTCAGCGCGCGCAGCTCGCTGAGCGTGCGATACCTGTTCATGAGGTCGACCAACGAAGACGTGCCGGTGAGGAATCTCGGCTACCTGCCGGCCTTCAATCCACTCGACCTGTCGGCGATGGGCCAGTACATGGACCCGAACCAGGCCAACCTCACGGTTGGCGCCAACCAGTCCACGAATGTCCAGAACTATCGCCGGCACGAGGTCCGCGGCACGTTCACGCAGCTGTTCCCGATCGGCAGAAGCAGCCACACGCTGAAGGCCGGCGCGGGCTACGACCTCGGAGAAGAGACGTTCAACCGGCTCGCGAACGGATGGGGCACGATCGTCGGCATCACCCAGAGCGGCATCCCTGCGCTCCGCACGCGCTACTACACGCCCCAGGCGCCGCAAGTCGGGGGCGGGCACACGTCTTCTCTCTTCGCTCAGGACGAGGCGATCATCGGCAGGCGCATCACCGTGAACGCGGGGGTCCTGCTGAATCGCGACGAATTTACGCAGACCGTGGAGGGCGGCGGCGGCTGCCCGACGCCCGGGTTGAAAGGAGGCGCGGCGGTGTACGAATCGCAGGGCGATACGTGCACCTTCCTCCGCTTCGGGTTCGGGGACGAAGTCCAGCCGCGCCTGGGCGTCAGCTACCAACTGCGGGAGAGCAAGGGCGACAAGGCCTACGCGCACTGGGGCCGGTACTACAACATGGACCAGAAATCGAGCGGCCGCAGTCTCGCGCCGAGCCGCATCTTCCAGACCCAGACGGTATTCGACCTGAATGGCGCGATCCTCTCCAGCGGTCCGCTGGCCTCGACGACCGGCAAGTTGATCGACCCGGCGCTCCAGCCAATCTACACGGACGAGATCCTGTTCGGGTACGCGACGCCGTTTGCCCGCGTCTTCAGTCTGGACGTGTCTTTCATGTCGCGCACCATGCAGAACTTCATCGAAGACGTGCCGTCGCGGATGGCGGGTACCGCGCCCGACAGCGGACCGTTCGTGGCCGTCAATCTCCCCTGCGCCGCGTTCGCCGCGTGCCGCGGCGCGGATGCCCAACGCACCTACCGCGCCGCAACCATCGACGTCCGCCATCAGTTGGCGAACCGCTGGATGACCGACATCAGCTATACATGGAGCCGGTTCGAAGGCAACTTCGACCTTGATTATTCAACCGGCTCCGTCTTCAACACCTCGTCGTTCATTCAGGACGGCCCCGGGACCAATGTCCAGGATCCGAACCGATTCGGTCCCCTGTTCGAGGATCGGCCGCACGTGTTCAAGGCATTCGCCTCGTTCGCGACGAGTCAGAGGGTGACCGCGTCGGGCTATCTGAGAGTGCAGAGCGGCACGCCGTGGGCTGCGCGGGGGCGCGATTGGGAAGGCAGCACACTGAACTATCTCGAGCCGGCCGGCAGCCATCGCAACCCGACGTGGGCGAACCTTGACCTGATGGTGGCCTACAAGCTGCCGCTGAGCCGCCGGGCCAGCGTCTCGCTCGAAGCGCGGCTGTTGAATGCGTTCAACAACCAGACGCAATTGTCGACCGACCCACAGCAGTATCTGGATCTCCGAACGCTGCCGAACCCGCCCTACTTCGACTCCTACCTGCAGCCGAACCCGTTCTTCGGGACCGGCAACGGCTTCGCGCCGCCGCGGCGCCTGTTCATCGCGACGGTGGCAAACTTCTAGGACGAATTCTCGAGCAATTTCGCAGACCTTCTGAGTTCTAGGTTTGAGTTTTCAGTTTTCAGTTCTCAGTTCGGGCTGCGTGTTTCAGCAGCCTGCTAGAGGTGCGACACGGTGACCTTGCGAAGGTCGACCGGCGCGCCGTACGCATTGGTCCCACCCCCGATCAGCTGGCTGGCCAGCACCGCGAAGGCGGCAATCAGTGCGGGAACGGTGCCCGCCATGAAAATCTGCGGCGCCGTCCAGTCGAGCGAGAGCAGCACTCCGGCGAGCATCGGCCCGACAATCGAGCCGACGCGCCCAACGCCGAGCGCCCATCCCACGCCGGTCGATCGCACCGCCGTCGGATAGTAGCTCGCCGACAGGGCATTCAGGCCGGCCTGCCCGCCCTGAATCGTGATCCCCAGGATCAACGTCGTGGTCATCGTCACGGCAAACGAGCTGGCCGAGGCCATCAGGAAGATCAGCAGTACCGATAACGAGAACTCGCCGAAGATCGTCGCAAACGGGCCGTAGCGCCGCATCAATCTTCCCTGCAGCAGGCTGCCGGTGACTCCGCCGAGCGAAAAGATGCCGGCGGCCGTCACGCCCGCCGAAATCGGCAGACCCGCGGTCGTCAACAGCCCGGGCAGCCAGTTGACGAAGAAATACAGCAACAGCAGATTCATGAAAAACGGAATCCACAACAGGATGGTGCCGGACGCGCGCCCCTCGGTGAACAGATACTTGACCGGCATGCCTCTCGACTCCTTGTCGGGAGGAGGCATTCGAATCTCGACGCCGTCGAGATCGGGCGCAATGCGCTTCATGATCCCCGCGATTTTCCGGGGATCGGCGCCGGTCGCGGCAAGGAACCGGACCGATTCGGGCAGCAAGCGGATCAGGATGAAGGCGATCACCAGCGGCAGGAGACCGCCGAGATAAAACACCGAGCGCCATCCCCAGAGCGGCAGCATCTTCGCACTGAGCAGGCTCGCGATCAGCGCGCCGAGCGGCATCCCGGCAAAGAGGCCGCTGACGAAGATCGGCTGCAGGCGTCTGGGCGTGTACTCGGACGTCAGCGCCACGACGTTGGGCATCGCGCCACCCAGACCGAGACCGGTCAGGAAGCGGAAGATGACGAATTCCTGCAGCGTGCCCGCTCGAGCCGTGAGCACGGTAAAGAACGCGAAGGTGATCGCTGAACCGATGACGACCACCTTGCGGCCGAGCCGATCGGCGATCGGTCCGCTGGCGAGGGCGCCGATCATCAGACCGATCAGGGCCGCACTGAAGACCGGCCCGAACGCCTTCATCGCCAGCCCCAGCTCCGCGGCGATCGCCGGTGCGAGAAAACCGATGCATTGCGTGTCGAAGCCATCGAGCAGCAGGACCATGCCGCAGAGCGAGATGGTCCTGATCTGAAAGCCGCTCAACGGCCGCTCGTCGATAAGCTCGGCAACGCTGTATGCCATAACGGTCTCTACGACGGGGCCACAGCCTCCGCATCACGACCACCGCGACACGCTCAAGGCGGTCGGAACGCCAGAGCCGTTCGACGCGTCGAAGCGGCGACAGGCTCTCAACCGCGGAGCCCTGCGCCCTTCAGGTGTTGGCGATCACCGCTCGGACGGCCATCCTGGCGTGAGGGGCTTGGCCGGATCCTTGGTAATCTGCAGTTCGGCGCAGTGGTGATAGGAGTATCCGCCGGGGTTGTTGAAGCCGTGCTCGGCCATGAATTGCACGACCTGCAGCGTGCACTTCTTGCAGCTGATGTTCGGCAGCATCACGTCTGTCTCGAACGGCGCCATCGTGCCGGTGGGGCGTTCGGCGTGCACGAACAACCCGTCGGCGAGCACCGGGACCTGGACCGGATTCTGGATCGTGGCCGACACGGACTGCGGGCCCCTGTCGCTGTCCTTCGTCACGACCTGCGGATCGACCGGCAGCTCGGTCGGCGAGTTGACCGCCAGCGCTACCCGATAGTGCCCGGGGTGGTAGATGGTTTCCTGAATCTTCAGGTGCAGCTTCTGGCCCCCGACGGCTTTGCTGACGATGTAGCTCGGCTTGCCCCAATCGGTATTGGACCCTCCACACGGCCCTGCCTTCTGTGGGTCGCCCCGCTCGCCCTCGATCAGCCACGACGCCGGTTCGAGCAGCTTGAAGTGGGCATGCGTGGCGGCCTGCACGGCCAACATCGACACGGCGACAAGAAAGAACACGCGGGCTGAACGTTTCATGGGACTGGCTCCTTTGCGAACGATTGGACCCGGTCACACTACCATTTTGACGCGGACCCTTTCAAAGAAAACCTCGGGATTTTTCTCGGTGATCCCGGTGATCTCGGTGGTTGACATTGAAACTGACCCACGACCGGCGCATGGCGAACGAGCCGTGTCGGCTGCCGGAGATGTTAGACTCCCCGACCATGGTTGAGCCGAAGGGACCTCTGTTCGAGGACATGCTTCAGCAGTTCGACGTCGCGGCCCGTGTTCTCAATCTCGAGGCCGGGATCTGGAAGATTCTCACGCACCCCAAGCGGCAGATCACCGTCTGCTGCCCGGTGCAGATGGACAACGGCGAAATCGAGGTCTTCACGGGATACCGGGTGCAGTACAACATCTCGCTCGGTCCCGCGAAGGGCGGCGTCCGCTACCACCCGGGGGTCACGCTCGACGAGGTGACGGCGCTGGCCGGCTGGATGACGTGGAAGTGCGCGGTCGCGCACATTCCGTTCGGCGGCGGCAAAGGCGGAGTCATCTGCGATCCCACGCAGATGTCACGCCGCGAGCTCGAAGCACTCACCCGCCGCTACATCGCCGAAATCGTCGACGCGATCGGTCCCGACAAGGACGTGCCGGCTCCAGACGTCAACACCAACGAGCAGGTGATGGCCTGGATCATGGATACCTACAGCATGCACGTCGGCCACACGACGACGTCGGTGGTGACGGGCAAGCCGCTCGAACTCGGTGGATCGCTCGGCCGTCGCGAGGCGACCGGCCGCGGCGTGATGATTGTCACGCGCGAGGCGGCCAAGCACGTCGGCTTGCACCTCCGAGGGGCCACCGTCGCCATCCAGGGATTCGGCAACGTCGGCTCGGTGTCCGCGGACCTCCTGGCCCACGCCGGCGCCCGCGTCGTCGCTGTCACGGACTGGAAGGGCGGCGTCTACAATGCCGCCGGCCTCGACATTCCGAAGCTCCTCGAGTACGTGACAGCGCAGCGCAGCGTGGATGCGTTCCCTGGCGCGGAACCGCTCACCAACGAGCAGCTCTTCGCCCTGGATGTCGACGTGCTGATCCCGGCCGCGCTCGAGAATCAAATCACGCTCAGCAACGTCTCGTCGATCCGCGCCAGGATCGTGGTCGAAGGCGCCAACGGGCCGACCGACCCCGAGGCGCACCGCTATCTCCACGAGCACGGCGTCTTCGTGGTCCCCGATATTCTCGCGAACAGCGCCGGCGTCACCGCGTCGTATTTCGAATGGGTTCAGGACCGCTACGGCTATTTCTGGACAGAGAAGGAGGTCAACGATCGGCTCGAGGCGAAGATGTGCGAGGCCTTTGCCGCCGTCGTGCAGACTTCGACGAAATACCAGGTGGATCTACGCACGGCGGCGTATATCGTCGCCATCGGGCGAGTGGCGACCGTGACGAAACTGCGCGGGATGTACGCCTAGAGTGCGTTTCAAAATGCGCTGGAATAAGTCTCAAGCCTGAAGTCTCAAGACTGCAGACTTCCAACTTGAGACCTGAGACTTCTTTGGCGGGCCCTAATTCGTCACCCGCAGGTCCAGGACATCCGTCGTCGCCGCAGTGGGCGTCGTCGCCGCGATCTCGACGCGGTACTCCCCGGCAGCGAATCCCGCCAGCGGTAAATCGATCTCGCGCAGGAACGAGCGCGCGGCGACCGGCTCCACCGCGAGCGTCCGTATCGTCTGACCCTTTCGATTCTGCAGCCTGGCAGATACCGTGAGCGGCGCACCCTCCGGCGCGTACGCCGGGACGCGGATCACCAGGCGTTCCGTCCGGCTGAACTCGCGTGACGACACCGGCACGGCGTCTGGCATGCTGGCCAGGGCGCGGAAATCACGCGCCGTTCGCCCGCGAAACACCGCCGGCGTGCCGAGCGCCACCGGCGCCGACAAATCGCGCACGTTGAGATCGCGGACATCTGAATCGATCTTCTGCTCCGTCTCGTCCTCGATCGACATGCGGAGCCGGAGATTCCCCGGCGGCGCGTCGAACTCCGCGCGCGCGCCCGATTCCTCGAGCGCGTCCGGGCCGAGCGGCCCGGTCGGCAGGACAGAGCCCTCGAACAAGACGCTGTCATCGACCGCCAGCACTTTCAGCACGACATGTGCCGCCGCCGGCTGCTTCGTGCCCGGCACGCGAACGGCCGGCTCCCAGACAAACGTCACGCGCGTCTTCCCATTGGCGCCGCGAGCGGCGCCAAACCACGGCCTGATCAGGGGGCTGAGGTGCTGGGCCGGCTGGAACACGATCGGCGCGCGTGGCTGAAGCAGCGCCGCCCGCGCCTCTTCGTCCGGCGCCGCGGCCCAATAACCTTTCCGCGTGCGCACCGACACACCCGGAGTCCTGACGCTCACCTGCACGTCGTGAAACTTGCCGTCAGCACGCGTCGTCGTGTAGCGCAGCAGATAGTACGCGCTCGAATCGGCGACGATGGGGCGCATCCCCTCGAGCAGGTTGGAGACGTTCACGATGAACTGCCCGTTGGTGGAGGCCGCCAGCGAGCGCAAGCCCTCAGCCTCCGCAGGCCCGGCAACGGGACGGTCCGCTGGCGCACCGGGGTCCACCGCATAGACCGAGACGTTGTAACGGTTGGCCGAACGGGCCACCGTATCGATGGTCGGCAGCCCTTCGAGCCCGCGCCGCCGATCCGCCCTGGGCAGGTTTTCGCTGACGACGATCAGCGTCTTTCGCGCGTCGCTGTTCAGGTTGCCCACGTGCAGCGCCAGGGCATTGAGCGCCGAGGTGGTCACCTGGGCCCTGAGTTGCTCGATGCGCGCCGGCGTGCCGGCGATGTAATTACGTTCGTAGGGATTGCGCGGTGTGTAATCGCCCTGTCGGCCGCTGAAGTCCAGGATTGCCCGCCGGTTGGTCTCACGGTCGCGCGTCAGACGGATTGCGAAGAGGGAATCGAGCGGACGCATGACCACGAGGAGATCGCGCGGCGCCAGGTACTCGTCCACGAATTGGAGGAGCGCCGTACGTACTCGTGCGGAGTTGGCCGCGCTGACGTGATAGTCGTCGAGAAACACCGCCAGAAGACGGGTGTCGTCGCGCTTGGCCTCGGCCCGCTCGTCGGCGACGGATTCGATCGGGACGAGCCGATCGGCCGCGCCCGGCTTCCCCATGCGGATGAATCGCGCGTCGTCGATCGTCTGGACAACGCCGTCCTCGCGCACGTCGAAGTCGGCCGACGTCAGGTTGTCGACGATCCGTCCACGAGCATCGGTGGCGATGACGTCGAGCCGCACAGGACGGGGGCGCGGCGCGTCGGAGGAAGGCAGCGGGGCGGCCAGCGGCGCGACCGCCGCTGCCGCCACGACGACCAGGATCGCGGCAACGAAGACCGCGACGAAGAAGACCGATGTGGAGAGGGGTTTCATGGGGCGGGGCTCAGCGGCTCCCGGGCGCTCGGCGTCGAGTGTCGTGTTCGGCACGGCCCTGGGACTAAGGCCCCTACGAGGTAACGCGGAACCCTACCAGTTCTCGAGCCTCACCGCCGCCTTCGGCCGCCGCCGTGATCTCGACCACGTACTCGCCCGGCGCAAGTCCACTGAGCGGCAGATCGATCTGAAACGGGGTGTCGGCCGCTGCGGGCGGCGTGACGGCGAGATCGCTCATCGCCTGGCCGGCGCGGCTCAGAAGACGCGCTTTCAGGCTGGCCGTTGCGGTGCCCGGCGCGTACGCCGTCACGCGCAGGAGAACCCGCTCGGTGCGACTGAACTCCCGGGCCGGAACCGGCACGGCGTTCGGATCGGCCTTGAGCTGCTGGAATTCCTTCAGCACCCTGGCGCGGAACACCTCGGGCGTGCCGACCACCACCTGGGCCGAGGTCAGGTCGGGAATCGTGACGTCGCGAACCTCCTGATCGAGCACCTGCGACGCGGCGCCTTCGACCGACAGGCGAAGCTGGATCTTGCCGGGGTTGACCTCGAAGGTGACGCGCGACGGCCCACGCACTCCGGCCGCGGCGCCGGCGGCATCCGCGGCGGGCGGCGCCGATGCGGCGTCCGGTACCCGGCCCCTGAAATACGGGGCGCCATCAGGACCAACCGCCGTGACCAGGACCCGTGCCGGCTGCTCGCCAGCCGACGAGGGCCGGTCGCCCTGAGACTTCGGCGTCGGCTCCCAGACAAACGTGACTTTGGTTTTTCCGTTCTGGCCGCGGGTCGTGCCGATCCAGGTGCGGACCAGCCGCGCACTTTTCGGCTGCACTGAAGAAGCCAGCGCCGTCAGCGCCAGATCGACCGCCGTCGGCGGTGCAAGTTTTTTCGCCGACGCGGCCGTCACCGCCTCCGCCACCGGCGCGGTCAGCGCCCAGAACCCCTTCCGCGATCGTACCTGCACGCCCGGACGCTTCACCTTCACGGAGATCGAATGAAACTTGCCGTCGGATTTCGCCTGCGCCGAGGTGTAGCCGAGCAGGTAATACGCGCTTGAATCCTTGATGATCTGCTTCATCCCGACGTCGAGATCGTTGCGGTTGAGAATCGCGCGACCATCGGTTTCGACGGCCAGGGCTCTCAGCGTGTTCTGCGTGCTGGCGAGGAATTGGCTGTCGGTCGTCGGATTCACCGGCTGGTCGATGTCGAACTCGAAGACCGGCAACCCGCGCGGGTCGACGGCGTAAATCGACACGTTGTTCTGGCTCGCCACTTCGTAGACGCCCTGCATGAAGAACTCGAGGTCCTGGCCCGCGAAAAACGCATAGCGGGCCTCGTTCGGATCGTTCAGACCGGCGCCGGCGTTCCCGCGTTGCGGATTGCCGAGGCCCGGCATCGAAGCAACCGGATCGCGCAGCGATGCGGGGAGAATGTTCGAATAGCCCTCGCTGACCAGAATCAGCGCCTTTCGGCCCTCCTTCAGCCCTCCCATGTGGACGATCAACGCCTTGATGGCGCTGAGCGACACCTGATTGCGAATCTGCTCGACGGTTTCGGCCGGGTAGTTCGCGTAGTTCTGTTCGAAATCGTTTTGCGGGGTGTAGTTCCCTTTCCTGCCGCGGAATTGCTGAATCGCGCGCGAGATGATCGAATGGTTGCGCGTCATGCGCACCTGATCGATCGACTCGAGCGGGTGCATCACGCCAATCATGTCGGACGGCCCGAGCTGTGATTCGACCCAGCGCGAGATCGGCGCCCGCGCCGACAGGCTCGAACCTTCCTTGACGTGATAATCGTCGAGAAACACGGCGAACAGCCGGACGTCGTCTTTGGCGGCTTCCGCAGCTTCGTCGTCGTCGTTGCGAATCGGACGGACCGGTCCGTCGGCGGTGGGCATCGCGCCGCCGTCGAGCTTCACCAGCTTGAACGTCTCGACGTTCTGCGGCTTGCCGTCCTCGGTCACCTCGAAGTCGGTCTGTTTCAAGTCGGCAACGGGGTTGCCATTGCGATCGCTGACAATCACGTCGACGCGCACGAAGTCGATCCCCGTGCGGAAGACGGGGTTCGGCGTCTGGTCGACGGGCAGATTCTGACCCGGCGGATTCTGCCCGTCCGAGGGCTTCTGCTGCGCGGGCTGGGCGGGTTGCGCGGCTTGACTGTCCTGGGCGGGCGGGTTCGCCCGATCCGCCTGGCGTGGCTGACCGCCCTGCGCATGGCCGATCAATGCGACCATCGTCAGAAGAGCACCGACGGCTGTTAAGGGTCGAAGGAGCCTGCGCATATCCGTATCTTAGGCTAACATCCCCCTGCCGTGACCATTGCGCCGCTCACAAAACTGACCGACGACGAACGTCTGTTTCTCGACAGCGTGTATGCATTTGCGGACCGTGAAATCCGGCCCCTGGTCCGGCAAATGGATGAGCAGGCCCGAATCGCCGACGGGCTCGTCGGCCGGCTGTTCGATCTCGGTGTCATGGCCGTCCAGATTCCGGAAGAGTTCGGCGGCGCGGGCGCCAGCTTCTTTCACTCGGTGCTGGCGGTCGAAGCCCTGTCCCGAGTGGATCCCGCGATTGGCGTGCTCGTGGACGTGCAGAATACGCTGGTCATCAACGCGCTCATTCGGTGGGGCAGCGAGGACATCAAGCAGCGCTACCTGCCGAAGCTCGCCGCCGACACGGTCGGCGCCTATGCCCTGTCCGAGGCCGGCTCCGGCAGCGACGCCTTCGCCTTGACCACACGCGCGCACGAATCGGACGAAGGGTCGGGCGACTGGATCCTGAACGGCCGCAAGCTGTGGATTACCAACGCCTCCGAGGCTGGGCTCTTCATCGTCTTCGCCAACGTCAAGCCGGACGCCGGCTATCGCGGCGTGACCGCCTTTATCGTGGAACGGGAGTCGCAGGGGTTCACCGTCGGCCACAAGGAGGACAAGCTCGGCATCCGGGCGAGCAGCACGTGCGAACTGCTCTTCGAGGAGTGCCGGGTGCCCGCCGCGCGGGTCCTCGGAGAGATCGGCAAAGGTTACAAGGTCGCGATTGAAACACTCAACGAGGGGCGGATCGGGATCGGGGCGCAGATGATCGGCCTGGCGCAGGGCGCGCTCGACCACACGATCAAGTACACGCGCGAGCGGACGCAATTCGGCCAGCGCATCGCCGACTTCCAGGCCGTGCAGCACCAGATCGCACGTGCCGCGATCGATCTCGAAGCGGCGCGGCTGCTGGTGTACAACGCGGCGCGGCTGCGCGACGCCGGCGAGCCGTTTCTCACTCAGGCCGCGATGTGCAAGCTGTTCTCATCGGAGGCCGCTGAGCGGATCGCCTCGCTCGCCGTCAACCTGTACGGGGGCTACGGCTTCGTGAAAGACTACCCCGTCGAAAAACTCTTTCGCGACGCGAAGATCGGACAGATCTACGAGGGCACGTCGAACTTGCAGCTCCAGACAATTGCCAAACAGGTGCTCGGCCATGGCTGACTTCCGCGACGCGTATCTCAAGGATCTGGTCTACACCTACCGCAACTACCGGTCTTTGGCCGACCGCGCGCTGGCGCAGCTGCACCACGACGCGGACTTCCACGCCGTGATTGGCCCGGGCTCGAATAGCATCGCGATCATCATGCAGCACGTCGCCGGAAATCTGCGGTCGCGGTTTCGCGACTTTCTGACGACCGACGGCGAGAAGCCCGACCGCAATCGCGACGGCGAGTTCGAGATGCCGACGGCGCTGACGCGGGACCAGATGCTCGACTGGTGGCGCGAGGGGTGGACCATCGCCATGCAGGCGATCGAGTCGCTCACACCCGGGGATCTCGAGCGCACCGTCTACATTCGAGGGAAAGGCATGACCGTCGTCGAAGCGCTGAACCGCTCGGCGACCCACACCGCCTATCACGTGGGACAGATCGTGTACCTGGTGCGTCACCTGACCTGGCCTGGATGGACGCCGCTGACGATTCCCAAAGGGAAGTCCGGCCAGGCCACCCATTGAAGATGTGAGGACGCGTTGCGGCTGTTGCGTGCGGCCACAAGTGGTGAGGGAGAGGAACGAGTCATGACGATGAAGATGCTGGCGGCGCTTGCCGTGGCGGGGCTGAGTGTCGTGGGGATGGCTGGGGCTTCGCGAGACGTGCCGAAATTCGAGCCCGATGCGACGTGGCCGAAGCATCTGCCGAACCATTGGCTCCTCGGACAGGTGTCCGGCGTCGATGTCGACTCCCACGACCACATCTGGGTGATCCACCGTCCACGCACGACCGACGAGCACGACAATTACCTCCGCGACAAGACCGCCGATTGCTGTGCGCCGGCGCCGCCGGTCTTGGAATTCGATCAGGCGGGCAATCTGCTCCAGTCCTGGGGTGGTCCGGGACAAGGTTACGACTGGCCGGACATCGAGCACGGCGTCTACGTCGACCACAAAGACAACGTCTGGTTGGCGGGCAACGGCGACAAGGACACGAACCTCCTGAAATTTTCACAGTCAGGAAAATTTCTGCTTCAGATCGGGAAGCACGGCAAGACCGGCGGCAGCAACGATACGGAGAACGTCAACAAAGCGGCCGGCATCGCCGTCTACGCTCCCACCAATGAGGTGTTCGTCGCGGACGGCTACGGAAACCGCCGCGTCATCGTGTTCGACGCCGACACCGGCGCCTACAAACGGCATTGGGGAGCCTACGGCAACAAGCCCGACGACGCGGCGCCGTTTACCCGCGTCTACGAAGGTGCGGGGCCACCGCAATTCAACACGGTGCACGGCCTCGCGGTGTCGAACGACGGCATCGTGTATGTCGGCGATCGGGTCAACAACCGCATTCAATCATTCAGTCTGGACGGAAAATTTCTCAAGGAAGTGTTCATCGAGCGCAAGACGTCCGCGAGATTCGGCACCGGATTCGGCGTGGCCTTTTCCGGCGACAGGCAGCAGCGCTTCTTCTATGTGCCCGACGGAACCAACAAGAAGGTTCAGATCGTGGATCGTCAGTCGATGCAAGTCGTGGGGTTCTTCGGCGGATACGGCGGCCATGGGTTTGGCGAGTTCTCCCACATCCACAGCATTGCGACCGATGCCAAAGGCAACGTGTACCTCGGCGAAGTCGACACTGGCCGCCGCACGTATCGCTGGAACTACAAGGGCATGACCGCGGTCCCCTGACTGTCAGGTCTCTTGGATAGCGCGTTCAGTTCGACGCCTTTCAGTGCGGTGACACGGCCTTTGGACCGCCACCGTCGTCACACTGCCCTACCGAGTAAGGACCCGTAGATGAATGTTCGATCCGGGACAGTCGTACCCGTTGCATGAAGCGTATTGTTACGCGTGGTGGACACGACAGGCTCGTCAACAGGCGCCGTAACGGCTCAGTCGCGTGCGCTCGAAAGGCGAGATGGTTCGATCGTCTCGCTTGTTCGCAGATTCGGCGGCGTTGAGACATCTGGCGGGTTCGGCTGGTGAACGGCGGCGCGAGGAATCCACGTGTACACAGATGAACCCCCGGCGGAGCAGCAGCGCCTGACGGCTGAGCGCGTGCGCAAGCAGGCGGAGGACGGCCGTGAGGACGCCGAGCAGGGTCGCGAGGCCACCGAAGGGCGCCGCGACCTGGCCGAGTCGTCCCGGAAGGAGGCGGAACAGTTCAGGGTACTGGCGGAGGAAGCAAGAGAGGTCCGCGACCAGTATCGGGATGGGCTCGAGAACGTTCGGCGGGACCAGGAGCGGATCCGTCAGGCCGCCGAGCAGGCGCGTCAGGCCGCCGAGGGTGCTCGCATCGCTACCGAGGACGCCCGTCACGCCGCGGAGGACGCCCGTCACGCCACGATCGAATCGGTGGCCGCTACGGCAGACTCTCTCCACTCCACGCTCGAACAAATGAAGTTCCTGGAGGAGGCACGGCGCACCATTCGCGACCTGAAAAGCATGAAGCCGCCGCAAGACATCCACTAGCCCGTGGTGAAAGTCCAGTATCTTGGACTGGACCCTGTCATCTGCGTGTTGTCAGGACCGCGCGCACCATCCGTCGGCGCGCTGGCGGCGATCCCGGGCTGACACAGCCGCCGGCCGCCCCCCACACTCGGCACCAACGAGGCAGTTCATGCCCCCGCGACGCGGCTGCTCCGTTCGAGCATCGCAGAGGATTGCGTGTCCGGGCGTTCGCCCTCCCACTGGTGCTCACAGTCTCGACAGAGATAGACCGCACAACTCCGGAGCGAGCGAAACAGCGTGGTGCCAGATGAGTGGCAACGTGGACAATTAGGCTCGATGAGACGGTCAGGCATCGTAGGCATGACTCAACTCCCAGGCAACCGAATTCGCCCGGCGCTGTGCGTGTGTGCGCAAACTTTCGTTGCGGACGTTCGCCTCACATCCGAAACCGGGCGCGATCGTTACCATCACAGCATGGGGCAATCGCCGACGAACGAGTGTGCATTTGGGAACACCCGCATTCCGCTGGCAGGGCAGGGCTCCTCCACACGAGACTCGCGATCCAATCAATACCGGCTGTTCGCGTTTCAGGCTTTGAAGCGCGGCGCGGCCGTCATCAACGGCAGTACCGGAGCCGTGCTCGACCGCAGTCTCCATGGCCTGCGTGATCTTGTCGCCATTACGCTGCAGGCGTGAGGGTGAGGGGAAACATGGGCGGGACGATCGCGGTTCGGTTGCCGCCTTGCCGACCAAATCGCCGTTGGCGACGGCCGCCGTGATGAACTTCTTGAACAACGCGTTCAAGTCACATGTGCGGACCGAACGTCTGGACGCCGAGATCGCGGCGCAGTTGGTGGTCGTCTTTTAGGAAGTCGCCCAGGCCGGCACCGGCGCGACCTGCGGCGCGCGCTGCTGCCTGGCGCCCAGCCGCTTTTTCCAGTTCAGCACCGCCGCAATGGACAGAATCAAGATCACCTGGGCCGTTGTGTTCGCCCACACTGCGTCGGGGCGCGGCACATTCGCGAGCAGGATGAGACCGTAGACGTGGAGCACAAACGCCCCGAGCGACTGCTCCCCGAGCGTGACGAAGACCGCCTGTGACGCGCGCGCAATCGGCCAGCACCACGTCAACAGCGCGTAGGCGAGCGGCAGTGCGACGGCGAGATTCACGAGGCGACCGATGCCGAGCGCGCTCAGCGCGAAATAGCGCTCGTAGAGATACGTGAACAGCTCGGGCGAGACAATGCTGGAACGAAGCCATGACGGCCCGTCTGCCCGCGGATTGCTCAGCGCGAACAGCATGAACGCCGCAACGCCGACGCACGCGATCACCGGCACACGCCGTGGCCACTCTGCGGCCGAGCGGGCGATGGCGTCGCGGTAGTAGCCCACCGCGATGCCATGCACGAAGAGCAGCTGCCAGGCCGAGATCGGAAAGACAGTCTCGAACCCGGCCGACGTCAGTTCGTGCGGCCACACCTGGTAGAACGCATAGATCGCCCAACTGGCGGCCAGCGTCAGTCGCCAGCCGGCACGGCGGAAGGCGATCAGGCAGGGGAGCGCGGCGAGCACCAGGAAGACATACAACCCGATGATCTCGAAGGTCCACGGACCATGGCGCATCAGCGCCACATCGCGCCACATGGCGACGTCCATCGCGCGCGGTTCGAGGAACCATGCGATGCCCTGGTCGTCGAGAGTCGTCAGGGAGCTGGTGTCCACGCCGAGCAGAGACAGAGCGAGCACGGACATGGTGACCGCCACGAACGCGGCATACAGGAAGATGGCACGGCGGCACAGTCCTTTGGCGACGGGCAGCAAGCCGTCGCGGTCCAGGCGGCGTCCGTACACGGTGCCGAGCACGACCCCCGACAACACCACGAAGACTTCGGCCGCGGTGACCACCCAGAAGCGCTGATACGAAAACCAACTCAGCAGCGAAGACAGCCGCGAATGGTTGACGACCACGCAGGTCATGGCCAGGCCGCGCAACCAGTCGATCCGAAGATCGCGCGCGCCTTGCATCGGGGACGGTCGGCTCGACATCCAACGCCTCTCGCAATTGCGATGCCGCCCAATCGGTCATTGCACGGTTCCAAACATTGGGAAATACGGGGTCGTGCGCTGTGTTCCAAGCCCGACGGGGGCATTTTCGAATGCTTGAGCGTGTATTTCTTACTTGGCCCCGGGAGCCCGCAACAGCCCGCGCGCCACCTTGGCCAACGGCATGCGCTTTGCCCCGAATTCCAGATACTTCCGCGTGTCCGTTGTTTTCCGAGTGGTCGAGCCGGGCGAAGGTGGACCCTTTCAATGCCGTTCGGAAATTCGAGCGCCGGAATGCGGTCAGGAGCAGGCTGCTCCGCGAACGGCTCGACGCCGCGGGAAACGGTGCTCCGGGTCTGCGCGTCCACGCCCGTTGACATCAGCTGAGAGGTCGTGGCGATGACCGGGAAGGTCGATTCCGGGTCGATGAAGTTGTCGAACTGCGCCTTGCCTTCGTCGTTGTCGCCGGTGATGCGCATCACGTACTTGCTGTTGGCGCCGGCGAGGTCCGGGTTGGCGTTGACCAGCGCCTGGCGCATGCGCTCCGCGTGGTCGATGTTGTCGCAGAAGACAATGGTCTTCGCGAAGCGGTCTGTGGCTTTGAGAAACTCGGTAATCCTGGCCGCCACCAGCTCCGTGCGCTTCTCGAGGATCAGGTTCCGATCGAAGTCGGTCTCGTTGTACTCCCGGTCCTCGATTTCCTGGCCGTACCGGTCGGTCTTGCCTTTTTCCGGGCGCCAGCCTTCCAGATCCTTGTCGATGCCAATGCGGACGACCTTGTATGGGGCCAGGAAACCATCCGAGATGCCCTGCTTCAACGAATACGTGTAGATCGGGTCGCCGAAGTACTCGATGTTGGAGACATCCCTGGTTTCCTTCGGCGTGGCGGTCATGCCGATCTGTGTCGCGGACGAAAAATAGTTCAGCACCTTGCGCCACGAGGCGTCGTCCGCCGCGCTGCCCCGGTGACACTCGTCCACGATGACCAGGTCGAAGAAGTCCGGAGAGAACTGCGTGTAGATGTTCTGCTCCTCCTCCGTGCCGGTGACCGCCTGATAGCGCGAGAGGTAAATCTCGAAGGCCTTGTCGACCGTGCGATTGGTGATCTTGGTCATCGCCTGGCCGAACGGCTTGAAGTCGTTGGTTCTGGTCTGGTCGGCGAGGATGTTGCGATCGACCAGAAACAGAATGCGTTTCTTCGCTCCTGACTTCCACAGCCGCCAGATGATCTGAAAGGCGGTGTAGGTCTTTCCGGTTCCGGTGGCCATGACGAGCAGGATGCGGTTCTCGCCGCGGCCGATGGCCTCGACCGTGCGATTGACGGCGATGAGTTGGTAGTACCGCGGCGCCTTCCCCGAGCCGTCGTCGTAGTACTCCTGCGCCGCCACCGCTTCCTGGGCCGCGGTGTAGCCCCCTGGCGGCCCGGTAGCGCGCCCACAGCTCGTCGGGGGAGGGAAACTCGCCGAGCGGGATCTCCCGTTCGATCGCACCACCCGTTCCGGTTCTGTCGTGCTCGAGGAATGCGTCGCCGTTCGACGTGTAGGCAAAGGGGACGTCGAGCACCTCAGCGTACGCGATCGCCTGTTGCATGCCGGCGCCCACGGAGTGGTGGTTGTCTTTCGCTTCGACGATAGCGATCGGGATGCCAGGCTTGTAGACGAGGATGTAGTCCACCTTCCTGGCTTCGCCGCGCCTGACGGTCTTGCCGCGAACGATGACGCGGCCTCTGGTGAAGTAGACCTCCTCCCGAAGCTGCGTCATGACGTTCCACTTGCCGCCGTCTGAGCCGACCAGCGCAGGCGTGATGAACTTCGTGCGGATGTCGGCCTCGGTGAGCTCCTTCTTGTTCATTCGGCTGATGCTGGTGTCGGGCGGATGACGACGTTGGTGTCGAGCGGCAGGCTCACAGCCGGACCTGACGGCCCTTCGAGCGAGGCCGTGTGAAGTCCTCGTCATCACCGCCGCCAGGCATGTCGCTCAGCAGCGCCTTGAGGGAGGCGCCCCGACGTGTCGGGGCGAGCGCGTCGCGAAGAATCTCACGGTGTTCGGCTTCGGTCGAACGTCCCTTCTTGGCCGCGCGCTCGCGCAGCACCATGACGATCACGTCCTCGTGGTTGCGAACAATCAGTTGCGCCATGCGAGCCTCCATCGTTTGCTATCAACGGTAGTATCGCGCGACCGTCATCCTCTTGGGAGCCCGGCGTCGCGGTCAATTTCGACCCCCGTAGGATGACCATCGAGGATCTCGGTCCGGCTGAGCCCAATACCCCTCCGAAATTCACTCCATGCGACAGGGCCAGGAATAGGCCGCGACGCGAACCTTGCGAGCGCCGCGTCTCGCGCGACAGACGGGAACCCGCCGCACAAGGCCAAAGTCCGCGGCAGGTCGCGGACCTGCCGCATGCCACCGACGGGTCCTGAAGCGACGGGTTCCCGCGGCGCCGAGCGGTTCGCGGAGCGGTCTATTCCAGGCCCACTCGCCGACTCGAATTTCCGAACGACATTAGGCTGAAGCCGGACGCTCCGCAATCCGTAGGCGCTCACGCTTTCATGTTACGGGGTACCCCCCGGCCATGACGACTCGGTAATGAATCCAAACTGACCCAGCACCCCGCGTCCGGTTCAGCGTCAAGCGTCGAGGCCTTCGTCTCTACGGATGAGAGAGCAGGCTCGCCGCGATGATCATGCGCTGCGCCTCTGAGGTCCCCTGATAGATTTGCGTCGCGCGCACGTCACGAAAGAGGCGCTCCACGGTCGACCCGCGACGGTAGCCGGCCGACGCCAGGATCTGCATCGCCTTGTCGGCGGCTTTGTGTCCCGCCTCCGAGGCCGCCAGCTTCGCCATCGAGGCCTGGGCCGCCACCGTTGGACTCTGGCGATCCTTCTCGGTGGCCGCCCGCAGCGTCAGCATCCGCGCCGCGTCGAGCTCGGTCGCCATGTCGGCGAGCATCCACTGAATCGCCTGATAGTTCGCGATCGGCTGGCCAAACACCTCGCGCGCCTTCGCGTACGCGATCGCCTCGTCCAGCGCGGCCTCGCCAATCCCGAGCGCCTGCGCCGCGATCGCGATCCGCCCGCCGTGGAGCGCCCACATCGCGACTCGAAATCCCTGATCGACCGATCCGAGCACCTGATCGTCGCCCACCTCGATGTCGAGATCGAGATCCTGGCATCCCAGCCCGCGGACGCCGAGCGAATCGGCGCGCGCGCGGCGAGTCAAGCCCGGAGTGTCCATCGGCACCAGAAACGCGGTCACGCCCTGGCCGCGCAGCCCTTCGCGTGTGCACGCGAAGACGATGGCGATTGACGCGGCGTCGGCGTTGGCGACCCAGACTTTCTGCCCGGTGATTCGATACCCGCTCCCCACTTTGACCGCTTTGGTCTTCTGATTGGCCGCGTCGGTACCCGCGTCGGGCTCGGAGAGCGCGAACGCACCGATCGCCGTCCCAGTCGCGAGTTTGCGGAGCCACTGCTCTTTCTGCGGTCCGCGGCCGGTGTACGCGACGAGCTCCGCCACGAGCGAGTTGGTGACAGAGAGCGCAGCGGCGACGGTGGCGCTGGCGCGCGCGATGGCCTCGATCGCGAGCACGTAACTGACGTAGTCGCGGCCGGCGCCGCCCCACGCAGGCGAAATGGTGACGCCCAGCAGACCGAGCGGGGCCGCGGCCTGGATGACGTCGAGGGGATATTCGCCGCGCTCATCGATGGCGGCCGCCCGCGGGGCGACCACGTCGCGCGCGAACTGTTCAACCGATGCCTTGAACGCCTGCTGGTCGTCGGTAAGGTCGAGGATCATAAGAACCGATCAACGCAGAGCCCGCAGACAACAGTTTACCCCTGCGTGCGCTGGCTGCCGCCTGGACCCTCGTCTGTCGCGCAGCCGCGGGTCTTGAAGAATCTGCAGGGCCTTCTAAGTTCTGACTTCTGAGTTTTCAGTTCGGGCTGCGTGTTTCAGCAGCCTGCCAAGCGTCCTCGGCCGCCAGGCGCTCGAACAGCGGCCGGAGCCGAGCGGCCGTCTGGCCAAGCTCCTCGGGCAGCACGCGGACGTTGCCGACGATCGAGATGAAGCTGGTGTCGCCGTTCCAGCGGGGTACCAGATGCACGTGCAGATGATCGAGGACGCCCGCGCCAGCCGGCCGGCCGAGATTGATCCCCACGTTGATACCCTGCGGACGGTAGCCCTCGGTCAGGGCCATCTCCGCGTGTCTCGTGAGGGTCATCAGCTCCGCGAGCTCCTCGCGCGTCGCCGCCTGCAGCGACGCCACGTGGCGCTTGATCACGACCATCAGATGACCGTTGTTGTAGGGATACCGATTCAGGATGACATACGCGAAGCGGCCCGTGCTGAGCACCAGCTCTGCGTCCTTGGCGTCCACGGCACCCGCGTCACAGAAAATACACCCGGACACGCTACCGCTCGCCCCCGTCACATATGAAAGTCGCCAAGGAGTCCACAGCCTCTCCATCGAATCAACAGCTCATCTTCTCGACCCGAAACAGCAGCCTTCGTGCTCTTCGTGTTCTTTGTGGTTCAAAGAGTCGCGACTCTCTCAGAGGATTGGCCGGTCGTTCAGACGGCGAGGGCGTCGGGAGGCACGACCGATTCGCCGGCTGGAGAGGCCGCGGTGGGTGCGGGCTCCTTGTTGATGAGCTCTTTCAGCTCCTTACCCGGCTTGAAGTAGGGCACTTTCTTCGGCGGGACGTCGACCTTGTCGCCGGTCTTGGGATTGCGGCCTTTGCGTGGCTCGCGTTTGCGCAGACGGAAGCTGCCGAACCCGCGCAACTCGATCTTCTCGCCGCGGTGCAGCGCGTCGATGATGCTCTTGAATACCGTATCGACGATGACCTCGGAGTGTTTCTTCGTCAGGTCCGAAACCCGCGAGACTTCTTCGACGAGCTCCGCCTTGGTCATGCTGCCGCCTGTCATCTCGCTGGCTCCTTGCGGGCTCGGCCAATGGCGGGCTCGGCCAATGACCAGAGGGCTGATGGATTGATGGCTTCGACAGCCCTCAGTCCATCAGCCTCGTTTCATATTGGCGCTCCGCCATCAGCCATCTGCTCGTGTCGTGCGCTATCGGTTTCTGAAGTGATCCCCCAGCGTCGCCGCCCCGTCGCCCGCGCTCTCCTGGTACGCCTCCCAGTCGGCGCGGAACTCGTCCGACTTGAGCGCCCGGATCGACAGGCCGATCTTGCGTTCTCCTGGCGCCAGCTTGATGATGCGCATCGGATAGGTTTCGCCCACGACCAGGCTGAGCTTTTCCTCTTTGCCCGCGCTCTGCGAATCGTCGAACTCGGACACGTGGATCAGTCCTTCGATCCCTTCGTCGAGCTCGACGAACGCCCCGAAGTTCGTCATCCGGACGACCTTGCCCTCGACGGTGGTCCCGACCTGATGACGCGAGAAGAAGTCGTCCCAGATATCGGTGGCGAGCTGCTTCAGACCGAGCGACAGCCGCTGGTTCTCGGCGTCGATATTGAGCACCATCGCCTCGACGACGTCGCCCTTCTTCAGCACTTCGGACGGATGCTTGATGCGCTTGCTCCACGACATGTCGGAGATATGGATCAAGCCGTCGATGTCCTCCTCGACCTCGACGAACGCCCCGAACTCAGTGAGGTTCCGCACCTTGCCGGTGATCTTCGAGCCGACCGGGTACTTTCCGGCCAGGTCGTGCCACGGATTCGATTCCACCTGCTTGAGACCCAGTGAAATGCGCCGCGCGGTCGGATCGACGCCCAGCACCATGGCGTCCACCGGATCGCCGACGTTGAGAATCTTCGACGGGTGCTTGACGCGCTTGCTCCACGACATCTCGCTGACGTGAATCAAGCCCTCGACGCCCGCCTCGAGCTCGACGAACGCGCCGTAGTCGGTCAGGCTCACGACCTTGCCCACGGCACGGCCGCCGACCGGATAACGATCCATCACGTTCGCCCAGGGATCGGTGATGAGCTGCTTGTGGCCGAGCGAGACCCGCTCGGTCGCCGGATCGTACTTGAGCACGATCACGTCGATCTCGTCGTTGACCTTGAACAACTCCGAGGGGTGGCCAACCCGGCCCCAGGACATGTCGGTGATGTGCAACAGGCCGTCGATGCCGCCAAGATCGATGAACGCGCCGTAGTCGGTGATGTTCTTGACCACGCCCTTGAGAACCTTGCCCTCCGCGAGCGCCTCGAGCGTGTGTTTCTTCTTTTCGGCGTTCTCTTCTTCGAGCAACGCCTTGCGCGACAGCACGATATTGCCGCGCTTCTTGTTGACCTTGATCACGCGCATGCGCAGTTCCTGGCCGCGCAGGGCGTCGAGGTTGCGCACGGGACGGACGTCGATCTGCGAGCCGGGCAGGAAGGCGCGCACGCCGATGTCGACCGCCAGTCCCCCCTTGATGCGCTCGATGACGCGGCCGATCACGACCTTGCGCTCGGCATAGGCCTTCTCGACCTCGTCCCAAATCTTCATCTTCTCGGCTTTTTCGCGCGAGAGGACGACATAGCCTTCACGATCCTCGGTGCGCTCGAGCAGGACGTCGACGATGTCGCCGGCCTGGACGGTCATCTCGCCGTTCTCGTCCAGGAACTCGCTGACCGCGATCATCCCCTCGGACTTATAGCCGACATCCACGACAACTTCCGACGCGGTGACCTTGAGGACGGTGCCCTTGACGACCTCGCCTTCCGCGATGTTCCGGAAGCTGGTATCGTAGGAATCCAGCAGCCGGGCGTACTCTGCGGGGTCGATCTGGTCGTCGTCGTCCCGCACCAGGGTTTTCATTCCGCCGCGATCCCCGCGCTTTTCGCGCTCGGGTGTCGCGACAATGACGCCTCCGGACGGAGAGGGAGTGTTATCGTCTTCCACGTTCGCCATGCCTTGCAGGTCCTCCTGTGTCGATCGATTGCCGGAAATTGGTTGACGGGA
Organism: Acidobacteriota bacterium; assembly: GCA_040007095.1. GTDB lineage: Bacteria > Acidobacteriota > Vicinamibacteria > Vicinamibacterales > CAVVIG01 > JBDTVS01. The sequence goes on from JBDTVS010000007.1 coordinate 94,484, forward strand.
TCCGGCGGCCCGCGAATGTCGACGCGCGCTATGACGCGCGCATCTGATTGTCGATAAGCATGTGAGAGTACGACACTTATCGCGATACTGTCAAGGTTCCTGAAGGACACATACCATGGCCAAACGCAAGCCCGCCCGCCGCTCAGCCGTCACACCAAAGAACGCGAGATCCCGGTCGGCCAGGCCGCCGGCGAAATCGAAGCCTGCCACGAGGGCGTCCGTCGGCCGAGCCGGCAAGGCGGCGAAACGTCCAAAGCCCCCGACGAAGAAGAAAGCGCCTCCCAAGAAGGCCATCAAGAACGCCATCAAGAAGGCCGTCAAGAAGCCCCTCAAGAAAGCGGCCGCCCCGACTCGTCGAGCGAGCGCACCGCCCGTGGCCGTCAAACGGCCCTCCCTCGACCGTGAGCGCCGCACGCTGGAAGAGACCGTGCAAACGCCGCCTTCATCCCTGGATATGGACCGCCACGCGACGGCAGCGCGCTCCGGCCGCGCGGCCTTGCGCAAGAGTCTGAAGGAACACACGGGAATGACGCCGGAGTTGACCGCGGGAGACTCCGACGGCGACTGGGAGAACGCGTACTTCAGCGGCGAAGAGGCCCCGGGAGGCGACAACCCGTCTCCCGATCAGAACGTAGTCGACGACATCGGCAGGGCGCTCGGCGTCGAGTACCAGGACGGCGAAGAGCTGCAGGCGAGCGACAAGGTCGGCGAGCGCGACGAGCACCGATGGGAACTGGACCCGGCCTCTGCCGAAGACTACAAGGACAGGAAGTGAGTCTGAAGTCTGAAGTCTGAAGTCTGAGGAATCAGGTGTGAATCCGGCAGACTTCAGCCTTCACACTTGAGACTTTCTGAGATGACCGTTTCGCAGTCCCTCTCACTTTCAAGTTTTGCGTCCTAAGTTTTTGTGCGTATCACCGCCATCACCTCGCGGACGACCTCGTCGATCGTTTTCCCCGTTGTATCGACGACGACCGCATCGGCCGCGGCGTAGAGCGGCGATGCGGTGCGGGTGCGATCGATCTCGTCTCGCGCGGCCAGCGCCATGCCGACCTCGCTGACGGGGTGCGATCGGGCCGAATGCGCGGGATCGGCCGCGCGCCGCCGGGCGCGCTCTTCGGGCGCCGCGTCGAGATACAGCTTCACGTCCGCCGCCGGAAAGACGACGGTGCCGATGTCGCGGCCTTCCATCACGATGCCGCCGTCCGCTCCAAGCTGCCGCTGACGGGCGACCAGCGCATCCCGAACCCGCGTCAGCCGGGCCACCGCCGCGGCCGCGCGATCGATGGCAGGCGTTCTGATAGCCTGCGTCACGTCCTCGTCGTCGATCACGACGGCGCCACCTTCAACCTCGATATTCGCCCGTTCCGCCATCCCCGCAATCGCCGCTTCATCGTCGAGCGGCACCTGGTCGCGCATCGCCTGCCAGCCGACGGCGCGGTACATCGCCCCACTGTCGAGGTGCCGAAGTCCGAGTTCCCGGGCGATGGCGCGTGCAACGGTTCCCTTGCCCGCACCGGAGGGGCCGTCGATGGCGATGATCAGTGGTTTCATCGAATGATGGGCAGGTGGGAGTGGTGAGCCTGGGGGGCGTCGGAAGAGCATCGAACCGCGACCCAAACCTGCCCTACCCCACCGACTCGACCCGAAGGGCAGTGTAACATCGCTTGGTGAGCCAGGAACGGTTGCAGAAGATTCTCTCGCAGGCCGGCGTCGCCTCGCGGCGCGCGAGCGAGCAGCTGATGCTCGACGGCCGCGTCATGGTCAACGGCACGACGATGCGTGAGCTGGGCACGAAAGCCGATCCGGCGCGCGACGACATCCGCGTCGACGGCCGCCGGGTGAAGCTCCCCGAGCGGCATCGGTACATCCTGCTCAACAAGCCGCCCGGGTACGTCACCACGCGATCCGACCCGCACAAGCGGCCGACCGTGATCGATTTGATTGTCGGGGTGCACGACTACGTCTACCCCGTCGGCCGGCTCGACTTCGACACCGCGGGACTGCTGATTCTGACCAACGACGGCGAATTGGCCGCACGGCTCACCCATCCTCGGCACGGCATCGCGCGCGTCTACGAGGCCCGGGTGCTGGGTGTCCCGGATACGCACGACATCGCGCGGCTCGCCAAGGGCATCCTCATCGAAGGCCGCCGCACGCAGCCAGCCGACGTGAATGTGCTGCACTCCCGGAGCGACGATGCGCTGCTGGAGATCACGGTGCGGGAGGGGAGAAACCGCCAGGTTCGCAACATGTGCGAGGCGATCGGGCACCCCGTCTCGTCGCTGCGGCGCGTCGCGATCGGGCCGATTCGCGATCCGAAATTGCCGCTCGGGCGCTGGCGGGATCTGGGCGACACCGAAGTGGCGCGGCTGCAGACCGCCGCTGCCAGAACGACCTCGCCACACGTAGAACTTGGAACTCAAAAGGTAAAAGGACCGCGCATCGACGCCCCACCGGCCACGACACGGGACCGCGTAGGAACTCACAAGCCAAAAGGCCTGCGAAAGAAGCAGCGCAGCCTCGCCAAACGTTGAACCTAGAGCAATTTGCAAAACGGTGTAGCGAACCACCAAGGGCACAAAGACACAAAGCCGTTCTCGGAAGCAAAAACCCCCAGCCTTTGTGGTCTTGGTGTTCTTTGTGGTTCCAATACACCTGCGATGGTTCCATGGGTTCCAAGTTTGTTCAGTGGATCTTCGACGGTTCTTCCTCCGACGGCTCGTCGGGTTCCGAGTCCGGCTCCTCGAGCGGCAGCGCGTCTTCGATCGGCGCGTGCTCGATCAGCAGCGGCTCGAAGCCGAGTGCCTCGGCCATGTCTTCGACCTTGGGCAGATCGCTGATCTCGTTCAGCCCGAAGCGAATGAGGAATTCCTTGGTCGTGGCGTAGAGAAACGGTCGGCCGACGACTTTCTTGCGACCGACAATCTTGATGAGATGCCGCTCGAGCAGCGTATTGAGCACGCCGGCCGCGGTGACGCCGCGAATTTCGGTGACCTCGAGAGCGGTCACGGGCTGGCGGTAGGCAATGATCGCCAGCGTCTCCAGGGCCTGCACGGTCAGCTTCTGCGTCGTTCGTTCGTGGAACAGCCGGCGCACCCATTCGTGCAGGTCCGAGCGCGTCACGATCTGATAGCCGCCGGCCACTTCGACGAGTTGGAGGCCGCCCGGCCGCTCGTAGTCGACCTTCAGCTCGGCCAGTGCGGCGTCGATGTCCTCGGCCGGCTCCGACGTCAGGAGCTTGCCGATCGCCTTTCTCGTCAAGGGGTCAGGAGACGCAAAAATCAGCGCTTCGAGAATCGCCTTCAGCTCCGCGCTGGCGCGCAACGCACCGCCGATGCCGGACTCGATCTCCGCGTCATCCATGGCCTGCGCCGCGTCAACGTGCTGCCCGCCCTGCCCGTCGTGCCCGTCGTGCTCCGCTACCACCGGCCCGAGCGGTTCGTCCTGCCTGAGCGGCTCGTCCTGTCCGTCTTCTCCTGCCGACTCGACGTGCGCAACCTGCTCGAGTGGTTCGTCCTGCTCGAGCGCCTCGTCCTGTCCGTCTTGCGCGTGCGGTTCGTCCTGCCCGACCTGGTCGACCCGGCCTGCCCGCCCTGCCTGCCCTGCTTGTCCGTTCTCCACGGGGTCATCCTGTTCGTCAGCCACGATTTGCCTCCGGGTCGCCAATCGGGTGCGGCGCATCGGAGGGCCGCGGCCGCTTGTAGACGCGAATCGGTCCGAACGAGCCGGCCTGGAAGACCCGCACCAGTCTCAATCGAATCATCTCGAGCAACGCGAGGAAGGTCACAATCAGGCCGGTGCGATCGCTGACATCGGCAAAGAGCTCCTCGAAGCCGCAGGCCTCGGTCTCCGACAAGCGATCCAACAGCTGTGCGATCCGCAATTCAAGCGGCATCTGCTCGGGCGGCAGGAGCACCTTGGGCCGACGCTTCGCGCGCTCGACAACGGCCTGGAACGCCGTCAGCAGGCTGAAGAGATCCACTTCGAGCTCGGGCTCGAGGTCCTCGCCCGAGATGTCGGCCAGACGCGTGTCCGGCCGCTGCCACTGGGCCGCCCTCACCTGCTCGCGCTCATGAAGCAGACCCGCGGCTGCCTTGTAGCGCTCGTGCTCGAGCAAGCGCCGCACGAGGACATCGCGCGGGTCTTCTTCATCGCCATCGACTCCGGCGGCGGTCTCGGGACGGGGCAGCAGCATTCTGGACTTGATGTGAATCAGCGTCGCCGCCATCACGAGGAAGTCGCCCGCGATGTCGAGGTTGAGCTCCTGCAGCAGGTGGATGGCATCGAGATACTGCTGCGTGATGAGCCCGATCGGGATGTCGTAGATGTTCAGCTCGTTCTTCCGGATCAGGTACAGAAGGAGATCCAGCGGTCCGTCGAAGTTATCGAGCTTGACGGCAAACGCATCGAGCGAGGGTTCGAAGTCGTGCGGCTGATCCATGCTGAACATCACGACCTGACATTGTCGCCGGGAACGCGCCGCGCGATGGCGCCAGGCGTCGGAGAGCGTGAGAAACACATCCTCCCGGCGGTGACACTTTCGGCGCGTCGATTCGCGCCGACCCCGCGGGTTAGGACCCTTGCAGGCGCCCGCTTTACTTGTACGAGATCTTCACCGCGTCCCGGACCCGGGCCATCGTCTGGGCGGCGACGGTCCGCGCCCGCCGCGAGCCTTCGACGAGAATCTCGCGCACGTGGCCGGGTCTGGCGAGCGCCGCGGCACGGCGCTCGCGAATCGGATCCAGGTGCGCGTTCAACGCGGCGACGAGCTTTTTCTTCACCTCGACATCGCCCACGGCGCCGGCGCGGTATCGCGCCTTGAGGTCGTCGACCTCCGCGGTGTTCGGGTTGAAGGCGTCGTGATAGGTGAACACCGGATTCCCCTCCACGGTGCCGGGCACATCGGCCCGCACGCGCTTTGGATCGGTGTACATGCTCATGACCTTCTTGCGCACTTCGTCGGGGGGGTCCGAGAGGTGAATCGTATTGCCAAGACTCTTGCTCATCTTCTTGCCGCCGTCGAGCCCAGGCAGCCGGCTGAAGGTCGTGACGAGCGGCTGGGGTTCGACCAGCACCTCGCCGAAGAAATTGTTGAAGCGGCGGACGACCTCGCGCGCGAGCTCGAGGTGCGCGACCTGATCGTCGCCAACCGGCACGAACCGCGCGTCGTACATGGCCACGTCAGCGGTCTGGAGCAGCGGGTAGCCGAGAAATCCGATCGACGACAGGTCCTTGTCCTTCAGGGTTTCCTGCTGCTCCTTGTAGGTCGGGACGCGCTCCAGCCACGGCACCGGCACGACCATCGACAGCAGCAGGAACAGCTCCGCGTGCTCCGGCACGAGCGATTGGACGAAGAACGTGCTTTTCTCCGGATCGAGTCCCGCGCCGATCCAATCGGCCACATTCTCGTGCGCGTAGGTCGTCAACTGCCCGGTATCGGCGAAGTCGCTCGTCAGCGCGTGCCAGTCGGCGACGAAGTAATACGCATCGTACTGATCCTGGAGCGGGACCCAGTTGCCAAGCGCGCCCACCAGATGGCCCAGGTGCAGGCGGCCGGTGGGGCGCATCCCTGAGACGACCCGCAATTTTCCCGCCGGTTCCGAGCTTGTCGAGGTGATCACTTGGTTGGCAGCCAGCCGAGGATGAGCCGATACGGCGGCACGACAATCGACTCGAAGCCGCCGGAAAGGATCAGCGCATACAGCAGGAGGAATCCGTAGGGACGGATCAGATTGAACTGGCGCGCCAGCCGCACCGGCAGCAACCCGCCGAGCACGTTGCCACCATCGAGCGGCGGAATCGGGAGCATGTTGAAGACCGCGAGCAGGACGTTCAGCCGCACGGCCTGGCTCAAAATCGCGGCCAGCGGCACCGAGACATTCGGCTCGCCGAGGGCCTGCGGCGAAATCGGGAGCACCGCCAAGACCGTGGCTGACAGCACGGCGAGCACGAGATTGCTCGCCGGACCGGCCGCCGCGACGAACACATAGTCGCGCCGCTGGTGTCGGAGACGCCGTACATCGACCGGCACCGGTTTGGCCCAGCCGAGGAACGGGGCGCCGGTCACGAGCGCGAGCAGCGGGAACACCACCGTGCCAATCGGATCGGCGTGCACGATGGGATTCAGCGAGACGCGGCCGAGCATTCGTGCCGTCGGATCGCCGAGGCGGTCGGCAGTGAGCGCGTGGGCCATCTCATGCACGGTCAGCGAGAACAACAGGACGATGAAGGAGATGAAGACCTGCGCGAAGTCGATGTTCAGCAAACATTAGAGGTTACGGCTGACTCGCGAAAAAGGCAAGAACGGCATCGGCGACTTTCGGCCCCACCGCGGCCGACAGCTCTTCGCGGCTGGCGCGGCGAACCCCCGCCAGGCTTCCGAACTTCGTCAGCAGCGTTTTTCGTCGCCGCGGGCCGACGCCCGGCACATGATCGAGCTCGGAGCGCAGGTCGCGGGAGGTTCTGGACTGCCGATGAAACGTCACCGCGAAGCGATGCGCTTCGTCGCGGATCCGCTGAATCAGCAGCAGCGCCGGATCGTTGGCCGCCAGCGCGATCGCGTCCTCGCGCTCGCGCGTGTACAGCAGTTCCTCTTTCTTCGCGATGCCGGCCGCGACCAGGTTCGCCAGCCCCAACGCCTCGAGCGCCTCGTAGGCGGCGGAGAGCTGGCCTTTGCCGCCGTCAATCAGGATCAGGTCCGGAAAGGGACCGCCCTGTTCGATCAGCTTCCGGTAGCGGCGGAGGACCACCTGATGCATGGCCGCGAAGTCGTTGTTCGACGGCGCCGGTTGCCGGCCGTCGGCGGTCACCTGGTCGCGGATCCGATACTTTCGATAGTCGCTGCGGCGCATGCGGCCCTCCTCGCACACCACCATCGACGCCACGGTCTCGCTCCCCTGAATCGTCGAGATATCGAAACACTCGATCCGGCGCGGAAGCGCGGGCAGCGCGAAGACCGCCTGCAGCGTTTCGAGCGCGTCGTACTGCGCGGTCGTCGATTGATTGAACCGCGATTGGTAGGCCAGCGACGCGTTGCGGTTGGCGAGATCGACGAGGCCGCGCTTGCCGCCGCGCTGCGGGACGACAATTCGCACGCGCCGGCCGGCGTGCTCGGACAGCCACGTCTCGAGCGCCTCTCGCTCGTCCGGGTCGGAGGGCACGTGGATCTCCGACGGCGCCGCGCGAAGCTCGTAGAACTGCTGGATGGCGGCTTCGAGCACCTCGCCGTCGCTCGAGCCGACGATCGCCTCTTCACTGCCGAGCTCGATACGCTCGACCACCCGTCCGCGCCGTACCTGAAACACCTGGACGATCACGCCCGCCGGGCCCCGCTTCATCCCGAAGACGTCGCGGTGCCCGAACTCGACCGTGGCGATCTTCTGCTGGCGATCGAGCAGCGTCTGTACCGTTCGCATCGCGTCGCGCAGCTGGGCCGCTTCCTCGAATCGCTCCGCCGCGGCTGCCTCGACCATCCGGCCGCGCAGCACGGTCACGAGCTCGTCGTTCTTGCTTTCGAGAAACAGCCGGGTCAGCTTGACCGCGCCGCCGTACTCTTCCGGCGTGCAGACGCTGTCGACGCACGGCGCCAGGCAGCGCTTGATGTCGTATTCCAGGCACGGACGGTCGCGCTTCCCCGTAATCACCTCGTTGCACGACCGGATGCCGAACAATCGATGCGTCAGCGACATCGTCTTGCGCGCGAAGTGGGCGGGCAGGAACGGACCCGCATAAAAGCTGCCGTCCGGCTCCACGCCGCGCGCGACGAGCACGCGCGGGAACGGCTCGTTGGTCGTGAGGTGGAGATAGGGATAGTTCTTGTCGTCGCGGAGCAGGATGTTGAATTTCGGCGTGCGCTGCTTGATGAGGTGGTTCTCGAGCGCGAGCGCCTCGACCACCGAGTCGGTCAGAATCACTTCGAGACGCGCGACCTCGCTCAGCAGCGCATCGGTCTTGGCGTCGCCGCCGTAGGCCGCAAGATAGGTCCGGACGCGGTCGCGCAGCGAACGGGCCTTCCCCACATAAATCGTGTCGCCTTCCGCATTGAAATACAGATACACTCCCGGCTGCTCGGGCAAATGGGCGATCTGTTCCTTGAGCTCGAAGATGGGCATGCGTTAATATGTCGAGTCCCCAGCGAGTGTCTGAACCCTCAATTTTACCCCACAGGTCTCGCACGACCTTCACGGGCCTGATCGGCGCGGTCTGCATGTTCCCGCTGCGCGCGATCATTCGCGTCTGCGTGGCGTGGCGCGTGCACCCGAACACGCTGACGCTGATCGGCGTGATCATCAACGTCGGCGCGGCGTGGGCGCTCGGCTACAACCACTTCGTCCTCGCCACCGTCATCATGCTCGTCGCCAACATCTTCGATTTCATCGACGGCAAGGTCGCACACCTCCTGAACCTGCAGTCGCGCTTCGGCGCCTTCTGGGATTCGACGCTCGATCGCTTTTCCGATCTCGCGCTCTTGACCGGCCTGATTTTTCTGTATTCCAAGCTCGGGCGCAGCGACTACGTAATGGTGGCGGCGCTCGCGCTCATCTTCTCGATCATGACGAGCTACGCGCGGGCGCGGGCCGAGTCCCTGGTCGAGAAGTGCAAGGTGGGCTTCATGGAACGGCCCGAGCGGATCGTGCTGTTCATGATCGGCGCGATCTTCAACCGGATGGCCGCCGTGCTGTGGGTCATCCTCGTGCTGTCGATCCTGGCCGTCGAGAATCGCATCTACTACACCTACCTCGCGCTGAACAACCGGCCCATGCCGTCCAAGGCGGGCCCGGCCGGCATTTTCAACCGCGCATTCTTCTGGACCGACGAGCGCGCGACCATGCCCTACGACCTGTGGGTGATCGCGATTCTCGCCTTCGTCTGGTTCACGCCTCCCGGCTGGCTCGGCGATCCGACGGCGAGCGGCTCGGGCCTGCTCACCCCCAGCGGCTTCTCCGCATGGCTCGGGTGGTTATTCTCGCACTGAGGAATTTCAACCCGATTCAACTTGATTCCAGGGAGATCTTCTTTGTGATCTACCGAGGCGATGGTGATGCTGCCCGACGGCGAAGCGGTTGCGTGAGGCCGATGACCAGAAACGCGACGACAACGAGCACGTATCCTGAACTTCGCATGGAAGGTTCGAAGACGGGCAAACTGCACCAGAGAACGCCCGCGATGATGCAGAGGATCACATGCCAGCGGTCGGCTTGTGGGATTCGCCAGACGCACACCGCCACGCCGACAAGAAACAGGATCAACGGCGTGAGGTTCGGAAAACCGGCCATCTCGACAGATGCTGCCATAATCCTGTCCAGTCAGGAAGCCCGGATTTAGACTACGTCGCGCTCATCGTGCTGGCCCAAATCGAGGCCGGTTCCCGCAAATTGAATGTCGTGCTTTGCGATTTTGTCGCGCAGCAGACGCCGCGCGGCGCCGTAATGCTCGGCCGGAACCGCGAGACGCCGCGCCAGATTGCGCAACCGGGAGATGACGACGAGCGTCACCTGATGCTCCTCTTCCCGCCAGCTGATCCCGCCGATCTCATGGTAGGGGATGAACCCGGAGTCGGTCCAGACGCCGTCCTCGTAGAACCCCCGTCGAATCCGCAGGCTGAGCGGCAGCACGTACCCGTAGTACAGGAACATCATGCCTTCGCCGAACACCTGCCGCCGCAGCACGAACATCTTGTACCCGACCAGGACCCCGAGAATCACCGCGAGCAGGAGCGCCGTGCCGTAATACGGCGGTTTCGGGCTCGGCCAGATGAGCGCGGCGTTCTGCCGACGGCGCAGAAACGTCAGGTGCTCGAGAATCAGTCGCGCGTTGGCGACCAGAAATCCGGCGCCCAGGGCCACGAGCGTGAACGCGAGCACGTCCATCAGGGAAATTGAACCACAGATTCCTGGTCCCCTGGAAACCTGCTGCGTTGCATAAGTCCCGGAGCGAAGCGCCCGGATGGCAAGGCGCGACGACCGAGCATACCGGGAGCATGTGAGGGAGGAGCAACGCCGCCAGACCCCGGGGTCCCCGCCGCGTGTTTCCCAACGCGGAGGGGTGGAGGAGCGGTGGAGGAGGGGTGGAGGAGGGATGCCCCGCCCCGGAGTTATGTGATGCAGCCCGTTTCCCGGGGACGAGAGCGTCACCACCAGGAACCAGCGCATGAGGGAGTCGCGATCAGAGCCCGTGAAATAGGACGGCAATGCAGAGCCGGCAGAGTTCCCAGAGGAGAAACCGTCGCGCTATGCGCGATCTCACCGTGCATTGGTCAACACATCGCCTGCTCAGTCGGGACGGGGAACCACTCGGTGTGCCACGGCAGCGCCGGGTTTACGTATCTGCGGGACCGACCTTGTCGGCGCTGGCGAGCGAGGGGTCGAAACAGTGGCGGCAGCGCGCTTCGTAAAGACCGCTGGCGCCGACCAGCACGCGGTCGCTGCTGGCCACGAGACGCTGCGTATGGTTCGCGGGGTCGCCGCAGACGACACAAATGGCGAGCGTCTTGGTGATGTACTCCGCGATGGCGAGCAGTTGTGGCATCGGCTCGAACGGACGGCCGAGGTAGTCCTGGTCGAGGCCGGCCACAATCACGCGCTTGCCCCGGTCGGCCAGAGTATTACAGGCCGCCGGCAGATTCGCATCGAAGAACTGTCCCTCGTCGATGCCCACCACCTCGGTGTCGTCGTCCACCGCGCGGACGAGATCGTCCGAGTTCGCCACCTTCTGCGACGCCATCCGCATGTCGCTATGCGACACGATGTGATCCTGGCTGAACCGGTGGTCGAGAATCGGCTTGAAGATTTGTACTTTCTGCCGCGCAATCTGGACGCGCCGCAGCCGGCGAATCAGTTCTTCGCTCTTGCCGCTGAACATGCTGCCGGTGATCACTTCGAGCCAGCCGCGCTGATGCTCTCGTCGAACCACGTCCACGGTCGGGGTCTCTCGATTCTGGCGCCGGTGCTTAGCAGCCCGCCTGGGTCCTTAGACGCGCGACTGGTACTCGCCCGTTTCCGTGTTCACGCGGACCTTGTCGCCTTCGTTGACGAACGGCGGCACCTGGATGACCAGGCCCGTTTCGAGCGTCGCGGGCTTGACCTGCGCGCTCGCGGTGGCGCGATTGATGCCCGGGACCGTCTCCTTGACGACAAGGTCGACGGTCGAGGGCAGCTCGATGCCGACCGGCTCGACGTCGTAGAACTCGACGCGGATCGTCATCTCGGCAATGAGGTAGTCCTTCGAATCCCCGAGCGCTTCGGACGAGATGTTGATCTGCTCGAACGACGAGGTGTCCATGAAGTAGTAATGGTCGCCGTCGTTGTACAGATACTGCATCTCACGCTCGTCGAGGACCGCACGCTCGACGTCTTCCTCGGCGCGAAACTTCTCGTCCATCAGCGTGCCGGTGCGGATGTTGCGCATGCGCGCCTGGATATGCGCGCGTTTGTTGCCCGGCGTCAGATGATGGAGATCGAGGATCCGGTACAGCTCGTTGCCAAGCTTGATCAGATTCCCCTTGCGCAGTCGCGTGGCCTGGATGGATGATGCCATTCTTCCCCTGTAGAACCTTGAAATCGTAGCACATCATGTTACGATTCAAATTGTGCCGTTTACGCGGTGGGATTCGCTGGGCGATCTGTTAGCGCTCCATGAACAGATCGGACAGCTCGTCGGCGCAGACGCGCCCGGTTGGACGCCACCGGTCGACCTCTACGAGACCGCGCACGAGTTCGTACTGACCGCCGAGCTTCCCGGCCTGGTCCGCAGCGAGATCGACATTCACGCCGAAGATTTCCGCATCGCCATCCGCGGCGCGCGCGGTGCCGCCTCGGGCGGCGATTTGCCGTGCGAGCAGTACCATCGGGTCGAGCGCGGCCACGGCCGTTTTTCGCGCGCATTTTCGCTGCCCGCATCGATTGCGGTCGACCGCGTCTCCGCGGAGCTCAAGGACGGAATTCTCACGGTGACGATGCCGAAAGCCGGAAATCAAGCGTCCATTCGCATCGACGTGACCTAGTGTCCAGTCTCAGAAGTTCGTTGTCATTTTCCGGGCGGGGCATCCCGCCTCGCGGCGTTGCTGGTCGCTTACATATTCCCGATATGCGCACTCCTCGCGCCTTGCGATCCGGGCGCCGCGCCCGGAAAATTCGCCAACGAACCTCTGAGACTGGACACTGGACATGAGACGCCTCGTGTTGTCCACGCTCCTCGTTGCCGCCGGATTCATGGCCGGCCTTGTCGTCACGGCCCGTATGCGCTCGGCGACGGAGGGCCTCGCCGAGACGGCGCCCGCCGAAGTCCAGTCGCCGGCGCCTGGCCAGAGGCCGGTCACGGCCGCGGCTGCTGCGCTCGCCCCGGTCGGCGCACCCGACTTCACGCGCATCGCCGGGCAGTCCGTGAAAGGCGTGGCGAACATCTCGTCGCTGCAGGTCGTCCGCGCGCCGAATTCGCCGTTCGGCAACGACCCGTTCCTTCGCTACTTCTTCGGCGACGGCGACGAAGTCTTCGGGTCGCGGGACCGCCGGTCGCTCAGCCTGGGATCGGGCGTCCTCATCTCGGCCGACGGCTACGTCATCACCAACAATCACGTGGTCGGCGAGAACGTGCGCGAGATCACGGTGGCGCTGTCGGATAAGCGCGAGATCAAGGGCCGCGTGATCGGCGTCGATCCCTCGACGGATATCGCGCTGTTGAAGATCGACGTTCGAGGGGCTCCGGCCGTGCCCTGGGGCGACTCGGGTCAGTTGAAGATCGGCGAATGGGTCCTCGCCATCGGGAGCCCCTATCAGCTCAACCAGACCGTGACGGCGGGCATCATCAGCGCCACCGGGCGCGCGGGCCTGGGCTTTGCCGACTACGAGGACTTCATCCAGACGGACGCGGCCATCAACCGCGGCAACTCCGGCGGCGCGCTCATCAACGGTCGAGGAGAGCTCATCGGCATCAATACGGGCATCTTCAGCGAGAGCGGCGGTTATCAAGGCATCGGCTTCGCGGTGCCCAGCAATCTGGCCAGGCGGATTGTCACCGACCTGATGAAGGACGGCGAGGTGCGGCGGGGATCCATCGGTCCGCTGACCCTTGAAAAACTGACCGAACAACTCGCGGCCGAGGTGGGCGCGCGAAACACGAGCGGCGCGTTGATCACGCGGATGTACCCGCAGTCGGAAGCGTACGGCGTGGGGCTGCGGCCGGGCGATGTGATTGTCTCCTTCAACGGGCAGCCGGTCGACGACCCCTCGCAGTTTGCCCGTTTCGTGGCCGACGCCAAAATCGGATCGACGGCGACCGTGCGTGTGTTCCGGGAGGGACGCACGTTGGAATTCAAGCTGCCGGTCGTCTCCACCTCCAGCCAGCGCACTCGACGCTGAATCCATTTCCTACGACGCAGTGCATCCGCCGATCGGCCAAAATCGGCCACGGTCGCGCAATCCCTCGTTTCTTACGGCACATTTTTTCAGCAACTTGCTCTCTACGCAGTGTTCGGCTTCAGTCGCTCAGCCAATTCGCTCCGCGCGAAGTATGCGGCTTCAGCTGGACAGCGAATCGGTTCCGTACGTAGTGTCCGGCTTCAGCCGGACTCCGAGCGGTCCGACTTCAGGCGAACTGGGACTGACCGCTGGATGTGACAGGCCCTTACCCCGTGGCAGGTTCAGACCACGAGCACCAGCTTGCCGATATGCTGGCTCGACTCCATCACGCGATGCGCGGCACTCGCGTCCTGCAGCGGAAAGGTCTGGAAAATGACCGGCTCGACCGTGCGCGACTCGAGCAGCGGCCACACGCGATCGAGAAGCGCGCGCGCAATGGCGCCCTTCTCGGCGACCGGTCGAGGACGCAGCGTCGAACCGGTGACGGTCAACCGCCGCTGGAGGATCGGCAGCATGTTGATCTGCGCCTTGGCGCCGCCGAGAAGGGCAATCTGCACGAGCCGGCCGTCGACGGCCAGCGCGTCGAGATTGCGCGACACATATTCGCCACCGACCATATCCAGGATGAGGTCAACCCCACGGCCGCCGGTCGCAGCGCGGACGGCGGCCACGAAGTCAGTGTCGCGATAGTTGACGGCGAGTTCCGCGCCCAGTCGTTCACACGCCGCGCACTTTTCGGCCGATCCCGCGGTCGCGAACACTCGAGCGCCAAACGCTCGCGCCAGCTGGATCGCCGTCGTCCCGATCCCGCTCGAGCCGCCGTGGATCAGCGCCGACTCCCCCGCCACCAGATGACCGCGGTCGAAGACGTTGCTCCACACCGTGAAGAAGGTTTCGGGGAGCGCCGCCGCGTCGGTCAGGGTCATACCAGCGGGCACGGGCAGGCACTGCGGCGCGGGGGCCACGCACAGCTCGGCGTACCCGCCACCGGCGACGAGCGCGCACACCTGATCGCCGATCTGCCAGTCGGACACACCGTCACCGATGGCCTCGATGGTCCCGGCCACTTCAAGCCCGGGAATATCCGAGGCCCCTGGCGGCGGGGCATACTGCCCGCGACGCTGCATCACATCCGGCCGGTTGACACCGGCGGCCGCGACCCTAATCAGCACGTCGCCGGGCCCAGGCTCCGGCTGCGGGCGCTCGACAGGAACCAGCACCTCAGGTCCGCCCGGCTCGCGAATCTCGATCGCTATCATGCTGCCTCCCACCATCATCCGATCTGTCTCCGTATCCTGGTCTCTTCGCGATCGCCTTCACCGCTATTCCACCCAGTCGCGTGCGCGCAAGGCAAGCACCGGATAGAGTCGGCGCAAAGCGTCGACCTTGACCGCGTAATCGGCCTTCGAGAACTCGTGTCTCACGTATCGGTCGCGCAGCCGGCGAATCTCATACTTGTACAAATCGCGGACGTAGTCGCGAACGAGCTCGGGCCTGGTCTGATCGGTCGGCTGGACGCCATGTACCCACAGACGGTCCAGCACCTCGGCCCGATACCGGAACGGCGCGCCCTCACGCAAACAGGAGTTCCTTGACCGCGTCGAGCGACGCCTCGATGTGAATGACGTGCTGTGGACGCGCGAGCGCGTCAGCCAGCGCCGCCGGCTTCTCGATCTCCTGTCCGATGATCGCTTCGACCACTTCGTGAAACTTTGCCGGATGCGCGGTGGCGAGAAAGACACCTGGGGTCTTCTGCAGATCCACGCCGGTCGTCGTCAACCCGAGGTAGCCGATCGCACTATGCGGATCGAGCAGATATCCGTGCGCGTCGTAGACGCGCCGGATTGTCGCTTTCACCTGGTCGTCGGTGTGCCGGCTGCCGACGATGTCGGCGCGCATGGCGTCGAGACCGCCGTACATCCACAACATGCGGTCGAAGTTGCTCGGGTGGCCCACGTCCATCGCGTTGGCAAGCGTCTGTTGCGACGGCCGCGGCTCGAACCTTCCGGTGGCGAGATAGACGGGCACGACATCGTTGACGTTGGTCGCGGCGATGAATCGGGCGATCGGCAACCCGGCACGCTTGGCCATCAGCCCGGCCGTCAGGTTGCCGAAATTTCCGCTCGGCGTCGACACCACGACGCCCTCGGGAAACCGGGTCGGTGAGCCGAGCTGGCCGATCGCGTGGAAGTAGTAGACCATCTGCGGCAGCAGCCGGCCGATGTTGATCGAGTTGGCCGAGGTCACCCGAATCCGCCCGAGGACATCGGGGTCGGCGGAGGCGGCCTTGACCAGCCGCTGACAGTCGTCGAAATTGCCCGCCACCGCGTAGGCGCGGACATTGGTGTCCGGCTCCGCGTTGAACATGGCCATCTGCGCCTGCTGCTGAGGGCTGACGCGCCCGTTGGGATAGAGGACGAGGACGCGCGTGTGGGGCACCCGGTAAAACGCGTGCGCGACGGCGCTGCCGGTGTCGCCCGAAGTGGCCACCAGCACCGAGGTCGGCGCGCTGCGATCGTGGAGCGCCGAAATGAGCCGGGCCATCACCCGGGCGCCGATGTCCTTGAAGGCGAGCGTCGGCCCGTGAAACAGCTCGAGGACATGCACGCCCGGCTCGATCTCCTTCAACGGAATCGGGAAGTTCAGGGCTTCGCCGACGATGGATCCGAGCGTCGCTTCGTCGATCTGGTCCGACGTGTACGGCCGAAGCACGCGAACGCCGGTCTCAGCGAGCGAGTATGACGGCAGGGCGGCAAGCTCCTGCGCGGTCCAGCGATCGATCGACTCGGGAACATACAGGCTGCCGTCGGGCGCCAGTCCGTCGAAGAGCGCCCATTCGAGCGAAGTGGGCGGCGCCTCGCCGCGGGTGGTGACGAACTTCATGCGGACACAACGCGCGCCCCGAACGGCGCCACCAGAGAAATGTAGGTTTGCGAGGTCCCGCCGATGTGCTCCCGGACGGCAGCAGTCATGGCCGCTGCGACACGATCGGCGCTCTCGGCGCCGCGGCAGAGGGCGAACAGCGAGGGTCCCGAGCCGGACAGACTGCAACCGAGCGCGCCGGCTTGTACCGCGGCCTGTTTGATCGACGCAAAGCCTGGGACGAGCGGCGCGCGGCGAGGCTCGGCGATCCGATCTTCGAGCGACCGCGACATCAGGTCGAAATCACCGCGATGCAGGCTGTCCACGAACGCGCCAAGGTTGGCCCATTGCTGGATCGCGTCCTTCAAGAGCACGGTGTCGCCAAGCAGCCGGCGCGCCATGGCGGTTTCGATCTCCAGATCGGGGTGCACCACCACCGCCATCAGGCCGGCCGGCACCGGTAGGCGCACGATGTCGGGAGGGCTGGCCTGGCGCACCAGCACGAAGCCGCCGCAGAGCGACGGCGCAATATTGTCCGCATGCGCCGATCCGGCCCCGAGATGCTCGCCCTCCAGCGCGCAGCCGACCAACGTCTCGATTGACGATTGCAGATTGAACAGCGCGTCGACGGCCACCACCGCCGCCGCAGCGCTCGCCGCGCTGCCGCCGAGGCCGCTCGCGAGCGGCAGGCCTTTTCGAATAGAGAGCGCGACACCGCGCCGTTCGCCGGCGCGGTGCAGCAGCGCCTGCGCCGCGATACCCGCGGTGTTGCGGGCCGCTTCCCGCGGCAGCCGCCCGGCGTCGCCGGTGATGTCTTCGATGGTGACGCCTGACGCCGTCAGCCGAGCGGTCACTTCGTCGCCAGGGGAGGCGAGCGCAAATCCGAGCACGTCAAAACCGCAGGCGACATTCGAAACGGTCGCCGGCGCGAAAGCGGTCACTGCATCCATGGGCACACGATCTTACTCAAGTCAGAAGATTGACGTGCACTTCAGACTTCAGACTTTCCGTTCATCTCAGTCGTTCGACCAGAAAACCGCTCGCTTCCATGGCCGCGATCAACGTCGAGCAATGCGCTTCGTTCCGGGTGAGAACGGTCAGGTCGACGACCGTGTCGCCGACTTCGAGCGTCACCCCTTCGCGCCGGTGCTCGATGGAGACGATGTTCGCGCGTCCGTCCGCGAGGATTTTCAAGAGACGGATCAGCTCGCCCGGTCGATCGGCGAGCCGCGTGCGCATGCTGAGATAGCGGCCGGCCAGCGTCAAGCCATGGCGGAGCACCGAGATCAGGGTGGTCGGATCGATATTGCCGCCCGAAAGCACCGCGCAGACCGAGCCGCTGCCGCCCGCCTTTCCGGCCAGCAGCGCGGCGACGCCGACGGCGCCGGCCCCCTCGACCAGCAGCTTCGAGCGCTCGAGCAACAGCGTGATGGCCTCGCTGATCTGCTCGTCGTTGACCTCCACGAGATCGTCGAGCGACCGGCGAAGAATCTCCATCGTCAGCTCGCCGGGCTGCTTGACGGCGATCCCGTCGGCAATCGTATGGCCGTCGCGGCGGACCTGCACGCCGACGAGCCGAACCTTCGGGCACAGCGTCCGCAGCGCGATCGAAATCCCGGCGGCGAGGCCGCCGCCGCCGACCGGGATGAGCACCGTCTCGACGTCAGGCGCCTGCGCGGCCAGTTCGAGACCGATGGTCCCCTGCCCCGCGATGACGCGAGCGTCCTCGAAGGCATGGATAAACGTCGCACCGGTCTCCGCGACCCGCCGCAGCGCATCGGCAAGCGCGGCGTCGAACCCGACGCCGCCGAGGACGGCCTCGCCGCCGTAGGTGAGGGTCGGCTCGACCTTCGCCATCGGGGCGTCCTGCGGCAGGAAGATCGTGGCATGGATACCGAGCTCGCGGGCCGCCCAGGCGACGGCCTGTCCGTGGTTGCCGGCGCTGGCGGCGATCACTCCGGCCGCACGCTCCTCGGGCGTCAGGGTCGCGAGGGTGTTCATCGCGCCACGAATCTTGAACGCACCGGTGCGCTGGAGGTTCTCGGCCTTCAGCAGGGTGCGGCGGCCCGTCTCACGCCACAGCGCGTCGGACGTGTAGACAGGCGTGACGCGGACGTGACCGCTGATCCGCGTGCGTGCGGCTTCCACGTCAGAAAAAGTTGGAGCGGTCCCGGTCGCCAATGCCAAGCATTCTTACGAGGAGGGACTTTCAGACGGCGTGAGGATCGGCGCGAGCGCCCCCCAGGTCTGAGGGTCCTGACAGATGAGTGTATTCAGATACAGCGAGACGTCCTCGGCGGGATAGGCCTCCCGAATCGCGGCCACCGCGGGCGCAAGCTTCGCAGCGTCCGGCTGCACGCTGTCTTCTTGAATCAGGCCGTCCTCGTGGGCCAGGCCCAGGGCGTCGAGAAACGCGGCCATCATCGGCCGCTGCTCCGCCAGGTGGTAGGCGATCAGCGCGCGGGCGGCAAGGGCCTCAGGCAGGTTGACAATGCTGGCCAGATGCCTGGCCTTGCGTTCGACATCCAGGCCGATGACGGTCTTGGGACGGAACTTCTTCAACTGAGCGATGAGCATCACCGCTTGAATCTGGTCGTCGGTGGTCTGTTCATCGCTCCAGAACGCCGCCGCGGCGGCGGTGCGCTGCGTGGCGGTCATCGTTTTCCAAAGACGGGCAGGCGTCAGCGTCGGATCAGGCATTACTGAAAGTCTAGCCCTTTTGGTTTTGCTTGGTAAAACCGGCCGTCGCACTGCTTGCCGGTGCGGCCCAATGAATGAATCGACTGGACGACAGTGTCGTGCAATCGATGGCCTGATTGAAATCGAGTGTTGAGGCTGGATGGGGCGCAGAATTCCGGCGGCGGACCTGGGCCTGGCGCTGACCAGGCGGATTGCGAGGCGAACGACCGAAGGTCGCCCGGCCGCCGGCTGACTCGCGCGGCGTGGCGCGGCGTCAGCGCTTCAGTGCTGGAGCGACCGCGGAGAGACGCTGCTGAATCCGCTCGAGCTTCGAGATCGTGGTCTGAACGTTCGGGGGTTTGACAATGTAGTCGGTAACACGAAGCGCGATGAGACGACGGACCACATCTTCCCGATGCTCGCTGGTCAGCATCACGATCGAGAGGTCGCGCAGCTTTGGTGAGCTGCGGATCGCCTCCACGACGCTGACCCCATCGAGCTGCGGCATCTCGATATCGAGGATGGCCACGTCGAAGGTGCTACGTCCCAGCAGGTGGAGCGCATCGACACCGTCCGCACATTCGGCAACAGTCCAGCCCAGCTTCTGCACGACCAGATGCCTGACCAGTAGGCGAGTTCCAGGATCATCGTCACATATCAATGCGTGCACGGCTCGAGCCTCCTGAAGCGACGTGGGATTAAGATGCGCGCTTTTCCTGCTCAAGCGCGCGACTGGTGACGACAAACTCGGCCGCCAGCCCTTCGGCGTGGACGGCGGCGTGATCGATCGCGTGATCGTGTGCGGCACACTCGATCGCGCTGCAGAGACTCGCCATCCGGGAGGCGCCCACACCGAGGGAGGAACCCTTCAAGCGATGCGCGATCTGCCGCACGACTTCGGTCTGGCCCGCGCCGATCGCGGCGGCGAGCGCCGATAGTTGCTTCGGCACGTCGTCAACATAGAGGGAAATCACTTCGCCGAGGACATCCTCGTCTGGTGTGTTGAGCCCCCGAATGTCGGCGAGTACCGACTGGTCCAGATACGCTGGCGGGATGACGACGTCAATCATGGGTCTCAAGGGCAGCAAAAGAGCGGCCACATGGGATCGGCGTTTTTTCGAGTGATTTCACGGGTCTGACCCGCGTGGCTCCGGGCGCGCGCGGCACATGTGTCAATTCCGCCCGCTGAGGCTCCTGCGCGGACTGCCAGCCACAGCGAAGCCACGAGCACAGCCCGATGGGGAAGAGCGCCATTCTCGATGCGCGGGTCAGCGAGGATCCTGCCGATGGTTTGTGCAGAAATCAGGCGGGAGGGGGTCGTTCTCCATCTAGAAACTGCCGTAGGTGCCGGTGTCCCCCACGGCGCGCTTGCTATCGGACGAGGACCCGAACTTCGGCTTCGCCGGGAGCTTGAGCAATTTTGCGGTTCTGGCGGTCGAAGTCCGGCCCACAGCGGCTGGCTGGTGCCGGGCTGTGGCGATCGGCCGGCTGCCGATCACCATCGCTTCGAGACCCGCGACCTCGGCCATCGTCGTTTCCGCCTGCGCGTTCAACTCTTCGCTCGCCGCCGCACTCTCTTCGGCGGTCGCCGCCGTGGTCTGGGTTACTTTTTCCATTTGCGCGAGCGCCTGAGCGACCTGCTCGATCCCCTGGGACTGCTGCTGGCTCGCCTCGCGCACCTCGTCGACAATCCCCTTCACCTTCGCGACGCCGTCGGTGATTGCGCCAATCGCCACCGCGACTTTTTGCACCCTTTGGGCGCCTTCCTGCGAGCGCCTGATCGACTCTTCGATCAGGCCGGCCGTATCCTTGGCGGCCTGTGAGGAACGCTGCGCCAGACTGCGCACCTCGTCGGCGACGACCGCGAACCCCTTCCCCGCCTCGCCGGCTCGAGCGGCCTCTACCGCGGCGTTCAACGCCAGAATGTTGGTCTGGAAGGCAATCTCGTCGATGGTCTTGATGATCTTCGCCACTCTGTTACTCGAATCCTTGATCGCCGCCATCGAGCCAATCATCTGACTGAGCGCGTCGTTCGACTCAGTCACCTGGCGTGCCATATCCGCCACCTGCATGGCGGCCTGCGTGGCGTTGTCCGCGTTCTGCCGCGTCATCGACGCCATCTCTTCCATCGAGGCCGACGTCTCTTCGAGCGA
>JBDTVS010000008.1:0-109249 GCA_040007095.1 Acidobacteriota bacterium
GCCTGCCTCTTTTCGCTGCTGTCCCAAACCCGCCTGCCCGACGAAATCCTGGTCATCAACAACGCGAGCACCGACGACACCGCGGCGCTCGCGAGAGCGGTGCCGGGCGTCAGGGTCGTCGACGAAACGAACAAGGGACTGGTCATCGCGCGTGAGAGGGCCCGCCGCGAAGCCCGCGGCGACATCCTGGCGTTCGTGGATGCCGATTGCCGGGCGCCCATCTCGTGGATGGAGCGCGTCGAACGACG
Source organism: Acidobacteriota bacterium (assembly GCA_040007095.1). GTDB lineage: Bacteria > Acidobacteriota > Vicinamibacteria > Vicinamibacterales > CAVVIG01 > JBDTVS01. The sequence goes on from JBDTVS010000008.1 coordinate 249, forward strand.
CCTGTCGTCGCCGACGGGACCTGTCGGTGTGACCGGTCCGTACCGCTTCTACGACTGGGACTGGAGGGGCCGGTCGCTGATTCGGTTGTACGACGTGCTGGTCGCGCCACCGACCCACTTCGTCGTGCACCATGCCTTCCAACTCGGCGCGATTCTCTACGGCGGCAATTTCGCCGTGCGCAAGGATGCGCTGGTGCGCATCGGCGGGTTCGACCGGACGATCGAATTTCACGGCGAGGACACCAACCTTGGCCGCCGGCTGACCGGCATCGGGCGCATCGATGTCTGTCCGGAGTGCTGGGTGTGGACGTCGGCGCGGCGGTACCGGGCGATGGGGAAGGGGCGTGTCTTCGGCCTCTACGTGCGGAATTTCTGGTCCGAGATCCTGCGGCATCGTCCCGCGGACGTCGAACACGTCGACGTGAGGGGGTAGCGTGCCAGGCTACGAACCGTTCCTGCTCTGCGACTTCCACGTGCACACACGGTGGAGCGACGGCCGGCTGACGATTCGGGAAGTCATCGACCTGTACGGCCAGACCCAGCGGTTTGACGTGATCGCGATCACCGATCACATCCTGATGGAGAAGGACCTGCTCGCGCGCGTCGGCAGATTCGCGACGCTCGGGTACCGACAGTTCTCCGTGACGCAGGATCGCTTTGCCGCCTATCTCGCGGAGATTCAGTTCGAGGCCGAGCGGGCCAGGCGTTTGTACGATCTCCTGGTGGTCCCCGGCGCGGAAATCACACAGAACCACATTCGCAGCAAGAAGAACTCGCACATCGTTGGTCTCAACCTGCGCGAGTTCATCAGCGCCGACCAGCCGGCCGAGGACATCTTGAAGGAGATCCGGAAGCAGGGTGCGTTCAGCATCGCCTGTCATCCGCACCACCGCACCACGCGGCGGATCGAGATCTCGACCTGCTATCTCTGGGACCATCGCAAACGGCTGGTGGAATTGGTCGACGTGTGGGAAGCGGCCAACCGCGACGATTTGTTCTCGGTGACCAGCTTGAAACACTATCCCTACGTCGCGAACAGCGACTTTCACAAACCGAAGCACATGTATTCGTGGAAGACGCTGGTGAGGTGCGCGAAGAACTGGGATGCGATCGCGCGAACCTTGCGCGAGAACGTGGACGTGGCCTTGACGCTGTACCGCAACGGATCGTGGGCGGCGTGAGCGCGGCCGGCGGCCGGTGACCGGTGAGGAGTGAGTGAGGCCCGGTGGCGGAGATGCCGCCGACCCTCAGTCTGCAGGCTTTTCGCCGGACACCGGGCGCCGGTCGCCTATTAAGCGTTGTCGCGCCTCCTACTTCCTGTTCGTTCTGACCGCGCATCCTTTCGCCAGGAGCGGATTGTCGATATTCTTGCCGGCCCAATCCAGGAAGAAGTCGAATTCCACCAGGGCGGTCGATCCCAGCATACCCATGTGTGTGTGGCCGTTGAGCTTGCCCTTGAAGATCGGATCTTCCACATTGAGCGAGAGGGCAGGTCCAACCGTGCGTGTGCGGCTCGCATTCATCGCCGCCACGGCGGCATAGTTCCCCTTCCGAGTGGCCAGCGGACGATAGTCACCGTTCAACATCAGGAAGGGAATCGAGTCGAAGTCCGATCCAACGAGCCCGGCGGCTGCCAGATCGGTCCCTGCTCCCTCGGGGATGATGATCCCCTTCAGCAGATGCAATTCCCCGCGCTCCTTCAGGATGCGGACCGTATGGAACACCGAGGACGTCGATTGCGAATGGGGGGACAGGATGCCGCCCCCGATGCCTTCGAGCAGATCAGCAAGGGCGAGTGGAAGCCACGTGTCGATGGCATTGAGGTTGTTCGGCGTACAACTCGAACAAACAGACCCCGGCAACGTGACTTCGCCATTGGGCACGAGCTGCTTGTAGTATTCCAGACCCAGATACGTGCGGTTGGACGGATTGGGTGCGGCCCCTATGGCGCCCTCACGCGCAACGAGATGCGGATTGACGGAATTGGCCCCAGGCGGGATCGGGAACGCCGGCGGATACACGCCGTGGGCCTGCGACGGCTCTGCCGGGTTTTCAGCAGGATCGGGATCGCCGGGGTCGCCGTGGCGGATCATCTTTCCAGTCGTGATGTCAGCACCGGCCGGCACGATGTGGCCAAACCAGGTCGTCCAGGCGCCGTCGTCGGTGATCCTGCCGAAGCTCGACGGGACCAGATTCCAGTTGCCCGTTGCCTTGGCCTCGAGGATGACCGACTGGTCAAAGCCGGACCGGCCGCGCCCCGGCTGATCGACCACGAACGTGGCGAGTTTTTTTCGGACTGCATGAGAGAGCCAGCCCTCGTCACCGCCAGGTGTCGAATCCAGCGCCGCTCCCGTATGCGTCGACCCGTGGATCATGATGAGCGGCCACTTCCGTCGCTGCTCTGGAATCTGGAACTGGACGTACATCTGGCCGATCGTGATCTGCTGCGGCGGACCACCTTCCCGAACGGCCGCGGAGCTGGCATATCGCGTGACCTTCGGCACCCCACCGACGAAGAAAGAACCCTGATCGCAGATGCTCAGCGGTGCTCCACTGAGATATCGACCCTTCAGCGGGTTTTCCCAGGCCAACGCGCCTGCGCCAAGCATGCCGGTCACGACGGCCGTCAATAAGATCGTGAACAGGCGTCGCTGCGTGAATTGTTCATGGCCCATGGCCGGCATTATTGCCGTCAATTCGGTCCCGGTGCAACGGCTTCCACCGAAATGATTTGCCTGAATTCATCCGTTCAATTCCCGGGCGGCCGCGTGACGATACCGGATCGTTGTGCGCGATCCCGCTGTGAGGTTTTACGTGGCCGTCGCCGCCCGGATACACGAATGGTGATGTATCAGGCCGATGCTAATGTCCTGTCCGCGTTGAAGAGCCTGGCCGAAGGTCGGTCACGTAAATTCGATGTAACGAATGTTGCGGTCACGACGAAACGGATCAAAATGTCGCGGATGAATCGAGCTGGTGTCAGTCCCTCGACCGCCCCCACCGATTTGCATGATCCGTCGCTCTACAGCAATCGCGAGCTGAGCTGGCTGGAGTTCAATCAGCGGGTGTTGGATCAGGCGCTCGACGACTACCACCCGCTGCTGGAGCGCGTGAAGTTTCTGGCCATCGTGGCTGCGAATCTGGATGAGTTCTTCATGGTTCGAGTCGCCACGCTGCTCAAGAAGCGCCGCGCCGGCCTCGAACAGGTCTCGGTCGACGGGATGACCGTGTCGGAGCAGCTCGCCGCCATCCGGCAGCGGGCGGCGCTGCTGATGCGCGATCAGGCCGCGTGCTGGAACGACAGTCTGCGACCGGCGCTTGCCGATCACGGCATCAGGATTCTCGAGCCCGACGAAATCACCGAGTCGGTGCGCCGCTTCCTGGCGTCGTACTTCAGATCGGAGATCTTTCCGCTGCTCACGCCGCTGGCCTTCGATCCCGGCCATCCGTTCCCGTTGATTTCCGGGCGGACGCAGAATTTCGCGGTGGTCGTCCGACACCGCCGGCGCACGAAGTTCGCGCGCGTGAAGGTGCCGCTGATTCTGCCGCGCTTCGTGCCGATTCCGCATCCCTCGGCGCCTGGCGTGTCGGGCCATACGTTCGCGTTCCTCGAGGATGTCATCAGGATCAACATCGGCGAGCTGTTCCCGGGCGTGGAGGTCGTTGGCGCTCACCTGTTCCGCGTCATTCGAGACAGCGACATGGAGGTGCCGGAGGACGGCGCTGACGATTTGCTCGAGTCGGTCGACCGTACACTCAAACAGCTCCGCCACGGCTCGCCGTCGCTCCTGCAAGTGCACGCCACGATGCCCAAACGGGTGCTGAAGATTCTGATCGAGAACGTCGAGATCGACGACGACGTCGTCACCGCCACGAGCGAGCGGCTCGATTACGCCGGCTGGATGGCCTTGCATCGCCTGCCATTGCCTCACCTGAAAGACGCGGTGTTCGCCCCGCGATCGTTGTGGGCGACGGGCCAGTCGGATACCTTGATTTTCGACGACGTGCGCGAACAGGATCACCTGGTCCACCACCCGTTCTATTCGTTCTCCGCGGTCGAGACGTTTCTGCAGCACGCCTCGGTCGATCCGCACGTTGTCGGCATCAAGATGACGCTGTACCGGATTGGGGAGAAGTCGCCGCTGATCGACCTGCTCATCGACGCCGCCGATGCGGGGAAGCAGGTGGCCGTACTCGTCGAGTTGAAAGCGAGGTTCGACGAGCGGAACAACATTCAGTGGGCGACGCGACTGGAGGAAGCCGGCGTGCACGTGGTGTACGGGGTGGACAATCTGAAGACGCATTGCAAGCTGTGCCTGGTCGTGCGCCAGGAGGCGGATGGCGTCCGGCGCTACGCGCATATCGGCACCGGCAACTACAATCGGGCGACCTCTCAGATCTACACGGACCTCGGTCTGTTCACGGCCGATCCGGCAGTGCTGGACGACGTCTCTGAGATCTTCAACTACCTGACCGGCTACTCGCAGCGCACGCATTTCAATCAGATGCTGGTAGCGCCCGTCAGCTTGCGTGCGCGGTTCGTGGAACTGCTGCAACGCGAGATGGCTCATGCCCAGGCGGGCCGGCCGGCTCATGTGATCATCAAGAACAATGCGGTGACCGACCCCGCCATCGTGCGCGCGCTGTATCGCGCGGCGCAGGCCGGCGTCGAAATCGACATGATCGTGCGTGGGGTCTGCTGCCTGCGGCCCGGCGTCGACGGCATCAGCGAGCGCATCCGCGTGCGCTCGGTGGTCGGCCGTTTCCTGGAGCACTCGCGCATCTACTACTTTGCGAACGCGGGCCAGCCCGAGGTGTACGTGGGCAGCGCGGATCTCATGGAGCGGAACCTGGATCGCCGCGTTGAGACGCTCTGTCTGGTGCGCAACGCGGGCATCGCGGGTCATCTCCGTGAGGTCGTGCTCGACGCGTATCTGCACGACACCGACCGCGCCTGCGTGTTGACCGACGGGAAGTACGTCGGCGCCAACGCCACTCCGGGTGAGCCGCGGTTGAACGCCCAGCAGTTGCTGCTCGAACGCTACACATCCCCGCAATCGGCGTTGGATGACGCCGCGGAATTCGGCGAGAACGCGCCGAGCCGGTGGTCCTGAAAAGCCGACTTATCGCTGCCGAGTGTTCAATTGCGCCGCATTCTTCACGGCCTGCTAAATCACCTCGACGACGTCCCCGTCTTCACGCCCCGGGCTGCACAGCCACCATTCGAGCGCCGAAACCGCGTCGTGCTCGTCGGCGTTCGCCGAGATCTTCAGCAGCACTATGTAGCGCGGCGCCTCGACGTGCGCGAGGCGCACCCACCGCCACCCCGCGATCACCTGCGTGAGCGCGGAATGACCGTGCCAGGTCTGGGTGCGGCCATGGAGCGTGTCGCGCTCGATCGTGGACGCTTGATCAATCAGCACGGCGACTGTGGGACCTGTCGGAGAGGAACCGGCGACCGGCGGCGGCAATGACGTACGATCCGTCGCCGGTCTGGGAGAGGAAGTGATCCTGGATGAGGGCCGCGAGGATCGCGTCGCAGGCCGTTTGATCGAGATTCCACAGCCGGCTCGCCTGCCGGTCGGTGAGCCGAAGATCCGGCATTTCGAGGTACTCCATTCGAATCCGCGTCAGCAGGTCACCATCGACGTTGGCGTTGGTCGGCATCGGCGCTCCTTCGCGTTGATGAAACATCCCCACCACAGTGGCAGGTGCATGTCAGCACGGTGTGTCGCTTCGCGATCGCGGGCGTAAACTCCACCGGACCGCGAGCGTCGTAGTGTTCGACAGCGGCCTCGACCGCCGCGATTGCCCCTGGTACGGCAATGAACCGGCTCGGCTCGCCCTACTTCCGTTTCACCTGCGTGAAATCGAGGTAGCGGCGGCCGGCAAACACCGACAGGTTGGCCGTCAATTCGTAGCTGCCGTCCGGCGCCTTGACGGTCTCAGTCGTACGGCTGACGGCGATGGACGGCTGTGCCGCCTGCTTTCGCATCGCCTCTTCCATGACGCGTCCTGTCATCGTCGGAGGCACTCGAATCCCGAGCAAAGAGAGCAGCGTCGGCGCCAGGTCGACATTTCCGGTCGGAGCGTCGCTGGTGGCGTGTTCGCGAAAGGCCGGGCCGGCCGCAATCAGCGTGTTGTGGATGTCGTACGGACTCGATGTCCCGTGACCGGCGACGCCGCCCTGCGTGGTCATTCCCTTGATTCCAGCGGCGTTCGCTTCGTCGGTCCAGTTTGCCGAGACCAGAATGTCGCCCGATCGAGCGTGATTCCATCGTGCGACGTCTAGCGACAACGTACCGGGTACGGCGCCTTCTGCATCGCCCCGCCGGATCGCTTTCGTGAAAATGGCGCCGACCTCTGGTCGTCGTTGCAGCGCGGCCACGAGAGCGGCGATTCGGCCGGGATCGGGAGTCCGAAAATGGATGGCTCTCTCCGCGACGACGATGTCCTTCGATCCGTCTGGCAGAGACTTCGCGAACGGTTCGACGAGGGTTTCGAGCTTGAGCGTGCCGGTGTGCGTCGAGAATCCATGATCGGAAGTCACGAGGATATTCGTCCGATCGAGGAGCCCTCTGGCGCGCAGGGTGTCTTCGATGCGGCCGATGCCGCCGTCCACGAGCGACAATGCCTGGCGCGTGAGGTCCGAGCCGATCCCCCGCCGATGTGCGGTTTCGTCAGGATCGTTAATCCACATGAACGTCACATCGGGATGGAGCTCATCGAGGCCGATCTTCAGATACGCGTCGATGGCGCGCTGGTTTTGCGCGGCGTTGGGAATGGCATGCGGCGGGACAGGTCCCAGTCGCTCGAGCACGCGGGCGGCCAATGCCGCCGGCAGCGTGTAGTCGGTCTGAATGATCGCGCCGCCAGGAGGAACCGTTGGGTTCAGCAGGAACGACGATCCGGTCGAGCCCGAACTGACCGCCAGGAACGTCTTGCCTTCACGCCGCAGAATCTCGGCAAGCGTCGGCGTCGAGAGCAGCTGACCCTCGGTGCGCGCGACCGACTCGAGGTTTTCGCGCCGTCCGGTATCCAAACCACCAGTCCGGTTGGCCGACGGGACATAGATGGTGTTGCCAAGCAGACCGTGCCCCTCGGGATAGACGCCCGTGACAAACGATGAGGCATTGACACGCGTCACTGTCGGAAACACGGCATGATGCGCCCTGAACACCACGCCACGTTGACCGAGGCCGAACAGGCGGGGCATCACCTCTGGGGTCACGTAGTCTGGACGGAGACCGTCAACGACGATGACCAGCTGAGTGACCGCAGCGGACTGCTGTGCCCGGGTTGAGACAGTCGCAACCACGGTCAGCGCTGTCAGCCACATGAGGGCCGCGACGAATCCTCGACTCATGACGAAGACATGACGATCAAATCTTTCTGCCTGGACGTCCGTCACCCCTTGGCGGGTGCAAAAGCCGGACTTCGCTCAAACGGCTTTCACCCGGGGACCGCTCGCCGCGATCGGCGCCTTGCGGGGGATACCCTGGTGTACCGGTGAGAATGTGTGGGCGGCCTGGCCGAGTGGTTCCGGCAGGAACTCCCAGAGGGCGAGTCTGACCCCGACCTCATGCTTGCGAACAGGGCACAGCGGGTGGCGAGACTCCAACACGCGGGCATGAGCCACGCCCGTGCGTGGATGGCACGCAACATAGACGACGCAACCGCAGTACAACGTGACGTTGTGAGACATGCACACTGAATACCGTGCCGCGGTGACGTTTCGACCAAGGCCCGGTGACGTCGCTGTAAAAGCGCGTCCGGGCGCTCGCAATCCCCGCGCGACGCAGGGTGACTTGTCGCCGTGCGGGAAGGAGAGGCGGGCCGAGGCCCTTGCGGGGCTGGAGGCGGGCTAGAATTGGGCGTCGACGCCAGGCCGCTACACGCTGGACGTCTGGTTCTCGAGCGGACTGAGGAGTCCCCATGTCTGTGTCTGCCAGTCGTCACGTCCTGGTCTCCTCCGTGTGGCTGATGGCGTTGACGATCGTTGCCACCGCTTGCGGAAAGACGTCGAGGCAGTCGAAAGAGCAGTTTCTCGAGAGCGGCAACAAGTATGTCGGCCAGCAGAAATACGCCGAAGCGATCGTCGAATATCGCAATGCGCTCAAGATTGATAACAAGTTTGGTCCGGCGCACCAGCGGCTGGCCGAGGCGTACCTGAAAACCAACGCGCTGCCGAACGCGCTGCGCGAGTTGGTCGTGGCGGCCGACCTTCTGCCCAGCGATGCGGCCGCTCAGCTCGAGGCCGGTCAGATCCTGCTGATTGCGAAGAGATTCGAGGACGCCAGAGCCAGGGCCGAGAAGGTAGTGGCTCTCGATCCCAAGAACGTCGAGGCCCAGATCCTGAAGGGAAACGCCGCGGCGGGCCTGAGGAACCTGACCACGGCGATTGACGACATCAACGAAGCCATCAGGATCGATCCCAACAACGCGCGTGCGTACGCGAACCTCGGCGCGATTGAAATGCAGAGCGGCCGTGCTGCCGAGGCGGAAGCCGCGTTCAAGCGGGCGGTCGAGGTCGACTCGACGTCGGTCGTGGCGCAACTCGCGCTGGCGAATTTCTACTGGTCGGCGGGGCGCACGGCGGAAACGGAGGCGCCCCTCAAGCGCGCCGTCGAGCTCGATCCCCTCAGCGCAATCGGTCAACGCGCCCTCTCGACCTTTTACGTGTCGACGAACCGGCCGCAGGAAGCCGAGGCGCCGCTCAAGATTCTTGCCCAGCAGCCCGGCGACTTGCAGGCTCGATTGACCCTGGCCGACTACTACGCACGGTCCCAGCGCGCCGACGAAGCGATTGCGCTGCTCCAAACCGTCGCCAAGGAACACAGCGGATATGCCGACGCGACGCTGCGCCTGGCGGCGATCGACTACATCCAGAAGCGGGAAGCCGAGGCGCACCGCCGAGTGGACGAGGTGCGATCCAAACAGCCCAAGAATACGCAAGCGGCGATCATGAAGGCCCGCTTCCTGGTGACGGAGGGCAAAGTCGACGAGGCGCTCGCGCTGACCCAGGCCGCGGTCGCCAGCGACCCGAAATCGGCCTCGGCCCAGTACCTGCTCGGGACGCTGCTGGCGATCCGCAACGAATTCGACGAAGCGATTGGCGCCTTCAACGAGGTCGGCAGGCTCAATCCACGGGTGGGCGGCGTGCAAGTACGGATCGCCGAGCTGAACCTCAGGAAGGGCGCCACCGCGACCGCCGTGCAGTTCGCCGAACAGGCCGTACGGGATGCGCCCAAGAGCCTCGACGCGCGCATGGTGCTCGCGCGCGCGCTCGCCGGAGCGGGCGATCTCCGTCGGGCGGAGACGATCATGCAGGGACTATTGACCGAACGGCCGGATCTGGCGCCGTTTCACGAGCAGATGGGCAACATCCTGCTCGTGAAGAAGGACACCGCCGGGGCGCGGCGCGAGTTCGACCAGGCGTTGAAGATCGACCCCAAGGCGATCGGCGCGCTGCGCGGACGTCTTTCGCTCGACATCGGCAGCAACAACGTGGCCGGCGCCCGCACGACGATTGAAGCGATGGTGCAGAAGTCCCCGAACAACACCGACCTGCTGCTGCTCGAGGCCGGGGTCTACGGCGCAGCGCGAGACGTGGTGCGGGAGGAACAGGTACTGCGCCGGATTATCGAGATCGATCCCTCGCATTTCCAGGCGTTCTCCTCGCTCGCGGCGCTCTTCGTACGCGCCGGCAGGCTGGAAGAGGCGAAGACGGAGTACGAATCTCTCTCCAAACGGCAGCCCAAGTCCATTGCTGCGCCGACCATGGTGGCACTGATCCTCGAAGCGCAGAAGAAGCCCGCGGAGGCCCAGAAGGTCTACGAAAAGATCGTCGCGACGTCTCCCGCCGCCGCCGTCGCCGCCAACAACCTCGCGTGGCTGTACGCCGAGGGTTCGGGCAATCTGGACGTGGCGATGCAGCTGGCGGTGTCCGCCAGCCAACAGCTGCCGAAAGTCCCCGAGGTCACCGACACGCTCGGGTGGATTTACGTCAAGAAGGGGCTCGCGGAGCTCGCGATTCCCCCGCTGCTCGCAAGCGTCGAGGGCGATCCCAAAAACGCCTCCTACCGCTACCATCTCGGACTTGCGTACGTGAAAAAGGGCGACAAGCGGAAAGCCAAGGACGCCTTCGACGAAGCGTTGAAGCTGCAACCCGGCTTGAAGGAAGCGGCCGACGCGCGCGCCGCCCTGCTGGCGAGCTGATCGTCGGGCGCCGGAATCACTGGTTCGCCGGTGCTAGAATGGCGCCGAATTGCGCGCGGCATGCCCATGACCCTCCGTTCTTTGGCGGTGTGCGCCGGCCTGACGCTCGTCTCTCCGCCCGCCCAGGCCGGAGCGCGCGGCGTCCCACAGGAGCCGCTGCGCCAATCCGTGGCCCAGCCGCCCCCGATTGCCAGCAGCCTTCAGGCCTTGCGCGTCCTGTTCTCGCGCGTGCCCACCTCGTCGCCCGCCAGGCTGTTCGATCTCCCGAGGGCGCGCGCCGCGCTCAACAGCCTGCAGCAGCTGTCGAACAGCTGGCCCGCGGCCTCACCCGCGGATTACCGCGCCAATCTCGCGAGGGATGTCAACGTCCTGCAGGCGGCGCTCAATTCCCGCAACCAGGATCGCCTGGCCGCAACACTGCAGGCGATCGCGGACGATCTGGAGATCAAGCTCGAACACTGCACCCGAAGCGGCGGAAAGCTTGGCGGATCCGTGGTCGTCCGCGTCCGCTCCGTGCGAGGCGGCGACGAGATCAAGAATTGGCAGGTGTTCTACCTGCCACGGGTTCTCGAAGCCGCGGGCAGCGCCAGCCCAGGACGCTTTCCGCGCCTGAGCAGTCCAACCGACGACTCGCTGGTGCCGGGGCGTTACGTGATGTGGCTGCAGGATCCGACATCCAAGAACACTGGCGAGCGTACGGTGGTGAAGGTGGGGGAGGGCAAGAAGGAGCTCCTGCTCGATCTGTCTGTCCCCGTAGACTCGCGCCGATGACTTCGGGCGCCCGCAGCCCAGGGCGCTCCAGCGGAGCCTGGCTGGTGATCGTCGCGGCAGCAGTGGCCGCCGCGGCGGCGGGTCTGGCTCCACCCCCCGGCGCGGAAGGCACCGAGGCGGCCACGACGTCCACCTTCGCGGCGCTGGCGTCCGCCGCCATCGTGGCGCTGTCGACGTTTCCATTGGTTGCAAGGCGGAGCGTTCGCGGACGGGCCCTGTCGATTGCGCTGGCGGGCACCGCCTTGCTCCTCGGCCTGATCGCCTTTTCAGTCGGCGGTTACACCCAGCGCGCGTGCACGGCGACGTACGCCGGCAAAGCCGTGGTCATCGGTACCGACCTGACCACCCTCGGCCTGACCTACTCCCGTGCCAATCCCGAGCTCTCGAGCGAGGAGCTGCTGTTCGATTCGGCGGGTGTGGCAGACAGGGTCTGGACCCGCGAGTCCATCCGCCGCTGCCGCGTGGTCCTCGGCAGCACGTATTTCCTCTGGATCCCGTTTCTGGTCGTCTGCGTGCTCGCCGCCGCGAAGGCGATCCCGGCGCTCACGCTGTCCGTCGCGGCGCCGCGCGTTCCGGCCCTGTCGAGCGTGACGGCACCGGCCGGCGCCGCCGCTCCGGTGCGATACGATGTCTTCGTCAGCTATCGCCACGGTGAACAGGACTCGGCGTTTGCGACCCAGTTGCTGGCCGCGCTCGAAGCCAGCGGCTATGTGGTGGCCATCGACGAGCGGGACTTCCCGGCCAATGCCAGCTTCCTTCAAGAGATGGAGCGTTGCATTCGGGAGAGCCGTTTCACCGTCGCGGTGATTTCGTCGAGGTATCTCGAGAGCGGGAACTGCGCGGAGGAAGCGATCATCTGCAAGGTGCTCGATATGGGCGATCGGCAGCGCCGCCTGATTCCCATGGTCATCGAGCCCGTGTCGATGCCGGTATGGCTGTACGGCATCGTCGGCGTCGACTGCACCAGACCCGATCCGCTCGTCGATCCGTTCGACAAGCTCAAGGCGACGCTTGGCGCTCCGTTATCGCAGATGGCGAGCGAGGCGTGATTCCGGCTCCACCACGGCGGTGCACAACAGGCGTCTTGACGCCGGGAAAGGGGAGAATCGATGCGAACGCTGAGTAAATGTTGCGTGGCGGTGCTGCTGGCCGGGATGATGGCGGGGCGGGTGTCGACTCAAACGCGCGGCTCTTCCAGTCATACGGTGACCGATGCCGACTACGAACGCTGGAAGAAAGACCTGTCGAATTGGGGCCGCTGGGGCAAGGAGGATGAAATTGGCGCCCTCAATCTGATTACGCCGTCCAAGAGAAAGCAGGCGGCGGCGCTGGTGAAAGAAGGCTTCGCGGTGTCGCTCGCCGCCGACACCGATACGATCAAAGCGATCGACAATCCGAATCCCTACGAAGTGACGATGCAGGGCATCGGTGCGGACCGGATTGCGGTCAACTACCACGGCATCACTCACACCCATCTCGACTCGCTCGCGCACATCAACGACCGGGGGGTCTTCTACAACGGCTACACGCCGGACCCGGCGAAGGTCGCGGCCGAGCGGCACGCGAAGAATTCCATTCACAACGTGAAGAACGGCATCTTCACTCGCGGCATTCTCATCGATATCCCGCGCCTCAAGGGTCTTCCATATCTCGAGCCCGGCACGCCGATCTACGTGGAGGATATCGAGGCCTGGGAAAAGCAGGCGGGGGTCAAGGTTTCGAGCGGCGACGCGCTGTTCGTGCGCACCGGGGTCTGGGCCCGTCGAAAGGCGCAGGGCCCCTGGCTGCGGGGACGTGCAGAGGGCGGACGTTCAGCCGGGCTCGATCCGTCCGTGATTCCATGGTTGAAGCAGCGCGACATCGCGCTGTTGGCGAGCGACCACCCGCAGTATGTCGCGCCCTCGGATCGGCGCGGAGCGGTCCATGATTTCGCGCTGCTGTATCTGGGTGTCCACCTGATCGACAACTGCGACCTCGAAGCCTTGAGCGAGGCCGCCGCGGCGCGCAAGCGCTGGGAGTTTCTGCTCACGGCAGCGCCGCTGCCGATTCCCGGCGGCACCGGATCGCCGCTCAATCCGATCGCGACGTTTTAGAGCAGGTTACAAAGGTGTGGCGGACTTCGTGGTTCAAGAGCTCTCGCCCGTTTGAGAGACCAGCGACTCCACGCCGATGAACCCGTTCTAGACGACCAATCCGGGCCGGATCGCGCCGTCCTTGGGCACGATGATGATGCCATTGCGGATGTAGTAACCCTCGCCGTCGGCGTGATCGACGCGGGCTTCGTTGATCAGCCTGGCGCCGTCGCCAATGCGCGCGTTCTTGTCGACGATCACGCGATCGAGGACGACGTCGCGGCCGATGCCGAGCCGCGGACCATCGCCCCTGGCGGGCGCGGCATCGTCGGCCTCGTAGTAGTCCGCTCCGAGCAGGACCGAGCGACGGATGTCGGCGCCGTCTTGAATGTTGGTGCGGATGCCAATCACCGACTCGTCGACGCGGCAACGGTCGAGGAAGCAGCCCTCGGCGACAATCGCTTCGCCCACCGTGCAATGGTGGAAGCGCGAGCCCGCGAGGAAGCGGGGGTGCGTGTACATCGGCCGATACGGATCGTAGAACCTGAACGGCGACCCGACCCGCGTCAGCATGATGTTTGCCTCGTAGAACGACTCGATCGTGCCTACGTCCGCCCAGTAGCCGCGGAACAGATGTGCGTTGATCCGGTAACGGCCGATCGCCGACGGAATGACTTCGCGGCCGAAGTCCTTGTCGCCGCCTTCGGCGAGCATATCGAGCAGCACGTCGCGCGAAAACACATAGATGCCCATCGACGCCACGAACGGCTTGTCGGCGGCGTGCGCGGCGAACGTGGCGCCGAGGGGGATGCTTCGGGCCAGCGCCGCGAGTCGATCGGGGGCCGGCTTTTCCTCGAACGCGGCGATCTGGCCGCTGCGATCGAAGATGAAGATGCCCATCCCGGAGGCGTCGGCGGTGTTGACCGGCTGCGCGGCAATCGTGATGTCGGCGCGGCGGTCGATGTGGGCGTCGACGAGGTCGCCGTAGTCCATCCGGTAGAGATGGTCGCCCGCGAGAATCAGATAATAGTCGGCGCTATGCCGTTCGATCTGACGCGACGCCTGCCGGACGGCGTCGGCCGTCCCCTGAAACCAGTTGGTGTTGTCGGGCGTCTGCTCGGCCGCCAGGATCTCGACGAAGCCCTGGCTGAAGAGATCCATGCGGTAGGTCTGGGCGATGTGCCGGTTGAGCGACGCCGAGTTGAACTGCGTCAGGACGAAGATGCGGCGAATGTCCGCGTGAAGACAGTTGCTGATCGGGATGTCGATCAGCCGATACTGGCCGCCGATCGGCACGGCTGGCTTCGAGCGCAATTGCGTGAGCGGAAACAGCCGGCTGCCCTGGCCGCCGCCGAGAATCAATGCGAGGACTTCGTTGTTCGCGGGCACGGTGGCACCGATAGTACACCGTGGCGGGCCCTTGCGCCCCGCTCTTGTAACGGCCATGTAAACGAATCTGTTACAATTTCCCCCCTTGATGACGTCCTTCTGTCCGGCGCAGCGCCTCGTTGAAAGGGTCCTTTGGGCTTTCGACTGATTCCCCGCGAAGAGAAGTTCTACCAGGATTTTCAGGCGCTCGGCGATGAGCTGAAGAACGGGGCGCGGCTGCTCGAGGACATGCTCGCTCCGGCGCATCCGATCTGGAGCAAGGCGGACGAGATCAACGTCGTCGAACACAAGTGCGACTCCCTGACGCATGCCATCATTCAGCGGCTGAACCGCACCTTTGTCACGCCGCTCGACCGCGAAGACATCCACACCCTGGCGCGATCACTGGACGACGTGATGGATTCGATCGACGCGTCGGCGACGTTGATCCGGATGTACCGCCTCGACAATGTGCGCTTCGGCGCGCGCGAACTGGCCCAAATCATCACGGCGTCCGCGGACGAGGTGCGACTGGCGCTCGGGGCGCTGGAGCAGAGCAAGGGGTTGATGGCGCACGCCGTCGAGATCAATCGTCTCGAGAACGAAGCCGATCGCATTCATCAACAGGCGGTGACGCAGCTGTTCGACGCCGAACGCGACCCGATCACCGTGATGAAGTGGAAGGAAACCCTCGATTTTCTCGAGAACGCGACCGACCGGTGCGAAGACGCGGCCAACGTGCTTGAAGGCGTCATGGTCAAGCACGGATAGTCGATGCTATACATCGTCGGCGGTCTGATTCTCGTCGCGCTCATCTTCGACTACATCAACGGCTTTCACGACGCGGCCAATTCGATCGCGACCGTGGTGTCGACCCGGGTGCTCTCACCGGGGCAGGCGGTGGTGTGGGCCGCGTTCTTCAATTTCGTCGCGGCCTTCACCTTCGGCACCGCGGTCGCGAGCACGATCGGCTCGAAGATGATCGACGTCAACGTCGTCACCTTCGCGGTCATTTTCAGCGGCCTGACCGGCGCGATCCTGTGGGACCTGATCACCTGGTACTACGGCCTGCCGACCAGCTCTTCCCATGCGCTGATTGGCGGCTACGCAGGCGCGGCGGTCGCGAAGGCGGGGTTCGCCGCCATCATCCCGAGCGGCTGGACCAAGACGCTCCAATTCATCGTCCTGTCGCCTTTCATTGGTCTGGTGTTCGGCTACGGGTTGATGGTCGCCATTCTGTGGCTGTTCCGGTGGATGCCCCCCTCGCGCGTGGATCGCTGGTTCCGCCGCTTGCAACTGGTGTCGGCGGCGTTCTTCAGCCTGAACCACGGCGCCAACGACGCCCAGAAGACGATGGGGATCATCGCCGGCGTGTTGTTGGCGGCCGGGTACATCCAGACGTTCTACATTCCGTTCTGGGTCGTGCTCACCGCGCACGCGGCGATCAGCCTGGGCACGCTCGCCGGCGGCTGGCGGATCATTCACACGATGGGCTCGAAGATCACCAAGCTTCAGCCGGTCGGCGGGTTTGCGGCGGAAACCGGAGCCGCGTTCGCGCTGCTCATCGCGACGCACTACGGCGTGCCGGTCAGCACGACGCACGCGATCACGGGCTCGATTGTCGGCGTCGGGGCCACGCGCCGGCTCTCCGCCGTTCGCTGGGGCGTGGCCGGCCAGATCGTCTGGGCCTGGCTGCTCACGATCCCGGCGGCCTTCCTCATCGCCGCGTTCACCTACGAGCTGCTGCGATTCTTCGGCGCGCGCTGACTTGCGCGACCGGCCCATTCGGCCCAGGGGGCGAGGTCAAACTGATCGCTGGCGCGAATCCGATCCCGCGTGGCGCTTCGATCCGGTGTTGGCTGATTCGACGCGATTGCGGGTGGGTTTCGGGCGCGTGAGCTCACGCGGGGAGGCTGACCGTGAATCTCGCGCCGCCTTCGGGACGGTTCTCGGCGCGCACCGAGCCGAGGTGCAGCTCGACCAGGTGCTTGACGATCGCCAGGCCGAGCCCGGTACCGCCGGGGTCTCGGGCGCGCGACTTGTCGACCCGGTAGAAGCGCTCGAATACTCGCGACCGATCCTCCTCCGGAATGCCGGGACCCTCGTCGGACACCGCGATCTCGATTCGAGGGCCGGCGCGCGCGGCATCGATGCGAACGGTGGTCCGTTCGGGCGAGTAGGTGATCGCGTTAGCCACCAGGTTTCGCAGCGCATCATGGAGCTTCGCGGGGTCGCCGTTCAGTGTCGCAGCATCGGCGGCGATCGACGTCTGGATGCGCTGGCGGCGTGCGTCGGACATCGGTGACAGGTCCGACATCACGCCCTGCAGCAGCGACCGTACGTCGCACACCACCACGTCGAGCGTCTCCTGACGCGCGTCGAGACGCGCCAGGCGCAGGAGATCCATGACGAGGCGCTCCATCCGCGCCGTGTGACGCGCGACGATCTCGAGAAACCGCTGTCGTTCCTCGACCGACATGTCGCTTTCCGACAATGCCTCGACATAGCCGCGGATGGCGGTCAGCGGCGTGCGCAGCTCGTGCGAGACGTTGGCCACGAAATCGCGGCGGATCTGGTCCGCGCGCCGAAGGTCGGTGATGTCGTGCAGCACCAGCACCGCACCCTGCGCGCCGGCCGACGCAACCGGCGCGGCCCGCGCCATGATGGTGCGCGAATCGTCGCGCGGCGGCGACAGTTGCAGACCTTCGGGCACCCGGCCGCCAAGCGCGGCCGCGACGAGCGCGGAAATTGCCGGGTGGCGAATCGTCTCGACATAGTGGCGTCCGACGGCGAAATCATCGAGCCTGAGCATTCGCCGCGCGGCCTGATTCGCGAGCCCCAGCCGCCCCTGCTGGTCGACGACGATGACGCCTTCGATCATCCCGGCCAGGATCGCCTCCATCTGGGCGTGATCGCGGTCGAGCTCGGCCAACCGGCGGCCGAGCTCTTGCACCGATCCGTCCAGGGCCCGCGCCACGACGCCCAGTTCGTCGGCGCCGTAGTCGAGGCGCGGCGGCCGCAGATCGCCGGCGCCGTAGCGCCGGGCCACTTCGGCGATGGTCCGCACGCGCGCGCCGATTCGTCCCGACACGACCCAGGCAATCGCCGCGGCGCCGGCCAGCGCCAGGCCCAGCGCGAGCACGGTCAGCCTGGCGATTGACCGCAGCTCGCGGCCGATGCTCGTGAGGGGAAGCGCCACGCGCACGACGCCGATGCTCGGATGGTTGACGGACGCGGCAACGTACAGCATGTCGATATTCAGCGTGTCGCTGTGGCGGCGCGATTGTCCGATGCCGGTCGCGCGCGCGGCCAGCACCTCGGGCCGCTGCGCATGATTTTCCATCGCTGCGACGCCCTCGATCGTTTCCGACGAATCGCCGACGACGCGGCCGTCGGGCGCGATGAGCGTGACGCGCGCATCGAGCAGCTGTCCCATCCGATCGGCTTCATCGTCGAGGCTCGACGCTGGCGCGCCCTGGGCGACGAGCGCGCGCGAGAGAAGCTCCGCGGCCAGACGGGCTTCCGCGACCAGAGTCCGCTCGATTCGCTCGTCTGTCTGCCGGCGCATCGACTGGGCGAACAGGAGCCCCGCGACGGCGAGCGCGATCACCGCCGTCGAGAGAGCGGAGGCGAACACGGTGGTGCGGAAACTGCCGGACATCATGGTTGGAGACAATCGGCATCGAGCGACGGGATCCCGGTGAAGCCTCGCCTCAACCTGATCGGGCCAACCCAGCAGCCGGTGTGCGGCGAATCTTCACCAGGCGGTCGCTCCGCGGCCGGGCTGAGCCAGCTTCCACAGCCGAGAGCTTGCTTCATTCACACAGACAGCGGCTGTTGAAGATGTCCAGCGCGTGCATGATGTCTGGGCGCATGGGGAGATGACGGATGGGTACTAAGCCGTTCCGGCGACCGAATGGGGCGCGGGGTCGACGAGCATGTAGCCGAACTGCTTGATCGTCACCAGCGCTTCGGCCAGCAGCGGGAGCTTCTCGCGCAGCCGCCGGACGTGCACATCGACGGTGCGCGTGCCGCCCGTGTAGCGGTAACCCCAGACGTCGGTGAGCAGCACGTCGCGCGACAGTACCCGGCCGCGGTGATCGAGCAGGTATTCGAGCAGCAGGTACTCTTTCGCCGTCAACACGACGGCGACGCCGTTCGACGAGACGATGTGGGTCTGGGGATCGACCAGAATCGGGCCGTAGGCGACCGCTGCCGGTCGCGCCGCCGCCGCGCGTTGCGTGCGGCGAAGCAGGGCGCGGGCGCGCGCGACCAGCTCGTTTGGGCTGAATGGTTTCGACAGGTAGTCGTCGGCGCCGATCTCGAGGCCGACAATCCGGTCGGATTCATCGCCGCGCGCGGTCAGCATGATGATCGGAATCGCCGAGGTCGTTTCGTGCGCGCGCATGATGCGACAGATTTCCAGGCCGTCGACATGCGGCAGCATCAAATCGAGGATCACGAGGTCCGGCGGCCGCTCGCGGATGGCGGCCAGTGCCTCTCTTCCCGACGACAGCACGTCGGTCGTAAAGCCGGCCTTGCCGAAGTAGTGCGCCACCAGGGCTGCGATATCGCGGTCGTCTTCCACGATCAGCACGCGGGCGGGCATGGCTTCAGAACAGCCTGTCGACCAACGGAAAGCCCCACCACAGACCCAGCGACGTCGAAATGCAACCGACGGCCATCGAGACCCCGCGGGCGAGGGCCGGATGCTTGGCCAGTCGTCCCAGTGGCCACCCGAGCATGCCGGACAGCGCGGCCATGCCGACCGTCGATCCCAGACCGAACAGCGCCATGTAGGTGAGCCGCGCGGCGGTTGAGGGCAGCGTGGCCAGCACGAGGGCCGTGAGGGCGCCGCTGCCGGCGAGACCGTGCACGGCGCCAATCAGGAGCGGTCGCCGCGCCAGTGTCCAGCGGCCGATGTGCATATGTGCCGGCACACCTGGATGCACGTGTACGAAGCGGCCGTGGTGATGTGGATAGGCCGGACCGTCCGGCCCCTGGCGCGCCGCCTGGTAAATCGCGCGCAACCCGAGGCCCACCAGCATCACGGCGACCAGGAACTCGAAGCCGTCGGCCGCCTTGGGCGGCATCTCCGTGCGCAGGAACACGAGCGCCGCGCCGGCGATCAGCAGGGTCAAGGTGTGTCCCAGGCCCCAGCAGGCGCCAAGCCATGCCGCTTTCAGACCGCTGCGTTCGGCGGTGACCAGGGTCGAGACGGCCGCGAGATGATCCGGCTCGAGCGCGTGGCGCATCCCGAGCAGCGATCCAAGACTGGAACTGGTGACGATGTCGAGCAGCAACATGGGTGAGTGGACATTCTAGCAGTCCGTGGCGCGTCTGACTGCCAGCCTCTCCGGGCTCCAGTCGCCGTTCACCGGGAATCGGCCGCCGTTGGCCGAAACATCCGCGCGTGCTGCGGTGTTCTCTCGTAACTTCACCTGAGAGCAAACGGCACATGAACACACGAGACGCAATGACGACTGTTGGTGGACTCGTAATGCTGGCCGCCTCGACCGTGGCCGGGACGACGATCTGGGCCCTGTTGACGGCGCCGGCGACCGTCGCGGATCTACTGGATGGCCCCAATGGCCAGCCGCTCCGGTTCGTCGTTCGCACCCTGTCCGAGATGCTGGTGGGCGTCGTGCGTCATCTTTGAAGAGGAGCGATTTGTGGTGACAGAGATTCAACCGGCACGTGACGGCGCATCCGAGTCGTGGGGGGGCCGTGCGCCGTTCGCCGAGCAAACGGCCCACGGGCAGATGATCGCGGGCCTCATGATCATGGGAGTGGGGATGGCGCTGGTCCTTGGGCGATTCGGCATCGTGGAGACGCGGGGCGTCTGGCATCTCTGGCCGCTGCTGCTCATCGGCCTGGGCCTCGGAAACCTGATGACACCGCGCCCGGATGGAAGTCGCCACGGCGGCGGCCAGTTGTTGATTGGCGTCTGGCTGCTGCTCAACGAATTGCACATCTGGCGCGCCAGTGACTCCTGGCCGCTGTTTCTCGTGGCGTTCGGCATCAAGACCGTGTGGACGGCGGTTCATGGCGCCCGCGCGACGCCTGGAGTAGGGTTATGAGGCACGATGACCACCGACTTGCCATGAGGCGATATCGTCAGCGCCAGCCGGCCGTTCAGGTCGCCCTTGGCTTGATGATCGCCACCCTGGGCGTGTTGTTCACGCTCGACAACCTAAACATCCTGCGTGCCCGGGACTACCTCCAGTTCTGGCCGATTGTGTTCGTGACGATCGGTCTGGCGCAGATCGCCCAGGCGAGGTCGTCGGGCCGCGTCATATCGGGATCGATCTGGATCGCGCTCGGCGGTCTGATGCTCGCGAACCGGCTCGGCGTGCTGCGTGTCAATATCTGGGCGTACTGGCCGCTGCTGCTCGTTGTCGTCGGTGCGCGCATCTTCTGGAGGGCCTACCAGGCCGACACCCCGCCGGATCCGCTGGCCGGCACCGAGTCGACCGCCACGATCACGGCGATTCTCGGCGGCTTCGAGCGCAAGATCGCGTCGCCTGCGTTCCAACGCGCCGAGATCACCGCGTTCATGGGGGGAGGAAAGTTGGACCTCCGAGATGCCGTGCTGGCGCCTGGCGGCGCGGTGATCGACGTGTTCTCGGTGATGGGCGGCTTCGAGATCATCGTGCCGGACACGTGGGGCGTGGACGTCGAAGTCACGCCGTTCATGGGAGGGTGTGACGACAAGACGCTGCCGCACCCGGGCGCCGCGGGCCCGCGCCTGGTGATTCGGGGCTTCGTCATGATGGGCGGGTTGGACATCAAGAACCGGTAATGCATCCCATTCTTGGCCGCGCGACCTGGCTCGCTTCGTACGTGGCTGTCTGGACGCTGGCGGCCATTCTGATGGCCGCCGTGCCGACCTGGCTCGGTCTCGCGTGGGTCGACTCGCTGGTTCTGCTCGTCCCCCTCTTCCTCGTGTATTCGTTCGCCTGCCTGTCTGCCTGGTACGTCTGCCGGGGATTTCCTCTTCGTTCAGGCGTCATGCTGAGGGTGCTGGCGTCGTGCGCGCTGGCGGCGCTGACCGCGAGCGCGGTGTGGCTCGCGATCGCTCGCGCGTGGATCACGCTGCTGAGCGTGACCTCGACGTTCGCGCCGGCGGCGCCGCGCTACGAGGAACAGCTGCCGCTGCTGTTTGCCGTCGGTGTGCTGTTGTTCCTGCTCGCGATTGCCGTCCACTACGCATGGCTCGCGGTTGAGGCCGCTCGCGACGCCGAACGTCAGCGGTTCGAGCTGGAAGCCGTCACGCGCGAAGCGGAACTTCGGGCGCTGCGCGCACAGCTGAATCCGCATTTTCTATACAACAGCCTCAATTCGATCAGCGCCTTGACCGCCGTCGACCCCGCCGGAGCCCGGCGGATGTGCCTGCTGCTCGGAGACTTTCTCCGGAGCACGCTGAGCGTGAGTGGACACAACGAGATTCGGCTCGCCGACGAGCTGGCGTTGGCGGATCGCTTTCTCGACATCGAGCAGATCCGCTTCGGGCCCCGTCTGCGGGTGGAGCGGCGCATCGATCCGACCGCGTCGGCGTGCCGGGTGCCGCCGCTCATCCTGCAGCCCCTCGTCGAGAACGCGGTCGTCCACGGCATTGCGGGCCTGCTGAACGGCGGCGTCATCCGCCTGGACATCGCCCGGAGGAACGGGTCGTTGTCGATAGCGATCGAGAATCCGTGCGACGCCGATACTTCGGGTGCCGACTCGGGTGCCGGCGGCCGTGGCGTGGGACTCGACAACGTGCGGCGCCGGCTGGCGGTGATGTTCGGCCGCGACGCGAGACTCGAGACGCGCGCCGAGCCGGGGCTGTTTCGCGCACAGCTGGATCTGCCGTGGTCGCTCCATGATTGATGCTCCTCCGCTTCGGCTCAGAATCGCCATCGTCGACGACGAGGATCTCGCGCGCGCGGTCATACGCGAGTACCTGGCGGATCTGCCGGATGTCGAGATCGTGGCCGAATGCGCCAACGGTTTCGAGGCCGTCAAGGCGGTCGCCGAGCTCCGGCCCGACCTGTTGCTGCTCGACGTGCAGATGCCGAAGCTCAACGGGTTCGAGGTCCTCGACCTCGTCGGACGCGACGTCGCCGTCATCTTCGTCACGGCGTACGATCAGTACGCCCTGCGAGCCTTCGACGTCCACGCGGTGGACTACCTCTTGAAGCCCTTCAGCGCCGAACGGCTGGCGGAGGCGGTTTCGCGTGCCCGCGAGCGCGCGGGACGGGGAGAGAGGCTCCCGATTCGGGGATTGGCCGATGCCGCACGGGCGGGACACGGCTTCGCCGGACGCGTCCTCGTGCGCGACGGTCCGCGCGTGCACGTCATTCCGGTCGCGACCGTCGATTATGTGCAGGCGCAAGACGACTACGTCTGCTTTCGTTCCGGCGGCAAGGATTATCTGAAGGAGCAGACGCTTGCCGAGGTCGAAGCGTCGCTCGATCCGGCGCGCTTCGTACGGATCCACCGATCGTACCTGCTGAACCTCGAGCGGCTCGCGCGGGTCGAGCTCGACGCGCGCGAGAACCGCATCGCCGTCCTGACCGACGGCCGCCGCCTTCCGGTGAGCCGTTCCGGATACCAGCGGCTGAGCGCGATGCTGGGCCACTAGGCCACTGGCAGCCGCGGCATCGTTCAACTCTCCAACAACTGCTCGTCGGGCGGAAACAGGATGGACTTCGGGATGCTGCGGCACACCGATACGGCATGGATGGACGACCGCACGGCGCCTCCGCGCATGTCCGCCACAACATCGACGGGCTGAGCCTGGTGTTTCCGCCGGCGTACCTGCTGTCGTTTCTCACCAATCTCGACTGGGAGCCGCTCCACAACCCACCCGATCTGCCTCTGTACGTGCGCAGCCGGATGCAAGGCGTGTTGGGACTCTGCTTTCAATCGGCCTTGCTCTCCGACGAGGACCGCGACGCGATCTCCGGACAGGTTGATCTCTACAAGAGTCTGCGGCCGACCCTGGCGACTGCGACGGCGGCGCTTTTGACGCCGCAGGCCAACGCGTACCAAGGGCCGGCGTGGGATGTGCTGCAGGAGACGGCGGCCGACGGCACCGCGCTGATGTTTGCGTTCGACAGCTACAACGGCGCGAACAACACCCTCGTCGCTCCGGCGAATCTTCAGCCCGACATCGTCTATCGCGTGAGCTCGGTCGACAGCGGCATGCTGGGCGACAGAACGGGCGCGGAGCTGATGGAGACCGGCATCAAGATCGTCCGATCGCCAGGAACGGCGGCGCACGTCTTGTCGTTGATCCCTCTGCCCTGATGGCTTGCCCAGTCATGTGTCGCGGCAAAACGCAACCACGAAACCACGAAGACACGAAGGATTCATCCACACACCAACAATTCGCAACGCGCAGCCATTCCATGCATGGTCGTCGTTTTTCTCTCAAAGTCGCGAGTGTGGGAAGGACGAAGTACACGAATAGTCCGAAGCTCGGGGACGCGGTGCCGAGACTGCCCTGGCTCCCTCATGGCCTCGCGGGGAGAACGTGGAACAAGTAATCCGATCCGGATTGGGACGTCAGTGCGAATTCGGGACTGGCCAATGCGGCTTTGACCCTGGCTTCGGCCCCTTCACGGTATCGCTTGGTGTGCAGCACCAGATAGTCGGCGCCGATCGCCCGTAGAGCATCCGCGCTCGCACGGCTGGGGAACGTTGAAATCAGCGCCAACCGCTTGACATATCCCGGCGGCTCGGTGCGCGAGTAGCCGTTGACGATTGGATGCCAGTGGACCGTCGCGTAGTACTGGTAATCGGCCTCGATGAACCACTCGGGGCCGCCGATGTACTCCGGCAGCGAAACGACGGCGCGTGCTGGAATTTGTGCGAGCTGCCGATAGATGACCGGCATGCGCTCCGGCTGGGGGGCGCCGCCCGGGAAGTCGACGAGATACCATTCGCCCAGCATGACGGGGACGAGCAGAACCGTGAGCAGGCGGCCGGATCGACCGAAGCGCGCGTGCAGCCAGGCCGCGCCTGTCGCGGCAAGCACGGAGAGCCCGAGCGTCAGCAACTGCACGAAGCGCGCGGGAACCCGGAATAGCGACATGCCCGGTACTGCGCCGAGCAGCCCGAACGGCGTCCAATCGAACGACCGTTTGGCGACCGCCTCGGCGGACGGCCCAACAGCGAACGCCACGGCCGCCAGGCAGAGAAGCGACATGAAGCCGAGCCACAGTGTCCGGTCGCTTTGCTCCTGCGGCGTGACGTCGTGCGACGTCAGCCGCCACGTCGGCTGAAACGTCGGCTGCCACGCTGTCCAGAGGCCGAGCGCGCCGAGCGCCAGGGTGACGTAGCCAAGGAACAGCGTTTTCTCGCCCCAGATCAACGGTGGCGCCATGCGGCTATGGTGCGAGAGCCATTGTCCCAGCCACGTGTTGAGCGGTGGCACCACGAGATCGCGCCACGCCATGGATCCGCCGAGGGCTTCGGCCGGATTCTGTCCATTGAGCGACACCAGGAACATGTAGCGTCGCGCAATCGGCCACACCAAGACAGCGCCCGCGCCGAGCGCGGAGGCCATCTGCAACGACATCAACCTCCACCGATCCGGCTTGGGCCGCAGCCGGATGGCCAGCCAGATGGTGAACACGGCATCGGCCAGCAGCACCATCACGGCCAGGTACCACGACGTCAGCACCTGCAGCAGGACCACGACCCAGAGCTGGAGCAATCGCGTCCAGGACGGCTCGCGCCACCATCGCTCGAGACCGAGCAGCGATAGCGGAATCCAGCAGGTCCAGAGCAGCTGCAGATGCGCGTGCCCGTGAAGCATGCGGTAGAAACAAAAGGCGTATGCCAATCCGCCGACCCACGACGCGAAGCGGTCGCGCGTGACACGACAGGCGAGGGCGTATCCCGAGAGCGCACACGCCAGGTAGGAGAGCAGCCACATCACGTTGTAAGACAATGCGGCGTTACGCGTGAGCGCATAGACCGGGAGCGCGAACAGACTGATTCCAAGCAGGTGCTCGCTGTAGGCCAACGTGTTTTGGGAGGGGAAGAAGATGTTGGCATCGAAGACCGGCGCCCGGTCGAGAATCGCGTGGTTCACCCAGGCGACCGCCCAGGCATTCAGTCTGGTGTCGCCGCCGTAGACGGCGCTATCGAGATGCCGGAAATTCGTGATCGGCGCCAGCATCACGCCGGCAACCACGACGTAGCCGGCCAGCGCACAGGCGAACGCTTGCCATCGTGCGATCATCGCGCCTCGACGTCGATGCGTTGAACGGCCATGACGAGATGTCTCGGGTCGTCGCTCAGGCCGAGCTCTTTGGGGGACCTGGCCGGCGGGAAATCCAGGATCAGCTCGTTGGCGCCGATCCGCCAGGTTGACGCCGGGACTCTAAAGCGAAGGGCCTGCCAGCCACCGTCCACCTGCGTGGTTCCGAGCGAGGTGCCGTTCAGGACGGCGGTCACGGTCAGTGGTCCGCCGGCCTTCGGCGCAAAGGGCTCAGCGGTGACGACCAGATCGGCGGCAGACGCGGAGCTGCGTGGAAGCAGGGTCACTGCACGCGTCGACACGATCCAGCGATACTTCCGCGCACCGTCGTCCTCGAGTCTTGAAAACCCATGGCGCAGCAGATTGCGGCCGTCCGCGAGATCGACGGCGATTGATGGCGCCGGCGCGGCCATCATCCGCACCGTGCCGGCCACCAGGCCGATCGCGCAGACGATTGCCGCCGCCCACCCGCCGATTGCTCGTCGCAACGGTATTGCCGCGACCGTTTCAGCCAGGGCCGCCGACGCGAGGAGCACGACGACATCGAAGTGCACGTAGTAGACCGGCCAGACCGTGGTCATCGAGAACGCGAACAATCCGAAGCCCATGTAAGGAAGGGCGCTCGCTCCACGACGCAGGGCTCTCCAAGCCAATACGTACACGACGGCAAGGGCACATGCCTGGGAGAGTTCGACGAACCGCTCGAGCCCGTGCGACAGCAACCAGCCGGTCAATCCGATCGTATAGATGGCGCCGCCGTCGTTGGATCGCCAGACGATCTGCTTGATGCCCTGCACGTAGTTCGTGACCATGCCACGCCACATCGCGGCGGGATCCCAGAGGAGGAACGGCAGCAGAAGCGCCAGGACGGCCGCCGTCAGGATCAGCCCGGCGCTGAGTACGCGAGACCGGTCGCGAAGCCACACGGTCATCATGAACACCGGGACAAGGGCGGTCATCGTGGTCCTGCCGGCGATCAGCACGCCGAGCACGGCCGCCGCAGCGTGCCAGCGTTCACCGGCCGTCAGGATCGCGAGCAGCGGCAGCAGTGGCCAGTACGCCGGAGTGTGTCCAACCGTTACGAAGCGCAGCAGATCGGGGTTGAAGACGAACGTGGCGAGGAGCAGCAAGCACGCAGCCGCCGAGATCAGCCGCGCTCTCGCCGCTTCGAACACTGCGACGACACCACAGCACACGGGCACGACAAGCTGGCCGCTTGCCGTCAGGAGGCGGAGGTCGATGCGCAGCATCTGGGGCAACAGGAATGGCCCCCAGAGCGGAGGACCGTACGGGAGGTAGACCTGCCAAGGTAACTGGTAACTGGCATATGGGTCACGTCCTCTCAAGAACCGCCGGCCAGCCAGCTCGATGACGGTCAGCATGTCGCCGCGATTGGGATCGGGCGGATTCAGCAGGACGGCGTCAACGAAGCGTTGGGTGGCGAGCCCGACGAGCACCATGGCGGCCGCTCCCGCGACGATTGACGCAAGCAGCCCGTATCGCCGCACCCGGCTGCCCTCTGTATCGACGGCGGCACCGGGCCGGACTGTGTGCGACGTTGCATTTGCGGCGCCTGCTGCTCGACCGATTGTGGCCTGCGGCGGCGGCCTGTCCCACGACGCCACGAGCGCCGCCACCACCAGCGTGAAGACGATGGACACGGCGGGGAATAGCGACGATCCGCTCCACGACGCCTGAAGCCAACTGGGCGAGGCCAGAACGCCGACGCCGATCGCGACCAGCACGACTCGCACGACGATGATCCGCTCGGACAAGGTCCGCTCGGGCGACGACGCGATCACGCTCATACCGTCGTTTCGACGTTCCCGCGCACGTCATCAATCATCGGGGGATTCCGCGCGTCCCAACGCCGCTTCGGGAGCGAGATGCGCGGCCAATGCTGAATCACCGTCGATTCAACGGACCCATCCACCTGTGTGCTCCTCGCGCCTGGAAGAATTCCGGGCGTCGCGGTCCGGAACACGCGTCAACGAGTCTTGGAGAGATGACGTTCGACGCGCGAAAGAGTGTAGTTCGACCCGCGGGCCGGCTCAAGAGTGTGACTGAAATCACGCTACAATCGCACGCGGATGACGTGGGTGTGGGGGCTCCTCGCGGCCGCGGGCCTGTTGTGGCCCGACCGCCTCAGCGGGCCGTTGGACGGCGTCCCACTCGATCGGCTCACCGAAACCGTTCTCGTCGGCGCTGTGTTTCCTGCCCTGTGGTGGCTTCATCGCCGCTTCCTGACGACGAGGTTCGCGCGGATCTGCATTCTGCTGCTGCTCGGCTGGAAGGGAGTCTCGGCGAGCATGTTCGTCCAGGATGGCTGGTGCGTCCGGTTCGAACCAGCGCTGCCATATACGCTCAACCAGACCGGTGCGCCGCACGCATGGGACCTGCGCGCCAACTGGCGAGATGCGGACCCCGCGTGTTCGGCGATCATGACCAGGTCGTACCGCGATTTTCATGAGTTTCCGGTGTGGTTCTTCAATCTTCCGCCCGCCAGCGAGAGCTGGCCGGGGCCGCTCGATCGTCCGCCCGGTGCGACAACACGCATGACGATCGCCGGATTCCTGAACGTCGGTCGCGCCGGCGTCCTGCAGTTTGATACGGCCGCCGACATCGCGGCGGTCACCACGATTGACGGCGAGACAAAGGCTGGAGCGATTCCGATCGCGCCGGGCATCCATCGAATCGGCGTCGATGCCGTCCTGCGGGGAGACCGCTGGCAGTTCCTGTCCTCCTGGAACGGCGGCGACCTGTGGGCAACCACCATGGCGACGGTGAAGCGTCCGTCACGGCTCGACGAGCTGATCCGTCCGGCACTGAATTGGGTCTCGACGCTTCTGGCCGCGACGCTGCTCCTCGCCTGGGCCGCGACGACGATGGCGAGGGTGCGCGACGTCGTCGTCCTCAGCTGGGCCGCGGGCGCCTCGCTGCTGATCTGGGTGTTGGTCTCGAGCGGGCAGATGCAGGCGGCGCGATGGGCGGTGCTGCTGTTGGGCGGCGCGGCATTTCTTCCAGTGCCCGCGAGACTGCGGAACTTGTCCGGCGCGTTTCTTCTGGTCGGCGTTCCCTGGATGACGTTTGTCATCGTCCTCAGCGCGCGGGCGGCCGGACGGTTCGTCCTGTATGACTCGGGCCACGACTACTGGATGTTCCAACGGTTTGCGTACCGAATCGTCATGCAGGGCTACTGGCTCGAAGGCGGATCGCCCACGTTCTGGTTTCAGCCGCTGTATCGGTGGATCGTGGGGCTGCTCCACATGGTCTTCGGCGAGTCGAACATCGGCGAATGGTTCTGGGATGGGGCCTGCCTGCTGGCGGGTGCCATGTTCAGCTACCGTGTGGTCCGCCGGCAGGCCGGCTTCAGATGGGGACTCGTCGGCGGGGCGGTCCCGCTCGCGGTATTCGTGCTCGGCACGGGACAGTATTTGATCGGCCAGGGACTCGGCGAGATCTCGTCTGCCGGATTCCTGTCGCTGGCCGCGTTGTGCGCCATGCGGAGTGCGCATGGCAGCGTGCTTCCGGCGGCAGCGGCCGGCGTGCTGGCCACGCTGGCCTTCTACACCCGATTGAACAATCTTCCGATGGCGATCGGTGTGATCGCCTTCGCGTGGCGGCCGCGCGCCTCGTTGAAACCCGGCGTCACCATTGCCGCGATTGTCGCGTGCGGCGTGGCGTTGTTTGCGTGGCGCACGTGGTACTACACAGGCGTGTTCAGCGTGTTCCATGGCACGCAGCGCGATCTGCTGGCGATCTGGCAGCCGGGGATGACTGCCGCGCAGTTCGTGCAGCGCGCGGCCGCGAGCGTGATGATGGTGCTGACCGTCAACGATCCGCCGCGGTTCGACCCGTACGCGTTGCCCGTGCTCGTGGGTGCGGCCGCCGCGGCGCTGGGGCTCGCCCGTGTCCCCGGTCCGCGGCGTCTGCCGCTGGCCCCGTGCGTGTACTTTCTCACGGCCATTGTCGGGGCATTCGTCGCCCGCGGGTCGGCCTATCCGGGACGCTTTTCGATGCACGTGATCCCGATCGCGTCTGCCCTGTGTGTCTGCGCGGTGACCCTTCTGAGCCGGCCATTCGTCGAGAACCGGGCAGGTGCGGCAGGTCAGGCAGGTGGGCAAGTAGAATCGAGCGGGCTGGGCGGTGGGGTGACGAGGACCCGCGCCGGAGGTGCTATCGTTCCCGACGGGAGGCCGTGATGGATCGGCGAGCCAGACTGTTGTTCCTCGTGATCGCGGGCACGGTCGCCCCGATGCTCGCCGCGCAGCAGCGCGCGACGGACACGGCCGCAAACCCGTTCGCCGGCAGCCCCGCCGCGATTACGGCGGGGGACAGGCTGTTTCAACAGACCTGTGCGGGTTGTCACAGCGATCCCAATCGTGCACCGTCGCTCGCGACAGGCCGGTTCGTTCACGGCAGCGAGGACGCCCAGATCGCGCAGACGATTCGCACTGGCGTTCCTGGATCGCAGATGCCGCCGTTCTCCGGGCTGACGACGGACCAGGTGTGGCAGCTGGTCTCGTTCATCCGCAGCCTCTCGGGCTCGACGTCAATCGCAGGCAGTGACGCGAGCGCGGCCCCTGGGGCGGGAGCCGGCGGCGACCGAGCGCTCGGCGAGACATTGTTCTTCGGACGGGGCCGCTGCGCCTCCTGCCATGAAGTCAACGGCCGCGGCGGAATCGTGGGACCGGATCTGTCGTCGGCGGGACTCACCGCGGCTCAGTCGCTGCGGCAGAAGATTCTCGATCCCGGCAATCCCCTAGCGCCGGCCGACGGTGGGCGCGGGGGCCGCGGCGGCGCCCGGCCGCTGGTCGTTGTCGCGCGAACCAAAGACGGCCGAGAGATTCGCGGCGTGCGCCGCAATGAAGACACGTTCTCGCTGCAGATGGTGGACGAGTCCGGCCGCCTGCATCTGCTCGAGAAGTCGGCGCTCGTCGGAGTCCGGTACGAAAATCGTTCCCTGATGCCCGGGGACTATGCGACACGGCTCACGGCCGTCGAATTGCAAGATCTGGTGGCCTATCTTGCAACGCTGAAGGGCCGCGATGGGCGCCGCGAAGCGACCGCGACTCCCACCACTGGCCCCTCCTATGACCGCCTCGTCAACGCGCGGGCCGAGCCGCAGAACTGGCTGCACTATTGGGGGGATTTTCAGGGAACGCATTACTCAGCGCTCAAGGCCATTGATGGGTCGAACGTGCGGGGACTGCAGGCGAAGTGGGCGTTGCAATTGCCGGGCAGCTCGACGCTCGAAGCCACACCGCTCGTCGTGGACGGCGTCATGTACACGAGTGGACAGCCCGGGACGGTCGTGGCACTCGATGCGCGCACCGGGCGCCAGATCTGGCGATACACACGACCGCAGCAGGTGCGGAATCCGTTCGAAATCAATCCGTACAATCGCGGCGTCGCCGTCCTCGATCATCGGCTGTTCGTCGGCACCCTGGACGCGGCGCTGGTGGCGCTCGATGCCAGAACGGGCCTGCCGCTCTGGGAAACGCAGGTGGCCGATACGATGCTCGGCTACAGCATCACCAGCGCCCCGCTCATCGTCAAGGACAAGGTCATCGTCGGAGTGACCGGAGGCGAGTTTGGTGCGCGCGGCTTTCTCGACGCCTACGATGCCCGGTCGGGCACGAGACTGTGGCGGTGGTACGCGGTGCCGGGACCCGGCGAGTTTGGCAACGACACATGGGCGGGGGAGAGTTGGAAGCTTGGCGGCAGTCCCATGTGGCTGACCGGCTCGTTCGACCCGGCACTCAATCTGCTCTATTGGACCGTCGGTAATCCGGGGCCGCAAATTGATCGATCGGGTCGAGCGGGAGACAATCTCTTCAGCGATTCGGTCGTCGCTCTCAACCCGGACACCGGCCAGCGCGTCTGGCACTACCAGTTCACGCCCAACGACGGCCACGACTGGGACTCGGCTCAGGACGTGATGCTCGTCGATCGCGTCTGGCACGGCCAGCCTCGCAAGCTGTTGCTCCACGCCGATCGCAACGGCATGTTCTATGTGCTCGATCGGGTCACTGGCCAGTTCCTGTCGGGTACGCCGTTCGTCTATCAGAATTGGAACAAGGGCTTCGATGCGGGAGGTCGTCCTCTTGTCATTCCCGGTTCGAATTCAAGCGCGGAAGGCAGCTTCTATGTCTATCCCACGGTAGGAGGCGCCACCAACTTCCAGGCTCCATCCTACAGTCCTCTCACTGGATGGGTGTATCTGGAGTACGCCGAAAGCGGTCAGCGCTACATCAGTGCGCCAACCCCGTACGAAGCCGGCCGGCAGTATCTCGGCCGAGCTCCGGCGACAGGCGCCGCAAGCGGTCCTGCGAACGGTCCCGCCAACGGTCCCGCCAACGGTCCCGCCAACGGCGAGCCACCACCTTCCGCCGGTATCAGGGCGATCGACCCTGAAACGGGTAAGACGATGTGGGATTTCAAGATCTTCCAGGGCTCGACGACCAACGGTGTGCTGGCGACGGCCGGCGGGGTGGTGTTTGCCGCGACGCGGGAGGGCAATCTGATCGCCGTTGACGCGAGGACCGGCAAGTTCCTGTGGCGTTTCCAGACGGGTGGAAACATGGCGGCGTCGCCGATGAGTTACGCCGTCGGTGGAAAACAGTACATCGCGGTCTCGGGTGGGACTTCCGTCTACAGCTTCGCGCTGCCAGAGTAAGGTCATGGGATGGCTAGGGGAACTGTTGTCTGCACGCGCGGTCCGCTTTCTTGCCGTGCTGCTGTTTACCGTGCCGGCACCGCCGGCGGTGGCCGCCGGTCGGTATTCGGCTCGTCGCATCGGCGACGTCGTGCGCCTCGAAGACGCCGAGAGGCAAACGGTCGTGTCGATCGTTCCCTCGGTGGGCAACCTCACATTTGAAATGGTGGTGAAGGGCCAGAATGTGCTGCGCTGGCCGTACGAGTCAATCGAGGCGTTCAAAGCCCGACCGGGTCTGAGCGGCATTCCATTCCTGGGACCGTGGGCCAATCGCCTCGACGAGCAGGCCTTTTACGCGAATGGCAAACGGTACGCCTTCGATATGGAGTTGGGTAACATCCGGGGCGCGATTCCCATCCACGGTTTCCTGACCACGACGGATCAGTGGCGGGTGGTTGAAGCCAGGGCGGACGGTAAGGCGGCGTGGGTCACGAGCCGGCTCGATTTCTTCCGCCAGCCGCAATGGATGAAGCAATTTCCGTTCGCTCATACGATTCAGATCACTCACCGGCTCGAAGCCGGTGTACTGCAGGTCATTACCCGGATCGAGAACATGAGCGGCGAACCGATGCCGCTGGCGATCGGATTTCATCCATATTTTCAGTTGACCGACTCCGCGCGTGACGAGTGGCGTCTATCGGTTGGCGCTCGTACTGAGTGGGTGCTCGCGTCAAACAAGATTCCGACGGGCGAGACGCGCGCGATCGAGCGGCTGTTCCCGGACCCCGCCGACATTCGATTGATCGACTACGACCTCGATCACGTCTTCAGCAATCTCGTGCGCGACGGCGCCGGCCGGGCGACCATGTCGGTGAAGGGCAAGCAGCAGCGGCTCGACGTGTCGGTGGGTCCGAACTATCGGGCCATGGTGATCTACGCGCCCAAAGCCGCCGGGCCGACCGGCAACGCCTTCGTCTGTTTCGAGCCGATGGCAGGGATCACCGATGCGCTCAACCTCGCGCAGAAAGGCCTCTACACAGAGCTTCAGCACATTCCTCCTGGCCAGACCTGGCAGGAGAGCTTCTGGATTCGGCCGAGCGGATTCTGACAACTGGCTCGACTCGTCGGCGCCACGGCCGTACAGTCTCAATTCGTCTGTCACCACCGCGCACACCGGTGCACCGAGCCAAAAACTTTGGGACTGTCCCGGTGATCTCGGTGAACTGCCCAGAAAATGTCGGTGCAAACGTCCCGGTCCGGCTGAAGCCGGACACGACGCAGTTCGCATGCGCTCACGTTTTCCTGCGACGGCGTGCGCCCCGGCCTATGACGATTCGGTGGTTGACGCTGAAACTGGGACGCCACTCTCGCGGTTGAGGGTTTGACCCATCGCACGGTTCCGACGTATAAGGGCCCGCGTAAGAGCAACGTTGACAAATGCGGGGGTCGAGGCGCCCGCCCGGCAAGGCGCGAGGAGCGCGCATAGCGGGACTATGTAAGCGACGAGCAACGCAGCCCGGCGGGATGCATCGGCCGCCGCAGTGGCAACGTTGTCCTTTCGCGGGCCCTCAAGCCTCGCCTCCACAACACCACACGTCGAAAAGGAGCCGCGATGGCAAGGTCAACCGACATGCGCGCCGGCACGGACTGGCGGTCCGACGAGTCCATTGCCTATGCCATCCTGAGACTCACGCTCGGGGTGAACATCGGTCTGCGCGGCATTGTCCGCATCGCCCACGGGCCCGCGGCGTTTGCTCAGGGCATCGTCAAACAAATGGAGCCGACCATTCTGCCGCCCTCTGCGGTGTACGCGTTTGCCTCGACGCTGGTCTGGGTGGAGTCGGCGGTTGGCCTGCTGTTGATTTTCGGGCTGCAGACGAGGCTCGCGCTGATTGTTGGCGGCCTGATGATGACGGCGCTGACGTTCGGGACGATGCAGACCGAGAATTTTCAGAATGCCTGGCTACAGCTCACCTACGCGCTTGTCTTCTTCGTGGCCCTGGCCTGTCGATCCTGGAACCTGATCTCGCTCGACGGCTTGATGGGATCGACCAAGGCCGAGTCGCAAGACCGAACTCGAAGCCAGTGAAGTGTATTCGTCTTTTCCAAATGGTGTGCCTTGTGACCTTTGTGGTTCAAGAAACTCGCGCCCACACCCCCTCACGGCTTGGTGGTTGGGCGAGCGTGGTCGCGTAGGAACTGTACGAGCAGGGTGGCCACCTGCTCCGGTTGCTCTTGCTGCACCCAGTGACCCGCTCCGTCCAGGAGATGGAAGCCGGTCATTCGTGTGCACGCGCTGGTTCGCATCTTGTCGACGGCGCCGGGAGTCTGATAGACACCCCAGTCACTCTTACCGGCGACGAACATCGACGGCACGTCGATGGTACGACCCGAGAACGTATGCATCTCGGCGACGCTCTTGGGGTCGGAACCGCGCCGCACACGATATCCTTGGAGGGCGCCGGTGAACTGCGTCCGGGCATATTCGGTCGCATAGACCTCGACCTCTGGCTCGGTGAGCCATTTGCACGCGGCGATCTCGGCAGGCGACGGCATCATGGGCGCCACCGTTTCCGCCATGCCCTTATCCCGTTCCATGACGTAGTAGGTCGGGATTTGCGCCATCTCCCCGGCGATCCGCGCCTTCAAAGGATGCGGCTTGTTTCCCTTCCAATCGGCGCTCTTGTAGTGGTAGTAGGCGCGGAAGAACGCGTGCAGGCCCTGCGGAGCGTGCAGCATGTTGTCGTTGGCCCCGCGCGTGCGCTGATAGTTCTGGTAATACTTTCGCGGAGGATTGAGCCTGGCGAGCTCCGCGTCGAGGTCGTCGTCGGTCGGTGGCCTGGCCGGGGCGGCCACGCCCTTGGCGGTATCGAACGGCAGTGATGGCGCGCCTTCGAACGGGGAGCTCAAGATCGTGATCGACCGGAAGATGTCTGGTCGGATCAACGCGGCCCACGACGCGACCGGCGCTCCCGCATCGTGACCCGCGATCATCGCGACTGAGCGATAGCCGAGCGCGTAGACGAGTCCGATCGCGTCTCTCACCATGTTGAGGATGCGAAACGGATCGGGGTCCGCGTCATAGGAGCCGTCCCATCCGATGGTGCGTCCGTAGCCGCGTTGATCCGGGGCGATGACGTGATATCCCGCCGAGGCCAAAGGCAGCATCACCTTCCGCCAGCTGTACGCAAGCTCGGGGAATCCGTGCAGCAGCAGCACGGCGGGTCGGCCCGGCGCCTCGTAGCCAGCCTCCAACATGTGCACCGTCATGCCGTTGACGTTGGCGACCGTGCGGGAACGGACGCCGGACGGGATCGTGGAATTGCCGTAAGGCGGAAGTCCGGCGATATCGTTCTGAAAGGCAGCGGCGCGAGCAGAGAGGTGCGCCAGGGAGAGGCCCGCGACGGTCGCAGCTGAGGCGGTGACAAGGAAACCGCGTCGCGACACGGCGGAGGTGTTCGTCGCCTGTTCAACAGACCCGTTCGGCCCTGACCGGTTCCACATGTCGAGTCCTTCCGTACTGTCTCAATTTGCCTATCACCACCGAGCATACCGAGTGCGCCGAGCCAACACGAGGTCCCCGCGCCTCGGCGATTCGCGGGTCGGTCGGCGTGCGCTTGTCCGTGGTCATGGGGTTCTCACTCGGCGCCCCTTGCCGGCGGGGCGTCTCGCCTTTCGGTGCAGCGCCAGACTTCACCACAGGCAGCCAGGCTGGATTATCGTCGCGGCGCAGAAGGTGTCAAGGATGAAAAGCCTGGTGAAGCGGCGCAAGAGATGCGGAAGAAAGTCCCTGCCAATCGCGGGGAATCAGAGGGCGGTTGATGCGTCGGCTGGAAGGGTGAACACCACGACGAGCGCTTACCGGCGAGCCCAGGCGTTGGGTCCGCCTTCGCCCAGTGCCTTCTCGGCCATTTCGATCCGATCTGACGCCAGGTCAGTCAGCCTCGCGGCCGCACGAAGCACACTCGGGGTCTGCTCTGCATTCTTCACGCTCAGACACGCGAGGGCCTGCTCCAGGTCGCGCACCGCGATTTCGACAAATCTCCGCAGGCTTCTTTGGCTGGCGCGGACCAGCACGACGTCCGCTCTGTCTCGCAGTGTTTCGATGAAGACCAGCTCTTGATGCTTGAGTGAGTGGGCCGTCATACGAGCGATGGTAAAGCGAGCGACGGCTGAATACAGTCGGGTGTTACCCGACAACACTCTGAGCGCGAGGCATGTGTGCAGGGAACCACGGACACTGAGAGCACGTTGCGAAATCGAATCTTGGTGTTGTTCGTGTCATTGTGGTTCATGAATGACATGGTGGTTCATATGAACAGGCAACGATGGAGTCGCTTCCGGCCGGTGCTGCTGGCGTCGCTTCTGACGATCATCGGTTCCGATGTCAGCCACGGTGCTGACGCTGTCGCGGATGCTGCCGCCGCCGCCCAGAAGCAGGACCTCGGCGCGCTGCGCGCGCTCGTGCAACGCAGGGTCGACGTGAATGTCGCGCAGCCCGACGGCACCACCGCTCTCCATTGGGCCGTCGTCTGGAATAACGAAGACGCGGTCAACCTGCTGCTCCGCGCGGGTGCGGGCGCGCAGGCCCGGAACCGCTATGGCGCCACGCCTCTCTCCGAGGCGGTCCCGGCCGGAAGCGCGAAGATGGTCGAAGCGCTGTTGAACGCGGGCGCCGACCCGAAAGCGCTGACCACCGTAGACGGCGAGACCGTGCTGATGACGGGTGCTCGCACAGGCAATGTCGATGTCGTCCGGATGCTGCTCGATCGCGGCGCGGACGTGAATGCGCGCGAGAAGTACAAGGGACAGACCGCCCTCATGTGGGCAGCGGCCGAACGCCATGCTGACGTGGTGAAGCTCCTGCTCGATCGCGGCGCTGACTGGAAGGTCCGATCGTTCGACCGGGAAACCAAGGTGCCCCGGCTGAGTGCCGCTTCGTCGATCTCCCCGATCGCGCGCGGCGGGTTCACGGCGCTGTCGTTTGCCGCCCGCGAGGGCGACATCGAATCGGCGCGGGTGATGCTCGACGGAGGCGTCGATATCAATTACGGCGATGTCGACAACACGAGCGCGCTGGTCGTGTCGATCATGAACAAGCAATACAGCTTCGCGAAGTTCCTGATCGATCGCGGCGCCGACGTGAACCTCGTCGGAGGATACGGCCGCACGGCGTTGTACGCCATCGTCGATATCCGCAGTGAGGATTACTCCGCGCTCCCGGCCCGGAAGACTGAGGATCCGTTGCCGACGCTGGAGGTGATCAGGACCTTGCTCGATCGGGGCGCACACGTGAACGCCGCGCTGACAGCCAATCTTCCCGGCAGAAGCGGCATGGATGCCGGCGATACGACCCTCAGCGTCGGCACGACGCCGCTGATGCGCGCGGCACGAGCGGGCGACACGGCCGCGATTCGGCTGCTGCTCGACCGAGGCGCCGACCCGAAGCTGACCACGAAGGACGGCAATACGGCCCTGATGTTCGCCGCCGGCGTCGGCTATCGCGACAAGAACACGCGCGGCAGCGAGAGCGACGTGCTGGCGGCCGTGAAGATATTCGTCGAGGCTGGCCTCGATCTGACCCCGGTGAACGCCCGCGGCGAGACGGCGCTGCACGGCGCCGCCGAGCGCGGCGCCGACACCATCGTGTCGTTTCTCGTCGAGCGTGGCGCTGCGCTGAACGTCACCACGAAACAGGGATTCTCCCCGCTCGACATCGCGATGGGCAAAGCCAGCCTTGGCGCGCTGCCGATTCCCAAACCGACGACCGTTTCCCTGCTGCGAAAGCTCGGCGGCCTCGAAGCCAAGGACGTGAAGTAGTTCATCGTTCCCCCGGCAGGGGCCCGAAACTGCGCGGCGGCGTGCGGTGCCTGGTTGCGGCCTCGTAAGCTGACGCGATGCGCAAGAGCGTCGGCTCGTCGAACGGACGGCCGACGAAGTCGACGCCGACCGGGAGCCTCGCCGGAGTCGGTCCGACCAGACGCGTCTGCGCGCCGTCGCGGACGCGATCCCACACCTCGGTGGTGAAGCCTGCCGGGACCGTGATGATCGGAAAGCCCTGCTGCCCGAGAAGCGACCAGCCGATCGGCGGGCGGCCGTTGACGTTCGGTTCGCGCGGCCCATTGAGCTTCGGTGCCGGGACGGTCGCGGTGGGGCTGACCAGCGCATCGAGCCGCTGCTCCTGCATGCATTGCAGCACGATGGTTTGCATGGCGAACCGGCTCTGAAGCCGCGTGGACGTGTCGAGCGCCGTCTGCCGCTCGATGTTCTCCCGGGCTTGCTTGCGGTCGGGGAAATTCGGGTCCTGGTAGAAGGTCGCCTTGTTGATGAGATCGGCGTTCGTCGTGATGTTCGCGTCGCCGCGCTCGCGCAGGTACTTGTTCATCATGTACTTGGCTTCCCCCGGCGCGGGGAAGACGCCGAAGTTCCTGATCGACAACCCGTCGGGGACTCGGGCCGGATCGGCAGCCATCTGCAGCAGCGTCGCAATCTGATCCGATTGCGGTGGAAACAGGGTGGGCCGCTGCGCGGCGAACGCCGCGTTGTACCACAAGGGCGCATAGCGGTTCAGGCACCCTTGGAACAGCGCGCCCTCCGGGCCCGGATCGACGAGCGTCGCGCCGATCCGACGGAGATCGCTCAGCGCGCGTTCGACGATGTCGATGCTTTCCTCGTCGGCTTTGGCAAACAGTGTCTTGTTCATGTACTCGCGGATGACACCGATGCGCACGCCGTCGAGCCTCCGCGCGGCGGCGAAGCTGGCATACGGTCGCGCGGGTTTGCGACCCACGCTGAACACCGTGAGTTCGTCTTTGGGATCGTAGCCGGCGATCACGTCGAGCACCTTCGCGGCGTCCTGTACGGTGCGGCAGATCGGCCCGACGCGCGTATTCAGGCCGGCGCCCATCATGCCGTCCCGGCTCACCAGTTCCTGCGTCGGCGCGAGACCGACGCTGTTGTTGACGGCCGCCGGCCAGCGAACTGACACGACGGTCTCTTCGGCGATCGCGCAGGTCACCAGATTGGCGGCGACCGACGTCCCCGATCCGGCGCTCGACATGCCCGGCACCCGCTCCGTGTCGTACGGATTGCAGAACGTTCCGCCAAACGCGCTGCGACCGCCATCGGTCGCATATTCCGCCAGGTTGGATTTGGCCAGGACGATCGCCCCTGCATCCCGCAGCCGCTTCACGAACGTGGCATCGTGAGGCGGACGATCGTTGGCGTACTGTGCGTCGGCACCCGACGTGGTACGCATGTCGAAGGTGTCGTACTGATCCTTGATCGCCATGACGACCCCGTGTAGCGGGCCGACGAGGCGTCCGGTCTGCTTGAACTGGCGGTCCAGTGCCGCCGCCACCTCGAGCGCGTCCGGCATGTTGGCGGCGTTGTCCACGGCGTCGGTCATGCTCCGAGCCTTGCGATCGTCGAAGCCCCAGGACCGACGCACAGCCGGCCGCAGGTTGAGCGTCGACAGGGCATTGAGCTGGCCGGCGTTGGGAATAGTCGTGATCGGACCGAGAATCCCCTGCGGCTGGTTCACGCACGTGCCGTTGTAGGCCTTGATCCGCTTCAGATACAACTCCACAAGGCCGACCGTCGTGAGCTGGTCAGACGTGATCGCCTGCTGGATCTGGGCAATCGTCGCCTCCTGCAGATGAAACGCCGCTGGAGCCTTTTGGCTCGTTGCTGCCGCCTGAGGAGGAGCGGCTGCCCGCTGACGACCATCGACCGTCGTGGCCGTGACGGCGAGGACGGTCGAGAGCAGAGCGATGTGCGATCGGCGGCCGAGAACAACGGCAGTGAGCATGGCGATTGTCTCCGGTCCTCGTTTTCGCCAGATGAACGGTTGAGAGTCACAGGAGAAACGGAAACTGCGCCTCGCAATGTGCTGAATGAGAATCAGAAACGCGTCGCATTCCGTAGTCCCTGTATTTGCTTCCGTCGCGCTTCAACGGCCTTCCGGATCGAGTTTTCCAGTTCCAGCCAACCGTCCGATTGCGGAGCGGTCTTCAGCACTGGTTTGGCGTTCCATGTGGCGCTCTGGAGCCTTTTCAATTCCTGTTCCAGCGGAGACTTCTTGTCCCTCGCGTCCCCTCTTTCTTTCCAGGACGGCCCCGATGCGGGAATTCCAGAAGTGAGGTGGGCGCATCGAGGACGTCGCGCACGAGTTCGGGAGCCCTGTCGGGCACCTGCTGGAAGAGATAGTCGCTGATGCGTTCGAGATCGTCCGCAGCTTCCCTGGTCCAGCGAAGCTGCATTCAGGGGCGGGTTCGCGTTTCGGTTAAGCATTTTTCGAGATGTGCGCTGACCTCGTCGTGCGTGAGCACGTCTCCACGCTCGACCTGCGCGAGTCCCTTGTCGACTTCGCGCAGAAACCACTCGTCGTACTCAACCGCGCGCTCGATGGCCTCCAACACGAGTGCTTCGGCAGCCATGCCGCGGCGGTCGGCCGCGCGAGCGAGCTTGCTATGGAGGGCAGGCGGCAGGTTTAGTTCCATACCAATCCTAGAATTTCCTAGCAGAACGTGGTGACGGGGCGGGGATCGAACCCGCGGCCCGGGCATTAAAAGCTAGCGAAAGCATAAAACAAGATCCGCGAAAACGCGAATGATCCGCGTATTCATTAACCCAATGGCGACCGTGAGACAATGCGTGGAATACGAGAAAAACGGGCTGTGTCCCCGCGATGGCGATGGGGACAATTTTCGTGGACAGGGCGACCACTGGGGATCGGATGACGATTATTGACGCGGAATATGAACCCCTGAACCGGCTCCAGCCGACCTCGGCGTGGCCGTGGTTGGTCTGTCCTTGGAGGGGCTCCTGTCGTCGGACAGGCCCTTAAGGAATTGTTCCAATACCTCGTCACACCGCCACTTGATCGCCGACTGAATGAGTGGAGAACCAAGATAGCCGCGGCGATTCGACGCCTTGGCGCAGAACGGGCTGTCGACATCGAATCGCTCAAAACCAAACGCATTCATAGACACTGTACTTACGGCCACGCAGGCAGCGATTCGAACTAGCCAACGAGCCAAACTCGACGCACTGCGAGCTGCGGTTGTCAATTCCGCCTTATCCGCCAGCGTTGACGAAACGTCGCAACAAGTCTTCCTGGCCTGGATGGACCGCTTCACGGAACTGCACCTGCAGTTAGTAAAGCTATTTCACGATCCGCGAGCGTGGCGAATAGACGGAGGCCAGCACCTCACGGGGCGGATGCACGGAGATGCGGCGGATGTTCTCGAGGAAGCACTACCGGCATTCGCAACAGAACGCGGTCGGACACTCTACGCCGCGGTTTGGGCCGATCTATACGCGGCCGGTCTCGTCAGGCTCAACACTCTGAACAATCAAGGGGAAGGCCCGGCGATCATGAATAAGCGAACGACCGCTTTGGGCGACGAGTTCGCCGCGTTTATCACAAATCCGTTCCGAGACTGAGTTTCACCTTCGGCGAATGGGGATTGCAACCTGACACGGTCGGCTTCCGCGCTGACCTTCCGCCGATTCCTTTCACGCGGAGCTGCTCGCGGAGGCAGCGACAATGCCAAAACAGGGGAAGCCCCGTCGTAGGCTTCGCAAGGCCCTGAAGCCTTCAACGAGCCGGCGCCCGCGGGCGCGACTACAACGACCCGCCGTATCGCCAAATGATCGCGG
Organism: Acidobacteriota bacterium; assembly: GCA_040007095.1. Classification (GTDB taxonomy): domain Bacteria; phylum Acidobacteriota; class Vicinamibacteria; order Vicinamibacterales; family CAVVIG01; genus JBDTVS01. Next base: position 42,253 of record JBDTVS010000008.1, read on the forward strand.
AGACGCGCACCGCGTGGCTTGGAGCCGGGGCCGACGAAGAATCGCGAGGGCCGCACGTTTCAGTACCTCGAGCTCGTCGACACCGAAGTGAGGGCGGCTGTGGACGCACTGTGGACCCGCCACGAGGCGCTCGTCGCCAAAGGCATCATCCGGCCGTACGTCTTCTGCCGGGGCGGCGGACAGCCCATCAAGAGCTTCTACACGCGCTGGGCGGAGGCATGCGGTCAAGTGGGCTGCCCGGGCCGCATTCCGCTCGACATGCGGCGTACGACGGTGCGCAATCTGAACCGGGCCGGCGTACCGGAAACCGTCGCGATGAAGATCACCGGGCACAAGACGCGGTCGGTGTTCGATCGCTACGACATCACGAGCGAAGAGGATTTGGCGGATGCGTCGCGGAAGCTGCAGGCGATGACAGGGACAATTCCGGGGACAATCGCTGAAAAACCAGCCTTTGCGGCGAACGCCTCATTCGTCCGCAAGTCTCGACGGCTTATGTCGTTAAGGCATGGTGACCGGGGCGGGGATCGAACCCGCGGCCCGCGCATTAAAAGTGCCGGGATACTTCGCGTGTTGCTGAACGATTCGTGCGGTTTCGCCTTCGCGCCGTGAACACACCGTGCACGATCGCGATCATTTCACCCGCCGCAGCGCCTTCCCGACGCGTCGGACTGGCGGGGCGCTCACGGTCTCGACGGCCGCGCGCATATCGTCGGTAATCGCCTCCTGGTAGATTTCCACCAACACGCCCACGTCTTTCCAATTCCCAATTTGTTGGACGACGCCGAGTACTTTTTCGCCGCCCGCGCGGATCATGCGACTCGCCCCGGTGCGACGCGTCGCCCAGTGAAACGTGATGCCATCTCTCGCTTTGCCGTAGCGGACGGGCGGCTTCGCCTGCGCACAGGCCCGACTGAGCGCTTTGCGAAAGGCGCGCGTCCGGTTGCGCTGGCTCTTGCCGCGACGGCGTTGCGGGAAGTACCAGTCGGGGTGCCGCGGATCGACCGGGACAGCATCGAGCGCGATCCGCAAGCGCGCAGAGACGGGCACATGGTAGGCCCGCCCGTTCTTGGAATCGCGGATCTCTAGATAGGTGTTGTGATCGTCCGCACGACGCAAGTCGAGAATGTCGCCGAGCCGGACCAAGCCATCGAGCCCGACGAGCACGATCGCTCGATCGTGGACCGCGAGCGCCGGCAGAAGCCGCTGCTCTTCGTCGGGGGTCATTGTGCGGCGCCGAATTGGCGGGGCGGGGAGGTTCGTGAGCCCCACCAGGGGGGACAGGGCGAGCTGCTTGGTGCGCACCGCTTCCGCCAAGATCTGTTGCAGGAAGTCGACCTCGCGATTCACGGTGCGAGGGGCGGGCTTCGGATACGTGTGCTTGCGGCCCTTCGGCCCGCCGCAATGCGCAATCACGACGGGCGTGACGAGTCGCTGACTGCGCCAGGCGATCACCCGTTCGGCGGTGATGTCCTGGAGCTCGAGCGATCCGAACGCGGCGACGAGGCGCGGCAGGATTTGCCGTTCGCGCTCGTGGCCTTTGTGATGGGGAATGACGTGCGTGTCGTACCAGGTGGCCAGGGTCTGAAACGTGATCGGATCGGGCGCGGCTTCCGCCGGTTGCCCTTGACCCAGCCTGAGCATCCGCCGTTGATACTCAGCTTCCGCGGCGAGACGGCTGTCACGCTTCTGGGTCTTCGTCGTGCCGACGGGGAAGTCCGTCCTGCAGCGGCGCTGACCGGCGAACGCCGTTTCGAGGTACAGCCACCAGAAGCGGGAGTCCGGCCGCTGATAGATGCCCATCGGCCTTAGGGATGCGTCGCGATCGTTCTGCGAAGCGCGCGGTGTTGCACGTCGGCTTGAACGAGGCGCGCCAAGATGGCGATGAAGCACGCGCCGCAGAGTAGGCCGACGCCCTGGGTTGCTTGGGTCAACGACGTGATACCGGCCCACGCAGTCCCGAGCGCACACAGGACAAGAAACGCCTCGAGGATTCCCAACCCGACTTGAGGAGCACTCGCGTTCTTGATCTCTGATGGAGCGAGCGACGCGCGACCGCTGGGCGGTGGCGAGGGCGTCGTCGATATCGCTGCCGGCATTGGTGGCGGCGTGGTGCGCAGGCTGACGAGATCGCGTCGGCAGTGGGGACACACGACGACTGTGCTGGGAATCTCTTCGGCGCAGAAGCGGCATTTCGTCATGATCTGTTCTTTCGTTATCGGAACTTACGAGGGCCGAAGACACACCCGCGGGTAACAGCGATCCCGACTGAGGTCGCACGTGCACGGTCCCCAGAAGGGAAGGAGAACGAAGTCCGCCTCGACAGTCAGCGGCCCCTTTTTCGACCTGCCCCGTGTCGTGGCTCCGCCACCTGGACCGGCTTGTCGTCAGCACCGGTGCGATGCAGGCGGAGCGCGATCGACACATTCATCCGCACGACGTTCTTGTTCTCCAGCGTCAGCGTCGGCCACTCCTGCAAGAGGTCCTGCAGGACCGGGTCGGTCACCCGTTTCTCTGGCCCATACAGCGACTCGATCAGTTCCGCGATCTCTCGGTTGTCCGCGGCCCGTAGCACGTCCGACGGCGGTTCTTCTGACACCTGCGCGAGGCGCAAACAGTTCTCGATATTGAAGGGAAAATCGCCCGTGTTGAGTGCGCGACTGAGTCGCGACGGGGTGATTTTCAGAGCCTTCGCAAGCGCCGTCCGCGACGGAAAACGCTCGGCAATCTTGTTCAGTAACGTCTTAAACGGCTCGTTCCCCAACTCGGATGCAACATACGGAACCTCTTGGCATTGCAGCAAGTTGGTAACTGTAGGATATCACGGTCATGACACATCTAGTTGACAGTACAATCAGATCGGGCGTATCGTCTCCGACATGTCAGAAGAAATGAATAGGCTTGACAGCAAGAACACACCATCGCTGATCGCCCAGTTGAACGACATCCGGCTGTCGCGCGACTGGTCGTACCGCCAACTGTCCGAGGACATCGAGCGCCTGACCGGAACCGTGGTGTCGCAGCAAACGTTGCAGCCGTTGTTGTCGGGGCGATATTCCAAGCCCTACGATCGGACGCTCTACAAGATCCGTCGCTACTTCGACGCGGTGGCGGCCGAATCGTCGGCGAAGCCCGCACGCAAGCCGAAGGGTCGCGCCGCATGAACCGCGAGCCGCTCCTCACCGCCGCTGACATGCTCGTTTACCTGCGGCTCGGATCCGAGTCCGCGCTCTATCGCTTGATTCGCGAGCATCACTTGCCGTTCCGACGAGTGGGAAGGCTCTATCGGTTCGACCGACGCGATGTGGATGCCTGGACCTGCGGCTTCGCGTCCGCGCTCGAACAGGAACGCGCGCAGCGTCCTCGGATCGCCTCTTGAGCCGGGACGGGAGAAAGCCGTTCGGTGGTGGGGCAGCAACGGAAGGGCAGAGACCGCAGCGCATCAGTCACGGGAGCGCCGCGGTCCCTGGAGACTCAACGGAAAAGGAGCCGTCAAGCCATGCGCGCGCAAAGTGTACCAAACCCCGAGGGGGGGCGAAAGCCGCCTGCCACACAACCGAACGGTTGTGTGGTTGCTGATCTACAACCAGGCGGTTATATGGCAGCTCGGCACACGCTCGGGTACGTGCGTGTGAGCACGGAAAAGCAAGCGGACGAGGGGTTATCGCTGGAGGCGCAAACCGTGAAGATCCGCCAAATGGCCGACCTCCGCGATCTCGCGCTGACAGAGGGGGACGTCATCAGCGACGCGGGCGAGTCGGCGAAGTCGCTTAATCGACCTGGCCTGACCTGGCTGCTCGCCCAAGTGGACGCGGGCGCCGTCGGGACCGTCATCATCGCGAAGCTCGATCGCCTCACCCGGTCGACGAGAGACCTCTGGCCGCTCATCGAACACTTCGAACGGCGGCACGTGACGCTGATCAGTGTGGCGGAGACCCTCGACACCAGCACGGCGATGGGCCGCGCGATGCTCAACATCATCGCGACACTCTCCCAGTGGGAGCGGGAAGCCATCGGCGAGCGGACGCGCGACGTCCTGCGGCACAAGAAGGCGAAGGGCGAGCGCGTCGGCACGCTGCCGTTCGGCTTTCGGTTGGTCGCCGGCAGCCGCAGTCAGCTCGAACCCGATGTCGTGGAGCAAGACAAGCTGGCGCTGATTCGGAATCTGAAGGCCGCGGGCGGCAGCACCAGGAAGATTTCCGACGCCTTGAATGAGGCGGGCCTGACGACACGGCGGGGCACGCCGTGGCGTGGGCAGTACGTCGCGCGGATCCTCCAGAGGGCGTGATGAGCGTCCCTGGCTTGCAAGCCGCTCAAGCCGCCGCGAAGCGTGCGTTGGCCGATCCGCATACGCGGGCGCTCCTGTTCGATCGTTGTCGGCGCACGCGAGCGGATAAACGGCTGCGCAGGCGCCTCGGCGGCGTGAAGGGTCGGACGGTGCCGGGCAGGCCGGGTGTCCTACCCAAGCAGCGACTCATGACGCGTCAGGAATTCACGCGCTGGGTGGTCGACCACACGATCCGCGTCTTCCTGTCCGTCCCGCGTGACGTCGTTCGATGTCCGTGCCGCGACGTGAGCTGTCACGGCTGGCGCTTTATCAGTACGTCGCGCGGATCCTCCAGGGGGCGTGATGACGCTCGATGATTTGATCGAGACCCTGCAAGCCTTGCGCGCGCAGTATCCCGGCGCCGGGACCGCGGTCGTCGATTGCCCGGTCGAGATCGAGCCGTCGTACGAGTTGGGCGAGGTGCAGTTGGGTTTCGTGTTCGTGGTGGATGACGACGAGGACGACGACGATGAGCCCACACGGGTGCATTGAGTGGACGGGCGATGGGACGACACGAGCCGCCGACGCGGTAGCCGAGGGCGGGCGGCTTCGTACTGTGAATAGTCCACGCGCGTGACCAAGATCTCCCTCGTCTCCAAGACCGAGGACGAGACCGCCGTCGGGTGTGGCGTGTGGCTCGCGCTGGCGGTGATCGTCCTCGCGGCGATCGCGGGCGGCCTGCTCGCGTGGAGGAGGTAGGCGCCGATGGATGACGATCCGCTCGCCCAGGCGACGCAAATGATCGCCGATGCCCGGCAGGCCTTCGCGATCGACGTCGACGCGATCCTGAGCGAGCTCCGCCGCTTCAGTGAATCGCTCGGAGACGGCATCGGAGAGATCAACCGGGGGGAAGCCTTACGCATACTGCGCCGGCTCGTGCTCGAGAAATTCGACCTGCGGTTGCCCATGCGGAGTCTCGAAGCGGCGCGTTTACAGCAGTTGGTGCGCGAGGCGCACGACCTCCTGTCGAATCCCGAGACGCAGGTCGACCTGCGGGACTGGTTGAAATCGGCGGAGCCGTTCCTCCGGACCTGAGATACTCGCCGGCATGAAAGAGCTGCTCGCCGGCGCGCTGGTGACTCTGGTGACGATCTGGGTGGGGAGCCGGGCGTGGAACTGGACACGGCGACGGGCGGAGAGGCGGGACGAATTGTCGCCGCAATGGCGGAACGAACATCGGGAGTGGAAGTAAGCACGATGGACGGGCGTGTTTGAGTTTCGGCGAGCTTGTCCGGTGATCCGCGCGGGGCACACGCGAGTCCCTGGATATCGATTGATCGGGTTGTATTGAGGAGGAGGAGAGAAGTTGCCGACGGCTGAGGCGAGCAGCCGCCGGCCCTGACGAAGCGCGATCCCAGCGCGCCCACTGAACACGGACGAGGTGACCAGGAGGGCATCGATGAGACGGGACGATCGTACGCAGGTTTCTACGCGCGACACAACCTCATGTGTGGGCGCGATCGACGCGCGTCGTTGGCGGGCTCATCGATGAGTGGTCGCTATGTGTCGCGCGTTTTGGAATCGGGGCTCTCTCAGGTACTGAAGCCGATCGCGGTCGCGTGCGCGACGTACGCGCGCGACAGCGACGGCACACAGATCCGCATGGGAATGAAGGAACTTGCACACCTCGCCGACGTCAGCCTTCGCACCGCGAAGACGCACGTCCAGGCCTTACGCGATATGGAGCCGCCCGTGTTAGAGACCGTCCGCAAAGCGACGCAGCACCTCCCCGCGCACTATCGGATGGTGCTCGACAACCTGCCGCCGCGCGCCGTCAGGCAGCCCATAGAACAGCTGGAGGTCCCACTGCAACCCTCGCCCCCAGAGGTGCAACAGTTGCACCCCTGGGACTCCAGAGGTGCAACTTTGGACTCCAGAGGTGCAACCCATGTTGCACCCGATCCGTCAATTGATCCGAAGAACGTACACACACAAACGCGCGCGCGCGAGCCAGAGGTGCAACAGTTGCACCCCTGGAAAACGCCGCCGACGCTACCGCTGATCGGATCCGCGCCGCGGCCACCGTGTGAACATCCTCACGCGCACGCCTGGTGTGAAGGTCGAGTCCATGTCCCGCGATTCGTCCACTTCGAATTATTCGACCAGCTCGGCGGCCCGATCGGCGAACCCGCCCACGTCAAGGCCGGTCGGCTCATCGCGTTCTATGCACGGACCATGGCCGCGATCCCGCACGAGCAGTCGATCGGCGACGACCCGCCGACGTTCTGGCGTAAAGCCTTCGCCGCCTGGATCACGAGTCAATCCCAGCCCGCGGAGGTGACCGAGCCCACCGCTGTGCCGTTGAAGTCGAATCCCCCTCTGCACGTCTGGGCGCAGATCCTCCACGTGATCGAAACGCGCGTCCCGCGACACGACTTCCATATGTGGTTCCTGCAGACGCAGCTCGTGGACGATCACGGGACCGTGATCGAGGTGGGCGGCCTCGATGTGACGCGGGGAGATCTCGTCGTCGCGTGGATTGAGAAACACTACCGCGACGCGGTGAAGCTCGCGGCCGACCAGGTGCGGCCCGGCCTCCAGGTCGAGTTCGTGCCGTGGCGGATTCGCCGGCAGCGGACAGGAACAGGCTGATAGCGCATTGAACAAGGTTCGGCGGGCTAGGGTCTGCAGCCCGAAGGGTGCGTTCCTGACGCACGGCCCGCCGATCAACCAATCAGGCGACTGCTCCAGGAGGCAGCCATGAACGATTCGATTCCCAAGGAGTTAGCACGGTGCATCGCAGCGGGCAGTAAGGATCCGATGCCACGCGGAATCTGTCCGCGCTGCGGCAAGAACGTCGCGCTGGTTCGCGATCAGTCGCGAACGATTGTGCATGGCTGCTCAGACGAGGACTTTCGCGAGGCGGGGGAGGGCGGCGGTTCAGTGAACCTCGGCATCGACATGGCGAATGGCACGATCGTGAGAGACCCGCACGGCGCCGCGGCCGCGGGCTATGGTCGGCTGCGAGAACTCGACGAGTTGCGTGTCCGGCTCCGAGACGGCACACCAACGGAGTCGATAGCGAGCGTCACCGCAGACTTGAGGGATTTTCTGTCGCGCGGCCGGGGATTCGATTGGATAGCTGACTACGAACTATTGCTCGTGGCGCTGGCGCGCCAGTCCCTTTCAGAGCCAGCCACAGAGCGACACTGTTGCGATCTCGCTGAGAAATTCTGTCCTGGTTTCGTCCCGATTGGTCGCGAAGCCTTCAACGCGTTTCGGCGGGTGTTGGGAGAACCCGAGTGAAGTCCCGCTCGCATTCTGGACGCGCGTCGCGTGGAGGGATGCCGCACTGACGCCCGCGAAGCTGACGTATTTGCAGAATCTGCATAATCCATGACCCAAGTCGACGCCCGCATCAGCGACCACGATTCGATCAAGCGGTTCCCGCTCGAGTGGCCCGTCGGCTGGAAACGCACAGCGGCTGCTCGTCGCCTGGAGGCGCCGTTCGGGACGAAGCGCACGAGCAACGGCCGGTTGACGGTGCAGCTCGCCACGACACGCCTCGAGCTCGAGGTCGACCGCCTCGGCGCGCGCAACCCGGTCTTGTCGACCAACGTCTCGTTGCGGCTGGATGGCCGCCCTCGCTCCGACGAGAATCCGAGTGATCCCGGCGCCGCGATCTATTTCAGCTTCAAGGGGAAAGCGAACGTCCTGGCGTGTGATCGCTTTCGCACCGTCGCCGACAACATCGCCGCGATCGCGGGGCACATCGAAGCCCTCCGGCGCGTCGAACGTTACGGCGTCGGGACGATTGAGCAAGCCCTCGCGGGCTACAAGGCGCTCCCGGCCGACTCCGCGGCGAACTGGCGTGCCGTCTTCGGCTTCGGCGTCGAGGCGCGCGTGACCGTCGACCAGGTGGACACCGCGTACAAGTCGCTCGCGAAGGCGAAGCATCCCGATGTCGGTGGCACCGAGGTGGAGATGGCGCACCTGAACCGGGCCCGGGACTATGCGCTGATGGAGTTACAACCATGACGCTCGATGAGTTTCAAGAATTCGTCCGCCGTGGCCGCGCCGCGCAAGCCGCCGTCGACGCGCTCGGCGCCGGCTGCGATCACAAGTTCGTCGATAGCCGGTCGTGTCTGAAATGCGGCTGGACGCCACCGGCCGCTGACGCGGTACGGGAGGAGACGACGGAGCCCCTCGTTTCCATTCGCGACCAGCGATGATTTTCTTGTGGCCACCATCCTCACGCAGCGCACCCGCCGCTGTGATGCCACCTGCCACTTCGCCACGAAACCGACGTGCGCGTGCATCTGTGGCGGGCGGTATCACGGCCTCGGCGACCAGGCGGCCGGGATGTTGAGTCGCGATTGGGGCAGTGGGGAATGGCGCGGATCGCCCGTGGTCCTCGTGCGGAATAGGCGGACGCGTCGGCCACGACCGGTGCAAGCGTCGTTGGAGTTCTGAGGGGCGACCGATGGAGAGCGAATATCTGAGGACGATCAACCGCCTCGCGAAGTGGCGGACGGTGTTCGCGGGCCGGTGGCTGGGCACGCGGATCGCGACCGATTCTGAAGCGATCGCCGTGCGGGATTTTGCCGAGAAGTATCTCGTCTTGCGCGTCGAGGTGACGGCGCTGGTGGTCCTGCTCGAACGCGCCGGCATCTTCATCACCGGGCAGTTCGAAAACCAAATCATCAAAGAGTGTGACTACCTCCAGCGGCAGCTGGAACAGCAATTCCCCGGATTCAAGGCCACCGACGACGGCATGCACGTGGACACCGCGCGAGCCGTGGAGACGACAAAAGGCTGGCCGAAGTGACGTACAGGCTCGTGACGACGGTCTCCGGCGGGGTGTCCTATTCCGGTATCCAGTGCCTCGTCTGCGGGCGAACCAGCTACAACGGGAACGACATCGAGCAGCGCTACTGCAGCCACTGTCATCGCTTCCACGACGATCCCGTCACGGAGTCCACCCGATGATCTGGTTCATTGCCACCGTCTGGGTCTGGAACGACGGAGACGAGCACGAGGGCGTGCCGACCGTGCTCCGCCTGCAGGCCGCCGACGAAGACGACTATCGCCAGCGCGTGCGCCGGTACGCCGACGACGTCAAAGGCCGCGCGTCCCACGTCACGATCGGCCCGGTCAGTGAATCGAAGGTGCAGGGATGACCACGACGATCGCGCTCGTCAATCGACCTGGGAAATGTCGTTGGTGTGGCTGCACGCACGACCGCCCGTGCGCGAACGGCTGCGGCTGGGCCGATCGCGCGCAGACCCTCTGCACCGAGTGCGCGCCGCTCGACCACGCGATGCGCACGGCCACGGGCCGCCGCCTGCTCGCCGAGTGGCTCCAGGAACACGACTTCAACACGAGGACCCTCCTCTGATGGGCCGACACCGTCGCTACAGCGGGCCCCCACGCCGTCACTATGCGTTTGCGGTACTGACCGACGCCGAGTTCGTGGTGGCCAAGGCCGCGGCCCGAACCGCGGGCCTCACGATGTCGGACTTCGTGCGCCGCTGCATCAACAGCTACCTGCTCGAGGGCGGGGATGACGTGCCGCTCCTCCAAGAGAAGGAGATCGCCCCCCGGCGTTCCACGGGGAACGTCTCCGCCATCTCCGCCACCGCGCCGATTGGCGGACAGCCATGAAGACGCGGAACCCCCGCACGCCCGCCGAGTGGCAAGCCGCCGTCAACGCCGCCGAAGCCTTGCTGCTCCTGCAGAGTGCGCGGCTGTACGGCTTGCTGCTGGCCTGCGGCCCGAAGGTCCACGTCGCGCGCTGTGAGCAGATCCTGGCGCAGGGGCGCGCCCGACAGGTCGTGCCGATCCGCGACGGCGTCGACGCCTACATCAACGAACTGGTCTCGGCCGGACCAGACGGTGCGCGTGGTCCGTCTCCGACAGCCGTCGGATCTGGCGGCGAGTCATGACGGACACCGACCTGTCCGACTGGTTGCCGATCGTGCACGCGGCCCAGATCATCAGGTGTTCGACGCGGACGATTGAACGCCTGGCGCGCGCCCAGAAACTCGAGCAGCGCCTCCGGCCCCAGGACGGGACGCCGCCCGTGGTGGTCTACAACCCTGACGACGTCGCCCGAATCGCGTCTGAGCGCCGGCCAGCGCCTCCGCCGTTCGTTTTACCGGCCGGACGGGCACCCGTGAACCGGAACGGGCAGGGCCACGGCCAGAGTCTGAAGGAAACTCCCGGAAGTTTCCTTCAGACTCTGCCGGCTGGCGACGACCCGATCCGCCAGCTCTTCGCCGCCGCCTTGCGGGCGGTCCTGTCTCCGCCATCGCCGCCAGTGGCGGAGAGGATGGCGGAGACCTTGTTTCTGACGATCAAGGAGGCGGCGATCATGGCGAACCTGCCAGCCGCCGACATCCGGCGGGCGATTGAGTCTGGGGAACTCAAGGCGCGGAAGACCGGTCGGGGTGGCTGGCGGATTCGACGGAAGGATCTGGAGGCGCTGTGAAGCTTGTCAGTCGCAAGGTTGAGGGGAGGTACGAATACGAGATCGCGCCCGGCGAGTGGGTCACTCGGCAACGGGTCTCGCAATTACGACGGGCCGGTGTCACCCTGCCGCGATTGTCACGGGACATGGACCGCCTCATCCTGTATGGGCAGATCAGAATCCTGCTCCTCACTACGATTGCGGCGCAGCGAAGGAAAGATCTGGAGGCGCTGTGACGCAGGCGATCACGGTCGGCGACCTGGTGGACGTGCTCAGCCGTATACGGCGCGCCCAGCACGCAGCCGACCAGATCCTCGCGCACGGGCCCGGCCTGACGTTCGGCGCGCTCGCGATCGGCGAGTGCTTCGAGTGGCCGCCGCCGATCCCGTGCGCGGACGGCGGCGAGCCGCTGGTGAAAACCTCGGACGTCGGGTATGCCTGGTCACGCGGCACGGGAACCGCGGAGGCGTTCTATCGCGTGGAGCGGTGGACGGGGGGCACAGGATGACACGGCAACAGATGGCCGACGGGCTCGAGGCGGTCGTGGATCGGCTCGCGAACGGGCAGGACGAGCCGCCGGCGGGCGTGTCGGTGCATGAATGGGCGTACGTCAAAGGGATCGCGAGTGCGGCGATCCTGCGGCTCAAGGATAGTCTCGGACGCTCGGGGCCGTGGCCGCCGCTCCCGTGAACGATGGCGCCTGAAGATTTCGATTTCCCGGCGGCCGTGCGGCAGGAACTGCAGCAGCTCGCGAACCGGTACGCCGTCTCGTATCCGGTGCTCTGTCTGGTCTATCGCCTCGGCGCGTCGACGGCGCGCGTCGTGGGGCCGACGGGGGCGTTCCCGTTCGGGCGGCTCGGGCCGGATGATGAGGGCGAGCTCGCGGTGGCGATCGCGGCCGACGTCGCGCACGGCGTGATTCGGATCGAATTTGGCACACCGGTCGCGCATGTCTCCCTGCCGGCGGCGCACGCGGAGCAACTCGCGGCGGCGCTGGTCGAGTATGCGACGCAGATCAGGGCCGGTGTGATGTGAGGGGGTCAGGCGGATTCGCGGACGCGGCGGGCGAGGCGGCTCGCTTTCGTGATCGGCGCCGGCGGGCGCACGGTGGCCGAAGGGCTTCGATTTCCCGACGGCACCGTGGCGATCGTCTGTGGCGTGCGCCGACGTCGGACGGCTACACAGACTGTGCGGCGGGAGGGCTGACGTGATGCACGCCGCCGCGGTCGAACTCGCCACCAACCTCGCCGCGATGACGGGCCAACAACACGTGGTGTATCGGATGCCGGCGTGGCCACCTGGCGTGTTCTCGGTGCGGCCGCGCATGCTCCTGCTGCCGATGGACGCCGAAGTCGAGGTCTTCGGCGCGTCGGATCTGGCGGTCGATCCGCAGCGAGGGCTGTTCGAATGACGGGATTCCGCGGCGGGATGTGGAGCAAACGCTGATGAAAGTGACGCTCGAAAGCACCGACAAGATCGTGACACTCGTCACCCGCGACGGCGAGATTCCGGCCCGGGTCTGGGAAGGCCAGACCGACAGCGGCATCCCGTGCCACGCGTTCATCACGCGGATCGCGGTCGACAAGGACGAGGCGGCGGACCAATTCCAACGCGAGCTGATCAAGACGCGGCCTCCATCCATAGCCGCCGACGCTGCCTATCCGTTACGGTTGATCTTGTGACGCTGTTCGACGCGAACGGCGACATCATCGAGCAGCCCGACCTTCACGATCCGGACGGCGTGTCGGCGCTGGACGCGGAGCTGCTCCGGTGCGCGGCCGCGGAATTCGACGCGCTCGAGCGCGAGGACGAGCCGATGTCCCTCCTGCTCAGTCCCTTGGTCGCCGTGCAACTCGCCGGGCTGCTCCAGCTGGCGCTCCAACATGAAGGGACGCAGGCGGATATTCGCGACGCGGGCCGCTCGTTCCTCCAGGCGGTGCGCGAGTACTTCGCGGAGAGTCCCGCCGTACTCGAGGTCCTGCGCCGCGGCGACGACACGACGCAGGACGTCCCGCGATGAGATTTCCGATCGTCCAATGCCTCTGCGGCCCGCAGCGTCACGCCATCCTCGCGATGGCGGTGAGCACGAACCTGGCCGAGCAGACGACCGACCACGAAGCCCTCGCGTGGCTGAAAGCCGCCATCGGGCTGCTGCTGGAGGGACGTGGCGGCGAGATCGAGATGCCCCCTCGGATCGATCCCTGGTGCGGCCTCTGTGGGGCCCCGGCCCGCGACTGGACGTATGAGATCGGGTGGTCGCGGGAGTTCGAAGATTGGGGCGCCGCACAACGGGCGCTCCGTGAGAGCGAAACAGATCAGCGCGCCTCGGCGGCCCTGCTCGAGCTGCTCGACGTCACGTACAACGCCCGGATGCGCGGCGAGGTCGCGCGGCACGTCGACGACGCCCATGGCACGGGGAAACCGCGATAAAGGTGAGCCGCCGTCGACGTCGAGTCCAGGCACCAGCCCGCACAGACCGGGGCAGTCTGTTTCCCAGCAGCCAATCCTGCACCGCGACGCCGACGGAGGAGTGAGGGGCTAAACCGGCGGCGTACTCGTGTTCGCCACGACCGCGGCGGCCAAGGCGTCGTTCGAGCTGCGCACCCGATCGACGATCGCTTGGATGGCGGCCGGATCGTTCTTCGCGGCTTCGACCGCGTTGAACAGGGTGGTGAGTAGGGCAGACGCCGAGGCGTCGACGGATTCGTTGCGTGCGACTTCGTCGGTGAGGGCGGTCAAATCCAGAGGCGGCATGTGGACTCCTTTGAAAAAACGACGGTGAAACAACCGGGGCGAGAGAGCCTTACGACGGCGTCGCAGCGGCGACATCGAGCCGGAGCTTGGTGTTGGCGGCCGCCAGGCGCCGCGTGAGGTGATCGACGCGGTGTTGGTCCGCGCGCGACAGCGCCTCAAACCAGCGATCGATGAGCGCGAGCGCATCGGTGAGCGGCACCGGCCCTTCGATGTCCAGCCAATCGGCGCCGATCGTGATGCGGAACTTCAGCACGGGGCCTCCTGGTCGAATGTGTCCGTCATGACGCCTGCGTGCGAGTCGAGGTCATGCGCGCCTTCGCCATTTTCTTTTTCGGCGTCGCGGCCGCCAGGCTCTGCGTCAACGCGTCCATCAACGCCAACACGGGCAACGGCTCGAGCAGCGCAGGGACGACGACCTCATCGCCGGCGATCTTCGCGTCGATCAGCCGTCGTACATCCGCTTGATACGCGTCGGTGAAGTCCGCCAGGGTCAGCGGCCCTTCGAACGTGTGGAGGACCTGCGCCGCCAAGGTGAGCTCGTCGCGACTGACGGAGCTCCAGCCGGCGTGCGAGATCTCGCGGAGCTCGGCGGCGTGGTGCAGCGTGTAGAGCATCAGGGTGGCGCCTTGCGGGCTCACCGCCACGAGATACTCACGACCGTAGATCGCGAGCTTGCCGATCGCCACGCTGCCCTCGAGCGCGGCCGTCAACACGGCGTAGGCATGGGCCGCGGGCCCACTGTCGGCGCCGTCGGGCTCGAGGTAGTACGCCCGGTCGATCGCCCGGAGCTCGAGCGCGGAGGCCTCGGCCACGTGCACCAGGTCGATCACCCGCGTCGACGGCGGCTGCACGGCCTCGAGCTCCTCGGGCAGCAGGACGACGTAGCGACCATTTTCGAATTCGAAGCCCTTCACGATCTGATCGTTCGGCACGTCGCGGCCGCAGGACGCGCACCAATGCTTTTGGCTGATGCGGGTCGTGCAGGCCGCGTGCAGTTGATTGAACGAGAGCTTGTCACTCGATTCGGTGGCGGGGAAGACCTTGATCGGGACGGTGACCAGGGCGATCTTGAGGACGCCTTTCCAGATGGCGCGGGCCGCCATCAGGCGACCCACCGCGACAGCGACGTGAGCAACACCCGCTGCGATCCGCCCGGCGTGCGAATCGTCTCGAGCCGCCCCTCGCGGATGCGGTTGTAGACCGTGCGGCGCGACACGTGCAGCCGCTGGGCGGCCTCATCGAGCGACACGCTCCGGCTGACCCGGGCCTCGGATGACCCGTCGGCGAGACGCGGTCGCTCCCCGTCACCGCGCGTCAGATCGTGGGGTTCGGGCATTTACGCCCCGCCTCCGTTGCCGTGCCCGCTTGATCCGTTCGATCCGTTTACCCGATGCGCGAGCAAATAGGCGTCCACGTCGCGCGGGTCCACGCGGAGCCGAGCGCCCACGCGGTACGCGGGTAACTTCTTGTGCCGAATGAGGCGCCGCACCGTTTGTGGCTTGACGTCGAGTCGGTGCGCCACCTTGTGCACCGCGATCAGGTGTGGGAGATGGACGAGCGGCGAGAGCAGCGGATCGAGCGACATCAGGGGTGTCCTCGGAATGATGCATCCTACCTGCGAGGTTTTCTGGGCCTCAAGCAAAACTTCGCGCTATCTCTGTGCATCTCGCTGTTCACACGGCGTGAGGAGCCCCCGCGTTCCGGCGCAAGCTGGGGTACGTCGGCGTTCCCGTCCACCTCGTATCCGCAAGGATTCCCCCTGTTATGGCGGAGACCTCATCCGCCGGCGATCGATTCTTTATTACCCTGACCCGCGCGGAGGCAGAAGCGTTGGTCACGGTCCGATTGAAGTCCGACCACGTCGACGGACTGCGCGCCCTGGCCAAGATCCTGACCGCCCTCGAGGCCTCGCGCTGATGGCCCTGGCGCCCCCTCGTCCGTGCTTCGTGAGGACGTGCCCCACGCTGAATTGCACCGAGCATCCGGTCGTGCCGTGGCGGCCGAACGTGGGCCCGCCGCCTCCGCGCATCCGCGGCCGCCAGCTGCAGCGGCTGCGCGCCCAGCTCTTCGCGCGTGCCCCGTGGTGTGTGCATTGCCTCGCGGCGGGCCGACGTACGCGCGCGACCATCCGCGACCACGTGATCCCTCTGGCCGAAGGTGGACGCGACGACCACACGAACGAACAAGCCTTATGCGTGGATTGCTCGGATGCGAAAACACGCGAGGAGTCGAAGCGGGGGATTCAACGGCGATGAACCGATCAACACCGGCGGGGGGGTGATCGTTTCTCCAGAGTCTGGGCGGCCGGGAAACCCGCTCAGGGTCAAACGCAGCTTTGAGTCGTTTCAAAAGTTCGTCGATCGCCCGCTGTTGTCGGGACGATCGCTCGAACGTGGCGTGATTTGTTGATCGGGCCTGCCGCAACTGGCGGCGTTTTCAAAAGAATCAAAAACGGGAGGGCGTCAGGAATGGGAGGGCGAGGCAGCGGCGGCCGGCGCGTCGGATCGGGGCGCAAAGGCAAGCGCTCGGTCGTCGTGCGGCATCCCAGCGCGCCGGTCACCGCGCCGATCGACACGTTCGACCCGCCGGCCGAGCTGCAGGGGTCGACGTCGGAGCTCGCGAATCTCACATCGCAACTCGCGTTCCTGCAGCAGGCGGCGCGACCCGGGGATCTGAACCCGCAGATCGCCGAGCTGCAGACCCGCATCGACGAACTCGAGGGCCGGGCCCACGCGCTGGCCATCTGGCACGAGCTGGCGCCGTCCGCGTTTGCGAAACGGACGTTGACGCCAGAGACGGCGGCGGCGTTCGTGATGCTCTGCCGCGCCGTGGTGCAGGAGCGCGCCCTCTCAGCGTCACCGGCGGCCGCCGGCGGACCCAACCACCGGGGTCTGATGCACCGCGTCGCGACCTGGATGAAGGACTTCTGCCTCTCGCCGTTCGGCAAGCCGCTGTCTGAGGCGAAGCCGGCGGCGGCCGTCGTGTCGAAATGGGCCGGACTCCTCCGGTGACGGGCAACCCGGGATCCGATCGCAAGGTCGCGATCATCAACCAGCTGACGCACACGAAAGGCCCGTTTGCTGGCCAGCCCTTCAACTTGCGGCCGTGGCAGGAGCGCGACATCGTGCGCCCGCTCTTCCAGACGACGCCGGACGGGCGGCGGCAATACCGGACGTGTCTGCTCATGATGCCGCGCAAGAACGGGAAGAGCGAGATCGCGGCGGCGTTCGCAATCGATGGGCTGATATTTGATGGCGAGCTCGGCGGGGAAGTGTATTCGTGCGCGGCGGACACGGAGCAGGCGGCGATTGTCTTCAACGTCGCCGAGCAGATGATCCGCAACGACCCGGAGCTCCTGGCCGAAGTCGAGATCGTCCATTCGAAGCTCCGGATGATTCACCGCGCCAGCGGCACGATCTATCGCGCGATCTCGGCGGAAGCCTACAGCAAGCACGGGTTCAACGCGTCCCGGATCATCTACGACGAGCTCCACGCGGCACCCAGTCGCGACTTGTTCGACGTGCTGACGACGTCGATGGGCGCGCGGGACCAGCCGCTGTTGATCGCGATCTCGACCGCCGGCTACGACCGGCATTCGATCTTGTGGGAGATGTACGACCACGCCCGCAAAGTGAAGGAACACCCGGCGCTCGATCCGACCTTCCTCCCGATTCTCTACGAAGCGCCGGCCGACGCCGATTGGACGAGCGAGGCCGTGTGGCATCAGGCCAACCCCGCGCTCGGGGATTTCCGCAGCCTCGAGGAAATGCGGATCGCGTGCAAGCGGGCCCAGGAAATCCCGGCGCAGGAGATGACGTTCCGACGGCTGTATCTCGATCAGTGGACGGAAAGCGCCGAACGGTGGGTGAGTCTGACCGCCTGGGATGCGTGCGACGTGGTGGCCGCATGACGCGCGAAGAATACCGCGCGCGATTGAAGGGCCGGCGCTGCTACGTCGGTCTGGATCTGTCGTCGACGAAGGACCTGTCCGCGGCCGTCGGCGTCTTCCCCGACGACGAGGGCACGGGCTTCGATGTCCTCCCGCAGTTCTTTATGCCGCAGGAGAACATCCTCGAGCGCGTCACGCGGGACCGGGTGCCGTACGACGAGTGGGCCCGGCTCGGATTCCTCATTCCGACGCCCGGCAACGTCGTCGACTACGAATACATCCGGCGCGAGCTGAACGCCTGGGCCCTCGAGTTCGACGTACGCGAGCTCGCGTTCGATCCCTGGAATGCGACCGACCTGATGACCCGGCTCCAGGAGCAGGACGGCTTCGTGTGTGTCCCGATCCGGCAGGGGTTCCGATCGCTGTCGGCGCCAACGAAGTCGCTCGAGACCGCCATCCTCGCCAGGCGGCTGCGGCATGACGGACACCCCGTGCTCCGGTGGTGCATCGGGAACGCCGCCGCGGAGCAGGACGCGACGGGGAACATCAAGCTCTCGAAGAAGGTCTCGACGGAACGGATTGACGGCGCGTCCGCCCTCATCAACGCGGTCGATCGGATGGATCGCCATTGGGAGACCGACGAGCCCTCAGACGGCCCGCTGGTGGTGGCCGCATGAAGCGGGCCCATCCCGGCCGCCCTCCGCTCGACGACGACGATCCGTCAGTTGATGTGCATCTACGGATGCCGTCGAAGCAGTACGACGACGCCTATAAACGTGCAGGACGGGAGCGCGTCAGCGTGCCAGAACAGATTCGGAAGGACATGCGCGACGCGGCTCAACGGACGAAGGCGTAGGATCCGCGCGTGGGAAAAACAAAAACGCCCCGAAAACATGTGTTCGGCGACTCGAACCTCGCCCTGGTGAAAGGCGACAGCCGGAGTTGCGCCTCGTAACACCTCCCGCCGAATTTCGGGACTCAAAATAGGCCGTTCCACCTCAGCGTTCCACACTGCCACGTGTGGCTGTCTAGTGCGCTGGCTGTGCTTCTGGCAACCGCCGTGTGTGCGACGGCGGGTGATTGTGAATCTGCAACACGACTCGACGGAGGCCTTCGAGGGCGTCCTCTGGTCGTATCGCGGGGGCTGGCTCACCCTGCGGGATGTGTCGGGCCTGAAGGCGGGGCAAGCGCCCGCGAAGATCCCCGGCGATCTGGTGATTCACCGGTCGAACGTCGCGTTCACGCAGGTGCTGCCGTGATTGTCCGCACATTCGACGGGCTGCAGGCGCTGACGACGCCGCCGCCGACCTGGCAGATGTCCGGGTCGAGCGCCGGGTCGCTCCATCTCTACGACTATCGGCACACCTATGCCGAGATTTACCGCACCCAGCCAAACGTGCGGATCTGCGTCGACTTCCTCGCGCGCAACATCGCCCATGTCGGCCTCCAGGTGTTCCGCCGCGTGTCGGACACGGACCGCGTGCGGCTGGTCGATCACGATCTCGCGAAGTGGCTCGGCCGCCCCAACCCCGCGACCACCCGCTTTCGGCTCATCGAGAGCCTGGTGAGCGATCTCGGGATCTACTTCAATGCGTACTGGCTCAAGGTCCGCCACCGCGGCGGCGATGGCCGGCCCGCGATCGGGCTCGTACGCCTACCGCCCGAAGAGATGGAACCCAAGGGCGGACTCCTCCCGACGCACTTCGACTGGACCGTCAACGGGCGGATGCAGCGCCTCGAGCTCTCCGAGGTGGTCTACTTCAACGGCTACAACCCCCTGAACCCCCTGATGGGCCTGTCGCCCCTCGAGACCCTGCGTCGGATCCTGGCCGAAGAAGCCGCCGCGGGCGAGCACCGTGAAGGGTTCTGGCGGAATGCCTCACGCGCGCCGGGGTTCATCACGCGACCGAAAGAGGTCAAGCGCTACAACAAAGACCAGGCGGCCGACTGGCGCGCACAGTTTCAAGCCCTCTACGGCGGGACCAGCAACACGATGCTCCTGCAGGAAGGCGAGACCTACACCCAGGGATCGTTCTCCGCGAAGGACTCGGAATATACGATTGGCGGCAAGCTCCGGCGCGAAGTCTGCGCGGCCGAGTATCAGATCCCTCAGCCCTTCGTCGGGATTCTCGACCACGCGACCCTTCAGCAACATCAAAGAGCAACACAAGAACCTCTACCAGGACTGCCTCGGGCCGTGGTTCGAGCACATCGACCAGGAGGTCGAGCGCCAGGGTCTGATCGAGTGCGACGACCAACGCGACGTGTATCTCGAGTTCAACATCGCGGCCAAGCTCGCCGGCAGCTTCGAAGAGCAGTCGAATTCGCTGTCGGTGGCGGTCGGCAAGCCCTACATGAAGGTCAACGAAGCGCGCGCGAAGGTCAACCTCCCGCGCGATGAGGACCCAGCGTCCGATGAGATCGCCCCGCAACAGGGGGGGCCGTCCGATGCGACCGCGCATCCGGCCGAACCGCCGGCGAAGGGCATGGTGCGGACCGATGATCCCGCGCCGGACGACGCCGACGCGATGGTCATCAGGCCCATTCTCGAGGCGCACCGCACGCGCCAAGCGGCCCGGCTCGAGAAATGGCCCGTCGCTGAGCGCCCCGCGGCGTTCTTCGCCCACTTTGATCGGTGGACCCGCGAGCTCGCCGCGGATCTGACGCCGATCGTTGGGGTCGAGGAGGCCGGCCACCTCGCCGTGCAGATCAACATCCGGACGCTCGATGCGCTGGAGACTGCGGCATGAAGCCAGACCGTTACGCGCACATCCTCAGCTTCGTGGTCTCGCACCCGTGGGCGATCCTGCCGGAGTGGGGCCCCGTGATCGCCGGGACGCTCGCGCGACACATCGCCGGCGTCGAGTCGACCGCGGAAATCGCGGCCGCGCTGGTGAACCGGAAGAACCTGCCCCAGCCGAAAGTCGGGAGTGTCGCGATCATCCCGGTGTACGGGGCGATCGCGCCCCGCATGAATCTGTTCAGCGAGTACTCGGGCGGTACGACCTTCGAAAAGCTGACCAGCCAACTGCGCCAGGCGATGGCGAACGCGGACGTGAAAACGATCCTGCTCGACATCGATTCCCCGGGCGGCAGCGTCGCGGGGTGCGCGGAATTCACGGCCGAGCTGATGCGCGCGCGCACGAAGAAGCCGATTCTCGCGCAAGCGCAGTTCACGATGGCGTCGGCCGCCTATCACCTGGCCTCGGCGGCCACCGAAATCATCGCGGCCCCCTCCGCGTTCGTCGGATCGATCGGCTGCTACTGGATGCACGACGACCTGTCCGCCGCGCTCGAGCAGCTGGGGATCAAGCGGACGTTTGTCTCCGCCGGCGAAGGAAAACTGGACGGGAACGAGACCGAGCCGATCAGCAAAGCCGCGGAAGCGCGTCGCAAAGCCATCGTCGACACGATGTACGGCCAGTTTGTCGACGCCGTCGTCGCGGGCCGTGGTAAAGGGATGACCCCCGACCGCGTCCGGTCGGAGTGGAAGGCCTACGTCTATGGATCCACCGACGCCCTGGCCCTCGGGATGGTCGATCGGGTCGCCACGCTCGACGAGACCCTGACGCGGCTCTTGACCGACTCGACGGATCCCGCGGATCAGCGCGCCCTCGTGACCCTCTCGACGCCCAACGCCACCGACCAGGAGCCGCCGATCGCGGCCACGTCGCAGGAGCGGACGGCGGACACCGCGTGGCAGAACGCGATCGAACGCGAACTGCAGCAACTCGACTTCTGAAGGACCGAATCATCATGAACGTCACCCAGCTCGAAGCCAATCTCCGCGCCAAGCAGACCGAGATCAAAACGCTGATCGAAACGCAGATGCGCGCCTGCGAGACGTACGCGACGCCGGCGTCGGCCGACGGCAAGATCCCGGAAGTCAAAGGCCGTCTGCGCACCGACGAGGAAAAGGCCGCGGTCCAGCAGCTGCTCGACGAGGCGAAAGGCATCAAGTCCCGCATCGACGGCGCCGCCGGCGACGCGAACCTCCTGGCGGAAGTCGAGCGTCTGACCGCCGGCATGACCGAGCGCCCGGCGAGTGGGACGGGCCACCAGGCGACGCGCGAGACGCGATCGATGGGCGCGCAGTTCGTCAGCGATCCGGCGATTCGCGCGTTTATCAAGCACGGGGGCCACCAGGTCCAGCAGGGCGTCATCTTCACGTCGCCCGCGGTGGATCTGCAGGCGACCCTGCTCGACACGTCGGGCGGATCCGGTGGCCCGCTCATCACCCCGGACTATCGCCCCGGCGTCCTCATGATCGGGTTGCGCCGGACCGTGGTCGCGGATCTCATCGCGCCCGGCACGACCGACAGCAACGCGATCATCTACATGAAGGAACTCGCCGAGACCAACGCGGCCGCGGCGGTCGCCGAAGGGGCCCAGAAGCCCGAATCCGCGCTGTCCTTCGTGCAGGCCACCGACCCCGTCGTGAAGATCGCCACGTGGATCCCGGTGACCACCGAGATGCTCGAGGACTTTCCGGCGATGCAATCGCTGATCGACGCGCGGTTGCGGATGTTCCTGGCGCTGGCGGAAGAGGATCAGTTGCTGAACGGCAGCGGCACCGCCCCCAACATGCGCGGGATCAACAACCGCCTCGCGCTGGCGGCGGCCGTCGCGCGCGGCGCGGACAGCAACATGGACGCGATCTTCAAGCAGATCTCGGCGATCGCGACCAACGCCCTGATTCAGCCCGACGGCTTCGTGATGAATCCGGCGAACTGGCTGACGATCCAACTCGCGAAGAACGCCAACGGCAACTACATGGGCTCCGGCCCCTGGGCCCCGGCGCAACCGCCGCAACTCTGGGGTCTGCCCGGGGCGATTACCCCGGCGGAAGTCGCCAACACCGCGCTCGTCGGCGCGTTCGCCACCTGCGCGCAGTTCTTCCGCAAGGGCGGCGTGAAAGCGGCGATGAGCAACAGCCATCTCGACTTCTTCACGACCAACAAGGTCGCGCTGCTGATCGAAGAGCGCGGGGCGTTGTGCGTGTACCGCGAAGCGGCGTTCGGGAAGGTCACGGGACTGAGTTAGCCGAAGTACGAACGGCGATAACCGGCCTCAGCTAGTCGCCGCTGCGATTCGTGTCCGGCGCGGCGCGCGGGGATCGCTTCACGCGCCGCGCATTCCAGGGAGACCGACAATGCCGCGATGGAACAGCACCACCAATCAGTACGTGCGCGGCGAGGATCTCGCCCTGTACCTCGTCGACGGGCCGATCGCCGTCGTGGACGGCGTGCACGAGCTCGCGAAACCGAGTGCGGGCGCCTTCACCCTCGCGCCGCCGGCGGCCGGGGATGACGCGATGCTCCTCACCCTCACCGCGAAGACCGCCTTCGCCCACACCGTGACGATCACCGAAGGGATCGGCGGGAAGGGCGCCGCGTTCGACGTCATCACGTTCGCCGCCGTCGGCGACACGATCTCCCTGCGCGCGGTGAACCAACATTGGGTGCCCGTCGGCGCGCCGTACGGCGCGGTCATCGCGTAACCGGCCATGCTGGGCTTTCACGCGGACCCCGGCGACTGTCCGATCTGTGGCACGGCGCACTGCGCGTGCGGTGGACCGATCACCTTGCAGCAACTGCCGCAGCGCGACGCGCTGCTGACGCACGCGCAATCGATCGAGCCGTCCGCCGAGCTCGCGCCGCCGGTGGAGTGCGACCCGCCGCCGGCGCCGTTTTCGACGGCCGAGTACAAACGCGCCGTGCACGGCCGAAAGCCGCGTCGATGAGCATCCCATGCTCGTAACCGCGCCCGTGCTCGAGCCGCTGACGCTCGAGCAGGCGAAGCTGCGGGCGGGGCTCGATTGGGCCGCCGGGGATCCCCGTGACGTGTTGATGACCGGGTTCATTCAAACGGCCCGCAACCAGGTGGAACGGGAGACCGGCGTGGCGCTGCTCGAGCAGACGCATGCGGTCCCCATTCGGGCCGGCTGCCGGACCTTCGAGTTGCCGTTTCGGCCGGTCACCTCCGTCGTCGTCGAGGCGGTCGACCCGACCACCGGGGTCGTCACGGCGTGGAGCGCGAGCCCGTATGTGATCGATCCCTCCAGCGTGGACCCGACGCCGGCGCGGATCACGCTCCCGAGTGGAGGCGTCTGGCCCTCGGGCTTGCGCGCGACCCTCGTCGTCGGCTTCGAGACGGTCGAGGAGCTGCAGGCCTCGGCGCCGGGCCTGGTGCATGCCGTCGGCTTGCTGACGGCGCATTACGCGACATTGGGGCGCGACCTGGCCGTGGTGGACGCCGGCGGGCTTCTGGCGATCCCGATGGGCTACGAGGACGCGATCGCGCCGTATCGCCTGGTGACCCTCGCATGATCGGTCTACGGACCGGCGTGGGTGCGCGGCCGCATCGCGTCACCTTACAGAATCCCCTTGGACCGCCTGTGCCCAAGCCTGGCGGCTTCACGCAGGCTTACGCCGATCTCGTCCCGCCGACCGTCTACGCCGCGATTGCGGTGCCGACCGGGAAGGATCTCGAGCGCCTGGCCGCTGGCACGGTGATCTCGTCGGCGATGAAAGTCGTGACGTTCCCGTTTCACCCGCAGGTGACGACGAAAACACGGGCGAGCTGGGTGGATATGTCGGGGCGAACGCATACGGCGAACGTCACGGGGGTCGACAACCCTGAGGAGCGCTGCATCGAGACGGTGTGTCTGTGTGTGGAGATCGTGGCGTGAGCGCGAGCGTGCTGTGGGAAGGATTAGAGGAGCTGAAGGCTCAGCTCAGGACGTTGCCTGCGGATCTGACCGAAGAAGCGTCGCACATTGTCCAAGGGGCCGCGAACAGCGCGGAAGCCACGATCAAAGCCGGCTATTCGGTCGTGAGTGGGGATCTTCGAGATCACCTGTTCCAGTCGCAGACGTTGAAAGGGCGGTACGGCGTCGGCATCGTGATGAAGAACACCGCGAAGCACGCGTGGCTC
The DNA here is from genome assembly GCA_040007095.1 of Acidobacteriota bacterium. Lineage (GTDB taxonomy): Bacteria > Acidobacteriota > Vicinamibacteria > Vicinamibacterales > CAVVIG01 > JBDTVS01. The sequence goes on from JBDTVS010000008.1 coordinate 66,568, forward strand.
TATGACAACGGGTCGCAGGCGCGTCACTACATCACGGCCAGTGGGAAGGACCACAAGACCGGCGCGTCAGGACACGCGCTCGTCAACCCTCATCCCCCGACGCATCTCTTCGTGAAGACCATGGCCTACGAACGACGCCGGATGTACGACCAGTTGAAGGATCTGTTGATGCGGCACGGGCTGACGGTGTCGGGCGATGCCTGAGTCCTTCCGGGTCACAAACGCGCTGCTCGAGAAGTTGCGGGCGGACGCGGCATTGATGGCCCTGATGCCGGATGGCGCCTGGTTCGCGGAAGCGCCCCCCGGGGCGACCCGGTTCGTAATCGTCTCAGCGATCGCGTCGCCGATCACGCCGATGTTCGGCGGGCCGGCCTACGTCGACAAGCTCTATGGGCTCGACGCCCGGGCGCTCTCGACGATGAACGGGGATGTGCAAGCCGCGGCCTCCCGCCTCAACGCGCTCGTCGATGGCGGCGATCTCGTCGTCGACGACTGGGGCGTGATGGTGATGCGCGTCGTCGAGGATTTTGAACTGGTGGTCGAGGTGGATGACGTCGACGCGTCGATTCGATGGAACCGGTGCGGGGGACAGGTCCAGGTGATGGTCGCGCCGGTGGCCACGTAAACGCAGCGCACAAAGGAAGAGACACATGGCAGCTACCGATCGCAATCACGGGCAGTACGGACAAGTCCTCGCCGATCCCACGGGCGGCGCGACCGCGGTGCAGCTCGTCTCGCTCAACAAGTGGGACCTCGACATGAGCACCGACAAGCAGAAGGTGACCTGCTTCGAGGACCCGAACCATATCTACGTCCAGGGCAAGCCCGACATCAAAGGATCGATCGCGGGCGAGTACGACAAGTCAGTCGCCGGGCTGATCCTCTTCGGGATGATCCTGGGGACTGTCGCCCCGTTCTTCAAGCTGATCCCCAACCGCCTGTTCCCGACGCAGTTCTTTTCGGGCAAGGGCTGGGTCGACGGGAAGATCTCGGTGGACGCCAACGGTGGCGTGACCACGTCCGGCGCGTTCGTGGCGGCGGACGCGTGGACCACCCCGATCGCGCCCGCGTAGAGGACCGCCGTGATCACCGGCGTCGTCGCCTCGGTCCGGTGGCACTACTACACCGCAGCGGGGATTCACGGCTACACCATCGCGCCGTGCAACAAGGCCGGGACGGCGTGGGACCTCGTCGCGACCGTCCTCTTATCGGACGCCTTCAAGATGGCGCAAACGCCGCTCGTCTTCGTCGCGATGCACACGAAGAAGGGGCTGGACGGGCAGTGCGTCGTGAAAACCGAATGGCGCTGGCCGATTCTCTCGTGCCGGCTCGAGGCCCATCAGTTGACCGCGCGGCTCGGGCCGCCAGTGGACACCGCCCATGAATGACGACTTCGACGACCCAGAACAACAGCGGCTGACGTTGACGGACGGCAAGTACGTCGACATCAAAAAGCGGCTCAACCACGGCGAAACCGAGGACCTATTCGCCCGGATTTCGCCGTACGGCGTCGGCGTGAATCGGCGCGAGGTGCGGACCGCGAAGATCGAGGCGTATCTGCTCGGGTGGAACCTGACGAAAAAGGGCGTGCCGGTCCCGATGTCGCCGGACCTGCCCGAGAACGTCCGCATCGACACGATTCGCGCGATGACCACGGGCCGCGCGGTCGAGATCCACCAAGCGATCGAAGCGCACGAAGCGGCGATGGAACAGGCGGCGGGTGATCTAAAAAAAACTCGCGGTGGGACGCCAGCCGTCGATCCGATCTCGCCCTTGCCCTCCGCACCGGCTGGTCCGTCCGACACATCCGTCAACTAGACGTCGACGACTATCAGCGGTTGATTGACATGCTGAAGACCCCAGCGAACGGCGAGTAGTGTGGCGATAACAGGGACCTTCCAGGCCGATTTTTCGCAGTTTCAAGCCGCAGTCGCTGCGGCGGAGACGAAGCTCGTCTCTTTTGAAACAGGCTCGAGCAAGGTGACGTCCGCGCTCGGGCGTATGGAAACGAGTCTCTCGGGCCGCAAGCTGATTCAGGACGCCAGCCTCGCCGTGCAGGCCGTCGAGAACATTGGCGGCGTCTCGAAGCTCACCGAAGCGGAACTCCAGCGACTGGCGACGCAGGCCAGTGCCGCGGCGGACAAGATGCGCGCGATGGGGATCGAGGTGCCGCCGGGGATTCAACGGATCGCGGGGGAGCTCAAGGAGGTCGGTACCGCGGCCAGTGGGTCGACGTCACTGCTCGGGGGGATGGCGGCGCAGTTGACGGGCATGTTCACGATCGGGGCGGTGGTCGCGTTCGGGCGCGAAGTGCTCGCGGCGGGCGACACGATCATGAAGATGTCCGATCAAACCGGCATCGGCACCGGCGAGATCCAAAAGCTGCAATACGTCGCCGGCCAGTCGGGCACGTCGATCGAGTCTCTGGTCGGGGCCGTGCAGAACCTGCAACTCCGTCTCGGGGATGAAGGGTCCGGCGCGGCGGGCGCACTCAAGAAACTCAACATCAACTTCGACGACTTCAAGAAGTTGAGTGCGTACGAGCAGATGACCCAGGCGGCCGAAGGCATCAAGGCAATCAAGGATCCGACCGAGCAGGTCACGGTGGCCGGGGCCCTGTTCGGGAAGACCTGGAAAGAGATCCTCCCGGCGATCAAGGCGGGCATGCAGGAGGTCGGCGACCAAGCGCCCATCATGGCGGACGCGACGGTGAAATCGCTCGACCGGGTCGGCGACGCGTTGGCGGGGGCGCATCAGCAGGCGACGGCGTGGGGAGGCGGCGTCGTGCTCGCGATCGAGGGGGCCGGCTTTGCGGTCGGAGATTTCCTCTCGCAATTCAACCCTGAACACTTCGGGACTGCTACGTCGACGATGCTGAAGCTCGAGGGGCAATTCAATAAGGCCACGGAGGCGGCGAACATGCTCAAGGGGGTCTGGATCAACGGCGGGATCGAGGTCCCAGTACTGAAGGTCGCCGAGGCGTATCACGCCGTGGGGCTCTCCGCAGAGGAGGCGAACCGCCTCGAGAAAGAGTTGACGCGCACGGCGGAGGTGTCGATCGAGGTGAACCGCGCGGCCGCGGCGGCGGAGAAGGAACGGGCCGACAAGTGGATCGCCCTGCTCAAAGAGATCGCCAAGGTCGAAACGGACACGCGCGGCACGCACGACCAAGGACTCCTCGGACTGAGTGCGGCCGACCAAAAGGCGAGCCAGCTGGTCATGGACACCTGGCTCACGGCCAATGCGGCCATCGAAAAGTCCAACGCCGAGATGAACGACGAACTCCGCAAAGTGACGATGGACACCGCCACGTACCAGGATCTGAAAATTTGGGAGGCGGCCGAGGCGCAAATCGCCGCGTTCAAGGGGACCGCCGAACAGCAGGCGCAGTACGCCGACGCGGTGTGGACCCGGGCGTCGCTACTGGCCAGCCAAGTCACCTACACCGCCAAAGAGACCCTCACGAACATCACGGACGAGGGCATCAACGCGATGATCAAACTCGTCGCGGCCAACGAAAAGGCGATCGACGATGTGAAGACGAAGGCCGATGCCGCCAAGCAAGCGGCGGCCGCACAGACCTACTCGGTCGCGTCGGCCTACTCGACGGGCGACCTCGCGGCCCGCGCCGCCGCCACCGGCGGGATGATCGCGAAGGACTACTACGGGAACGACTACGTCTATATCCCCGGCGTGAACGCCGCGCCGACGGGGCATCGCGCCGAGGGCGGGCCCGTTGCGGCCGGCGCCTCGTACCTGGTGGGGGAGCGCGGGCCGGAACTCTACACACCTGGGGCGAATGGATTCATCACCCCCAACGGGAGCGGCGGTGGCGCCACCGTGGTCAATCACATCTACGTGAATGGGACGGCGGCCGACGTCGCGCGACAAGTAGCGGATCGGATTCTCCGGACGATGAAGACGGGGGCGAGACTCTCGTGACGCGCGGGTCGTCTGCGGCGCGGGTCGAGACACGCTGATGCCGACGCAGCCGGCGATCCTCGGTACGGCGCGACTCGGCAACGTCCGCTTGGGGTATGTCCCGGCGGCGGTGATGGCGCGGCGGGCGACGCGAGTCCGCATCCTGATTGCGGAGGTCCCCGCCCGCGTGCGCGTCGGCTCCGTGACGATTCGCGACGTCCTCAACGATGCGCCGAACACCTGCAGCTTGACGGTGGACGCGGCGACCCCACCGGTCGTCAACGCGTCGCTGCGCATCACGATCAACAGCGATACGCCGCGGTTGCTGTTTGCCGGCGCGCTCCAAACCGTCGAGGTGAGTTACGAAGGACTGCCGGGGCAGCGCGTGTATCCGTGCACGGCGATCGATGACACGGCGCGGGCGAATGCGCGGCTCCCGTTCGGGGCCTGGACGCTCGTGTCGGCGACGACGATCGCGCAGTCTCTCGTGACGACATTTGCGCCGGGGTTCACCTCCACGCATGTGCAAGCCGCGTTGCCTGTGGTCTCCGTCAACTTCGACGGCTCCGAGGGGATGAACGGCTGCCTGACGCAACTTGCGAAGCTGATCGGCGGGTACTTCTACTGGGAAGACTTCGATCTGCATCTCTTCCAAACCGAAGCGAGCGATCCGCCCGATGCGCTCGATAGCACGCCGGGTCGGTTCCTGGACGATCCGCCGATTGCGCTCAGTGTCGACGACTCGCAAACGCGCACGCGGGTCTTCGGGAAGGGCCATGGGGAGAACACGCTCGCGGACGTCGGCGCCGGCGAGACGGTGATCCCGATCGCGGATGCGACGATGTTCAATGCCATCGGCGGACGGGCCATCAGCGAGACGCAGCCGATCGCGTATACGGGCGTGCAACTCGGCGGCGGCGGCGGCCTCGTGGGACCGGGCGCGTCCCCCTCGGCCGCGCCAGTGGTGACGCTCCAGGCCGGGGCGGGCGTCGAGGCGGGCGTGCACTCGTACGCCGTCGTGTTCGGGACGGCGGCCGGGAAATCGTTGCCGAGTCCCTTAGCGACCGTGACGACCGGTCTGATCGCGGCCCCCGCGGCCGTGACGGCCACGGCCACCACCGACCAGCATCTGGGGCAGGCCGCCTTCGGCGTCGGAAAGAAATACAAATACAAGGCGGTCTTCGTCGCGGGCGCCGCCGAGACCGACGCGAGCGCCGCCTCGAGCGAAGTGACGACCGTGGTGTATGCCCCGGCGCCGACGTTCGGCCAGCCCATCACGATCCCGCTGCCGACCTCCGCGGATCCGCGCGTCACTGCTGTGCGGCTCTATCGCAATACCGACCTCGGGGCGACGTGGTATCGCCTCGGCGATCCGGCGCTCGGCGCGTCGCTCGGCTATGACCGTGTCCCGGGCTCGACCTTCGTCGATCCGTGGGCCGACGCCCAGATTACGGGCAATCCCACCGCGCCGAGTGTGAGCGGCACGCAGTTCAACCAGGTCGGTCTCTCGGCCGTACCGATCGGCGGCGCCGCCGTCACGTACCGCGAGATTCATCGCACCATCGCCGGCGGCGCGCAACTCAAACTGCAGCAAACGATTGCCAATAACACGGCCACCGACGGCGTCACGGACGTGACCGCTGATGCGAGCCTTGGGGCGAACGCGCCGACGACGGATGCGTCCGGCCTGGCGCAACCCGTGGGACAACTCAACGCGGGCAACACGTCAATCATCGTGGCGGGTACGGGCGGCTTCGCGGCGGGGGGCGGCTGGGCCGTCATCGGCAATGGGCAGCAAGTCATCCGGTACACCGGCGTCACCGGGGCAGCGTTGACCGGGGTTCCGGTGAGTGGACTCGGCGCCATTCTCGCGACGGTCAGTTACAACTCCACGATCACGGCGGCGCCCGCTTTGACCGGCGTCACCGGCCTCGTGCGCGCGCTGATCAAAGGTGCGCCCGTCAATCTCTGGGTGCAACGGGATGACCTGGCCGCGCAAGCGGCCCTCGCGATCCGCGCCAGTACCCCGGCGCGACCCCACGACGGGATCGTCGAACACCGGATCGTCGATGAGCGCCGGGGCGAAGCGTCGTTGATCGCACTGTGCGACGCGGACCTGCAACAGTTCTCGCGCGGGATCAAGACCGTGCCCTACGCCTGCCGCGACGTGAAGACGAAAAGTGGCAAAGCGATCGTGATCAATCTCGTGTCGCCGCCGATTCACGAGACGCTGACGATTCAGGACGTGACGATCGATCAGATCGACACCGCGCCGGCGACGCCGCCGCGATTCACCGTCTCGGCGAGCAATGTCCGCTTCAGCCTCGAGGACCTGCTCCGCAAGTTGTCCGCCGGGCTGGAGGGGTTGTAAATGCCGATTTCCCGTGTGCCGTGGGCGGCCCTCGTCGACGACGACGGCAGCAATACCGTCGGGACGCTGATCACCAAGGCCTTGATCGCGAGCGTCCTGCTCGATCCGATCGACGTGGCCCTCGCCGCCGTGGGCGGTGCGCCGCTGGCCTCGCCGACCTTCACCGGTGTGCCGGCTGGGCCGACGGCCGCGGCGGGCACGAATACGACGCAGCTCGCCACGACCGCGTACGTCCTGGCGGCCCTCGGCCTCCAGATCCGTCAAGTCGTCACGGCGATCGCGGGCGGCGATTTCACGACGACCTCGGCGACCCTCGTCGACCTCACCAACATGGCGATTACGCTGACGACGGGCGCCGCCGCGAAGGTCCTCGTGCTGGCGACGCTTCCCTGTTCCGTCGCCTCGGGCTATGCCCTGTTCGACTGGAAACTGGACGGCGTCGACGGGGGTGGGATCGTGGGCACGGTTTCTTCCGTGAGCCCCACGACCGTCACGCTGTTCCGGCTCTATAGCGGATTGTCTGCCGCGTCGCACACGATCCAAATGCGCGTCCGCCACTCGGGGGGCGGCGTCTCGATTGCGGCGTCGATGTCGTCGGTCATGAACGGCAACTTGATCGCCATGGAGCTCCGATGACGGTGAGCATTGCCCCGCTTGTGGAGAGCGCGCTACGCGCGGCCGGCATTCCGGTCGACAGTGTCTTGATCCCCGACAACGCCGATCGGTCGACCTGGGCCGTGACGTTTGCGGCGAGTGCCACGCCCGCGCAGCGGACCCAAGCGCAAACGATCCTCGCCTCGGTGGTCGTCGACGCAGCGAGTGTGCGCGCGCACGACTTCGCCGCCACGAGTCGACAGAAGGACGTGCTCGCGACGTGTGCGCTGATCGTGCGCGCGCAAGGGCCCGCCGCGTGGAATGCGATGACCACGGCGCAGAAGGTGACGGCCGCGTTGGCGCAGGCCGATATCTGGGTCACGATTCGCGGCTTCATCGAGGACAACGCGTGACCGATCGCCACTGGGTGGCACGCGTCGCGACCGCGAGCCTGACGGGCCTGGCCGCGATCGCGTGGTCCGGCGCCGTCGCGGCCCAAGCCACGGGCGTGCCGACCGCCACCACCACGCTCGGCGCCGCCTCCACCGTGATCGCCGCCGCCATCGTCACCGTGATCGCGGCCCTGGTCGGCGGGTTGGTGAGCGTCATCAACGCCGTGTCGTCCGCCGGCGACCGTCGGGCGGGGCGGATGGAACGGGCGGCCTTGCTGGCGACGACCAAGAACACCGACCAGAAGGCGGACACGATCATCGAGAAGGCGACCGAGATCCACACGCTGACCAATAGCAATCTGTCCAAGGTCACGACGGCGCTCGAGCTCGCCAACGAACGGATTCACGGCCTGGAAAAACTCATGGCCGCCATGCTCGCCACCCACAACGCCGCGGATATCGAACGCGCCCGCCTGGAACAACCGCCCCAGCCCACAAAGACCGACGCCGTCCACACGGACTTTCATGAACCCGTAAAAGTCGAAGTGGTCAACACCCCGCTCGAGACGACGGCCGCGACGCCAGGACCGTGATGCGTCTGCCACGCGTCCTCCTCGTCGTCGGCCTGCTGGCGCTGCCCGTGGCGGCGCAACCGCGGCGGGCCACGGGGCCGCGCGTGCCGACGGTGTCGGCGAGTGTCGCCGCGCTCGAGCTCGGGACCAAAGTGGTCAGCACCGTGCCGGGCCAGATCACCGCGATCCGCGTCTGGACCCTGGCGACGGATCCCGGCCCGCACGTCGGCCACGTGTGGACGGCGGCGGGGCAGCTGCTGGCGACGGTGCCGTTCACCGGGGCCCGGGTGACCGGCTGGATGGAACAAGCCGTCGTGCCTCCGCTGCGCGTCGAGCCCGGCCCGCTGTTCGTCGTGAGCGTCAACGTGCCGGCGGGCGCGCACTTTCCGGTGGTCAGCAACGGCGACGCCGTCGCGCAGACGCAGGGCCCGCTCACGCTGCCGGCGAACGCGGGCGCGTACGGGCCGTCGGGATCGTTTCCGATCTCGACCTCGCCGCACGATTACCTGCGCGACGTCGTGTTCACGCCCGATCCGGATCTGCCGCCGCTAGCGACGGTGACGACGGGCCTCGGCGTGACCGCGCCGACCGGGACGCTCGCGGTCCCGGCGGTCGTGCGCGGCCTGGTCGCGCCAGGCGCCTACACGATCGCCGTGCTGCTGACTGATCCCTATGGCCGGATCACGACGGCGCGCGCGATGGTGCTGATCGAGGCGTATCCCATCGCGGCCGGGGACGCGCCGCGGGCCTGGGCGTACACGGTCACGACGCCGACCGGCGAGTCCTTCCTCAGTCCCTCGGCGCTGGCGCCGACGCTGCCGGGCGGGCCGTTCTACGCGCAGGTCGACGTGCCGGCGCTGGCAGCGGGCGCGACCGCGTGGACGCTGTATCGCACCGTCGCGGGCGGCACCACGTTGCGCCGTGTCGCGACCGTGCCGGCGACCACGCGCACCTACATGGACCACACGGCCGATCTCGCGCTCGGGCTGTCGGTCGTGCGCCCGAGCGCCGCCGTGACGCGCCCGCGGATCGCGCCGATCGTGCGCGCCGCGGCGCCGCCGACGTGAGGGGACGACGATGCTCCTGACGGAAGCCGTCTTGATCGCGGGGACGATGGGGTGGGACGACTGCCGCCGGCTGAGTTACCAGGAGGGCGGCAATCAATTTTTGAAAGCGATGTGCTATGCCAGGATTTTCAAGGAGGCGCAGTTTGCCGAACTGGCCCGCCTCGTCGCCGACCGGAGCGCCCGGTTGCCCCTCGATGGGCGTCGGGGACGGCACGGCACGTATGCGCTCGTCAGTTAGCCCAGGCCGGACCGCGTGCTGAGGCGTCGCCGTCTCGCGGCGGTCCTGCTGCTCGCGGCCGTGACGTCGGGCTGCACGCACGCCGTCCTCGTCCGGCCGCCGCCGCCCGCCGGGCCCGTCACGGCCGCGCCCGTGCTGCCGCCCGTGCTGCCGCCCGTACCCGCGGTCCCGACCGACGTGATCGTGCAGGTCATCGCCGCGACGGGCGCCCCCGCCACGCTGCCGGCGATCGCGACGCGCCAGACGCCGATCAGCGCCGCGCTCAACTGTCACGTCCCGACGTCGCCGCCGGCCACGCTCACCAATTCGACGACCGTCGCGTTCGACGATCCGTTCACGCCGGGATTCGAGTGCCGCGTGCTGCTGCCGGCCGGCCTGGCGCCGGGCAGCTATCGCGCGGTCGCGGTGCTCTCGGTGGCGACGTGTACCGACGCCACGGCCACCCAGACAATCACCCCGTGCCCGAGCGCGCGCGGGACGTCGGCGCCGGCGTTCACCGTGGTCGCCACACCCGCGGCGCCGACGGTGCGCCTGGTCCCGCCCGTCGTGCCAGGCACGCTCGTGCAGGTCGTCGACGCGGTCGATGCCCTCGGCGCGCACTGGACGCTCGGCGCGCCAGAACCCGCCGCCCCCGCGCACCGGGAAGTGCTCCGCGACGGCCTGGCGACGGGGGGCTGGGGCACCGAGATCTGGCTGCTCCGCGGCCTGATCTACGTGCGCGGCGATGACGATCAGTGGTGGGCGTGGACGGGCACGACGTGGGCGAATATCGGCGCCACGCGGCCCGAGTGAGGTGCACATGGTTCCTAATCGCGAAGCGGACGTCGACGCGCTCTGTCGGCAGCATCCCGAGGCGTTCCCCCAGGACGACCGGAACGACGCGGCGCGGCTCGTGCTCTTGCGCGGCGTGATCATTCCCGCGTTGAACGTCGAGGACCGCGGCTACTGGGGGTTCCTCACCAAGACCGACCAGCGGTTGCCGGACGGCAGCTACAAGGTGCCGTGCGACGTCCTGGTGTGGCGGCCGACGCGGGAGACCGTCGATTGTCTGACGGGCACGGGCGCGTGCTGGATCGTCCGTCCCGCGCCCCCGCCGGCGTGGGAGTGGACGGCGGTGGAGGATCCCGTCGTGCCGGATCCGGACGAGGATCCGGTCGAGGATCCGGTCGAGCCCGATCCGCCGTCGGAGGCGAGCGTGCCGGTGTTCTATGCCGCCGCGACGCCCCTCAGAGGCACGATCGTGCCGCAGCCGGGCGGGCGCGTGGTGCTGATCAACCTGGCGGGGGAGGTCGCGTCGATGCAACCGGACGGGCGGCTCGAATGGCGGCCGCCGGGCACGGTCGGCGCGTGGGAACTGGCGACCCTGGTGGGGACGGTGCTGGTCTTCACCGGGGGCCGGGCCGATGTGCGCCGGCTGCTCGTCGCGGTGCGGTAGCGGTCCTCATGACCCTCCTGCTGCAGCGCGAACCCTCCGCGGCCGGCTGCACGCTCGGGCGCCTGTTCGTCGATGGCGTGCATGCGGCCTTCACATTGGAAGACGTCGTCCGCGTCGGCCCGAAGGTGCCGGGCCAGACCGCGATCCCCGCCGGCCGGTACCGCGTGGTCATCACGTTCTCGCAGCGGTTCCAACACATGTTGCCGCTGCTGCTCGACGTCCCCGACTTCACCGGGATCCGCATCCACGCCGGGAACGTCGCCGCCGACACGGCCGGCTGTCTGCTGGTCGGGCAAGGCCGCGCCGTCGACAGCATCACGAGCTCGCGCTTGGCGTTGGCGGCCCTGCAGCCCCAGATCGCAGGCGCGCTGGCGCGAGACGAGGCGGTGTGGATCACGATCGTGCCGGGCGCCGAGACCGAGACGAACCGTCCAGGAGGTCAGGCCTCCGGATCCACCAATTCGAGATAGAGCAGCGGCGCCCCGCGGCGTACGGCTTTAACGGCCTGGATGAAGGCGCGGGCGGCGGTCGTGGCGTCGACCTGGCCGTCGAGCGGATCGTGGCAGGACGGACACGCATCCGGCAGCCGGATCGTTTCGGTCAGCGCATAGCTGATGGCGACGTGACAGATCGGGCATTGCCAGCGCACCGCGGTGATCTCGTCCAGGCTGAGCACGAGGCGGTGCTCACGGGTCATGCGGATCCGCGTCCCTGCTTCGCGTGCTTCCTCTTCGTGCGCGCGAGGGCAGCCGCGCGACTGGCCTTCGTCGCCCGGGCTTTCCGTTCGGCAGGGGAGAGGAGCGCGGCCGCGCGCTTGCCGCCGATCTTTCCGCCCTTCGCGCCTTGTTCGCGGAAGTAGGCGAGGGCGTCGGCTGAGAGTCGCTTCGTCATGCGTGCTCTTCGGCGTGTGTCGGCGCCAGGAGATTGCCGTCGGCGTCCACACCCCAGATCAGAACGTCCGGATCGAGGTCGACGCCGTTCGGCCATGTCGCCGTCGGCCACGCCTCCGCGGGAAGAAAGACCCGGGCAAAGTACGCCGGATCCAGCCACGGGCGGAACACGTTGTCGGGATGCGCGTCGGGCCCGGGCACCAGATCGCTCAGGTCTCGTTCGACCGTCCGGCCATCTGACAGCCCCAAGCGGAGCCGATAGCCGGGCAACGCCTCGACGGTTTGAATGCGTACGTCCATGTGATCACTACTCCAGTGGCTCGATCGACAGCAGCGGCCGGTGCGCCCGCGCGAGATTCCAGTCCGCGAGCAATTCGGGCCGATGCGCGAGCGCCCATTCCACGACGAAGAGATGTTGCCGCTTCGGCAGCGCGCCCGCGAGCAGCCCGACAGACTCGATCGCAAACGTCGCCTTCTGTCCCCCGTAATACGCGTGAAAGTGGGGCAGCGTGTGGTCGTTCCAATACATCTTGATCACGATTCCAAAGAAGCGGCTGATCTCGGGCACTGAAGTAATTATAGTCCTCGACCTGTAGGGGGTCAAGGTGTATGATTTAGGGAGTCAGAAGAAAGGAAGCGGCGCCGCTCAGTGCTGATAACACCGAACGACGCCTCACCCGTCAACCGAGAGTGAGTCGGTCGCCGAGCTGCCCATAGTCTACGGGGCGCTTTGCCACCCGGCAATTGAGGCGCTCCATGATCCCGAAATTCCTGTCTCCGGAAGTCCTGCCGTTCGCCGCGATCCTGCTCGTGGGCCTGCCGACGCCCGCACCCCTGCAGCTGATCTGCGCCTGGTGCGATGTCGTCCTGCGCGCGGGCGCCCTGCCGGCCAGTCACGGGATCTGCTCCGAGTGTTTCGATCGGGTGGTCGCATGAGCTTCGACACCGCCATGGATTACGGCGACGCACAGGACGGCGAAGACTTCTTCAGGGACCGCGCCGACGTCGGCTCGCTCTGCGATGCGTGCTGCGATCGCCGCGACGCGCACACGTCTGCGCTCGAGCGCCGGATGGTGACCCCCGCGGCGCCGCGGCAGTGGGCGATCGATCGGCTCCCGACGCTGTCGGCCGTCGCGGCGTCACGGGCAGGGAAGCCGATTCCCAAGAAGCCGATCCGCCGGCGGGAGGTCGCATGACCCCGCGATTCCTCCGTGCGGAAGTCGTCCCGTTCGTCGACGTCGAGCTCGTGCCGGCGCCCGACCAGGTGGGGCCGATCGTTGAGGTCGAGATCATTCCGGTCACTGAACTACGCCGGCTGCAGCAGCTCAAGACCCTGGCGGAGATGCACGCGGCGCCGCGGGCGGTACCGAAGCGGTACACCACACTCGATCGCGCCATCACCCGGAAAGCCGCCAGGCTCGAGGATGCGCGGAAGCTCCGCACATGGGCGGCGGCCGTCAAGGATCGGGACCAGTGGAAGGACCGGCAGACCGGCGTGCGCGTGCGAAGTACTCGCACCCTGGACCCGCTGCGCGCCGAAGCGCATCACATCGAACCCAAAGCCGACCAGGCGGTCCGCTACGACATCCGGAACGGGATCACGCTGAGCTGTGAGCACCATTTTGACGTGGAGCACTTCCGGTACCGGATCGAGGGCACGGCGTGGTTCGTCGCGGAGAACGGGTGCCGCTACATCGACGGGACGTACCCGGTGATCTTCGTGCGGCTGTGACGACGTGTTAAGGTGCAGCGGAATCGTTGGACGTATCCAGCGCCCAACGATTCCTCACCACACGCACGCGATCGGAGGTCGCGCGCCCATGGCTGACTCGCAGTCTACCCAACCAGTCAAGCTCGCCCTGATTCTCGCGCTGCTCGCGTGTGTCTCACCACGGGCCGAGCAAGGCCGCGAACCCGATGGCCAGCGCCAGAACGCCGCACCGCTCGCGCCAGCGGCCCCCGTCCAACCGCAGGATCCAGCGCGAGCCCAACCACAAGCCCAGGCACCCAACCGCCAGGCGCGCGGGGGGGACCAGTGGTTTGAAGGGCCCCCGATTTGGTCGAACTGGGCGCTCGTCATCGTCGCCGCCTGGGGCGGTTGGTTGGCCTTGGGCTCGCTGAAGGCGCTGCGCCGCGACGTGCGGAACACGGAGCAGGCGCTGCGGTTGTTGAATCAGCCGTGGCTCGATACGACGGACTGGCAGATTGACGTCCACGGCGGCCCCGCGATACCGGATGGCGAGGGCGGCTTCCGGTCGATCATGGTCGGCGTGATCGTGATCTTCACGGTCGTCAATCACAGCCCAACGCCCGCCACGCTCTCGCGGATCGATCTGGAGACCGACGGCCCGGAGGCGTGGCACGTCAGCGAGACCGTGAACAGCTTCCTGCCGCCCGGTGGGCGGTATGTGTTCCGCACCGAAATCACACCGCTCACGGAGGCGCAACGGCAGCAGTATCTGGGGGGCGGAATCGCGGTGCGCGGCACGCTGCATTTCGGCGACCTGTTCCAGCCCTCGCGTCGGCCGACCGCGTCCGGCCCGCGACGGCGGCATGTGGGCCGCATCCTGCGCGCGGCTCCACGGCGTGAGATTCTCCCGCTGCCCGGCGCTGAATGGCTGGAGTCCGACGACGATCCAGAACGCGAGGGGCCACACGTCGTCGACTCTAGCACCCGTCGGTAACGTCGCCACATTCGGCGGCGGCTGCTCACATCGACGCAAACGTTCCCGTGGTCTTGGTCCGGCCCTGACGCGCGGCGGTGTCAGCGGCGGCATCCAGGTTCCGGATCATCCGCGCGACGCGGCGCACGCGCCACCACGTGGGGAGGCGACGCGCCACCCACAGCGGCAGGGGGATCGGGAGGCGCACCTTGGCCTTACTTCCTCGCCCGCGATCGCGACGTCGTCTCGCCCGTACTCGCGCTCGTCATCCGAGCCGCCGGCGCCACCGGTTGCAGACGCGGATCGGTCATCAGGATTCGATCGGTCGGAATCCAGGCGACCTCGCCGTCCAGGTCCACACACTGACGGACGGGACTGAACCCGTGCATGTTGCCGTCGGCCGTGACCGTCACGGGGTGGCCGTCGACCTCGCCGTAGACGGGCGTGGGGAGTTGGGAGATCGCGGTCAAGGTGCCGATCGCGGGGAGCTGCGCGGATTGATCGGCTTTGGCGGCGGCGTCGAGGAGCTGGCGGGCGAAATGGCGGAGCATCGATCCTCCTGACGTAACTGCGGTCTGCAGTACACGGCTCAGGAGTCTACACCTCTGGGTGTGGACCGTGAATGGACCGTGAATGAAATCGTCGAAACGTGGCGAAAGGTGACGGTGGCTGACGGTCGGTTGCGGTTTTAGTGGTGCGGGCCGATCGCGAGAATGATCCCGGATTCACTGATTCATTCGGTGTTTTCATTGGTGACCGGGGCGGGGATCGAACCCGCGGCCCGCGCATTAAAAGTGCGCTGCTCTACCACTGAGCTACCCGGTCTCTCGAGCTACAGGATTTCTTGATCGGACGTCGTCCGCCTTCGCCTTCTCGGAAGGTTCGGTGGCCGCGGACCGTCACGGTCCGGCTGGAGCCGGACACTACGTACAGGTCGAAAACGCCCTAGTCCTGTCGACCGATCATTGTACCGCGAAAGGCACGGAGACTTCGGTCGTCTCCCACGACATCGCCACGACTCCGCCCCGTCCTGCCGGATTCTTGTTGATCGCAAACGTCAACTGCTCGACCGGCGTGTCGAGCGCGCGCTTGCTCATCGAGAGGCTCCCGAGATCGGCTGACGCGTTGTAGTTGGTGTGGAAGCCGCTTGGCTCCTTGCTGACGATCAGCGTCCAGGTCTCGGCCGTGGGCCGAATCCAAATCGTGTGCGAACCTGCGGGCACCGTCAGGTCGCCCAGCTGCAGCGCGTGCGTGCTCTGCAGCGTCGTGGCCTCGTCCGCGCCCGGGCACCACACCCGTCCGTAAGGCACCAGACGTCCAAAGATCATTCGGCCGCGCATCGACGGACGGCCGTAGGTGACCGTGATCTCGCTTCCGTCGATCGTCGCGCTCGTCGATTCGTGCGGGCTGGCACGGTTGCCCTGCGGCGCGGACGCACGAACGACCAAGGCAAGTGAGGTGATGCCGATCAGGGCACCGATGACTGAGAGCTTCGCGAGCTGCATGCTTCGCCGCCTTTCGCGTATATACTAAATCGCTTACGTCCCGGTCACTATGGATAAAAAACCGCGGCTCGTGCTCGTCGTCGAGGACGATTTGTCGGTGCGTCGGCCGCTGGTCAAGTTTCTCGAAATGCATGGTTTCTCGGTGACGACCGCAGAGACCGCAGAGGAGGGCCTCAAGGCGCTCAAGAAACATACGTTCATTGCGGCGGTCGTCGACCTTCGACTTCGCCAGGGGTCGGGCCGCGACGTGGTCGCCGCCGCACCACCGAACATCCCCATCCTGATTTTTTCCGGCGTGCCATCGGAATCGGCGGAGCTTGAACAGCATCGCCCGCTCACGCGCCTGATCGAAAAGCCCTACTCGTTGATCCTGCTGGTCGAAACGCTCACCGATATGCTGAACGAGTCGACCGTCACCCCGTGAACTGCCCTTAGCAGATGGTGAAAGTCCGTCGTCGCACCGAGGCGGGTGATGCGCCCGGATCGCCAGGCGCGAAACGCGAGAATACCGGGAGTATTTGAGCGGTGAGCAACGCCGCGAGGCGGGATGCAGCGCTCGCCGAATGCAGACGGACTTTTACCACGGGCTGCCAGACTCCGTTTCGCAATGACGCCAACGTATCGGGCGCCGATGCATCCAGCCTCGCTAGGTTGCTCGTCGGTCAAAGGCTCCCGGAAAGACGTTCTAAAGAATATTCAGGCCGAGCGCCGACAGGATCAGCTCCATGCCGAGCTCCGCGGTGACGTTGCGCAGGTCGAGCGCCGGGTTCACCTCGACGACGTCGAGTGACGTGAGCCGGCCTGATTCCGCGACAATTTCCATCGCCATGTGGGCTTCTCGATAGCTCAATCCGCCCCGAACCGGCGTGCCGACGCCGGGAGCTTCCATCGGATCGCAGGCGTCCATGTCGAACGAGACATGAATTCCGGCCGTGCCGTCGCCGGCCAGCGCGACCGCCTGTTCGACAATTGCCGCGATGCCGTGGCGGTCGATATCCGTCATCGTGAAGACGTGCACGCCCGACGATCGAACCGCCGCTTTCTCGCGATCGTCGAGATTTCTGATGCCGACGAGGACCGTGTGCGCCGGCAATACTTTGGGTGACCAGCCGCCGAGTCCAGACAGCTCCGCGGGCTCCGGGCCGAGCAGCGCCGCGAGCGGCATACCGTGGACGTTGCCGCTCGGCGACGTCGCGGGTGTATTCATGTCGGCGTGCGCATCGATCCACATCAGACCGACCGTTTTCCCCGCCGTCCCTCGGGCCCAGTCCGCCGCGGCCGCGACCGAACCGGCCGCCAGGCTGTGGTCCCCGCCGAGCACGAGCGGGAATCCGCCGCTTTGCAACGCCGGAAGCGCCACCTCGTAGACCTGTTGACACACTCGCGCGATGTCCACGATGTACTTCTTTCGCGCGTCATACTGATCTTGCGTCTCTCGAATCGGGCTCGGCAGGTCGCCGTGGTCGACGACGGGGTAGCCCAGTCGCGCGAGGCGCTCGCCGAGGCCGGCAATACGAAATGCCGACGGCCCCATGTCCACGCCCCTTCGTCCGCCGCCCAAATCGAGCGGTACGCCGATGACGTGAACGGGCTTGACGATACTCACAGCCTGGAACGCACGGGCAGCCTGTTCTGCTGGTTTGTCGGCTCCAAATGCAACCACGAACACACGAACACACGAAAAGAATCCGTGTTGGCGGGGACGTGTGCCCCAGCTTCGTTGTCCTAGCGTCTGAGTTTATAGGAAATCGACATCCCTTCGCCCGACGGCGCGACGATCGCGGTGAAGAGTGCCGGGTTGTCGCGAATGGCCGAAAGGAAGTCGCGCATCTCGTCTTGCTTATTGAGGACGTTGTGCGCGAGAAACAACGCGCCGGGGGCCATCCGCGGCAGCATGACATCCAGAAAGCGCTTGTAGTCCCGCTTCCAGGCGTCGAGAAAGACGAAGTCGACCTCGCCGGCGATCTTCGGAATTTCCACGAAGGCATCACCTGCGACGACGGTGACGACGGCGTCGAGGCCGGCTCGGTGGATATTGTCGGCGGCGCGCTTCGCGCGCGCCGGATCGAATTCGATCGACGTCAGATGTCCGCCGGTCTCGCGCAGGCCCAAGCCGATCCAGATCGCGCTGTAGCCGTTCGCCCCTCCGATTTCAACGGCGCGTCTGGCGCGATTGGACGCCACCATCAAGCGCAGGAAGCGGCCGTCCTCTTCGGACACCGCAAGCTGGTCGCGGTCGGCGGCTTTCAACTCGCGCAGCAGCTTCACGAGGTCGGGCGTCAGTGCCGAGGATGCCGTTTGCGCCTGAAGGCACGCCACACCCAGCAAGCCAACGAACAGCGCGTGCGTGAAGGCCGGCATGAACAGCCTTCCGGTCCTGGTAGTCAATGACGCGGTCTACCCATCGGTGTACCCAGATAGTCCGCCACCTGCCTGGCGGTGGCTCGACCGTCGGCAATGCAGTCGGGGATGCCGACGCCGCGAAATCCACTCCCGGTCACGAACACTCCTGGCCGTCGAGCGAGGCCTTGATCGATGGCTGCGACACGCGCCGCGTGGCCGACCTCGTGTTGGGCCGTGCTGCGGTCCCATCGATACACGCGGGTCAGGATCGGAGCGCCGCGCAGGCCGATGAGGGGCCTGAGCGCCGCCAGCGACCGCCGCACCAGCTCTTCGTCCGGATTTTCAAGCGCACGCGGATCGCGGGCGCCGCCGACGAACGTGCGCAGCAGCGCGGCGTCGGCCGGGGCCCGATTCGGCCATTTCGACGACATCCACGAGCCGGCGAGAATCCCCGAATTTTCTACGCGCGGTACGACGAACCCCGACCCGTTGAGGGCGTGAGCGATATCCGCGCGCCGAAATCCGAGGATGACCGTCGCCGTCGAGGCGTACGGGATTTCGCCGCACAGCCGGGCCACCTCCGCGTCGACGTCGCGTATCAGTGCGCTGGTCACAAACGCCGGAGTCGCCAGGATCACGGCTCTCGACGTCAGGCGGGCGCCCGCGTCCGTCTCGATTGTGAAGGGCTGCAACGCGTCGCCCGGCGACAGCCGCCTGACGCTGGTGTTCAGCCGAATCGCGTCGGCAGGCAGCTGCAAGGTCAGCGCGCGGATCATCTGACTCAGTCCGCCGGGCAGCGATCGGAAGGCGCCGTCGGGTGAGGCCGCCCGCGGGGCGGCACGAAACGCGCGAAGGAGACTGCCATGGGTGCGCTCGGTGTCGACGAACCGCGGAAAGAGCGAACGGATCGACAGGCGATTCACATCGCCGGCGTGAATGCCCGCCAGGAGCGGCTCGGCAAGGTATGTCGTCGCCTCGGACCCGAATCGACGGGTGACGAAGCTGCCGATCGACTCGTCGGCAGCGTCGCGGCGACGCGGGACGAACGGCTCCGCGGCCATGCGCAACTTGGCTCGCAGAGAAAAAAGACGGGTGGCAAGGAAGGGGCCTACCTGCGTCGGAATGCCGAGCACAGAGGACGCGGGAAGCGGATGGAGCTGCCCTGCGCGCTGGATGTACGCCAGTCTCGGCGGCTTGGTCGGCACGAGCGCGGGTCCAAGGCCGATTTCTTCGCACAACCGTATGCCGTCTGGCTTCTGGGCCAGAAGCGAGTCCGGGCCGGCGTCGATCGTGAACCCGTCGATCTCTTCGCTCAAGATCACGCCCCCTGGGCGCGGCGCGCGCTCGAGCAGCACGCACCGGACGTGGCGCAGCTGGAGCTCGTAGGCGACCGAGAGCCCGGCGATCCCGCCGCCCACGATCACCGCGTCGTAACGCACGTTGTCCTGGCTGGCATCGGCAGATGGGGGTTGGGCGCGCCGCCGGTCGGCATCGTCCTGCCCGGCGCGGCGACGGGGCGCCCAGTGAAGCTTGGCGTCAAACCGCCCAGAAAGCCTCGAGGGGCGATGCGGGGCGAATATTCACCTGGCGGCCGCTTGGCGGCCGCACCCAAGACAGCTTCTCGCGGCGGTCTCGTCGGAATCACTGTCGGTCGCTCCGTTGTCGCGGCCGGAAAACCGCGGTCGGACGAGGTCACGTGGCCCTCCAGCGGCAGCTACAGGCCAGCCGTCACCTGGCCGTTTTCTGATGGACGTATCGCGCAACCGCCTGCACGTGCTCGACCGGTGTCATCGGCAGAATTCCGTGACCGAGGTTGAAGATGTGGCCGGCGCGGTCCCCCGCACGTTCCACCACTTCGTCCGCGGCCGCGAGCAGCCGCGGCAGCGGTCCCAGCAGCAGCGTCGGGTCGAGATTACCCTGAATCGCACGGTCGAAGCCGATCCGCGCCCACGCTTCGTCGAGCGGGAGACGCCAGTCGGCGCCGATCACGTGCCCGCCGGCCTCTCGTATCTCGCCGAGGATGGCGCTGGTGCCGACGCCAAAATGAATCGTCGGCACGTCGAATGCCGACAGGCGATCGAAGATCTTCTTGGAGTGCGGGAGGATGAATTCCCGGTAGTCGGCCGCGTTCAGCGCGCCGACCCACGAATCGAACACCTGCACGGCCTGGACGCCGGCCTCGATCTGGGCGGTCAGATAGTCCGCGGCCATGTCCGCCAACAGGTCGCACAACCGGTGCCACGCCGCGGGCGCCCCGTACATCAGGGCTTTGGTGTGCGCGAAGTTGTTGGAATGGCCGCCTTCGATGGCATACGACGCGAGCGTGAACGGGGCGCCGGCAAAGCCGATCAGCGGGACTCGTCCCCGCAGCTCGCGTGTGATTTGACGAATGGCCTCGAGCACCGGCGCCAGCGCCTCACGGGGCTCGAAGCGGCGAACCCGCGCCAGGTCGCTTTCAGTGCGCAGCGGATTTTCTATCGACGGACCTTCACCCTTGATGAAGTCGAAGCGGATGCCCATCGGCTCGAGCGGCAGGAGCAAGTCGGAAAAGAGAATCGCCGCGTCCACCTCGATGCGCTGCACAGGCTGCAGCGTGACGACGGTCGCCAGATCGGGTGTTCGACACAGCTCCAGCAGGGAATAGCGCTCGCGCAGGGCGCGGTACTCACTCATGTACCGGCCGGCCTGGCGCATGAACCAGACGGGAGTGGCGTCGACCGGCTGGAGCCGGCACGCGTTCAGGAATCGGGAGCCGGAGTCGGTCAGTGCGTCACCTTGAGTAAATTGCGGGCCAGATCCACCAGGTCTTCGAGCCAGAGCGGTTTGAAGCGCAGCTCGGCACCCAGCGCATGAAGCTCCGCGGAGATTTCATCATCGAGGAAGTAGTCGGCGGTGACGATAGCGACCGGTGTGGCGCGGCTGGTCTCGGCTTCGCGCAGGCGGCGAAGAAAACCGAGGCCATCCAGCGTGGGCATGCACAGGTCGAGGATAATCGCGCCCGGCTGCGATTCGGCGGCTTCCAGCAGCCCTGTTTCCGCCGTCAAGGCCGTATGGACGACGTATCCTTGGAGTCGCAGCATCTGTGCAAACGTCTCGGTCACCCCTTCGTCATCGTCGACAATGAGGATCGAGTCGAGCACCGGATCCGATAGCGTGGCATACACGGCACCTATGATACCCGAGCCAGAATCAGCGGCGGCCTGGTGGCGGTTTGCCTCCTGCCGGCCCTCGAGTCTGCCAATCGGTTCGAGGCAAGCCTTCACCGGGCGTGCGATACTGGCCGGCGAGGGCACGTGTAGCGGCGGGCTCCCTGCGGCTGCTGTTGATGGTCAGCGCCAGTTGAGCACGAGAGGATTCGGTGCCCGGGCCCGGCAGGGGCTGCCGAACAACTGGTTGGCCAAGCACTTTCGCGGAATCGCCGGGCGACTGACCCGCAGGCGGCGCAGCGGGTGCCGCGCAATCCTGCCATCCAGGGTCGATTCTGTGTCGGGTGGGGGAGTGGGTTTGGAGGAGGGACCGCTGAAGCGATTGTCTTCGCGACAAGGCAGGCCATCAGCGGCCATCGCGCCGACCTCGATGGGCCGCAAATCGCGGTTTGCAGCCCATGCGTGCATGTCGTGGTAGAGTTCACCGTTTTGTTTCACGAAATTCATCAACACGTTGGAGGTCGTTGGTGAGCCCGATTCTGGTGCGCCCGGTCCGAGAGCAGCTCGAACACGATCGACTCGTTCGGCTGCTGCAGACCAAATCCCGCCGCCGGTTCGACGCCGAGGCGAATCCGGGGAACCAACAGAATGTGCCGGTCCGCTCCGGGACCAGCTCGCTGTTTCCGGACCTGCTGTTGTTTTCGCAGGACCGCGGCCGACGGCTGCAAGCCGTTGTCGAAGTGGAGACCGGCGAATCGGTCAACCACCTCGAGGCGCTGGCGCAGTGGGCGCCCTTGTCGAAGCTCAAAGTCGATTTCTACTTGTATGTGCCCGCGAACATGGTGGATGTGGCGCGTCGGCTATGCGAGGACAACAAGGTGCAGGCGACCGAAATCTGGAGCTACCATCTGGTGGGCGACCAGTTTCGGTTCACATTGATGCATCGCGCGCCCGAGGCGGCCCCTGTCCCCCGCGTTGTCGCCAAGAAACCGGCGCCAGGCGTCGTCCGCCGAAAGCTCGCCCAGCGCCCGGCGAAGCGCAAGCCGGCGCCGAGCGCCGTCAAGGCCAGGGCCAAGGCTAAACCTGTCCGCAAGACACGGCCACAGAAGCGTCGCTAGCCGACCTGCTTTCTGCCGTGCCATTCCTTCGAATCGTCCGAGACAAACGCGGTTACGAGTATTTCTCCCTCGTTCACCAGACGTCAGGCCGCCGCGGGAAGGTGCGGCAGCAGGTGCTGTACTGGTTTCGAACGCCGCCGAACATCAAGGTCGGACGCCAGCCTTTGGATGAAGAGGTGATGCGGGCACTGGAACGGCAGAATCCCGACGTCCGGTTCGACTGGGAGGCGCTCCGCGACACGCCGCCGCCACTTCCATCGGTAGAGCCCTGGCGGGAGCGTCGGCGGGCCGAGCGGGCGGCGCGGCAGCTTCGCGATGCCGATGAGGCACCCGAGTCGGCTGCCGAACCGGAGGCGGTCGTACCGGCAATGCCGATCGATCAGATGGACGCGCTCGACCTGGAGCTTTCGGTCGCCGTCGCCACAGAGTTCAGCGGTATCGCCGAGGTCGCGTTAATCACGGAAGTCGGACCGCCTCCCATGCCGGAGGTCACCGGAGCCGGTGCCGCCGGCCAGAGCCGGCGTAGGCGGCATCGGCGCAGAGGTCGGCGAAGCCACTCCGACGGATTGACGGGTGCGTCGTCCCAGGCGTCGCCTCCAACCGAAAGCGCGACTCCTTCGTCTACAGAGCATGACCAACCAGGATCCTCCGACGACGACGAGTGATGTCACGCGACGACCGAAGGGAGGCTATAATCGGCGCATGAATGTGCAAAAGCGCGGGTTTTGGTCCGGTTGCTTTCTGGCCGGTCTGACGGCGGCGTTGTCGGCGCAAGCGCCGGCGGCGCCTGCACCAGCCCAGCAAAGCCCCACGTTCCGCGTACAGGTCGATCTGGTGACGACCGATGTCCTTGTGCGTGACGACAGAGGGAACTTTGTCCCTGATCTGCGGAAGGACGACTTCGAGGTCTACGAAGACGGCGTGATTCAGGATATTTCGTCGATGACGGTCGTGACCGGCGGTCGCGTGACGAACGCGTTGCTCCCGCCGCCGCCACCGCCGCCCGAAGGCATCATCCTGCCGCCGACGCGCCCGCGTAACGACGTGTCCGGCCGGATCTTCGTGTTCTTCGTCGACGACCAGCATCTGCAGTTCCACAACACAGGTCGCGTGCGTGAGCTGTTCCAGAAGATTTCGAAAGAGCTCCTGCACGAAGGCGACATGTGGGGCATGGTCTCGAGTGGACCATCGTCGATCTCGATCCAGATGACCTACGACAAGAATCGCCTGCAGGAGGCGATCAAGAAAATGACCGGCAACGAGCTGAAGCCGGACGACATCATCAACGGGCCCTCGGGGCCCGGCGGTCCGAGTGAAATCCGCTATCGCGCGCACGTCGCCTTCTCGACGGTCGAGGAGACGCTGAAGAATCTGGAAGGGGTGCACAATCGCCGCAAGGCGCTGGTGTATGTCAGCGACGGCTACGATTTCACACCGTTCCAGAACTCGCGATTGGGGTTGATGGATCCGAGTTCGCCTTTCGCACAGAATCAGAACCAGGCCTCGCAGAATGCGGCCGCGGCGCAGCAGGCCCAGTCCAACGGCACCGATGCGCCCGATCCGACGCGGGACCTCGATGGCCGGAAGCAGAACGAGGAATTCGCTGATGCCGATCTCGCGCGCGAGCTGTGGGACCTGACGCGGACCGCGAATCGTGCCAACGTCACCATTTACACGCTGGACCCGCGCGGCCTGGTCGGCCCCCTCTCGGACATCGACGACAACGTGGATCCCCAGCAGTGGTCCGAGTTCGTGCGCAAATCGCAGGACAGCCTTCGAGTGCTCGCGGAGGAGACCGGCGGGATCGCCGTCGTGAACCAGAACGACTTCAGCAAGGCGCTGAAACGCATCGATGCCGAGACGGGCGACTACTACGTCCTGGGCTTCTATTCGAAGAATCCGGATCCGCTGAGAAAGAATCGGCGTCTCGAGATCAAAGTCAAGCGCCCCAGCATGAATCTCGTGTTCCGGAAGGAATACTCGATCAAGCCGCTGCCGGCGGCGGCCATCTCCACAAAGCAGTAGTGGTTCTCAGGGCGGGGGTCTGGTTTCGCGCAAGCGGCTGGCTTGGCGCGGCCGGGCTGCTCTAACCCTGAGACGTGCTTTTCTCCTCGCGGGTTGCCCCCCACACGCCGGCTTTTGCCGCGCGCTTGCGTTCCACGGCGTTCTCCAGCACCGCTGTCCGGACACGCGTCACCGCTTCAGCAAGATAGGTGTCGTCGATGTCGGCGCCGATGAAATCGATGCCGAGCCGTGCGCACGCCACCGCCGTGCTGCCCAGGCCGGTGAACGGATCCATGGCCACCCGTACGCGTGACAGTCCGTGCAGCCGGAGACACTGCTCGGGAAGCTTCGTCGGAAATGTCGCGGGGTGGGGCCGATCGCGATCGCGATGCTGGATGGTCTCGTACGGAATGAACCACGTATTGCCGCGGCAGCGGACGCCATTTGCCGCACCCTGCCACCGACTGATGTTGGAGGCATCCTGGTAGGGCACGCCCAGCGCAAGGCGATCGAGCGGCGTGACGCCTTGCGGCGTGAAATGAAAAATGAACTCGTGACAGTCGTTCAAGAAGCGGTCGCTGTTGATCGGCTTGTAATGCCCGACGGCCAGGTCGCGCGATAAGCCTGCCGCGGCGCCCGCCAGCGTGCGTTCAATCGCGATCGATTTCACCCAATGGATGACGTTCTGAAGGCGGAAATGCGAGCGTCCGACCTGCGCCACGTCGAGGGCCGTCCAGGGATCGCTCGGCTTCGAACCGACGTTCAGGAACAGGGAGCCGCCCGGGGCGAGCACGCGGGCGGCAGCCGACAGCCAACTGTCCGTCCACTCGAGATACGCGGCGGGCGAGAGCGTATCGCGATACGTGCCGTAGCCGATTCCGAGGTTGTAGGGCGGCGAGGTGACGATGACGTCGACGCTGTGGGACGGCAACTGCGCGAAGACGGCGACGCAATCGGCCGAATAGAAACGAAGGGAGGCCTTCGAACGGCCTGGCACCTTGGCGAACGGTGTGAGAAGAACAGACATGGTGTCTGTTGTTTCGGCTCGACACACCGTCAACGTTAGGGCCGCGCCTGTTTACACACCACTGTGTCAAGAATCACACAGCGTCGCGGCTGATGGATCGGGCTAGGAGGCCTGCGCACCCCAGGCGATCGACGGCGCAACGACCCCCCTGTCGGCCGCGACCGTGTGATTACGTCGATGGCTGTGGCTCGCGCAGGATCGGCCCTTTTCCTCGACGTAGGTAATTTCGCGGCTCGTCGCCACCTCACGATATTTTCCGATGACGCAGCCACAGGCGAGCGTGGTGAAACCAAGAAGCCGAACGAGACTCATGAAATTGGCGCTCCTTCGAAAATATCGCTAGCAATTGCTGTGCCGAAAGTTTTGGCATTTTCGGTCGTAGTCGGCGACATCAACGCTTTGGATAATCGGCATCGACCGGCGATTATTTGATCGCCCGTGCTCGCCTCTACTCGCGTAGGAAGAAAACGCGAGATACCATTCCGTTGCGATGAAGAGGATTCTGTTTCGGGGGGCGGCGTGCCTGATGGCGGTGACGGCAGCGCTGGCGAGGCTTCAGGCTCAAGCGGGTACCGCCGCCGTGGCGGAACTGTTGAAGGACCCGTTGGTGCGGGCGTCTCTCGATGCCGCGCGGGCTGGTGAGCCGCGAACCATCGAGGATCAGATACGTTTCTGCGAAGTTCCGGCCCCGCCGTTCAAGGAAACCGCGCGCGGCGAGCTGCTGCGGCAGTCGTTTCAGCAGCTCGGCCTTCGTAATGTCCGCGTCGACAAGGCGGGGAATGTCCTTGGGGATCGACCGGGCGCGGCGGCTCGGCCGCGTCTCGTGATGTCGGCCCATCTGGACACGGTGTTCCCCGACGAGATCGATGTACGCGTCACTCGAGAGGGGGCCGTCCTGCGCGGACCCGGAATAGGCGACGACTGCCGGGGGCTGGCGGTGATGGTGAGCACGATACGGGCGCTCCGCCAGGCGAACCTTCAGACCCCGGGCACGATGACGTTTGTCGCCACCGTGGGTGAAGAAGGTCTCGGTGATCTGCGGGGAGTGAAACAGTTGTTCAAGGAGACGCTGCCCGGAGAAATCGATCGCTTCGTGTCGATTGACGGCGGCGGCCTCGGCATCACCAACGTCGGGGTGGGCAGCCTGAGGTACCGGGTGGTGTTCAAAGGGCCGGGCGGGCACAGCTTCGCGGCGTTCGGCCTGGCGAATCCCATCGATGCGTTGGGCCGGGCGATCGCGAAAATCGCCGACTTTCAGGTAGCCGGCCAGCCCAAGACGACGTTCAACGTGGGACGAGTGGGCGGCGGGACCTCGGTGAACTCGATTCCTGCCGAGGCCTGGATGGAAGTCGACATGCGGTCGTCGGCTCAGACGGCGCTGGCCGCCCTCGATGCACGGTTCCAGAAGGCGATCGACGCGGCGGTGGCCGAAGAGAACGACCGCTGGCGTACGCCGCGCATGATTACCGTCGTCAAGGAACGGGTGGGGGACCGGCCGGCCGGCTCGACGCCGGCCGATTCAATGATTGTTCGCACGGTGGAAGCCGTGCACCGGGCACTCAGTGTGCCGGTGGCGTTCAACGAGAGCTCCACTGACTCGAACATCCCAATGAGCCTGCGCATCCCCGCGATTACCATCGGCGGCGGCGGGAGGGGAGCCGGCGCGCATGCGGCCACCGAGTCGTTCGACACGACCGATTCGTGGCGTGGCACGGAGCGGGCGCTGCTGCTCGCCATCGCGCTGGCACAGAAATAGGTGGCTGTTCGAACTGCACCTCGCGGACGTTGACTTCCTCAGCGGCCGTTGGTTCGCAAGCGGCTCAGTCTCCGGCCTGGCACTTCAGGATTGTTGTGCATCAAGCGGGCGTCAGTCGTTTCGCTCGTTCACGGTTTGGGATGCGCGCCCTGGCTCTCCCGACTGAGGCGTTGAAAGCGCTCGAGGTCCCGCACGCGCTGCCGGCCGGAGGCAAGGCGGGCGGCGACAACACGGCCCGCGAAGAATAGATGGACCGCTCCGACCACGGAGACCTCGAGCCGGACCGGTTCGGCCAGCAGCACCGGGACGAAGTTCAGGACGATGGCCAGGAAGAAATAGGGTGAAAAGAGCGGATCCGGACCGGACCTCGGGTAGGCGAGGCCATAAGCCATGACGGTGCGCTCCCAATCCCGTTCCCCTTCGTCAGGGGGATAGAAGACTTGAAGGTATCGGCCGATTCTCTCTATACCCATGTGGACGCCGCACAATGTTTCGAAACCCGAGCCCAGGACCAGCAATGGGAGAAGGGTGGCTACCGGAAGGGCGGCCAGGGCGGCCGTCGCGATGGTGGCCGCGGCCCAGGCGGTGACTACTACCAGAAAGAGCCAGACGCGCTGCGTGCCGCGGTCGCGGATCGTCGCTCGAAGGGCTCGGTATTCCTCGATTTCACGTGGCGTCATCAGCTACTCCCGGCTCGTTGATCGTGGCCGCCGGCCGTACGCGGCTGCGTCGACCAAACCGGCCGCAAACGCCCTTGCAGTCTGGAGATTGTCTGCTACAATCCCCTTCATTCGACCGCAGTTCCGTCGAGGGCACGATAACTTTACAACCGGGGTGAGGCCAGGTGCGTAAGAAACCGCTATTCTGGGTCGGTTCTGTCGTGCTCGTTGGTACCGTGTGCATCGGCGTCGGCGCTGCGGATGCCGCCGCCAAAACGACAGCGAAGAAAAAATCGACTCAGACCGCCGCGAAGCGGGCCGCGCCAGCCGCCCAGCCATCGGCCGTCTCACAGAAGCGCACGTTGTATTCGGCGGAGCGGTCGCTCACGCGCAAGGCTACGTTGGCGCGTGCACGCGCCAACGCCGTTGCCCGCGAGATGGCAGAAGTCCTACCGCGTTACAAAGTGGACGCGAGCGGCGAAATGGTGCCCGACGTTCGAGCGGCAGCCGCGATCATTTACAACCCGGAAACGAACGAAGTGCTGTGGGAAGAAAACTCCCAGAGCCAGCGCTCGATCGCCAGCATCACAAAAGTGATGACGGCGACGGTCTTTTTCGAGAACAACCCCGACACCAGCCAGGTCGTCACGATCCAGAAGAGCGACGTGTTCCAGGCGTCGACGACCTACCTGCGTTTGAACGATCGCGTCACGGTCGACGATTTGCTCCACCTGCTGCTCATCGCTTCGGACAACGCCGCAGCCAGAGCTCTCGCGCGCGTATCACCGTACGGCTCCGACGGCTTCGTCCCGCGTATGAATGAGAAGGCGCTCGAGCTCGGCCTCGAGAGCACGAGTTATGCCGACCCCTCCGGCCTGCTCTCCGACAACGTGTCGTCCGCGTACGACATGGCCCGATTGATTACCAATGCGTCGGGCGACGAGCGGATCGCATCCATCATGCGGATGCAGGGCTATACGGTTTACACCGGCAATCGGCGGGTGCTCACCTTCCACAGCACGAACCATCTTCTCGGACGAGACGACTTCGATGTCAGGGCGGGGAAGACCGGTTTCATCTCCAAGGCCGGCTACTGCCTGGTGACGCTGCTTCGTCTGCCTGAGAACGGCCACCAGGTTGCCGTCGTCGTGCTCGGCGCGAGGTCGAACGCCGGACGCTTCATGGAGACCCGGAATCTTTTCAGCTGGCTGTCAGCGCAGGCACCGGCGGTGTTCGCCACCAAGACGGCCGTGCCCCAGCCGCAGCAGTAGTGGGTTGCCAACAACGCAGCCCGCACTGAAAACCAAAAAGGCAGAACTGGATCCTGGCGATCCGCGTACCAGCCGAGCTCACCCCACATATCCCCGCTGAATAGCTGCCGCGTCGAGCGGAAGCGTGGCGATGGTGTCGACACCGACCATCACCGGCCGAAGCGCGTGTCGCGTATCGTACGCCTTCAGGTAACGGCGACAGACGTTGCACGCGTACACGCGGTAGCAGCCGTCGCGCGCGGCGAACGAGGTGATGCGCGAGCGATCGTCGTTTGCGCAGAATGGGCAGCTGATCGGGTCGTAGGCCCATTGCGCCAGGCAGCGGCCGCAGATGAGACGGCGCTCCGCGGCGCGCGTGATTACGGAAAAATCCGGCTCCCACCCGCAATAGGGACAGTGACCGTGGGTCCACGGCGGCAGGTCGGTGCGCTGCATCAGCACTTCGGCGCAGCGCGCGAGGAACGGACGCAGCGCCAGAACGAGTACCTGATCGAGCCCGGCAGGCGCATCAGCCTGGGGCTGGGGATTCTTTTCCCCGTTGACGCCTGACGTCGATTCATACCACCGCTTGACCAGCGGCTCAAAGCCGTTGTCCCGACCGAGGTCGACGATGGCGCGGTGGTCGTCGGTCTCGAGCGCGTCGAAGCGGCGCAGGATATCTGCGGTCTGGCGCAGCGTGAGCCGGAAATCGCTCCAGTCGATCGGGATGTCGGCAAACCGCACGACCGCCCGGCCGGCTGCGTATTGTGAGCGGAGCCACGCCGCATCGGTCTCGATCCACGGGAGCGGAACCCGGGATTGAACCCGCCGCTGCATGTCGAGCAGGGCAATTTGCATATCGATGGCCGACGCCAGGTCGGGCTGCGCGGCCTTCAGGTTCTTCAACTCGAGCACCTCGCGCGGCTCGGCGCGCGTCGGTCGCGGAGGAAGAGGAGGGGATTCTGGCATGCGCGATTCTACCGTGCTCTGGTCGCGAAGGGACGCGCGGGCGTGAAGCGTGTCCACGTTAGAATCAATCACGATGGCTCAGTCGGCAAAGGCGTCGGCGGTCGCTCCGGGCGACGTACAACCCCAAGAACGTCCTCGCAGCGTGCTCCTTATCGGGTCCGAAGCCGTGCCGTTCGCAAAGACCGGCGGACTCGCCGATGTGCTCGGCATACTGCCGGTCGCCCTGGCAGGACTCGGCTGGTCGGCCACTCTGGTCCTGCCGCGCTACCGCGGGATTACGGCGGGCAGGCTTGTCGAGCATTTTCCCATCAGCATCGGCGCCTACACGCGCGAGGTCGGCTTTTACGAGGTGCCGCTTGCTGACGGCGCCAACGCCATCCTGGTTGACTGCCCGGACCTCTTCGATCGCGACGCGTTGTACGGCGTGGATGGCGCCGATTACGCAGACAGCCCGCGCCGATCGGCTCTGCTGGTTCGCGCGGCCCTCGAGTACGCCGGCCGCCGCGAGAGCGGACCATCCCTGGTGCACGCCCACGACTGGCAGGCGGGCCTGACCCCCGTCTATTTGAAGACCCTCTACGCGTCGCACCCGTTGCTCGGCGCCAGGCCCTGCGTCTTCACCATTCATAACCTCGCCTATCAGGGGTTGTGCGAGCCCGACTGGTTGCCCCGGCTCGACCTGCCCTGGGAGCTGTTCGCGGTGGACCAGATGGAATTCTGGGGCCGGGTCAGCCTGCTCAAAGGCGGTATCAACGAAGCGGACATCCTCACGACGGTCAGCCGTCAGTACGCGCGGGAAATTCAGACGCCCGAGTTCGGGTTCGGTTTCGACGGTGTTCTCCGGCGGCGATCGGCGGATCTGGTCGGGGTCCTCAACGGCATCGACACGACGGAGTGGGACCCGGCTCGCGATCGGTTCCTGCCGGCCGGCTACGACGCGGACAACGTTTCTGGAAAAGCCGCTTCGAAACGGGAGCTGCTGACCCGATTCGGCCTGGGAACCAGCCACGAGGCGCTCGGTCGTCCGATCATCGGCATGATTTCGCGAATGGTCGAACAGAAGGGCTTCGATCTGCTGGAGGCCATGGAGGCCCGGCTGGCGTCGTTCGAGGCCACCTGGGTCGTGCTCGGAACGGGCGACACCAGATATCAGCAGTTCTGGACCCGGATGGCGAGCCGGTATCCCGACCGGATCTGCGTCCGCATCGGCTTCAGCGAAGAGTTGGCTCACCTGATTGAGGCGGGCGCCGACCTGTTCCTGATGCCATCCCGCTTCGAGCCGTGCGGTCTGAATCAGATGTACAGCATGCGATACGGCACCGTGCCGCTGGTGCACGGTGTCGGCGGCCTCCTGGATACCGTGCACGATTTCGGCGCCGGCGATGCGAATGCGACCGGGTTCGTGTTTCTCGACTACACCCCGGCGGCTCTTGGCGCCGCGCTCGAACGTGCCTTGTCGGTGTTCGAGGACCGGCAGCGGTGGCGGGGGCTGCAGCTGGCCGGTATGCGACAGGACAACTCGTGGCACCGTTCGGCCCTGGAGTACGTCAGAATATACGAGCGTGCCATACGGGCGCGCGCGGAACCACGGCTTTAGGTATTCGGGTGGGGAACCAGGGAGTATCAATGGCAGCTGAAAACGTGCAGACCTTTACGGACGGGAATTTCGAGGATTCCGTGATCAAGGCGGGGCAGCCCGTGCTCGTGGACTTCTGGGCTGAATGGTGCGGTCCGTGCAAACGCCTCGCGCCGACCGTGGACGCACTGGCGTCGGACTATGCCGGCAAGGTGACCGTCGGCAAGCTGAACGTCGATGACAATCCCAACACGGCGGTGAAATTTCAGATTCGCGGCATCCCTGCCCTGCTGCTCTTCAAGGACGGTCAAGTGGTGGAATCGGTGGTCGGCGCGGCTCCCAAAGAGGACCTCAAGAAAGCCATCGACAAGCACATCTGAATCTGCGAAATTGCAGAATTGCAGAAACGGAAGGCCACTCTGCAATCCTGCAATTTCACCATCCATCGATCATTTTCACTAATTCATGGACACGACCCGCAGCATCATCATCATTGGATCCGGCCCGGCCGGCCTGACCGCGGCCCTCTATGCCGCTCGCGCCAACCTTCGGCCCCTTCTCATCGAAGGGGTGGAGGCCGGCGGTCAGCTCATGCTGACCACGATGGTCGATAATTTTCCCGGCCACCGCGACGGCATACTTGGTCCCGAGTTGATGGCCGAGATGCGCGCGCAGGCCGAGAGATTCGGCTCCGAGATCGTTCAGGGGAACGTCACGGCCGTCGATCTCGCCGCGCGGCCGATCGTGGTGCGCACGGCCGAGGCCGAGTACACCACGCGAACGCTCATCGTCGCCACCGGCGCGTCGGCGAAGCTGCTCGGTCTTCACGCCGAGCGCACGCTGATGGGCCGCGGCGTCTCGACGTGCGCGACCTGCGACGGCTACTTCTTCCGCGGTCACGAGATCGCCGTCGTCGGCGGCGGCGATTCCGCGATGGAAGAAGCGGTGTTCCTGACGCGCTTCGCCGACAAGGTCACTCTCGTACATCGCCGCGAGACCCTGCGGGCGTCGAAGATCATGCAGGACAAGGCTCGGGCGAACCCGAAGATTGCCTGGCTGCTCGACACCGAGGTCGAGGATATTCAGGACAACGGTACGGGCGAAGTGACCGCGATGGTCGTTCGCAGCAACAAGAGCGGCGAGACCACGACCGTGCCGGTGACCGGTGTGTTCGTGGCCATCGGCCACCATCCGAACACCGCCTTGTTCAAGGGGCAGATCGAGATGGACGCCAACGGCTACATCACCACTCACGACGGCTCGAAAACCAGCGTCGAGGGCGTGTTTGCCTGCGGCGACGTCCAGGATCATGTCTACCGTCAGGCGATTACAGCCGCGGGTTCGGGCTGTATGGCGGCGCTCGACGCCGAACGGTATCTGGAGCGGTAGGCGAATTCAAACTTAGAACTCAAAACTTAGAACTTAAAGGGACTAACCTTGTTCTTGGCGGACGTCGTATCGCGGCGGATGGTTGCAGCCGGACGCTGCTTACGAGTGAGAAAGAGGTTCGAGTTCGATTCGTGGTCCTTTTAACTTTTGACTTTTAAGTTCTAAGTTTCAATCGATCCAGCCGCCGCCGACGACGACGTCACCGTCGTAGAGCACCAGTGCCTGACCGGGTGTCACGGCGAGCTGCGGCTCAGAGAAGGTGACTTCGACGCGTCCGGGGCCAAGCGGCCGTGCGACGGCCTCCGCCGCGCGGTGGCGATGCCGAATCTGCGCGGTCACGCGGATGGTGCCGGCCGGCTCGTCGACCATCCAGTTCACCTCCGACGCCGTGACGACGGTCCGCTCGAGCGACGACTTGGGGCCGATGACCACCTGGTGATCATCGGGCTTGAGCGCCAGCACGTACATCGGCGCCCCCGTGGGCGACGTGGGAAGGCCGAGGCCTTTGCGCTGGCCGACGGTGAAACCATGAATCCCGCCATGTCGCGCCAGCACGCGCCCGCGCTCGTCGACCACGTCGCCGTGATGGGCCGCTTCCGGCGTACGCTGCTTTACAAACGTGGCGTAGTCGTTGTCCGGCACGAAGCAGATTTCGTGGCTGTCGGGCTTGTCCGCAACCGAGAGGCCGTGGCGTCGCGCGAAGTCGCGAACCTGGGCTTTCGGTAGATCGCCGATCGGAAAGACGGCGCGCGACAGCTGCGCCTGTGTCAGGGAGAACAGGAAATACGACTGATCCTTGCCAGCGTCGACGCCTCGCAGGAGCAGGAATCGGCCGGTCGTTTCATCACGGGTGACGCGTGCGTAATGTCCGGTCGCGACAAAATCGGCGTCGAAGCCTCTGGCGCGGTCGACAAGGGTTGCGAATTTCAAGTCGCTGTTGCAGTGGGCGCAGGGCAGTGGGGTGCGGCCCGCCGCGTACTCGCGCACGAAGTTCGACACGACCTGTGCGTCGAACTGCCGCTCGAGATTCAGGATGTAGTGCGGGATGTTGATGGCGGCCGCCACCCGCCGCGCGTCGTGGAGGTCGTCGAGGGTACAGCAGCTCCCGAACGTCCGCTCGCCGCCGGTCTGATCGTAGAGCTGCATCGACAGACCGATCACGTCGTGGCCCTGCTCGACCAACACGGCGGCGGCCACCGACGAATCGACCCCGCCCGACATCGCGACCGCTATGCGCATAACCAATCTGGAGCCACTGCGGACCCACTACGGCACAAGGGATGGCAAGAACACCACAACACCAGGAGACGCCATCACACCTTGTTCATCGTCGGACTTGTGGAGTGTATTCGTCATTTCCAGGGCGCAACCACCAAAGCACGAAGTCACGAAGGCACAAAAACATGGATTCTTTTTTGTGTTTTCGTGTTTCGTGGTTGCATTTGGAGTTTACCCGCCCGCAGAAGAGGCCACTATTTTTCCTTGTGGCTGGCTGAGAACGCTGACTCTTGAGATGCTGCACTTTTCTGCGCCCTCGGAGTCCCCGTCAGGTTCCGTAGCTTCTCGACAAGTCCAGGCACGACGGCGATGAGGCGATCGACCTCCTGCTCGGTCGAAAACAGACCGAGGCTGAACCGTAGTGAATTCTGCGTGCGGTGCGAGGAGAATCCCATCGCGCGCAGGACATGAGACGGCTCGAGCGTGCCCGACGAGCAGGCGGATCCGGTGGACACGGCGATGCCTTCCAAATCGAGCGCGATGAGCAGACTCTCGGCTTCGACGCGGTCGAAGCTGATGTTCGACGTATTCGGCACCCGGTGGTCTCTCGCGCCGTTGATCGCCGCGCCGGGTACGGCGCGGACGATGCCGTCCTCCAGCAGGTCGCGCAGTGCGCGTAATCGGGCGCTCTCGATCTCGAGCTTGCGCGCCGCCAGCCGTGCGGCGACCCCCATCCCGGCAAGCGCCGGAACGTTCTCGGTGCCCGCGCGCCGGCTGCGCTCGTGCTTCCCGCCGGTCATTATCGGCTGCAGTCGTGTGCCGCGCTTGATCCACAACGCCGCCGCACCCTTGGGTCCGTTGAACTTGTGCGCAGACAGCGAGAGCAGGTCGACGCCGAGCGCCCGCACGTCAACGGGAATCTTTCCGACCGATTGCACGGCATCGGTGTGCATGACCGCGCCGTGCTGGTGGGCGATTGCCGAGAGCTCGGCAATCGGCTGAATCGTACCGATCTCGTTGTTGGCGTGCATGATCGACACCAGCGCGGTGTCCTTTGTGACCAGCTCGCGCAGCCGTTCGGGATCGACGACGCCGGTGTGGTCGACCGGGACCAGCGAGGTTCGCCAGCCGCGTCTCGCCAGCGCCTTGAGAGTGTTGAGAACGGCCTCATGCTCGATCGCGCTGGCAATCAGATGTCGCCGTCCAGTCGGCTCGAGCGCTTCGGCCGCCCCCCTGATCGCGAAGTTGTCGGACTCGGTGCCGCCGCTCGTGTAGACGACTTCCGACGGGTCGCCGTGAATCAGCGCCGCCACCGCCGAGCGCGCGTCGTCCAACGCCGCCTTCGCGCGTTGCCCGAAATGATGCACGCTCGATGCGTTCCCGAACTGACTGCGGGTCGCCTCGACGACGGCTTCAATCACTTCAGGGGCGAGCGGCGTCGTGGCGTTGTAGTCGAAATAAATGCGTTGCATGGTGGCGACTGAGAGCCCCTCGCTCGACACCGGGAGGGACGGGTTATTCAGCATTCTAGCACTCATCGAATCTGACGCTAACCCTCGGAAACAAAAGGACTAGACAAGGATCAGGTGGTTTCATATACTGACTTGATTTTTTTGGTCCCGGCCCAGCACGGCAGATACCCTGGCGCCCTGCGACTCGGACAGGCGGAGGTTGACATGTGGAAACGCGATGAAGCGGTCCGACCGGTGAGTGGACAACCGGTGGCGCCGCCACCGCAGACGCCCGCCCCAATCGGAGCGTCCAGCAATCACCCTGGTACAAATCAGAAGGTGGAGAACGATATCGTGAACATTGGAAAGTCTGTCGTCATCAAAGGCGAGCTGAACGGGAGCGAAGACCTGACGATTGAAGGCCAGGTCGAGGGCACCATTCAGCTGCGCGACCATGTGTTGACCATCGGCCCCAACGGACGCATCAAGGCTCAGGTCTTCGCGAAGTCCGTCATCGTCCTCGGCCAGGTGGCCGGTAACGTGACGGCCAGCGAAAAGGTCGATATCCGGGACAACGGATCGGTCGATGGCGACATCGTGTCGCCGCGCGTCGCGATCGCGGAAGGCGCGCATTTCCGCGGCAGCGTCGACATGCAACGGAAGGGCGCGCCGGCCCAGCCGCAGAAACCGGCGGGGACGTCCGCGACCGCCTCGGTCGCGCCAGGCAACGCGGCCGCCACTCAAACCCCCGCGGCGCAGCCCTCCACGCCTGCCGCCCACCGGGCGGGCGCCTGACGCGTTCGGCCCATTTGACACTGGCTATGGGCCTGTTAGATCGACTTGTCGCGCGCAAAGCAGAATCCGGGTCGCCCGTCGTCGGGGCGTCGGCGGGCGGCGAGCCTGTCTTTTCGACCAAGGCGCTTCGCAAGTTTCTGGCGGTTCTCACGGCGCGCGAGTCGCCGGTCCTGCTCGATCTGGGGGCGGTCGTTGG
This sequence comes from Acidobacteriota bacterium, assembly GCA_040007095.1. Lineage (GTDB taxonomy): Bacteria > Acidobacteriota > Vicinamibacteria > Vicinamibacterales > CAVVIG01 > JBDTVS01. The sequence continues at coordinate 103,113 of JBDTVS010000008.1, forward strand.
CAGCAACGTCAGCTTTTTCGGCGAGCAGTTGGGCTGCAAGATCTTCGTGGAGAATCTCTACGCGGATCTCGAGCGCCACACCCGCGACCAGACGCTGGACGCCTTTCCCGAGTTCCTCAAGACGCGCTTTGCCGTGGAGAGCGCGGCCGTCGACGGCATTCTCTGTTGGGATATCGTCGACTATCTCGATCGCCGCTCGGCGCTCGCGCTCACCGAACAGTTGGTGCGGATGCTTCGGCCGGAAGGCGCGCTGCTCGGCTTCTTTGGGACGGCGCCCGCGCGCGACACCTTCTACACGAAGTACGTGGTCGTGGACGAGGTCAACCTGAAGCACCGCGCCTATCCGGCCGCGTGCAGGCGCCAGTCGATTCTCCTCAACCGCGATATCATCCGATTGTTTTCGTCGTTGCGTGTGACGGAGTCGTTTCTTCTGCAGAACAATCTGCGGGAAATTCTGTTCAGAAAGCCCGCCTGGGGCGGTTAGCGTGCGGAAGGCCTCCGACGAGCCGGCGGGTGGGCCGGTGCACATCGGCGGTCGCGCGTGATAGCATCTGCCGCCGCATGATCGACTTCGACCTGACCGACGAGCAGCGCCTGCTGGAGCAATCGGTTCGCGAATGGGCCGCGCGGGACGTCGCCCCCCATATTCATGATCTCGATCGGCAGCACCGCTTTGACCCGTCATTCTTCCCGGGGATGGCGGCGCTCGGTCTCCTGGGCATCTCGGTGCCCGAGGCGTACGGCGGCAGCGGCATGGACTACATCGCCCTCGGTCTGGCGAGCGAAGAACTGGAGTACGTGGATACGTCTCTCCGGGTCGTCATGTCGGTCCACGTGGGGCTCAACTGTCTGACGCTCCTCGCCTGGGGCACCGAGGAGCAGAAGCAGCGCTACCTGGTGCCGCAGGCGCAAGGCCAGCGAATCGCCGGCTACGGCCTCACCGAGCCCGACGCCGGCAGCGACGCGCGCGCGATTCGCAGCACCGCGGTCAAGACCGGCGATCGGTACATCCTCAACGGCGAGAAAACCTGGATTTCGCTCGCCGACCTCGCCGACAATTTTCTCGTCTTCGCCTGGACCGATCCGCAGAAGAAGAAGGACCGCGACCCCTCCGGGATCAGCGCGTTCGTCGTCGAGCGGGGGTTCAAGGGATTCTCCAGCGCACCGCTGAAAGAGAAATGGGGCATTCTCGCGGGCAACACCGGTTCGTTCAAGATGGAAGACGTGGAGGTGCCGGAAGAGAACCTGGTGGGGAAGCCCGGCGAGGGGTTCAAGATCGCGATGTTCGCCCTGGACCAGGGACGCTTCACCGTCGCCGCCGGCGCCACCGGACTGATTCGGGCCTGCCGCGACGCCAGCGTGGCGTATGCGAAGGAGCGGCGTACGTTCGGCGTCGAGATCGGAGAGCACCAACTCGTGAAGGAGATGCTGGCGCAGATGGAGTCGGATTATCAAACCTCCCGGCTCCTGTGGCTGCGGGCCGGGTGGTTGAAGAATCACGGCCGGCGCAACACCAGGGAAACCGGCTTGGCGAAATGGTTCGCGACCGTGGCGTCGGAGCGCGCGGCAGGCGATGCCGTCCAGGTCCACGGCGCCAACGGCTATTCGGACGAGTATCCCGTCGGTCGGTACTATCGCAACTGCAAGGGCGCCGTCATCTACGAGGGCACCCGTGAGATTCACAAGGTGATGCAGGCCGATTACCTGCTCGGCTATCGCGTCGATCGACCGTCGCGGTGCGAGCTTCCCCCGCATCGAGACGGCGAAACGTCAACTTAAAAGGACTGAGATGGATTCTGACCTCTCTCTCGAATTCCTGCGCGTCGTCGAGCAAGCGGCGATCGCGTGCGCGCACACGATGGGCCAGGGCGATCGCCACAACTCGGATCATGTGGCGGTCGAGGCAATGCGGCAGGTCATGGACACCGTCCCGATCGACGGCACCATCGTCATCGGCGAAGGCGAGCGCGACGAGGCGCCGATGCTGTACATCGGCGAGAAGGTCGGGATCCCGCACTCGAAGGGCGGCGCCGGCCCATCCCCAGACTCGTACGACGCGGTGGACATCGCCGTGGACCCGCTCGAAGGCACCAATCTGTGCGCGATGGGCGCGAACAACGCGATTGCCGTGCTCGCCGCGTCGGAGAAGGGCGGCCTGCTGCATGCCCCCGATATCTACATGGAAAAGCTCGTCGTCGGTCCCTCGTCGAAGGACGTCGTCAGCCTCGACGCGTCGGTGAAGGACAATCTCGAGGCGATCGCCAACGTCCTGGGGCGCAAAGTTCAGGATCTGGTCGTCGTCGTGTTGGACCGCGAGCGGCACAAACATCTGATCGCCGACATCCGCGCCACCGGCGCGCGCATTCGTCTGATCGGCGACGGCGACCTGTCGGCCGGTATTGCTGCGGCGGTCATCGGTTCGGGAGTGCACGCGGTCATGGGCACCGGCGGAGCCCCGGAGGGCGTGCTGTGCGCCGCGGCGATGCGATGCCTCGACGGCGAGATCTTCGCTCGGCTGGTCGTGACCAAGCCCGAGCACGAGGCGCGCTGCAAGCAGATGGGCATCACCGACGTCTCGCGGATCTACCGCTCAGCCGACCTGGCGCCCGGGAAGGAAATCATCTTCGCCGCCACCGGCGTGACCGACGGGACGTTGATGAAGGGCGTGCGGTTTTTCGGAGACGGCACGCGCACCAGTTCGGTGATCATGCAGAACACGCCGCATCGCATCCGGTTCATCGACAGCATTCACGTCGCGACGCACGGGAGCGTGATGAAGATCCGCTTCTAGGTGCGGGAGACGAGGGTTCAGAGCGGCTCTCCCGGCCCCTCCGAGCCCGCGAGCCAGGCTCGGCCCTCCGCGTAGAGTTTCTCCACCTCGGGTCCTCGCAGGCCCGGCAATCCCTGCTTCACGGTGAAACCGTTCTGGGACTGCAAGTACCCGAGGTGACGGTAGCCCTCCGGGAAGCTCGCCAGGAGCGCCTGGTCGAGGCTCAGCGCCGCCGCCGGGTCAAGCGGGTCAAGCCGGTCCTTTTCGTAAATCGGTTGCCGTCGCACGATCGCCCAGCGGTCGTCGCGCTTCTCGAAGAAGTCGAAGAAGCGTCCCACGCACACGACGTCGACGATGACGCCGTGCAGCAGCGCACGCTGCAGGATGCTCATCTTGACCTGGGAGATCGCGCGTGCGCCGGCGACGTCACAGGTAAATCCGCCGAGCGCATGCAGGATGTTGACGCCGCGATTGAAGCCCTCGCGGCTGACCTCGATGAACCGGGGCGCGGGCCCCTGGAACCAGGTCGCGGTCATCCAGCCGTCAGCGTGCCACACGGTCGCGAACCGATCCCAGTCGCCGGCATCACGCCACAGGACCCAGTTCTCGACCACCTCGCGGATATGCAACTTGTCGTGGTCGACCACAATGTTCACCCTTCAGTTCGCACAGGCTGACGTTCTCTACGGCCGCTGCGCCCTTGAATTCTGGCACCCCACAGCGCACAAGGAGCACGAAGGATCAGATTGCCTGCTTCGTGATCTTTGTGCTCTTTGTGGTTCATGGTCCTGGTTGCACGAGCGTGGCCATGCGGCTCAAATCTTCACAATCTTGTTTCGCATGACGCCGATGCCTTCGATCTCGGTTTCCATGACGTCGCCGTCCTTCATGTATTCCGGCGGAATACGGCCGAGGCCGACGCCCTCGGGCGTCCCCGACGCGATGATGTCGCCAGGTTCGAGCGTCATCCCTCTGGAGAGATACTCCAGGCACACGGCGACCGGAAAGATCATGTCGGCGGTGGTGGCGTTCTGCCGCGAATCGCCGTTGAGCTTCAAGGAGATCCGTTTGTTCTGGGGATTGCCGAATTCGTCGGCCGTGACCACGCACGGGCCCATCGGGCAGAAACCGTCCAGGCTCTTGCCCTTGAACCATTGCAGATGGCTTTTCTGCAGGTCGCGCGCCGACACGTCGTTGATGATCGTGTAGCCGAAGACGTGGTCGAGTGCGGCCCCGCGCAGAATGTTCTTGGTGCTGACGCCGACAATGACGCCGAGCTCCGCTTCATAGTCCACCTGATCGGTCACGGACGGATCCCACGGCACCTCATCGTAGGGTCCGGTGACAGTTGTCGGGGTCTTGGTGAAGAAGACCGGCACCTCGGGGATCTTGAGCTCTCGCTCGCGGGCCCGTGCGGCTTCCTTCGCATGGCTCAGGTAGTTCTGGCCCAGGCAGAAGATGTTCTTGATCGGCCGCGGGATCGGCGCGTGCCATTGAATGTCCTGCACGCGGGGGCTGCTGGCATTGCCCTGTGTCAACCTGGGCTGGAGCATCGCCATCATGCGTTGCCACGCGTCCGGCCCGGCTTGAATCAGCGCCAGCAGACTGGATGGCGCCGGCCCCGGCCAGGTGTCCTTGACGGCTTCGGTGACGTCGATCATGCGATCGTTGGCGAGTGCGCCGAGGCGGGTGGTTGGATCGCCGGGAAGGGAAAATGTCGCGTATCTCATCAGTTCGTTCCTCGCAGGGCGGAATCGATTGGCGCCGCTGAATCAGGCGTCACGATTTCTTCGTTGTCCGTTCGGTTGCAGTTTTTTGCGAGCCGTCGCAGGCGCGCGGGCCCCTGAAGATTGCTGTCTGTTCGCCACGAAAGTCAACCGTTAGCGATCTAAAACGTTGGATCGAAGGCCTTTGCCCTGAAGTATTTGCGGCAACCGCGCGTTGAAAGGGTATGGTCTGCTGGTATACTCCCGCCGTTTACCTTGGATTTTCCTCACTTTTTTCTCACGTGCTCGACGAGGAGAGAAGTATGAAGCGCGTTCTCAGTGGCCTGTTGGCTGTCGGTCTGCTCGTGCTGCTGCCTGCGGCGGTGGTCCTCGCCCAAGCCACTGCTCAAATCACCGGCACCGTGAAAGACTCGAGCGGCGGCGTCCTTCCGGGTGCGAGCGTCACGGTCACGCAGACCGAGACCGGTTTCAAGCGGGAAAACGTCAGCGGCGCCGACGGCTCGTTCTCGTTCCCGGGCATTCCGATCGGCCCGTACCGCCTCGAGGTGATGCTGCAGGGATTTCGCACCTCCGCGCAAACGGGCATCGTCCTGCAAGTCAACAGCAACGTTGCGGTGCCGGTGACGATGGCGCTCGGCGAGGTCGCCGAGACGATTACCGTTCAAGCCAACGCGCAGGTGGTCGAAACACGCAATCTTGGTGTCGGCCAGGTGATGGACAACAAGCGCATCCTCGACTTGCCGCTCAACGGGCGCAATCCGGCCGACCTGCTGCAGTTCCTGCCGGCGTCCGTGCCGCAGCCGGCGCTGAACGCCACGAGCCGCAGCATGGGCGGCAGCAATGGCGGACAGGCCTACTCGCTGGCCGGCGGACTGGCGTTCGGTGTGGCCTACGTGCTCGACGGTGCGACGCACAACAACCCCTACGACAACCTCAATCTGCCGCTCCCGTTCCCGGATGCGCTGCAGGAGTTCCGCGCGGAGACCAGCGCGCTGACAGCGCAGAACGGCATGCACTCGGGCGCGGCCGTCAACGCGGTGACCAAATCGGGGACGAACCAGTTTCGCGGCGATGGCTTCGAGTTCTTCCGTCATCACAGCATGAACGCGACCGATCCGTTCGCGGCGAAAAACGCGGACGGGTCACGCAAGGACGACGGGTTGAAACGGAACCAGTTCGGCGTCACGCTTGGCGGGCCAATCAAAGCCGATAAAGTGTTCTTCTTTGGCGGTTACCAGGGGACCTATTCCGTTACCAATCCCACCGACAATCGCGCCTTCGTGCCGACGGCCGCGATGCTGGCCGGCGACTTCAGGGATTTCACTTCGGCGGGCTGCAACGGCGGCGTGCAGAAGAACCTCGGCGCGCCATTTGCGGGGAACATCGTGAACCCGGCCCTGTTCAGCAAGGCCGCGCTCACCATCACCTCGAAGCTCCCGACGACCACCGACCCGTGCGGGCTCCTCCAATACGGTCTGCCGGCCGAGTCCAACGAGGGACAGTACGTCGCCAAGATCGACTATCAGCTCAACGGCAGCCACTCGGCCTTCGGCCGCTACATCGCGACCAAGCAGTTCACGCCTCCTCCTTACAGTCTTGCAGCGTCGCAGCAGAACCTGCTCGTGACGAGCCGCGGTGGA
>JBDTVS010000009.1:0-78492 GCA_040007095.1 Acidobacteriota bacterium
TTGCGGACTCGCTAAAACGCGCTCGAATGGGTTCGAACTGCGAAAGTCAGGCTAGTGTCCGGCGTCCGACGCTTTAGGACGTCTTCCGGGCGGGGCATCCCGCCTGGCGGCGTTGCTCCTCCCTCAGATACTCCCGGTATCCTCGGTCGTCGCGCCTTGCCATGCGGGCGCCGCGCGCCGGAAGCCGTGTACTAAATCATCGAACGCAGGACACTAGAGTTGAACCCGGCGCAGGCGCAGCGCATTGGCGATCACGGACACGGAGCTCAGCGTCATCGCGGCGCTCGCCCAGATTGGACTGATCAGGACGCCGGTGAATGGATAGAGCACACCGGCGGCCACCGGTACGCCAACGGCGTTGTAAACGAAGGCGAGAAACAGGTTCTGCCGGATGTTGCGCATCGTCGCCCGGCTGAGTCGCCGGGCCCGCACGATTCCCCGCAGGTCGCCCGACAGCAGCGTGATGCCCGCGCTTTCAATCGCGACATCGGCGCCGGTGCCCATCGCAATGCCAACCGCGGCTTCCGCGAGAGCGGGCGCGTCGTTGATGCCGTCGCCGGCCATGGCCACCACCCGGCCGGCCGCCTGCAATGCTTGAACGACCGCGCGCTTTTCTGCCGGAAGCACTTCGGCGTGGACTTCATCCAGTTGCAGACGTTTGGCGATGGCGTTCGCCGTGGCTCGGCTGTCGCCCGTCAGCATCACGATGCGCAGTCCTTCCTTGTGCAGCGCCGCGATGGCCTCTTGCGTCGTGGCCTTGATGGGATCGGCGACGCCGACAAGCGCGGTCAGCGTGCCGTTGACACCGAGGTACATGACCGTCTGGCCCTCGAGACGGAGCGCGTCAGCCTGATCGGCGATCCGAATCATGGCGATCTGCGCGTCCCGCATCATGGCGAGGTTGCCGAAGACGATTCGTGAACCATTCACCGACGCGCGAATGCCCTTGCCCGGCTCCGCCTGGAAGTTTTCAGCGCGGGGCAGTTCGAGTCGCCGCTCGCGTGCGGCGGCGAGAATCGCGCCGGCCAGGGGGTGTTCACTCGAGCGTTCGAGCGCCGCGGCGAGCTTCAGCGCCTCGTCCTGCGATTGACCGTCCGGCACGACGACCGTTGTGACCTTCGGCCGGCCTTCCGTCAGCGTGCCGGTCTTGTCGACGACGAGAGTATCGACGCGTTCGAGGCGTTCGAGCGCGTCGGCATTCTTGAGAAGCACGCCGGCCGCTGCGCCGCGTCCCGTGCCCACCATGATGGCCATGGGTGTGGCGAGGCCCAGGGCACACGGACAGGCGATGATGAGCACGGCAACGGCACTGAGCAGGGCAAGCGCCAGACGCGGCGGGGGACCCCAAATACTCCATCCCGCGAAGGCCAGCGTCGCCACCAGCACGACCGTGGGAACGAAGTACGACGCGATGCGATCCGCAAGCCGCTGAATGGGCGCGCGGCTCCGTTGCGCCTCGGCCACCATTCTGACAATTTGCGCCAGCAGCGTATCGCTGCCGACGCGCGCGGCGCGAACGACCAGCGTGCCGGTGGTATTGATGGTGCCGCCGGTGACTCGGGCGCCGGTTTCCTTTTCGGACGGCATGGGCTCGCCGGTCACCATCGATTCGTCGACCGCACTGCGCCCGTCGATCACCTCGCCGTCTACAGGGACAGTCTCACCGGGTCGGACGCGGCAGACGTCGCCGACCTTCACCTCGTCGAGAGGCACATCGCGATCTCCGGTATCGCCGACAAGACGCGCGGTTTTCGGCGCCAGGCCGAGAAGTTGCCGGATGGCGGTCCCGGTTCGGCCCCGTGCGCGCAGTTCGAGCACCTGGCCCAGCAGCACGAGGACGGTGATGACCACGGCCGTATCGAAATAGGTCTGCACGACGCCGTGCATCCGGAACCCTTCGGGAAAGCGCTGCGGGACGATGGTTCCGGCGGCGCTGTAGACGTAGGCGGACCCCACGCCCAACGCGATCAGCGTGAACATGTTCGGGCTGCGATTCAGCACCGACGCCCACGCACGTTCGAAGAACGGCCAGCCCGCCCAGAACACCACCGGCGTGGCAAGCGCCAGGCCGAGTCCGTTGACGATCGCTCCGCGCTCCATCGACACTCCGGCGCCCATCATCTCGGCCATGGTCAGCACGAAGACCGGTGCGGCCAGGACAGCCGCGATCCAGAAGCGCCGCGTCATGTCGACCAGTTCCGGGTTGGGCAGATCCGACAGGGACGCGGTCCGCGGCTCGAGCGCCATTCCGCAAATAGGGCACGCCCCCGGCCCATCCCGGACGATTTCGGGATGCATGGGACATGTGAAGCTCGCCCCATCCTGGACCGGAAGCGGCGGGGCGTCCCCGGCGCGCAAGAACGAATTCGGATCGGCGCTGAAGCGCTCGAGACAACTCGGGTTGCAGAAGTAGTACGTCACGCCATCATGCCGGACAGTGCCGACCGAGTCTTCCTCCTCGATCGTCATGCCGCAGACCGGATCGAGATGCGTCATGACTTGGGATCCACGACGAATCGATAGCCGACGCCGCGGACGGTCTGGAGGTGGCGGGGGCTGGCCGGCTCGTCCTCGAGATAACGGCGAAGACGGACGATGAAGTTGTCGATCGCGCGCGTGTCGGTGTCCTCTCGCACGCCCCATACGTTCTCGAGGATGGCTTTGCGCGATACCGGCCGCCCTTCGTGCTCGACCAGATATCGCAGCAGCGACGCCTCCATCAGCGTGAGCGGCATCGTCTTGTCGCCCATGTGAACGGTCAGTTGCTCGAAATCGATGGTCCGCTCGCGGAATACGAACCGGTTGGACGGTGCAGGCGCGGGCGGCTGGACTTCGACGCCAAGCCGAAACCACTCGCGCCGGCGCAGCAGGCCCTGCACGCGCGCGATGAGAATCGGCAACTCGAACGGCTTGGTGAGATAGTCGTCGGCGCCGGATTGGAAACCCTGGAGGACGTCTTCGGGACGGCCGCGCGCCGTCAGCATCAAGACCGGCACGAACTGGCCGGCCCGCCTCAATTCGGCGACGACGTGAAACCCGTCGACACCAGGTAGCATGACATCGAGAATGACGAGGTCGAAGCGGGTGCAACTGTCGGCCAGCTGCCCGAGCGCGGCTTCGCCCGTGTCGACTACTTCCACGTCGTGGTGCTCGGCGATCAGGTTGAACCTCAAACCTTCGGCGAGATGCTGCTCGTCTTCGACCACCAGGATCCGGCTCATGGCGGCAGGAGCGGGAGCTGCACGGTGAACGTACTCCCGCGGCCGGGCCCTTCGCTCGCCGCGAAGACCTTGCCGCCGTGCCGCCTGATCACCGATCGGACGACGAACAGGCCCAGACCGGTGCCCTTGACCCGAACGGCGACGGCGCCGGGAATCCGGTAGAAGCGCTTGAAGATTCGTTTGAGCTCCACCGCCGAGATGCCGACGCCCTCGTCGCGCACGCGCAGCGTGGCCTGCGCGGCCTCGGGCTGGTCGAGCTCCACGGCCACCCGCACCTGCGTCCCGGAGTACTTGATGGCGTTGTCCACCAGGTTCGAGACCGCCGCCTTCAGCTCGTCCTCGTCGCCGAGTACCCGCGGCGCCGACCCGTTGGCGAGCGATTCACGATAGGTCAAGGCCTCGTCCGGCAGATGATGGCGCGTCCGCGCGAGCGCGAGACAGTCGCGGACAATGGCGGACAAATCGACCGGCGATGGGCTTGCGTGACGGACCTTGGCGCCGAGCCGTCCCGCCCGCAGGATCTGCTCGATGGTGCCGAGCAACCGGTCGGTATCCTCGACCATGATCCGGTAGAACTCCTGCTGCTTGGGACCGTCGATCTCCCGGCTCTGCAGGGTCTGGAGGTAGAGGCGGATGGACGCGACCGGCGTCTTCAACTCGTGCGTGACGGCGTTGATGAACGCGTCGTGCTGCTCGTTTCGGCGGATCTCGCGAACAAGAAAGATCGTGTTGAGGACGACGCCCGTGATGATGAGGGGAAAGGCGAGGAAGCCGAGCACCAACATCCCTGCCGCCCGCCAGTTGACGATGACCCAACTGACGTTGAGCGCCAGGGCGGCTGCTGTGAGACAGGCGCCGAGGACGATGAAGAAAGCGATCGACTTCCGGCGGCCGCCAGATGTCATACCTCACAGCATAGAACAGTGAGGGGATCCAACGCAGGATGCTGCGGCTCGAGGTGGAGCCTTGAGGGCGCGGGGGGGCTACGCGGCGGCTTCCTCGGCCGCCTCGGTGACCTTGGCCGCCTGGACGTCCCACACGAGCCCGATAGCTCTCAGCAGTTTCAGTTCGATCCAGGTGGGGTCGAATTCGTACCAGGCCAGGCCGTGGCGGGCCGAGACTGGATGGGCATGGTGGTTGTTATGCCAGCCTTCGCCGAATGTCAGCAGCGCCACCCACCAGGAGTTCTTCGAGTCGTCTCGTGTCTCGAAGCGGCGGCGTCCCCAGATGTGTGTGGCGGAATTGACCAGCCAGGTGGCGTGCAGTCCGACCACCACCCGAAGGAAGATGGCCCAGTTGACCAGCGGCCACCCGCCGACCGCAAGGAGCGCAAATCCCAGGACTGTCAGCGGCACCCAGTGATATGAGGTCAGCCAGCGGTAGAACGGGTCTCGAGCGAGGTCGGGCGCGTAGCGCGACATGAGCGCCGTGTCGTTGTGATGGGCTTCGCCGAAGAGGATCCATCCCAGGTGCGACCAGAACGGGCTGACGCGCGGGGTGTGCGGGTCGAGCGGCTGGTCCGAGTGCTGATGGTGCTGGCGGTGGATGGCGACCCAGAAGATCGGGCCGCCTTCGAGCGTCAAGGTGCCGCAGATCGCCAGGAAATACTCAAACAGCTTCGGGGTCTTGAACCCGCGATGCGTGTGCAGCCGGTGATAACCCATGCTGATGCCCAGACCGATGGCCATCCAGTACAGGATCGCCGCGACAATCAGGTTGGTCCACGTGAAAGAGAAAAAGGCCGCCACCGCCTGGATGTGGAACCAGACCAGCACGACGAAGGTCAGCCAATTGAACTTGGAATAATGCGAAGGTTCGGATACGTCGGCGACGCTGCTCACGCGGGGCTCCTCTTCCGCAAAAAATTGCGCTTCCAGTACCCTAGCAAGCTCCCGGTCCGGCGACTGTAAGAGTTCTGTAAGACTTGGAGCCCGGCCGCCCGATTGCGCGATATCCTGCGGGAATTGGAGCTCTCTTGACAGATCGACGTGGCATGCCCACGCGCGGTGTCGTCACCCTGATCGTGCTGGCGCTGATGGCTGTGGCGGCGTCGGTCGAGCTCGCGATGGGCCGCCTCCTTTGGTGCAAGTGCGGCTATGTGCGTTTCTGGCACGGAGTCGTCCAGAGCGCGGAAAACTCGCAGCACATCACCGACTGGTACACGTTTTCGCACATCATTCACGGAATCGGGTTCTACGCGGTGCTGTGGCTGGCGGCCAGACGCTTTCCTCCCCGCATCCGGCTGATCGCGGCCGTGCTCCTCGAAGGCGTGTGGGAGGTGTTCGAGAACACGCCGTTTGTCATCAATCGATACCGTGCCGCCACGATCTCGCTCGACTACTACGGCGACAGCGTGATCAACTCGATGTCCGACATTGCCGCCATGGTGCTCGGCTTCTGGATCGCCCGCCGCAGCGCCGTGTGGCTCAGCCTGGGGCTGGTGGTCGTCCTGGAAATCGCGGTCGTCCTGGCGATTCGCGACAACCTGACGCTCAATATCCTGATGCTCGTCCATCCTGTCGACGCCATCAGGCGTTGGCAGGCGGGAGGCTGACATGTCGGGCTCCACCCGCCCCATGGATGAAAGGACCCGCCGGGTCCGCTATTCCGGCAAGAACCCGCGCAAGTTCCACGAAAAGTACAAGGAGCTGAACCCCGACCGGTACGCATCGGGCGTGCAGAAGGTGCTGGCCGCCGGCAAGACGCCGGCCGGTTCTCACCGCGCGATCATGGTCGAGGATGTCCTGCGCCTGCTCGCGCCCAGGCCGGGAGAGGTGGCGATCGATTGCACGCTCGGCTTCGGCGGCCATGCGCGTGCGATTCTGGAATGCCTCCGACCAGGCGGGCGGCTGATCGGCCTCGACGTCGATCCGCTCGAGCTGCCCCGCACGGAAGAGCGGTTGCGGGCGTCTGGCTTCGATGTCGCGTCGTTCGTCGTTCACCGCAGCAATTTCGCCGGCTTGCCGCGGGTGCTGGCCAAGGAAGGCCTGACGGGGGCGGACGTCATTCTCGCCGACCTCGGGGTGTCCTCGATGCAGCTCGATAATCCCGACCGAGGCTTCACCTACAAGGAGTCCGGGCCGCTCGACATGCGAATGAATCCGGCGCGCGGCGAGCCGGCCTCGCAACTGCTCGTGCGCCTCAGCGAGGAGAAGCTTGCGCGCGTGCTCGAGGACCACGCCGACGAACCGTTCGCAGACGCCATCGCCAGTCGCCTCAAGGTGCAGCCGATCGCCACCACGGCGGATCTCGACCGGATCGTGCGCGCCGCGGTGATGCGCGAGCGGCCGCAAACGCAGAAACGCGATGTGGACGCGTCGGTCCGCCGAACATTTCAAGCGCTGCGCATCGAGGTGAACGACGAGCTGGCGTCGCTCGACATGCTGCTTCGCCACCTGCCTGGGTGCCTCATGCCAGGCGGCCGCGCCGCGTTCCTGACGTTTCATTCCGGCGAAGATCGGCGGGTGAAGAAAGCTCTGCAGGCGGGCTACCGCGAGGGCGTGTACTCCGCGGTCGCCGACGAGGTTGTTCGCCCGTCTGCGGAGGAGGTGCGGGCGAATCCTCGTGCCGCGTCAGCCAAGCTGCGCTGGGCGGTCCGCAGTCGATGATCCCGTACACCTCGGAGTGTGGTGATGGGCCGCAGAGTACTCCGATCGCGCGAGCGGAGACCTTCGCGTCACCTGACTTTCGGTTCAACGCGGCCCATCACGGTCCGCCCGTCGAGCGATGAAGAGATCGCACGCTCGTGGGCGATCGCGGCTTCGAAGGTCGCCTCGGGCTCGAGTTGCGTTTCGACAGTGCGCGCGAAGCGTTCGAGCCGGCGGAAACCGTCGAGTTTGTCCTTGTCGCCCACCCTGGCGCGGTCGAGCGACGTGCGGAGAAAAGTGAGCGATTCGTCGTAGGTCTTGAGCGGAACAGGGAAGGGGTGGCCGTCCTTGCCTCCGTGGGCGAACGAAAAGCGCGCCGGGTCGGAGAAGCGACAGGGCACGCCGTGCACGACTTCGGCAATCAGCGCAAGGGATTGCAGCGTGCGTGGACCGAGACTTTCGAGGAGCAGCAGCTCCGCGAAGTCGTGAAGGTCTCGTTCGTAGGCGACGGCGAGCACGCTGCCAAGGCGCTTCAAATCGACGTTCTCCGCTCGGACCTCATGATGGAGCGGCATGAGCAGCAGTTGTTGTCCGGCGCCCGACGCGTCGTCGCACTGCCCGGGCGACCTTGGTGTCTCGATCTCGAGGTCGGAATATTCAAGGTCTCGACCGGCGTCGTACCCCTGGGGCGCCGGGTTCGGAACATGTGTCACCGAATCTCGAGGCCGGGACGCTAGACTCCGCGCGGCCCGAAGCGTCTTTTCGGGATGTTCGTGGACGACCTCGAGCAAGGCGGCCTGAGCGGGCTTCGCGCGGACGTCGACGAGATTCATGATGGTGCCCTGATGCTCGCCCACGATGCCGGTGTGCGGCTCGGCGACAAAATCTGACACCGTTGCGGAGTGCCAGTGATACCGGCGAGCCAGGCCGCTGTCATCGTTCAGTCCCTGCTGCACGACCACCCATTCGCCGGCCGAGGTGACCACGAAGCTGTGGAGATAAATCTGAAAGCCGTCGGCAATCGCATTGTTGTCAACGCGCGCGGTCAGGCGGCTGGTGCGCACGAGCGCGTCGCCGTCGAGCCCGCGCCGGTCCGCGATCGTTCGCAATTCCTGCGGGGTGTTTCGCGAGTGCTTCCCGCGTCCGCCGCAGATGTAGATGCCGAGCTCGTCCGCCCGCGGCGCGAGGCCGCGCTTCAACGCGCCCATCACGGACGTGGTGATCCCTGAGGAGTGCCAGTCCATGCCCATCACCGCGCCGAGCGCCTGGAACCAGAAGGGATTGCTGAGACGCGAAAGGAAGGCCGAGGCGCCGTACTCGTGAACGATGGTTTCGGTGATGGCGGTGCCGAGCTTCGTCATCCGCTCCGCGAGCCACTGGGGTACGCGTCCGCCGTGCAGCGGAAGATCGGCGACACCCGAGCGTTTCATACACTCAATTGTCCCATGCCACGATGTCTCGCGCACTCGCCACCAACGACCGAGCACACCGGGGTCGATGCCGTGCGGAAATTCCTCGAGGGCGTTTCGGCCTGAAAGCAGCCCGCTCGGCGAACAGCTCGACGCCGCGGGAAACCGCTCCTCCGGGTCGTGTGTACTGAGGCGCAGCTCCCCGAGCTGCGCCCGACTCGGCCCTACGAACGCGGTTTCCCGTCTCTCGCGCGAAGGCGCGGCGCTCGCACCGTTCGCTGCCGCGGCCTGCTTTCAGTATCGCGAGACCGCGAATTTCCAAGAGGCGTTGGGCTAAAGCCGCGCCGAGACGTTCGTTGACGGCTTACGTGGTCGAGCGAGGCCACTCGACAGCGGCACCTTCGGCGTCCTCGAGTTCTTCCTTCCGTCGCCAGTAACCGTGTTTTTCGATCAGACGACGGGCGTCGGCGAGATCGTCGTGTGGGCCTCGCGTGTGGCCGTCGATATCGGTTGCCCAGGGATACGGCGTGACGTCGTGGAAGAGCCTTGCGCGGTAGAGATGGATGTCGGCCAGGAAGAGCGGCATGGGACCGCGCTCGGCGATTTCCCAGGCTTCGTCCAAGTCTTGCCGCGCGCTCGCCTCGCACTCTACAGCCTGCTGCTGCTCGTTGAGCAGTCGGTGTTGCACCGCTCTGACGAAGGAACACCAAGCGTGGGTGAGAAGGCCGCGGGGGATGTGGTGTTGCGCTCCGGCGCGACGGAGTCCGGCCATCGCCGCGTCAAGTTCGCGTCGGGCGGTGGCGATGGAATCGAGATCCACGGGGGTGTCCCCGCGTTCGTCCTGCTGATTCGGCTTCCGCAGGGCAGGCGCATCGGCACCGATAATCTGCGCCCGGTAGAGCGCGGCGCGGCCGAGCGTGAGGTGGTCGAGGGCTATGTCGAGGAGCCAGTCTTCAGCGGTCACCACCTGTAGCGTCTGCATCGCACGGTCGGAGACAGCACGGCAGGATTCCACATTCGCCACCGTCCCCGATCGCTTGTCAGCTTGGTCCTCATCGCGTTGGCGCCTCCCGAGAGCGGTTTGCCACGCGCCGCGTTCCGCCTTCGTCAAGAGCAGGGCACAATACTGGAAGCCCCTCATCGAATACAGCCTCGGGCAGTCGGGCTCTAGCCGGGCCTGCAAGGTCTCCGCCTCACGGAAGAGCGCCTCCGCGTCGAATCGGCCCGCGTGGTGCAGGGCATCGGCGTGGGTCGCGCGATTTATCATTCGATGAGCATCAATGCCGCTATCGTCCGCGTAGGTCACGGACCGCTCGGCGTCTTCCACTGCTCCGGCCACCTCGCCCAGAGTCAGCTCCAGCTCGCTCAGATTGCTGGCGTCGATGGCCGCCTCTTCCCACGCCTTCCGTTTGACACATTGAGCCAGAGAAGCCCGCATCGTCTCGAGGGCTTCGGTCAGCCGGCCCAGAGCGCGTAGTCGGAAAGCGGCCGCGTTGAGTAGCCAGGAGTAAATGGCTTCTGTAAGGCCTGACGAGACACGGCTCCATGTCATCTCGAAGAAGCACGCGACAGCTCCCAACTCGGAACCGAAGGCGCCGAGATTTCTCACCGTGTAGTCTTCGTCGGCCCGAACGATTCGCTTGAAATAAACCTCGTCGCACGCCTCTCGCTGCATCCCCGCCTGGCAGCCGTGGGCCACGGCTTGGTACAGCGGCTGGAGATCTTCGAGCGTGGGCTGGTCGCCTTCTTTTGTGGTCGCGCAAAGGTGTTCGTAGAGCCGCCGGTGGCCGGCGGGCCAAATCTCGCCACCCTTCAGCAACCGCGCGAAGTGTTCGCGGACGAGCGGATGCGCATCGACAGCCAACACCTCCCAGGAGCAGGCGCGCTGCACTTGAACAAGCCGCAGTTTTTCCAGTCGTATCAGGGCGCGGTCCCATCCGCCGTCGTCCAGGCCGACGAGGTGATCGGTCAGGCCGGGGATGGCTGGCGCCATCCGCAGTGCGCGCAGGCAACCGGCATCGGCTGGGCGGTCGAAGAAGCCGAGCAGCCGGAGGGCTTCGCGTTCCTGGCCCTCGCCCAGCCAATGTTCGAATCCGGCGAGCACGCGATCGATTGGTGCTTCACCGGGCATTCCGTCGAGTGCACTGGCTGGGCCGATTCCGTGGCCGGGTTGTTCGCGCAAATACACGCCGAGCAGCGACACCGTCAGCGCGTGCGGACCGAATCGAGTCGCGAGCGCTTCCAGTTCTCGGTCCGTGGCGATCACACGGGTAGTCCGCAGCAGCGCTCGGCCCGCCTGCGGCGTGATCTGCTCGAGGTCCCGCATTGTCACGCCGGGCCGTTTTGTCAGGCGGCGCAGTGGCTCGCGCGTGGTGATGACGCACAATCCTGCCGACTGTCGTGCCAGGCCGCGAAGGAGCGATTCAAGAGATGGATCGCGCAACTCGCCGCGATCGAATGCATACGACGACTGCAGCGGCTCGAGACCGTCCAGCACCAGAAGCGCGCGCCGACTGCCGACCAAGCCGGCGAGACGGGTTCCCTTGTCCCAAGGCGAACCGGCGGTGGGGTCCGAGTCGCCGAAGAACCGCAAGGCCGCGGCGATGAACGTGTCAGCAGACGCGGCCGTATCTGCGCGCACACCCTGACTGTAGAACGACCAACCGAAGACTCGAGTGGCACCACGATAGCGGCCGCTCGCCATTTCGGCGAGCCAATGATTGACGAGCGTGGATTTACCCACGCCGCCATGCGCGGTGAACACCAAGATCCGGACCGGCGCGTTGCCCGGCCGCTCCTGTGATGCCCACGCAGCATCGAGCAACGCAAGTTCGGCGTCGCGTCCGAAGAGGGCTGAGCCGGTTTCGGGCAGCCGCGTGAGATCGACCTGATCTGTCGCCAACTCGGGTCACGGAATCTCCGGTGGCGGTGCGACGATGCTCTGGTCAGCTTGCGCGACCGGCTGCGCCACCAGTTGATGAACGGCCACCGGGATGACGACGGCTGTCGGGGTGTTGTCGGCGATCTGCTGGAGGTGTGAAAGTACCTGCTCGGCGACGGTGGTAAAGACAGCATCAGCCATGTCTCCGGCGAAATCGATCGCGACGCACTCTCCGTTGCGGGGGAGCATCTGGCGATCCTTCAACCAGCGGTGTGCCTGCCACACGCACGGCCGAAGCAGGACCGGGACGAGCAGCATGCCTTGTGTTTCCTGCCGCTTCAGCAGCGCCGGCACTTCGTCCTGGATACAGAACTTGGAAGCGAGGAAATCGGGTGAAATCAAGAGCACGGCCGCCGCGGAGTTGGCCATCGCTTCCAGGATCTCGGGGTACCACTTGTCTCCGCCGTCGATCTTCCTGTCCTGCCAAACCCGCATGCCTACGCCCGCCTGTTCCAAGGCTAGCAATTGCGGGAGGAGTCTGTCCTTCCACGCTTCGTCACGGTGGCTGTAGCTGATGAAAACAGTCGGGTCGCTCACGAGCGATGTCCTTCGCTCGGCGGCGACACCGGCCGCGGCTCATGCGACTCCTGGGCTGCGCTACCGTGCCGGGGAAACTCGGTTCGAAACCTCCGGATCAGATCGTCGAAATCGAATCCGGTGCTCGGGCCCGGCGTCAGATCGTAATAGGTCGCGCCGCGGATAAATGACGGGATGAACGGGGCGTTGAGTTCATACGCTCCGAACCCGACGGGGATGAACTTGCGAAGCGGGGCGGCCCCCGATTCCAAATTCTTCTTCATGAACTCAACGTCGAGCCAGGCACCCGTGCGTGCCGGCGATGCGACGTACTCCTCGCTGATGACGACGAGGACGCAATCAGCGTCTCGTATTTCGGCCTCCTGCCAGGCTTCCCAGGAATCTCGATCGGGAAGAGGGTCGGGCGGCGTGAAACCGTGAACGCTCTTGGCGTAAAAAAGATCGATCCGGCTATCGATGCCCTGCTCGCGAAGCTTTTCCGCCAGCTCGAACGCTCGTTGCCTGAGACCGGGCGTGCGCAAGGTGTAGCTCAGATACACCCTGGGCCGTCCCACTGAAGTCGTCGTGGTGGGCACAGTTATTGGAACGGCTGGCGGTCGATCCGCCGGCGCCGCAGTGGTGGGCGAGGCAACGATGGGTATCGGTGGGGCCTCCAGCGCGCTTCGAACAAACCTCAGCACGCCCGCATAGACATCGTGCCCGCGGTCTCGCGGCTTGACCAGCGTCAGATGGTCATCGTCCACATCGTGAATGGTATGGCCTGCGATACCCGGGTTGGCCGACGCGCGGGGGACGACGAGGCCGAGCGCGAGCGGACGCATGAACGGCCGGGTACGGAAGAGGCCGACGTTCTCCGCATAGCTCTCCACCGGGATCGGGTGATTGCGATGCCATTCGATGAACTGGTCATGAAGGAAATCGAGCGGTTCGGCGTTGGCCCGCATCTCGTTCACATGGTCCTGGCTCCCACCAAAGAACGCGGCGAGGACCCCCGCCGCATCGGCGAAAGCGGACCCGCGGTGTGGCGTGGCGCAAAAGACCATGCCTCGAATAACGCTGACGAGCCGCTTTCTGTCGGCGTCGGCGAGAATCTGACTGTCCACGATGAGCGACTTGACGATCAGGCCGCCCATACTGTGGGTCACGAAGAGCAGTGGGCGCACGCCAAGGCCCGCGTTGGCCAGCTTCTGGGAGAGATTCCCGGACCGCTTCTCGATGATCATCCCAGGCTTCCCGAGCGCCGTGAATCCTGCGGGATAGCCGACAGTCCAGATGCCGCACTGGGGCATATCCCTGCCGAGCTCTTCGGGCCAGAAGAAATGTCCGGGCGCCCCTGTTGCCCCATGTCGCCAGGTGCCATGCGAAAAGCCAGCGAGACCGTGGACGAATACGATGTCCGCCTTTCGGTCTCGATTCGTGGTGTTGGCGATTTGGTGGAGGCCGTCGGAATCAGGAGTCATGGAGTTGTCTGGTGGATGCCGCGATAAGAATAGATCAGCAGGCTCAGATGACTCGATAGACTAACGGTATGACGAAAACGGATGTGGCAGAAAGGTCAGACCGGCGTTCACTCTCGCGGGCATCCGCCGGCGCGATCGCAGTCGGCGCCACCGCAATCGGCGCCTTGACGATTGGGGCTTTGGCCATCGGGGCTTTGGCGATTGGACGGCTCGCCGTGGGCCGACTGGTCGTGCGACGCTCGCGTATCGAGTCGCTCACGGTCGGACATCTCACGGTCGATCGCCTCACGATTCGGGAATCCGTCAACCCGCCGACCTAGTCAATCGCTCTCGCAAACCACTGAAGCCGACTGCGGTTCGGAAATTCACCCCCGTGGGAAGGGGCCAGGCATGGGCGGCGGACGCGAACCTTGCGCGCGCCGCGTCTGACGGGCAGACGGGAACCCGCCGCGCAAGGCCAGAATTCTTTGTGGTTCAAGACTCGTGCGGATTTGAGAGACCCAGTACTACACGCCCGCGAAACGATCCGTGGTTCGACTCAGGCCGCTCGCTTGGAGTACTGCCGCACGGCAACGGTCAACATGACCACGGCGTAGGCGGCGAGAATCGACAGGGGTTGGGCAATTTCCGCGAGCCCCGCGCCCTTGATCAACACCGCGCGGGCGATGGCGACGAAATGCCGGACCGGGTTGATGAGTGAGACCGTCTGGACCCACGGCGCCATGCTGTCGATCGGCGTGAACAGGCCGCTCATGAGCAGATAGACGTTGACGATGAAGAAGGTGACGAACATCGCCTGCTGCTGCGTCTCGACCAGCGTCGAAATCCACAGCCCGATAGCCAGCGCGACCACCAGGTAGAGCGCCGCCGCGGCGAACAGCAGCACCAGGCTGCCCTGCATCGGGATCCCGAACACGAGCCGGCCAGCGGTCAGGCCGATGGCCAGATCGAGCAGCCCCAGCGCCCACAACGGCAGGAGCTTCGCGGTGATGAACTGGCCCCGGGTCATCGGCGTCACGTTCAGCTGCTCGATCGTGCCCAGTTCCTTCTCGCGTGCGATATTTTGCGCGCTCAGCAGCGTCCCGATCATCGTGACCAACCCCACGAGAATGCCGGGCACCATGTAGTGCTGGTAGTTGAGCGTCGGGTTGTACCATCCGCGGACGGTGACCTGGATGTCGGGGGCGCCCCGCATGGGGGGCGCCTCGGCCGAATCCGCCGCAACGGTCCGCCTGCCGGGCCGCATCTCGGCGCTCAGCTCGGTCGCGTACGCCCGAAGAATCCTCGAGGCGTACGACTGCACGATGCCGGCCGCCGAACCTTTCTCGGCGTTCACGTTGAGCTGCACCTTCGCGCCCCCGGTGCGCACGAGTGAGGCTTCGAAGTCGGTGGGAATCGCCAGGACCATCGTGACGTCGCCCTTGAGCAGCGCGTCGTTGCCGAGGTCGAGCGAGGTGGACTGACCGATGACCCGGAAATGGCCGGAGGCCCGGAACCGGTTGGCGAGGCCGCGCGAGGCGCTCGTGTGATCGAAGTCCACGATGTAGACCGGCGTGTTGAGGATCTCGAAGGTCGCGGCGTTCGACAGCACCAGCAGCTGCACGATCGG
Organism: Acidobacteriota bacterium; assembly: GCA_040007095.1. Lineage (GTDB taxonomy): Bacteria > Acidobacteriota > Vicinamibacteria > Vicinamibacterales > CAVVIG01 > JBDTVS01. The sequence goes on from JBDTVS010000009.1 coordinate 14,765, forward strand.
CAGAACGAGCACCTGTGCCAGCGTCGCGCGGTCGCGCACCACATGCAGGACTTCCGCCCGTGCGAGAAATAGGATACGGCGCATGTCGCGGGCTCCAGACCGACGGGCACTCGGCCTACATCAGACCTCAGACTTCGGCCAGACTTGAGACTTCAGACTTTCTAAGAACTTACCGAACGAGTCGCACGACTGCGAGCTATTCCAGTCGTTCGTGGAACGCCCTCGTGCTCATCGTCAACAACACGAGCGCCATGGTCACCAGAACCAGCGTCTCCCGCCACAGATACTCGAGGCCAACGCCCTTCAGCATGATGCTGCGCGCCACGAACACGAACCACCTCGCCGGCACGATGTTCGAGACGACCTGCAACACCTGCGGCATGCTCTCGATCGGGAAGATGAATCCCGAGAGGAGCATGGTCGGCAGCATCGTGCCGACCATGGCACCCATCATGGCGACGCGCTGTGAGGACGTGCGCGCCGAAATGAGAATGCCGAGCGACAGCGAGACGAGAATGAAGAGGACGCTCTCGGCAAGCAATAGTGCGACGCTGCCACGCAGCGGGACATTGAACACCAGGCGGGCCTCGACGATGACCCCGACGACGCTGACGAAGCCGACCGCGAGATAGGGCGCGACTTTGCCGACGATGATTTGCCAGGGGCGCAGCGGCGAGACGAGCAGCGCCTCCATGCTGCCGGTTTCCTTCTCGCGCGTCAGCGAGATCGCCGTCATCAGCGACGAGATAATCGTCAGGATGAACGCCATCAGCCCTGGCACGAACAGGTTCGAGCTCTCGCGGGTCGGGTTGAAGCGCATGCGGATCTCGGGCGCGATCCGGACGCCCGGAGCACCGGCCTGCAGTTCCCGCTCGTATCCTTCGATGACGGCCGAGGCGTAGGCCTGGACGGCACTGCCCGTATTCGGCTCCGTCGCGTCGGTGACGAGCATCAGACGCGCGGGCAGGCCCCGGGCCAGGTGCTCAGCGAAATCCGGGTCGAAGACGATCGCCTCCTGCGCCTCGCCTCGCTGGAACAACGACTCGAGCGCGTCGACGCGCGACTCGACCGCCACGACGGTGAACACACCAGCCGCCGTGAACCGGCTGCGCAGGGCGAGCGTGGCGTAGTCCGGATGCGGATCGACGATGGCGAGCCGCACGCGGTCGACGTCGGTGCGAATCGCGTAGCCGAAGATGATCACCTGAAGCACAGGCAGGAGGATGATCACGAGCAGCGTCCGCGTGTCGCGGAGAATGTGGTACGTCTCCTTGCGGAGCAGGCCGAGCAGTGCGGTCACGGCGGCGATCCTCCCGCGCCGCCTGCCGCGTCGGGGCGGGCGAGCGTGACGAACACTTCGTCGATCGATTCGGTGCCGAACTGGTGTTTGAGGTCGGACGGGGTGCCCAATGCCCCGATTTTGCCGGCGACCATGATCGAGATCCGGTCGCAGTATTCGGCTTCGTCCATGTAGTGCGTCGTAATCAGGACCGTCGTGCCCGCCGCGGCGGCTTCGTAAATCAGTTCCCAGAACTGCCGGCGTGTGATCGGATCCACGCCGCTGGTCGGCTCGTCGAGGAACACGATGCGGGGCTGATGGAGGAGCGCCACGGAGAAGGCGAGCTTCTGCCGCCAGCCGAGCGGGAGAGCCCGCACGAAGTCGTTCGCCGCACTTTCGAAGCCGAGACGGGCCAGCAGACGTTCGGTGCGATCCCGGATCTGCCGGTTCGACAGGCCGTAGATGCCGCCGTACAGCTGGATATTCTCGCGAACCGTGAGGTCCTCGTACAGCGAGAAGCGCTGGCTCATATAGCCGATGTCGTGCTTGATGGCCTCGCTTTCCGTGACGACATCGTGGCCGGCCACTCTCGCCGAGCCGCTGGTCGGCGCGAGCAGGCCGATCAGCATGCGCAGCGCCGTGGTCTTTCCCGCGCCGTTCGCGCCAAGAAATCCGAAGACCTCGCCGACACGCACGTCGAAGGTGATGTGGTCGACGGCGGTGAACGCGCCGAAGACGCGCGTGAGATCCTTCGTCTGAATCGCCAGCTCGCCGGTCATGCCGCCCCGGTGGATCTGAATGGTGCCTGCTGGTTGTCTTCCGGGGCGCCCATCGACGCCATGAAGCTGTCTTCGATCGTCGCCGGGATGGCGCCGGCCCGGATGTCGTGAAACCCCCGGGACTCCAGGAACGCCGTCACGTCGCGCGCGATCTGCTCGGGTGCGGCCCGCTGTCGCTTGTCCGTAAAGTGCAGGACGTCGCCGAACGGATAGATGGTGTGGGTTTGCGGGTAGTCGCGAATCGCGAGCAGCGCGCGATACCGGTCGTTGGCCCGGATGCCGAGCAGCGGGCGGTCGAAGGACTGCGTGATGGCTCGCGGCGTGTCGAGGGCGAGCAACCGGCCGCGTTGGACGAGGGCGACCCTGTCGCAGCGCGTCGCCTCGTCCATGTAGGGGGTGGAGACCACGATGGTGAGGCCGGTCGCCTTGAGCCGATCGAGCAGATCCCAGAATTCACGCCGCGAGACCGCATCGACGCCGGTCGTCGGCTCGTCGAGGAACAGGATCTCGGGGCGATGGACGAGCGCACAGCAGAGCGCCAGCTTCTGCTTCATCCCTCCCGATAACGCGGCAGCGCGGCGGTCCTTGAAGGCCTCGATTTGCGAATAGATAGGTGCGATCTGCGAGTACTCGCGTTCGACGGTCGTCCCGAACACCGAGGCGAAGAACCGCAGGTTTTCTTCGATGCTCAGATCGGGGTACAGGGAGAAGCGACCCGGCATGTAGCCGATGCGCTGCCTCAGCCTCCACAAGTCCTTCACCACGTCCTGTCCGAGCACCCGAGCGGTCCCCGAACCGGGCACCAGCAGCGTCGTCAGAATCCGGAACAGCGTCGTCTTCCCGCCGCCATCGGGTCCGATGAAGCCAAAGAGCTCGCCGGCGCGAACGGAAAAGGACATGCCGTCGAGCGCGACGATCGGACCGAATCGTTTGACGAGGGCGTCGACCACGACGGCGTCAGCGTCGGACTGGCGCGTGCCTGATTGAGCTGTCGCGGGGCTCATTTCGCCGGACTCGTGGTGTCGAATTGCACATCGGCCGGCATCCCGATCTTCAGCACGCCGCCTTCGTTCGGCACGCGGATCTTGACGGCGTAGACGAGGTCGGCGCGCTCTTCGCGGGTCTGAATCGGCGTCGGCGTGAACTCGGCCTCGGACGAAATCCACGACACGGTGCCGGAGAGCGCGCGGCGCGCCTCGCCGCGCGCGTCGATCGTGACGCGCGCGCCGGCCCCGAGCTTCACCTGCGCCAGTTGCGGCTCGGTGACGTACGCCCGCACCTCCACCGAGTCGAGGTTGGCGATCTTGTAGAGCGGCTGGCCCGGCTGCACGAACTCGCCGGCCTTGGCGTAGGTAGTGAGCACCGTGCCGGCCACGGGGTTGGTCACCTGGCTCTTGCGCATCCGTTCGGTGACCTGGGCGATCTGCGCGGCCGCCGAGGTCACCTGCGCCGTCGCGGTCTGGCGCTGCGCGCGCGTGGCCTCGATCTGCTGAGTGTGGGCTTGAATCTGGCTGTCCTGCGCCTTGACTTGCTCGGCTTGCGCCTTGATCTGCTCGTCGAGCACGCGGGCATCTCGCTCGGCCTGATCGAGCTGCTGGGCGGTCGCCGCCGCCTGCGCGAAGAGGCGTTGTGTGCGCTCGTAGGTGCGGCGTGCGATTTCTCGCTGGGCTTCGAGCGCGGCGCTCTGCGCCTTCGCGGCGTCTCGCTGGGCCACCGCCACGTTTCGCTGGGCCTGCAGCACGTCGACCTGCTGGGCGACTTCGTTGACTCGAGAAGTCGTCGCACCGCGCTGCGCCTCGAGCTGATCGCGCTGAAGCCCCAGTTCGACCGCGTCGATGGTGCCGACAACGGCGTCGACCGCCAGCGAGTCTCCTTCTTTCGGTGCGAACGAGACGAGCCGGCCTCCGGTTTCGGCGCCCACGACCACGGCGGTGGCCTCCACGTTGCCGTATGCGTCCGGCGGCATCGGACGCGCGCAGTTGGCCGCGCCCGCCGTCATCAACAGCAGTATCGGCAGGCGGGCATACCCAGCCATCGATCGCATCAACGCACCTCCAGCCCCAACGTGGTGAGGAACCTGGCGCTCGCCTGTGCGAGCTCCACCCGATGTCCGGCCCGGGCGAACTGCGCCTGAAGAAGCTCCGCGCTCCGGTCCAGATATTCGGCCGCCGTCACGACGCGCTCTTGAAAGCGCGCCTGCATGCTGCGCTCGATCTCCTCCCGCAGCGCGATGATGCGGTCGTCGAGCGCCAGCGCGGTGGTCAGGCGATCGATCGCCGCCAGATCCGCCTCGGTCGAACGGCCCAGGCCCCGTGTGAAGGCGGCCTCGTCGTCGGCGACGATCTGCTGCTGGAGCGCCAGCGCCTCCCGCTCGCGGTTGGTGGTGCCCCAATTCCAGGCCTTCCACTGCACCTGCAGGCCGGCAAGGCCGTACGACTCGAACTGATCGCTGATGAAATTGAGGCCCGGACGGCCGTACCCGACACGGGCGAACGCCGAAATGCGCGGCTGATCCTGGGCCGTCGCGACCTCCTGCTGCCGGGCGAGGCGCTCTCGCGTGCGGGCGAACTGGTCGTACTCGGGCCGTGCGCGGGTGGCGTCTACCGCCGCGCGCGCCTGCATCACGGCCGCGGTCAACTCAGGAAGTTGGAGGAGGTCGGTTTCCGCCATCGCCCGTCCCGTCAGTCGCGAGAGTCTCGCCAGTGCGCCGCGGCGCGTGGCGCGGAGCTCCGCTTCATCCTGGCGGCGCTCGAGGAGCGTCGCTTCAATCGCGGCCGCGTCGGCCGCAAGCGATGCGCCCTCGCGAACACGGACGTTCATTTCGTCGAGCCGACCTTCGAGATCCTTGACGGTAGCGGCGAGCGTCCCGGCGCGCTCCTGGAGCAGCGCCGCCGAGAAGAACGCCTCGTTGACTTCCTGGCGCAACCCGAACAGCGCGGTCCGAATGCGGGCCTGGGCCTCGGCCAGCTGGGCGCGTTCGGCGGCCAGGCGCGGCTGAATCGTCTTGTCGAGCAGGCGCTGATCGATCCTGAGGTGAGCGTCGTAGGTATCCTTCGGGGTCGAAAACAGCGGCTGTCCACCGGGCCCGAGGATCGGAGCGGTGGGCACGTCAGACTGATACTGTGCCTGGCCTTCGGCCACGATCGCAGGCAAACGCTCGGCCTCGATGTTGCGCAGCCTGAGCGCGGTCTGATCCGCCTGGAGCTGGAGTGCGTGGAACCGCGGGTCGGCGTCGATGGCGGCCCGGTAGAGACCGCCAATCTCGAGGGCGCCGCCCGAGTCCTGCGGGTATTGCGCGACCGCCGGCGCGGCACAGGCCAGAACCAGCGTCATCGCCGCCGGAAACAATGCGAGCGTCTCGAACGTCAACGTCATGGACGTAAGGCCCCCAAAAAGAACGCGGCGAGCTCGTGGCGGCGCTTGTCGATGAAGCGATCGAAGCCGTGTTGATTCATTCCGAACAGCGCCATGATCATCGGCCGCGCCGCGAACGGGAAGATGCACAGAGAAATGAGATTGATCATGAATTGCTCGGGCGAGATCGCCCGCATGGTGCCAGCCCGAACCCGCGCCTCGATCTGCCGGCGCAGCGCCGCCGCGATCTTCGGGCCGACGGCTTCGGGGGTCATCCCCACCAGCGTCGAGATGAGCTGCGGCGCGCGCTCGGCATGATGAGCCAGCTCGCTGAGGATGTAGCCGGGCAGGTAGGGCGCCTGCGACAGATGGTCGAGCTCCAGTTGCACTACTCGCCTGACCTTGTCTTCGAGCTCGGCGTCGGACGCCATTACTTCGATCACACGGGGAAAGAGCTGTTGGGCGGCGCGCCGGAAGACAGCTTCCGAAAGCCGCGCCTTGCTGCGGAAGTAGTAGTGCAGGAGGGCCTGGTTGACGCCCGCCTGGGCGGCGATGTCCTGCATGCGCGCGCCGGCGGTGCCGCGGCTGAGGAACACGACGTGCGCGGCGTCCAGGATCCGCTGTTCGGTCTGACCGTCATTCGTGGTGGCGGTCCGGCCTTTTCTTATTATCTGTTTCATTTAACCAAACGATTAAGCGGATTGTCGGTCAGGCGCGGACGGGATGCAAGTGCTTTCTGCAATGACGGCTGGCGTCGGGGCGCCGAAGGGGGATTCGAAAAAGCAGGGCAAAGACAAACACGAGCCGCGACGGTCCGCCTGAAGGCTGCCTGAAGGCGGACACTACTTACAGACGAAAGCGTTCTAGGATGACAAGGACATCGATCGGTAAGCGGTTCCAAGCGAAGGAGGCCAGATGACTGCAAAGACCGTATGGGAATCGTTCAAGGCGGACGGCGAGACGGTGATCGAGAAGCTGAAGGCGTTGATTCACGAAGGAAATGTGCGCCGCGTCGTGATTCAGCACGACGGCCGCACGGTGGCGGAGTTTCCGCTGACCGTCGGCGTGGTCGGCGCGATGCTCGCGCCGATTGTTGCGGCGATCGGCGCCCTGGTCGCGCTCCTCAAAGACTGCACGATACAGGTCGAGCGCACAGACACCGATGCCGAGGCTCAGGAAGATACCCAGGCCTCGAAGTCGGCCTAGCCCTGGCTCCGCATCGGATCCCACCCCGCCGTGTGGGAACGCGCGTCGGGAGCCCCGCGCCGCCGGTTATCGTTTTGCGGCAGGGGCGACTTCCACGCCGGCCAGCCTGGCGCGGTCGAGGGAAGACTTCACGAAGCCTGACGCACGTACGTCGGCGACAAAGCGATTGATCTCGTCGAGGCTCGACGCCTGGCCTTTCTCGACGACGATGGCCTGACCGATCATCAGGAAGTTGTCCGGAAGGACGCGTACGGCCGCGGATGTTTTGGCGGCTTCTTCCATTCGCTGGCGGTTGGCGGCAAACGCGTCAATCTTGCCGCTCGTGAGCATGGCCACGAGCGCATCGTGGCCCGGCGTCTCGGCCAGGATGGCCACATGCGCCAGCTTGATATGCTCGCTGACGTAAATCTCCTGACTCTGGGCCTTGGCGGCTCCGATGGTCACGCCCGCCCGGTCGATGTCCGCGGTCGCTCGTATCGGCGAATCGGATCGCACCAGATAGGCGCTGGCCACCAGGGCGTACGGGTCCGAGAATTCCACCTGCGCGGCACGTGCCGCTTCGTACGCGAGAAAACCGATGTCGGCCTGATGGGATTTCACGCGCTCGATCACGGCGGCGGGATTGGGCTCGGGCAGAATGACCGCGGGCACGCCGAGGCGCCGCGCCAGCTCGTGCACGAGATCGGCGATGGGGCCGGTCACCTCGCCGGTCCGGGGATCGATCCGCCCCTGAACCGGGTTGGTCGCGAGGAACGCCGCCCGCAGCGTCCCGGTCGGCGCCAGGTTGGCCGCCGGCAGCGGCGTGGCGAGGGTCAGCGTGAGCTGGAGGCTATGTAGCGGCTCGCGAAGCCGGGATCCAAAAATGAATTCGCCGTCCGGTTGTTTGCGGATGACGAAGCCGTGAAAGTCGCCGGGCGCATCCGGGACGTTGCGCAGGAACTTGCCGTCGGGCGCGTAGACCTGCAGGCCGGCCTGGGGATCCTGCACGCTGACGTAGACCTCTCCACTGGCGCTGACCGCCACGTCGCCGTGCTGGTTGCCGAGCGCGGGCCGGCCCTCTGGCAGCTTCGGCCACTCGGGGACGGTCTTGAAATCCACGCTGGCGGCGTTGGCGACCAGGGTCATGCACGCCATTAACGCCAGGATCGTCTGCTTCATGTCAGTCGATTGTCGCCGCCGCGGAGTCGTTGTCAAGGCAGAACTGCAAGGCAGAACTGCAAGGCCGAACTGTCAACGCACCCACGTCTTCTACAGGGAGTGCGCCCGCCGCATCACGACGGTAAACCACCGAGGTCACGGAGATCACCGAAAAAAATCCTGATGTTCTGCCTCGGTGACACTCGGGGTGGCTCGGTGGTTAACGTCAACCTGAGACGCGACGCACCAGGTGTTGGGAAGTAGCGACTGGGCGGATTCGCGCTATCCTGAAGGGCTACATGACGACGATCCTTCAGACGCTTCCGGTGGGCGAGAACGTGGGCATCGCCTTCTCGGGTGGGCTCGACACGAGCGCGGCCATCCATTGGATGAGGCAGAAGGGGGCGATCCCCTTCGCCTACACGGCGGACCTCGGTCAGCCCGACGAGTCGGATTACGACGACATCCCGCGTCGCGCGCTCCAGTACGGGGCCGAGCGCGCGCGGCTCATCGATTGCCGCCAGCAGCTCGCCGCCGAGGGGCTGGCCGCACTGCAGAGCGGCGCGTTCCACATTTCGACGGCCGGCCTTCCGTACTTCAACACGACCCCGCTCGGCCGCGCCGTGACCGGCACAATGCTGGTCGTGGCGATGAAGGAAGACGCGGTCCATATCTGGGGAGACGGCAGCACGTTCAAGGGCAACGACATCGAGCGGTTCTACCGCTACGGTCTGCTCGCCAATCCGGAGCTGCGCATCTACAAGCCATGGCTCGATCAGATGTTCATCGACGAGCTGGGCGGGCGCGCCGAGATGTCCGAGTACATGCGCCGCGCGGGCTTTGCCTACCGGATGAGCGCTGAAAAGGCCTACTCGACCGATTCGAACATGCTCGGGGCGACCCACGAAGCCAAGGACCTCGAACGTCTCAACATCGGCATGACCATCGTCGATCCGATCATGGGCGTGGCGTTCTGGCGGTCGGACGTGGCGGTCGAGCCCGAAACCGTCACGGTTCGCTTCGACGAAGGACGTCCCGTGGAGTTGAACGGCACGGGATTCACCGACCTGGTGGCGCTGCTCCTCGAAGCCAACCGCATCGGTGGCCGCCACGGGTTGGGAATGAGCGACCAGATCGAGAACCGGATCATCGAGGCCAAGAGCCGCGGCATCTATGAGGCGCCGGGGATGGCCTTGTTGTTCATCGCCTACGAGCGGCTCATCACCGGGATTCACAACGAAGACACCATCGAGCAGTACCGGGACGCCGGGCGCCGCCTCGGCCGGTTCCTGTACCAGGGGCGATGGTTCGATCCGCAGGCGATGCAATTGCGCGAATCGGCCCAACGGTGGGTCGCGCGGCCGGTGACCGGCGAGGTGACCGTCGAGCTGCGCCGCGGCAACGACTATTCGATTCTCGACACCTCGAGCCCGAATCTGACCTACCGGCCCGAGCGCTTGACGATGGAAAAAGGGGGAGCGGAATTCTCGCCGCAGGATCGCATCGGGCAGTTGACGATGCGCAACCTCGACATCGTCGATACCCGTCAGAAGTTGATCACCTACGTGAAGACCGGACTGCTCGCGCCTTCTCTTGGCGCGTCGCTTCCACATCTGCCCGCAGCCGACGTTGGGAGCCCGCCGGGCGAGGACAAGAAGTAATCATCATGCCGTTCAGCCAATTCAACCTCCACCCGGACCTGCTCCGCGGTCTCAAGGATCTCGGATATCCCCGCGCCACACCGATCCAGGCCGACGCAATTCCCCCGGCGCTCGCCGGCCGTGATCTGCTCGCCTGCGCGATGACCGGCAGCGGCAAGACCGCGGCGTTTCTCTTGCCGATCGTCCACAAGCTGATGGAAAAGCCGCGGCGTACTACCCGCGTGCTGGTGCTCACGCCGACGCGGGAACTGGCGGCGCAGATTCTCGAGGATCTCACCGACCTGGCGGTCCACACGCCGATTACCGGCGCGGCGGTCTTCGGGGGTGTCGGCATGGGACCTCAGGAGCACGCGTTCCGCAGCGGCGTCGACGTCATCATCGCGACGCCCGGGCGGCTGCTGGATCACTTCCGCCAGCCGTACGCCAAGCTCCAGGGCCTGGAGTTTCTGGTGCTGGACGAAGCCGATCGGATGCTCGACATGGGATTTCTGCCGGACATTCGGCGCGTCCTCCGGCACCTGCCGAAAAAACGTCAGACGCTGTTTTTCAGCGCCACCATGCCGGGGCCGATCGCGGCGCTGTCGCGCGAGATGCTTCACGATCCGGTGACGATCAATCTCGAGCGGCGATCGCTGCCCGCCGTCGGGATTACTCACGCCGTGTATCCCGTCTCGCAGCCCTTGAAGGCGCCGCTGCTCGTGGCATTGCTCAAAGGCGGCCAGGTGCGCGATGCGCTCGTCTTCACGCGCACGAAGCATCGCGCCGATCGGCTGGCGAAACATCTGGCCCTCAACCAGGTGACCGTGGAGCGTATTCACGGCAACCGGTCGCAGGCGCAGCGGACCGAGGCGCTGGCCGGGTTCAAGAATGGCCGTTACCGGGTGCTGGTCGCCACCGACATCGCCGCGCGCGGGATCGATGTGACGGCGCTCGGCCACGTGATCAACTTCGATGTACCGGGGCAACCTGAAGATTACATCCACCGCGTCGGCCGGACCGCGCGCGCGGAGCTGACGGGGTCGGCGTTCACGCTGGTCTCGCCGGAGGAGGAGGGCAGCCTGCGCGACATCGAGAAGGCGATCGGCAACCGTCTGCCGCGCGTCACCGTGCCGGATTTCGACTATCAGGCACGCCCGGCGGCGCTGCTCGAGGTGCCGCACGCGCAACGCATCGCCGAGATCCGCGCACGGAAGACGGAGGAGCGGGCGCGCGCCCGCGTGAATGCGGCGCGCCGATCCCAGCACCTCATACACCAGAAACCTGGAGCGACGGGCGGCGGTCAACCCGCCGGCGACCATCGGCCGCGCCGCCAGCCGCCGGCCGGCGGGCGACGGCCGTGGGGACGGTAGGAGCGACGTGTAGTCAGTCATTCCCATGTCTGTGGTTGACGGTCCAAGCCGGATCCCGATGGCGGGCGCCCGCCCGTCGGTCCTTGTTGTCGAGGACGAGCAGAAGGTCGCCAACGCCCTCCGGGAAGGTCTCGAGGGCGAACAGTACGACGTCGCGGTCGAGCATACGGGGGAGGGCGCGTTCTTTCGGCTCAACACCGAGAGCTACGACGTCATTCTGCTCGACCTGATGCTGCCGGGCCGAGATGGGCTGCAAATACTCAGAACGCTGCGGCAGCGCGGCGACAAAACCCCGGTGCTGGTGCTCACGGCGCGCGACACCCTCGAGGATCGGGTGACGGGCCTCGACAGCGGGGCCGACGACTACCTCGTCAAGCCGTTCGCCTTCGAAGAGGTGCTGGCCCGGATTCGCGCCCTGTTGCGGCGAGGCCGTGTCAGCGAACCGTTGCGGCTCCGCGTCGCCGACCTCGACCTCGACATCGTGACGCGGAAAGTGGTACGCAGCGGCCGGACGGTCGATCTGACAGTGCGCGAGTTCGAGCTGCTCGAGTACCTGCTGAGGCATCAGGGGCAGACCGTATCCCGCGGGATGCTGGCCCGCGACGTCTGGAAGGAGCCGTCGCGATCGACGTCGCTCGACAACGTCATCGACGTGCATATCGCGCGGCTTCGGCGGAAGGTCGATCTCGATCAGCCCGTGAAGCTGCTGCACACCGTGCGCGGGGTCGGTTTCATGGTGCGCGAGGGAGAGCCATGAGATGGAGTGATGGAGTAATGGAGTGATGGGGTGATGGGGTGACGGTCTCGCCTTGGCGGCCGCTGAGCCTGCGAGTGTCCCTGACGCTCTGCTACGTCGGGGCCATGCTGGTGATCCTCGGGGTCTACGCCGCCGTGGTGTTCGCGTTTGTCAGCCGCAGCGTCTCGGCGACGCTCGATCAGCGACTGCGCGGCGATTTCTGGCTGACCTCCGCGATGGTGGACGAGGACCCTGATGGCAAGATCGTCGGCTACGATCCTTATTTTGGGGCCGGGGACGAAGGCGGCACCGACGAGGCGGGTCCGTGGCTGCAAGTATGGAGCCCGGAAGGCGCGCTCCTCTATGCGAATGGTGTGGCTCAGCGGACGCCGTTGCCGGCCAGCCGCGCGCTGGCGCTCAAGTCTGACGATCGCATCGAATCGATTGCCGCTGCGGGTACTTCGTTCAGGGTGGTCAGCCGCCATGGCCGGATCTCGAGTCGGGAGGTCGTGATTCAGGTTGCACGATCGGAAACCCCGATGCGGGACGAACTGCGCCAGTTGGCGCTCATTCTCGTGCTCGGGCTGCCGCTCGGCATTGCGATCGCCGGCTTTGGCGGGTACTCGCTCGCCCGTCTGGCGCTCGCGCCGGTGAACCGGATGGCGGAGCGGGCGCGGCTGATCACGGCCGAGCGGCTCAGCGATCGATTGCCGGTCGACCATCCCGAGGACGAGCTCGGGCGGCTGGCCACCGTGTTCAACCAGACGCTCGGCCGCCTCGAAGCGTCGTTCGAGCAGATGCGCCGCTTCACGGCCGACGTCTCACACGAGCTGAGGACGCCGTTGACCGCGATTCGGAGCGTCGGAGAAGTCGGCCTGCGCGAATCTCGCAGCGGTCGCGATTACCGCGCGATCATCGCCAGCATGCTCGAGGAAGCCGACCGCCTGGCTGGACTGGTTGAACGATTGCTGACGCTGTCGCGTGCCGAGAGCGGACACGCGAAGCTCACCATCGACGTCGTCGACCTGAAAGAACTGGCCGACGACGTGGTGAACTATCTCGGCGTGCTGGCGGAAGAGAAGGGACAGTCGCTGACGGTCGAGGCCGTGGGCGCGCCGCGCGGATCCGCCGATCGCCTCGTGCTTCGGCAATCGCTGATCAATCTGGTGGACAATGCCATCAAGTACACGCCTGCCGGTGGCAGTATTCGGATTCACGTCGCCGACACGGCATCGGGGCCATCGCTGCTGGTGAGCGACAGCGGTCCAGGCGTCGCGCCCGAAGTGCGCACGAGGATTTTCGATCGCTACGAACGCGGCGGAGCATCGCCGGCTGACGACATCGGCGGGTCCGGTCTCGGCCTGGCGATCGCCAAGTGGGCGGTGGAGGTCAACGGCGGGCAGCTTCGGCTCGATAACACCAGCGACACGGGCAGCACGTTTCGCATCACGCTGCCTCGGGTGCCGGCGGCATCGAGCGCCCGCGCATGATGGGCTGGCGCCGACCGACACGAAGAATGGGTGCACGGTGATCATTGGAACATTTTGGGTTCGTACAGCTGGAAGACGCTACGTACAGCTGGAAGACGCAACGAGCGCGGGCCGCGAAACGGCCGGGCACACCTCGGCGTATTTCAACGATGGGGGAGCTATGACACGGGGTAAGTGGACGACAGTAAGGGCCCGCGCAAGAGTAACGTTTGCAAGTTGTGGGCGTCGAGGCGCCCGCCCGGCAAGGCGCGAGGAGCGCGCAAACCGGGAGCATGCAGGCGACGAGCAACGCGGCCCGGCGGGATGCATCGGCGGCCACAACGCGAACGTTAGTTTCGCGGGGGTCCTAAGTAGGCTGTTGACGTGGGCGCTGGTGCTCATCGCAGCTCCCGCGTTCGCGCAAGCAGATTTCACGGGCACCTGGGGCGCCAGGTACCAGGAGGACTTCACGGAACGCATCCCGGGCCCGGACCTCGGCGACTATCTCGGGCTGCCGATCAACGCCTCGGCGCGACAGTTCGGCGATAGCTGGGACCCATCGCGGATTACACTGCCCGAGGAGCAGTGCAGGGTGCACGTCTCTCCGTACATCTATCGCGGGCCGCTGAACCTGCGCGTCTGGGAGGAGCGAGATCCGGACACGCAGGAACTGGTCGCCATCAAACACCACATCAGCACCTACGACCAGACGCGGACCATCTACATGGACGGCCGGCCGCACCCCTCGGAGATCGCCGCACACACCTGGAAAGGCTTCTCGACCGGGCGCTGGGTGGGTGACATGCTGGTCGTCGAGACGACCCACATCAAGCAGGGATGGATTCGCCGGAACGGTCTGCCGATGAGCGACAAGGCGACGATGACCGAGTTCTTCGTGCGCAACGGCGAGGTCTTGACCAGGATGTGGTCGCTCCATGATCCGGTGTATCTCACCGAACCGCTGGTCAAGAGCGAGGATTTCGTGCTCGCGGGGCGCAGCCTGCCGGCGCAGAACTGGCTCTACGAATGTCACCCCGTGGTCGAGGTGGTCCGCCCGAAAGGCGTGGTGCCGGCCTACCAGCTTGGTGAGGCGACCTTCTACAAAGAGTTTCAGGATCGGTTTCACATTCCCAAGTTCGCGATCGACGGCGGCGCTGAAACGATGTATCCCGAGTTCATGGACAAGCTGAAGCAGGCGAAGTAGATGGCGAAGACACTCACAACGCTGGCGGGGCTCGCGCTGGTCGTGTGCGGAGCCGCCCGGAGTGCGGGGGCCCAAACGGCGGCGGCTCAGACTGCCGCGCAAGCCGCGGGCGGCGGCGACATCCAGGTGCTGAAAGTGCAAGGCAACGTCTACATGCTCGCCGGTCCCGGCGGGAACACCACGGTGCAGGTCGGCGATGTCGGCGTGCTCGTGGTCGACACGCAGTTGGCGTCGGTCAGCGACAAGCTGCTCGCGGCGATTCGTGCGATCTCCCCCAAACCGATTCACTACATCATCAACACGAATGGTCGCGGCGATGCGATCGGGGGAAATGCCGCGCTGGCGAAGGCCGGGCCCACACGGTTGAATCGGGCGCCGATTCAAGCGGGCCTTGGCGGCAACGTCGAGGCGAAGACCACGATCATCGCCCATGAAACCGTGCTCAACCGGCTGATCGCGACACCCGGAGTGCCGCCCGACGCATGGCCGACGGAGACATTCTTTGGCGAGGACAACGAGATCTTCTTCGCCGGCGAAGCGGTGCAGATTTTCCACCAGCCGGCCGCCCAGACCGACGGCGACAGCATCGTCTTCTTCCGGCGGTCGGACGTGATTGCCACCGGCGACCTCTTCACGACCACGATGTATCCGTTCATCGACGCGGCGAAGGGCGGAAGCATCGACGGCGTCATCGCGGCGCTGAACCGGATCATCGAGATCGCCATTCCCGATCACAAGGTGCAGGAAGGCGGCACGATGATCATCCCGGGGCATGGCCGGTTGTGCGACGAGCAGGATGTGATCGAGTACCGCGATATGGTCACGATCATCCGCGATCGCGTGCAGTACATGATCAGCAAGGGCAGGACGCTCGATCAGATCAAGGCGGCGAAGCCGACGCTCGACTTCGATCCCCGTTTCGGTTCGACGAGCGGTGCCTGGACGACCACGATGTTCATCGAACAGATCTATCGCGACCTGACGAAGAAAAAGTAATGACCAATCATCTCGCGGCGCAGGCGCGCAGAATGGCTCACGCAGTACGTTCACGTCGTCGCTCCGGTGCAGGGAGAGGAGTGCTCCTCTCGAGCGGCGGGGAGACGGCTCGCCGCTCCATCGGTCGACGCAGACTGATGGTCTCGACGCTGGCCCTGGTTGCCCTCATCGCGCCGGGATTGGCCGCGCAACGAGGAGGCCGCGGCGGCCCTCCGCCGACGGGGCAGGCCGGGGCTCCGGTTGATCTGACCGGCTATTGGGTGTCGGTCGTCACGGAAGACTGGCGCTTTCGTATGGTGACGCCACCCAAAGGGGACTACGCGAGCGTGCCGATCAGCGCCGAAGGCCGACGGGTCGCGGACACCTGGGAGCCGGCCAAGGACGGCCTGTGCGAGGCCTACGGCGCCGCCGGCCTGATGCGCATGCCCGGCCGTCTGCACATCACGTGGCAGGACGAAAACACCTTGAAGATCGAAACGGACGCCGGTCAGCAGACGCGCCTGCTGCACTTTGGCGCCGCCCGCCCGCCGAGCGCGGAACGTTCGCGGCAGGGATACTCGGTCGCGCAGTGGATCGGCGGCCCTCCCCTCGGGCTTGGCGGATTCGGAGGGTTCGGCGGCAACGTCGCGCCCGACGCCGCCCCGCCCGCCCGTGGCGCGGCAGCACCGGCAGCGGCGCCAGCACCCGGTCCGGCTCCCGCCAGAGGCGCCGGTGCCGGCGCCGGCGCTCGTGGCGGTGCGACAGGTGCAGGTGGCCGCGGCGCAGGCGCGCCCGAACGCTGGGGCGTTCTGCGCGTCACGACGAATCAGCTCACGCTCGGGTGGCTCCGCAAGAACGGCGTGCCTTACAGCGAGAACACCACGATGACCGAGAATTTCATGCGCTTCACCGACGGCGCCGACGAGTGGTTCACCGTCGGCACGATTGTCGAGGACCCGCTCTATCTCACCGGCTCGTTTATTACGAGCAGCAACTTCAAACGCGAGGCCGACGGCGCCAAGTTCAAGCCGACGGCCTGCCGAACCAGCTAGGCCATGAACAACGGTCACGAAGAATACCGAGAGACTCTTTGTGTTCTTCGTGTCTTTGTGGTTCTGGATTTCAGTTCTGCAATGCCCTTTCAGTTCAGATCATGAAAGGCGCAGGTGGAACGAGCGGCGGCGTCGGGATGTTCTTCGGGGGCGCGGCCATGGTGCTTACCGGCGGATACCTGCTGCTGACTCGAGTCAGCGTGATGAGCGGCGGCTGGCTCTTCTACGGGTACGATGCGTTCGGGCTCTCGCTGTTTCCGCTGCTCGTCGGCATCGGCATGCTGTTCTACAACGGTCGCTCGGTGCTCGGCTGGCTCCTGGCGAGCGGTGGTACGCTCATCATCCTCGTCGGCATCGTTGCGAACATGCACGTCTACTTCAGAACCACTTCGCTGTTCGACACGCTGATCATGCTCGGGCTGCTGGCGGGCGGCGCGGGGCTCATCGCCCGCTCTCTCCGCGACATCGACGCCGCCGATTCCCAGTCCGGGACGTAAGCGGTTCGACCACCTCTGCAGGTTCTCCTTCGCAATTCGCCTTGACGCTGGCATAGCACTTCGGCGACAGTGCTACCGCTTGAATCCCTTCTATCTCAACAATGGACACGGTCGGCAGCAGTCGATCGCGACGCGTCACGGCCAGGCGTCTCGCCGTCGCAATTCCCAGATCCCGGTGAGAGCGTAGCCCTTGGACCTACGCCACCTGCGGGCCTTCGCCGCCGTCGCCGAGTCGCGGAGCTTTTCGAAGGCTGCGCGCCAGCTTCGCATCGCGCAGCCTCCACTCAGCCGGCACATCCGCCAACTCGAAAACGAGCTCGGTGTGAAGCTGTTCGTCCGCACGACCAGCGGCGCTCAGCTGACCTGCGAGGGCAGGATGCTGCTCGAGAGGGCGAAGAGCCTGCTCGCCGATGTCGGCGGATTCGTGGAGCTGGCCTCCCGAATGAAAAACGGCACGATGAGCATGGTGAAGGTTGGCATCGCGCCTGGACTCGGTGAAGTCGTCAACCGCATCCGCGTCCATCTAGTTGAGCGGCAGCCGGAGTTGTCAATCGAAGGCCTCGACGTGGTCTCCGGACAGCAATACGACGCTCTGCGTCAAGGCGCGATCGACGTCGGGGTCCTGCGCCACGTCGACGATCGCCTGGCCATCGAGAGCGAGCGGCTGTTTGAGGAGCGATTCGTGGTCATCCTCCACGAGCGCCATCCGCTCGCGAAGCGAAAGTCGCTGCGCCTGAAGCAGCTCGCGGATGTACCGCTGTTGCTTCACGAGCGCCCCTGGGCGCCCGTCGCGCACGACAAGATCCTCACCCTGTACGGAGCCGCCGGCATCGCGCCGGACGTCGTCACGCTCCACGCCGAACCGGGCGATCAGGCGTCGATGCTCGCCGTGGCCTCAGGGGAAGGCGTGTGCCTGGCGCTCAAGAGCGTGATGAGCCGCAGCTACGTGTCGGTGGGCGGCGTCGCGGTGGTCCCGCTCGACGAGCCCGACGCCGTGCTCCAGGTGCAGGTCGCCTGGCGGCGGGGTGAGACATCGAAGAGGATTCAGTACTTCGTGGCCGCGGCGCACGAGGTGTTCCCGGCCAGCGGTGTCGGCGGCGACCCGCGAGCCAATCCGCGCTGACGGCAGACGTGGAACCGGAGAACGTCTGTCGACACGACGGCTCAGCGAGGAAAGCGCCGAGCTCGGAGAGAGTGCGTGGAAACGCCCGCCCGGCAAGGCGCGAGAAGCGCGCACACCGGGAGTATGCAAGCGACGACCAACGCAGCCTGGTGGGATGCATCGGCGGCTACAGTGGCAGCTTTATTTCCGCCAGGGTCCAAGAGGGAGAGTCGACATGTCAGGCCTCAAACAGCCTCTCGTGGGCATCGTCGCAACGGCGCTCGTCATGGCTGTCGCGCTCGGATTTGTTTCGCTGTTCAGCTTTCCGATGTTCACCGGTTGGGTCGCCTACTTTCTGCTCGGCTGCATTCCAATCCAGATCATTACCGCGGTCACCTGGGGAAGCAGTCCGGGTTTTGCCCAGAGCCACAGGCAGCCAATCAAGGGTCTGATCCTGACCCTGACGACGTTGGTGGTTGGCGTGCTCGTGACGGCGGTAACCCACGCCACGATCGGCGGGGCCATCAGCCCGCCCACGCCGATGCTGGCGATGTGCGCCATCGTCTCGGTCGTCGTCACGTTCTGGGCGGCGATCATGTGGGGCGGCTGGCCGTTCACGACGCTGATCAAGAATCCGATCGCCGCCGGGTTGACGATGCTGGTGGTCTGCTATCTGGTCAACTACGCGCTGTTTCGAATCTTTTTTGACTATGGTTTCATGCAGGGCGCTCCGGTCTACGTCGCCGCGCAGGATCCACATGGACTGTTTCCGGCCTGGAACGCGCTGGTGTTCTATCTGTCGTGCCTGTCGGCGATGTTCCTGATGCTCAACTTCGATTTGTGGCCGCTGACGATGTTTCCCGGTGTGATGCGGCAACCCGTGCTCGGCGCTGTGTGGACGGTGGCGGCGATCGTTCTCGGCGGGCTGGTCTTCTACATCGGGGTGATCGCGCTGGGGACGGACGTCGTCGCGTTCATGGTGCGTGTGCCGGTGCCGTTCATCTTCGGCTCGATCGTCGTGTTGAACATGCTGCAGGGGTCGCTGTTCGCGAAGTATCAGCAGCCGATGAAAGGCATCTTGAACACGGTCGCGGTCGTCGTGATCGGGCAGGTGCTGTCGAGGATGTACGGCGCGCTGGCGCCGACGGTGACGGGCCCGGTCGCGCCGGGGCCGCCGACTTACGATTTCGAGATCTGGCTGGCGTCGGCGCTGCTCAGCGTGACGTTTCCGCTGCTGATCTTCTACGCTGAGTACTTCAAGTTCTGGCCGTTGAAGACAGAGCTGCCGGCGCGCCAGTAAGCGTGGTGCCCCACGCCGACGCGGCGGGCGCCGAAGACGGTCCGGCTGACGCCGGGCACGACGCCTACACGACGCCTACACGACGCCAGGTGGCGCCGGTTCACTGGCTGACCGATGTTGAGAATCGTTCGGTGACGATCCCGAGTCGTCCGCTGACGTCCGCTGACGAACTTGAGATTCGTATGTAGTGTCCGGCTTCAGCCTGGCTTCAGCCGGCCCGTGGACACTAGGGCTCTGGAGTCGCGAGGGCCGCGTAGCGACCGCTGCTGAACAGCAACGGCGTCGCCGATTCGTTTCGATAGAGCGACAGCACCCGGCCGATCACGATCCAGTGATCGCCGCCCTCGTGGATGGCTTCGACGCCGCAGCCGAGCGCAGCCATGCATCCGTCGAGGAGGGGACCGCCTTCCCAGGGGCTGAAGATAAAGTCCGGTGGTGATTCGCCCGTCCATCTTCCCGCGAAATACGTCGAGAGCTGCTGTTGTTCGTGCTGCAGGATGTTGACGGAAAAGCCTGCCGCCTCGTGAATCAGCTGCCCGAGGTGCGCGGTCTTGCCGACGCAGAACAGCACCAGCGGGGGATCGAGCGACACCGACGTGAACGAGTTCGCGGTCATCGCGCGAACCGTGCCTTCCACGTCCACCGCTATCACGGTGACGCCAGTGACGAACTGGCCGACAGTGTGACGAAACGTTCGTGAATCGATCGACATGGTGTTCATGGTCGGATGTCGGACGAGGTGCTAGAGAGACAATACGACATTTGCCGCGAGACCGCAGAGCTCGCCGAGATGAGTGTCTCTCGCCGGCCCTGCGCTGCGCTGTGCGTGTCGTTTCGGGTCAGGCTTTTGGCTTCATGATCGCACTGACGTCGGCGTTCGAGATGAGATCCGGCGCGGTCCAGCCGTTCAGATCGTATTCGGCCATGCACTGCTCGGCGAACCCCTTGAAGCGGGCGCTCGCGCCGCTGATGTCCGACACCAGCAGCGTTTCGAAGCGGATGCTCTCGTGGTTGCCGAAATAGTTGCGCTCGTAGAGCTCGTGGCGTCCGCCGAACTCGGTGCCGATCGCGTCCCACATCAGCTTCATCAGCTTCACGCGATCCACGGCCGTGTAGCCGTTCGACCCGCGCACGAACTGGTCGAGCAGGGGCCGAAGCTCCGGCACCTGGAAGTCGACGGCGCTCGAGGGAAGATAGATGAGCGCGCTGGCCAGCGTGTTCTCGATGATCTCCTTGATCTTGGGGTAGGCAATGCTGGCCATCACCCGGTACGCCAATCCGTACTCGAGATTGGGCAGTACGTAACCCTCCGTCCACGGGTTGGTCGCGCGCGCCATCGCATCGGTCAAGCCCCAGAAGCAGTTCCGCCAAGCGAGGACTTCGCCGACCTGCGCCTGAACGCCGCGGAAGTCCTTCGCGCCGGTGGCTTCCACGGCCTTCAGCAGGAGACCGGCGAGGAAGTCGAGCTTGACCGCGAGGCGCGTGCACCCCTGGAACATGAACCTCGGGAGGAATCCCGAACGGGGGAAGAAGTTGTTGACCTTGTCGATGTCCCCGTAGGCGAAGACGTTCTCCCACGGCACGAACACCTTGTCGAAGATCAGGATCGAGTCGTTCTCGTCCATCCGGCTCGACAGCGGATAGTCGAACGGCGTGCCCATGACGGCGGCCGTCATTTCGTAGGACGGCCGGCACAGCAGCTTCACCCCCGGTGCGTCGGTCGGCACCATGCAGACGAAGGCAAATGGCTTGGTCTTGATCGGCAGCGCGCCGTTATTCGCGATGAAGTTGTAGTGCGTCAGGCTGGACGTCGTCGCCACGACTTTGGCGCCGCTCACGATCAGACCGCCGTCGGTCTCCTTCTCGACGTGCATGTAGACGTCTTTCACTTCGTCGAGCGGCTTGTCGCGATCGACCGGCGGATTGACGATGGCGTGATTGACGAAGGAGACCTCCTCCTGGACCTTCTTGTACCAGCGGCGGGCGTTGTCGTCGTAGGGGGCGTAGTAGCCGGCGTTGGCGCCGAGCGTGGCGAGGAAGGCCGCTTTGTAATCCGGGCTGCGGCCGATCCAGCCGTAGGAGACACGGGCCCATTCGGCGATCGCGTCGCGGGCGCCGACCAGATCCTCGGCGGTTCGAGAGGCCTTGAAGAACTTGTGCGTGAAGCTGCCGCCACCGGTATCGGTGGCGGTCGTCAACACGGCCTGGCGCGCCGGATCGTGGAGCGCGTCGTAGAGGCGCGCGATCATCCGCACCGTGTTGCGAAACGCCGGATGCGTCGTGACATCCTTGACGCGCTCGCCGTAGATCCAGATTTCCCGGCCATCGCGCACGCTGTCCAGATACTCGTCGCCGGTCATCGGCCGTGTGCGCGCCGGCGTTGTTGAGGAATCAGTCATCAGAGTCTCCCGAGACATCTTCTAAAGCCGATGTCTTCGTGAATGAAGCGAGCGGCCTCCGCTTCGGCTTTAGAAGCTGTCTAAGTTAGCTGCGGCCGCGGAGCGGCCGCCTAGTCACGAAGATCGCTCCATCAGCCGGGCGGGAAATCCTCGGCGGTGCGGCGCGACGCTTCGTGACTGGCGCGCCATTCTAACCTGTCCACGGGACGTGGCGTCGATTCGCAGACGGTATGACGCGGTGTCGCCGACGGTATGACGCCCATCCAAGTTTTCGTATTCCTCGATCGGTACGGGAGTCCATCGCGTTTGTGCGTTGACACTGGACTCTCCTGTTCCTAAGATGCGCCTCGAGATCATCGGCGCGCGGAGATCGGACCAGCCGCGAGCCCGGCAACGTTGGTGGCAGCATGGGGAGGAAGCGATGCGTGTTCTCGCACGGGCGGTACTTGTCGTGTCGTGTCTGCTCATCGTTCCAGCCGCAGTGTACGCGCAGGCGTCGATTGCAGGTACCGTCAAGGACGCCTCAGGTGCCGTGCTGCCCGGGGTGACGGTCGAGGCCGCGAGCCCCGTCTTGATTGAAAAGGTCCGCTCGGCGGTCACCGACGGCGCAGGCCAGTACCGGATCGTCGATCTGCGGCCGGGCTCGTACACCATGACCTTCACGCTGACCGGCTTCAGCATCGTCCGACGTGATGGCGTCGAGTTGACCGGGTCGTTTACGGCCACCATCAACGCTGAGTTGAAGGTGGGCAGCGTGCAGGAAACCATCACCGTCACGGGAGAGACGCCGATGGTCGACGTGTCCAGCACGCGGAAACAGGTGGTGCTCGATCACGACGCGGTCCAGAACCTGCCGAGCTCACGACAGTACTTCACGCTGGCGCGAATGGCGTCCGGGACGTCGGGCGGCGGCGGCGACGTGGGTGGGAGCGCCGGCATCGCGGATGTCGGACAAAGCCTGACGGCACACGGCAGCAAGGCGGTCGATCAGCGCGTGATGCTGAACGGCGTCAGCATCATGACGCTGCAGGCCGGCGGCAACATCGGCGGCCAGCAGCCCGACGTGGGCTCCGCGTCGGAAATCGCCATCGACACCTCGTCGCTGTCGGCCGAGGGGGCTACGGGTGGAGTCCGGATCAACTTCATTCCCAAGGACGGCGGCAATACGTTCGGCACGTCGACATTCTTCACCTTCGCGAACGAGTCGATGCAGGGGACCAACTACACCGACGCGTTGAAGGCGGCCGGGCTGGCGACACCGACCAAGATCCGCAACCTGTGGGATTTCAACGGATCGGTTGGCGGCCCCATCGTCAAAGACAAAGCGTGGTTCTGGTTCTCGACCCGCTTCAATCGTTCGAACTCGTTCGCCGGCGTCTTCGAGAACAAGAACGCGTTCAACCCGAACGCGTGGATTTACGTGCCCGACGAGAGCGCGCCGGCGGAAAATCACGGGGAGGTGCAGCAGAACAACCTGCGCATCACCTGGCAGGTCGCACCCAGGGTCAAGGTCGCGTTCGAGCAGAAGGTCGATACATTCTGTAACTGCCCGTACCAGGCCGGGGCGATTGCTGCGACCAGTAACGGTGTGTTCAATTCCCAGCTGGCCGCTCCAGAGGCCGCCCGCGATCGGCGCTTCCCGCGCCTCCGGCAGGAGCATGTGGAATTCACGTCGCCGGTCACCAGCAAGCTGCTGTTCGAATTCGTGGGGATGCACTTGTTCGAGCGTTGGGGCAACATGGATCTGCGCTCGGCCGATAACGGCGGGTCGCTGACCGACGCTGAGGCGGCAGGGATCCAGAACATGATCTCGGTGGCCGATCAGGGCACTGGCCTGATGTACCGCAGCTACGCCGCCACGGGATTCGGCGGGCTCAACAACACGGTCGTTCCCAACTACACCTATCGCGTCGCGGCGTCTTACGTCACCGGCGGTCACAACTTCAAAACCGGCTGGAACGACACGTGGGGGTACCAGGAGGTCAACAACTACGCCTACCAGCCGATCAGCTACACGTTCAACCAGGGGGTCCCGACCTTCGTGACTGAGTATGCGGCGCCAATCACGGCCCGCAGCGAAGAGAACCACGACTTCGGCGCGTTTGCGCAGGACACGTGGAAACTGAGTCGGGCGACCATCACGGGGGCCATCAGGTACGACTGGTTCAAGACGTCGTTTCCGGAGCAGACGATCGGACCAGGCCCAGCGTTGGTCGGCCTCCAGAACCGAAACATCCACTTCAACGCGCAGGACAACACCAGCTGGAAGGACCTGACCTATCGATCGGGCGCCGTCTTCGACCTGTTCGGCAACGGCAAGTCGGCGGTGAAGGTGGCAGCAAACAAGTATCTCCTCGGGCAGACACTCAACGCGTTGGGCGCGGCGACGACCAACCCCGTGAACGCCATGCAAACGTTCACCAACCGCAGTTGGGCCGACTCCAACGGCAACTTCGCCGTGGACTGCAACCTCGCGAGTCCGCTGGCGCAGAACCTCTCGGCCAGTGGCGGCGACAACTGCGGCCAGATCGCCCAGTCCACCTTCGGCACGACCATTCCCGGTGCGACGTTCGATCAGGATCTGCTGACCGGCTGGGGACACCGGGCGAGCAACTGGGAATTTTCGGCGGGCATCCAGCAGCAGCTTCACCCGCGCATTTCGATCGACGTCGGCTACTACCGGCGTATCTGGCAGAACTTCCCGGTCGTCGACAATGTCCTGGCGGCGGCCAGTGATTTCCAGGCCTTTACGATGACGACACCGTCCGACGCGCGGCTGCCCGGCGGCGGCGGACAAGCGCTGACCTACTACAACATCATCCCTACCAAATTCGGCCAGACCCAGAACAACTACACGCTGGCGAGCAAGTTCGGCAACGAGTACGAACACTGGAACGGTTTCGACATCAGCGTCAATGGCCGACTCGCGAACGGTCTCCGGTTCCAGGCCGGGACCGGCACCGGGCAAACCGTTACCGACAACTGCGAGATCATCGCGCAGTTACCAGAAATGCTGAGCTGGGGTGCCACCAACGCGGCGGCTGTCGCGGCAAACGGGGCTCAACCACAACTGGCAAAGGAGTTCTGCCACCTCCAGGAACCGTGGATGACGGGCTTCAAAGGGCTGGTGTTCTACACGATTCCCAAAGCGGATGTGCAGGTGGCGGCGACGTTCCGCAGCACGCCGGGCGTCGCGAACACCTTCGGCAACGGAGCTGGTGGCGCGCAGCCGTCCGGTCTGGCGGCGAATTTTGCGGCCACCAACGCATATCTCGCCGCAAATTCGAACCTGGGCCGGACGCTCTCTGGCGGGGGAGCCAACACCACCGTGGTGATCGTCAATCCGGACACCTTGTATCTGGAACGCGACCACCAGCTCGATTTCCGGATCGGCAAAGTGTTCAAGTTGTCCGGCACCCGAACGACGGTCAACCTCGACATCTACAACCTGCTGAACCGCAGTACCATCTACACCGCCAACCAGACGTACGCGCTCACAAGCAACCCCTGGCTGACGCCAACGGCGATCACGAACCCGCGTCTGTTGAAGGTCAGCTTCACGTTCGATATCAGGTAGTCCGCCTGTAGACTGGAGGCCGGGGATCGAAGCGGTGGCGCTTCAATTCCCGGCCCTCGTCATGCCCTCGGTCATCCTCTACTTTCTCTTCTTCTGTTCCGGCCTCAGCGGCCTCATCTACCAGGTCGTCTGGACCCGCCAATTCGGCAATGTCTTCGGAAACACGATCTACTCGGCTTCGATCGTCGTCAGCATCTTCATGCTCGGTCTCGGCCTCGGCAGCTACGTGGCCGGCGTGTGGGCCGATCGGCGTTACGAACGAACGAGCAACTCACTTGTTCGCGCGTACGGGTCCGTCGAGCTCATCATCGCGTTCCTCGGCCTGGCTATCTCGCTGCTGCTCCCTCGCCTGGCGGCACTCGTGGCGACGATGTCCTCGTATGCAGCCGACCGCAGCGGCTGGTTCGAGCTGTCGCGGATGTCGTACGTCGCCCGCGGCGCGATCGCCGCCGCGCTGCTGCTTCCAATCACGACGCTGATGGGCGGCACGCTGACGCTGCTGATCCGGCACCGCGTGCGGGAGGACGTCCAGTCTGCCGGCGCGATGAAGATCGCCGTGCTTTACTCCGTCAATACGGCTGGCGCCGCCCTGGGCGCGTTCCTCACCGACTTCTGGCTCGTGCCCGCTGCTGGCCTGCGCGCCACCCAGTTGGCCGCAGTGGTCTTGAACGTGATTGCGGGTGCCGGCGCCTATACGCTCGCGCGCCGGATACCGAATCGTGCCGCCGCGCGGAAAGCGAAGGTGGCGGACACCAGGCACATCGTGTCGCCACTTGTCAGCGCCGTCCGCTCGACCTGGTGGATTGGTGCGGCCCTGATGGTGTCCGGCTTCTCGGCGATGGGCATCGAGATGGTCTGGCTCCGGCACTTCGAGGTGCTGCTCGGCGGATTTCGTGCGGTGTTCTCGCTGGTGTTGTCGGTGATGCTCGCCGGCATCGCCATCGGGTCGATGCTCGGCGCCGGCCTCAACCAGCGGACGGCGCGCCCGGCCCAGGCCCTGATGCTCGTCCAGGGGGCATTCGTGGCCAGCGTTCTCCTCGGACTCGGCCTGACCAGTTTCTCCTCATCGACCGACGGGCCATCGATCGTGTGGCGCAGCCTGCGCTCCATCGTTCTCGAGATAGGGCTGCCGTCGGTGTTGATGGGCTGCTCATTCCCGCTGGCCAACGCCGTGGTGCAGCACGCGGAGACATCGGTGGGACGACGGGCGGGCGGGCTGTACTTTGCCAACACCGCCGGCGCAGTTCTGGGGTCGCTGGTGGCCGGCTACGTGCTGCTGCCCGCACTGGGAATGCAGTCCGCCGCCGCAGTGCTGGCTATCGTCGCGGCGTTCGCAATCGTGCCGCTGGCCGTCGCCAGTCGCGCCAATGCAGAGGCCCCCGCTCTGTCGCACGGCTCCGCCATGGCTGCGTGCGCTGCGTCGGCGCTCATCGCTGCGATCTCCGTCGGCGCGTGGCTCCGGTTATCGCCTGGCGAGCTGCTTGGACAATCGCTGCCGCCGCTGGCATCGGGCGAGCGACTCCTGACGATCAGTGAGAGCGTGACGGGCATCGTCGCCGTCACGGAGGTGCCCGGCCGCGGCCGCGGGCTGCTCACGAATGGCCACCCGATGTCGTCGACGGCGCTGCTCGATCAGCGGTACATGCGAGCGTTGGCGCACGTGCCGATGCTTGCCATGCCGCACCCGGCGCGCGCGCTCGTGATCGGATTCGGCGTCGGCAACACCACCCACGCGCTGACGCTGCATCCATCCATTGACCGCGTCGATGTCGCGGACCTCTCGAGGCATGTCCTCGAACATGCCCACTACTTCAGCGACGCGACCGACGATGTGCTGCGCGACCCGCGCGTCAGGGTGTACCTCAACGATGGACGGCAGCATCTTGAGATGAGCCCCGAGCACTCGTACGACTTGATCACGCTCGAGCCGCCGCCGATTGCGCACGCCGGTGTTGCCGCACTGTACTCGCGCGAGTTCTATGACCTGGCGCGCTCGCGCTTGAAGCCGGGCGGGTATCTCAGCCAGTGGCTGCCGGCGTACCAGGTACCCGCAGCGACGAGCCTCGCGATGGTGCGTGCGTTCATCGACGTGTTTCCGCAAGCCGTCCTGCTCTCGGGCATGCAGGCCGAACTGCTGCTCGTCGGCACCACCGCCCCACGGATCGAAATCGAACCGGATCGCCTGGCTCGGGCTCTGGACGGCGCGCCCGACCTGCTCGCGGATCTCCGCCGCCTCGATCTCGGCACCGTGACCGAAATCGTCGGCACGTTCGTGGGCTCGGCGGACACGCTCGCACGCGCGACGCGCGGCTCGCGGGCCGCATCCGACGACTATCCGCTCCAGGAGTACGCGGGACTGGCTTTGTCGCGCGATCGGCGGGGTGGCGTCCCCGCCACGCTGGTCGATCTGACAGGGGCCGTGACGTGGTGTCCGCGGTGCTTCGAGGGAGAGATGGCGTCGCCTGCGGCGCCGCATATTGACGCATATCTCGCGCTGCTCGACCAGGCCTACCACGGATCGTCTGCGGCGGCGGGCGCGCCACCCGTGGGGCGGCGCGTTCTCGGCAGCGCATATCTCGGCGCCATT
The DNA here is from genome assembly GCA_040007095.1 of Acidobacteriota bacterium. Lineage (GTDB taxonomy): Bacteria > Acidobacteriota > Vicinamibacteria > Vicinamibacterales > CAVVIG01 > JBDTVS01. The sequence goes on from JBDTVS010000009.1 coordinate 42,428, forward strand.
CTCCCGGACACCGACGCCGTGCACAACATTGTCGGCGTCACGCTTCTACGTCAGGGAGAATTCGCCGCGGCGGCCGATGCGTTCCGCGAGGCGCTCAAGCGGCGGCCGGACTCGGCGGACGCGAACCGCAATCTCGGGACCGCGCTGGCCGCCACCGGACATGCGCCGGAAGCGATCGAATATCTCCGCCGGGCCGTCGAATTGGCGCCGCACACCGGCGGGGCGCACGACGAACTTGGCACGCTGCTGCTCGAACGCCGCGAGTTTGCCCAGGCCGCGGATTCTCTGCGCGCGGCGGTGCGCGAACAGCCCGATTTTGCGCCCGCGCACAACCGCTTCGGGATAGCGCTTGCCTCGCTCGGCCGGATGCCGGAAGCAATCGAGCAGTTCGAGCAGGCCGTGAAGCTCGATCCGCAGTTCGGCGAAGCGCGGCGCAATCTCCAAGCGGCGCACGCGGTCTCTCGCGCTCCCTCGCAACCGCGAGAGCGCGCCGGTCCGACGAGCCCAGCAGTGCGGCAATAGCGAGAACAGGTCAGGGATAGATGATGGTGAAGCCGTCGGCGGTCCGGCCCGGCGGAACCGTCTCCACGGAGACCGCGACGGTGTACGGTCCCTTGCCGTTCGGGCAGGCGCTCACCACGGGCCGACACGGCGATGACTCGCCCGCCGTGGGCCGCCGCCTGAAATCTGGCGTGTAAGAGGCCCTCACCGCCTAGCGAGGGGGTAGACGCTTGGCTGCGGGGTCGGCGGTGAACGCGCTATCCGCGAGGAGCCCTTCCAGCCGGTCGTGGACATCCGGGAGGAGGCTCAGGTCAGGCACCTGCCGCGCGAGCGTGCTCGCCAGCATCTGCTCGGCAACGGAGTGCCGACGGCGTCTCTCGGCGATCGGCGCTCCGTCGAAATCGCGCTGAATGGTCGTGATGAAGCTCTCGACAATCTCCGCGTTCATCGCGCCGCGCGCCGCGTCGGCGCGAAGCTCGCGGAACGCTTCAGCCACGGTCAATGCCAGTCGATACGGCCGATTTGTTGTCATCGCGTCAAACGCATCGACGATGCCGACGACGTGGGCCAGCACCGGCACCGCCTGGCCTCGCAGGCCATCCGGATACCCGCCGCCGTCGAGGCGCTCGTGATGATGCCGGATGATGGCGCGCATCGGCGCCAGGGAGCGCAGATTGCCGCAGAGCGATTCCCCGATGATGGTGTGACGCTTCATCACTTCGTACTCGTCGCCGGTCAAGCGCGTCTTCTTCAACAGCACCGAGTCGGGAATTCCGATCTTGCCGACGTCGTGAAGGATTCCGCCGCGGCGCAGGGTGTCGAGATCGCTCGAGGTGAATCCCAGCCGAGCGCCCAGCGCCGAGGCGTACCGCGCCAGACGCTCGGAGTGACCCTCGGTGCAGGTGTCTCGCGCCTCCACCGTGAGTGCCAGGCTGGCAATGATCGACTCGGTCGAGTCGAGCGCGTCGGTATAGCGCTTCATGCGCACGAGCGATCGAATACGCGCGCGCAGTTCCCCGAAGTCGAACGGCTTCAACAGATAGTCGTCCGCCCCCGCGTTGATGCCCGCAAGTCGATTTTCCCGGCCCTGCAGCCCGGTCAACAAGACGACCGGCGTCAAGCGTGTCGCGGGGCTGCTCTTCAGCCGTCGGCAGACCTCGAAGCCGTCCATTCCCGGCAGTTTTACGTCCAGGAGGATCAGGCTCGGGGGATGGTCGCCGACCGATTGCAGCGCAGCTTCTCCGTCGTTGGCGACGTCGATCTGGAAACCCTGCTCGGTCAGCAGCCGGGTCAACAGGCGGACGATCGGTTCCTCGTCGTCGACGATGAGGATGGTCTGACTGGTCGTCTGAATCGTCATCGCCGTTTCATCAAGTCGACCAGGTAGGGGCTCGCCTTCGCCACCACTCGGTTCTTACCCAGATGCTTGGCCTGGTACAGCGCCTCGTCGGCGCGATGAACCAGACTGCCGGCGGTGTCGCCGGCCGAGAACTCTGCCGCGCCGGCGCTGACCGTCAGGGTGAACGACGAGTCGGCGATCCCAGGAAAGTGTGTGGAGGCCAGGGCCGAGATCACGGTTTTCAGGCGGAACTCGGCCTGGCGCAGCGACAGGCTCGAGACCAGCAGCGCGAATTCATCGCCTCCCAGTCGTGCGACGAGGTCGTTCGCGCGGACCGATGCCTTGAGGGTCTGTGCCAGCGCGACCAGCGCCTTGTCGCCCTGCGCGTGCCCCTGGTCGTCGTTGATCGACTTGAACCCGTCGATGTCGAGCATCGCCAGTACGAAGCCCGGGCGGCCCGGTCCCATCCACTCACGAAGCGTCCGGTCGAAGGTCCGGCGATTGGCGATGTGCGTGAGTGGATCGAGCGAGGCCTCGTGCTGGCTGGTCTGCAGTTGACGCTCGAGCACGGCCACGCGCTCGCTGAGCAGCGCCGCGCTCGAGTCCCAGGCTTTCTGGCGCTCGGCGATGACTCGTTTGAGCACCGTGACTTCGGCGACGATTTGCGTCTTGATCTGTTGAATGTCGTTGAACTGGGCCACCGCGGCGAATCGGTCGGTCGATTGGCTCAGGCTGACATGGAGGTTCCGATTCTCCATCGCCACCTCTGACACGGCTTCGCGCACGATGGTGATGAGCGTGCTCATCTCGTTTCGGCCTTCGAGCTGCTTGAGCTGCATCTGGGTGACGATCGACTTCCCCGCGTCGAGGCAGGGAATGACCATGGCTTCGAGTTCCTCGGCCTGAACTCCCGAATCCAGCGCGGCCCGGCACTCGTCGAGTCCGTCGCACAGGTCGTTTCGGTCCGGATCCCCGAATGCCGCCAGCCAGTCCCGCAGCAGGACCAGCGAGCGATCGATGATGCTGCGGAGCGCGGCCTGCGCCTGGCCTCCATGAGACGTACCTAAACCGAGCTCGATGACCCTACCGTTCATGACCGCGCCTCCGTCGGAAAATGCCCATGCCGGCGATCGCTGGAAGATGCGTCGGTCGCGACAGAATCCGAGCGTCGTTCGGCGAAGTGTTTCAGTCTCACGCAGAAGGAATCGGCAACACGGTTCCACTCTTCAACGCCGAGATGAACGCCGCGGCGCCGCGCGCGGCGGTCGAGCCCGGCGCGAAACACCGCCGACTGGTCTCGGCGGCCGGAAAAAACGGCAGCTCGGGCGATTTGTGCTGAAGAACGACGCCGTCCGGCCGATTGGTTCCTTGTATGCGTCCTGGCTTGCTTGCCGTCGCCGTTCTCGCGTCGATCGCGGGCGCACGTGTTCCGGCGGCATTTGATCTGCACGGCGCCACACGAGCCGGCAACCGGGCCGAGCCTTATGCGGTCGTCTGGCTGGATGCGCCCCAGGGCATCACGCAAGCACCAGTGTCCAAGGTCGTTCTCGATCAGCGAAATCTTGATTTCTTTCCGCGCATCCTCGCGGTTCGGGTGGGCACGGTCGTAGAGTTCCCCAACAACGATCGCGTGTTTCACAACGTGTTCTCGTTCCACGATGGCAAACGGTTCGATTTGGGTCTCTACCCGGTCGGGACCATGAAACGCGTGACGTTCGACCATCCGGGGCTGAGCCGGATCTTCTGCAACATCCATCCAAACATGGCCGCGCATGTCATGTCGCTCGACACGCCGTACTTCACCGTGTCTGACGCCGACGGTCGATTCGCGATGGCCGCCGTGCCACCAGGCACCTACACGTATCACGCGTGGCGACCCGGACGGGCGGATCTCACCGGTTCGGTCGTGGTCGGGCCTGGGGCGTCGTCGCTGGAAATCAGGTGGCGATGAAACTATTGATGGCGCTCGTCGCCATGGCGATCGCGGCGCACCCGACCGTGGCGTCAAGCCAGACGGTGGCCGTCGAGCTCACTCAGACCGTCGGAGCCTCAACAGAAAGCGTCGCGGCAGCAGCCACGCAAATCCGGGCCTTCGGCGAGGTGGCAGGCGGCGTCAGGTTCATGGGCGAAGGCGCGTGGGCCGCGCGGTCGTCCAGCGGGACGGACGCTTTTGGCGCGGCCTACCCCTACGCCAATCGAGCCCAGGTGATCGAGGCCTACGGCGAGCGGACGTTTCAGCCAGGGCCGTTCCTGGTGGGGATCCGCGGAGGGCGATACCGGACGCCATTCGGTATTTCGAGCGCCAGCGACCACGCCTACGACGGTTTCTTCCGCGCGCCGCTGATTCGCTACGACAACTACTACGCCCTGTCGAACAACTTTCTCGAACATGGCGCGGACGTGATCGTCGGAGTGCCCCGGTTGACCCTCGAAGTCAGCGCCGGGACCCCATCGGACGTCGGCGCGGCAAGCCGGCGTTCGGGCCTCGATACCGTCGTGCGCGGGCAGGGAGTGATCGGCGCCCTGATTGTCGGCATGAGCTACATCCGGACCACACCCTATGAGGACGAGTACTACGCAAAAGGACGCGCCGTCTTCACCGGCGTCGACCTTCGCTTCATGCGTGGCGGCGTGCAGGTGCGCGGGGAATGGATCAGCGGCCGGCCCTTTGATGGCACGACCACCACGGGCGGCTACGCGGACCTGATCGTGCATCGACCCAGCATGGGTCCGATCACCGCGGTCATGCGGGCGGAACATCTCGCCTACGAAGTCGGATCGCCCTATCAGCTCTACGGCACACGGTACACGGGAGGCGCCCGGATCCGTGTGCTCGGACGATTGACAGCGGCCGTCGACGTCATCCATCAGTCGGGTGCTCTCCCGCAGCGGCACTCCACCACCGTCGACGTCGGCGTGACCTACTCAGTGCGTAGCCACTAGAGCAACCAACAGATGTCCAGGCCGCTATCCGCGCCGGCAACGATTCCCTGGCATCGTCGTATGGAAGCGCGGGTCGCCGCAGGGATCAGCCTGCTGGTCGCGCTCGCGCTTGGCGCGGTGTTGTTCGCGACGATGCGCGCCGTCACCAACCGTTCGATGTCGCGCGCTTCCGAAGACCTCGCGACCGCCCGCTCCACCTTCAACGGTCTGCTCGACAGCCGAGCCGAATCCGCCGCCGCATTGACCCGTCTCATTACCGAACTACCGGTCTTCCGCGCCTACATGACCGACAGCCGGTTGGTGGCCGACGCCTCCAGCGTGAGCGAGATGGCCGATCGATACCGACGCCAGCTCAACGCGCAGTTCGGCATCGTCACCGACGCCCGTGGGGCGTGGATGGCCACGCCAGGCTGGCCCGCCGGCACCGTGGCTCCGGCCCCGCTGCGGGCGATGATTGACGCGGCGGTCTCGGGCCGGTCCGGGCGCGAGATCGTGGCGGTGCAGGAACGGCTGTACCTGTTCATTGCCGAACCCGCGCGATTCGCGGAGGAAGTGCTTGGCACGCTCTCGGTCGCCTACGCACTCGACGACGCCGTCGCCGACCAGCTCGCACGGGCGTCGCATTGCGAAGTGAATCTCGTGCTGGGCACGCACCTCTGCGCGAGCAGCCTTCCGCCGGGCGACCGGCAGGCGCTGGAGCGCTGGCTGGCCGAAAACCGCAGCGCGCCGTACCCGTTTTCCCTGTCCTCGGGCCTCTGGCGCATCGGCGGGGAACGCTACGTGGCGGGGGCGTTCGCGCTGGCCGGGGATCGAGCACCGGATAACGACGGCCACCTGATCCTGCTGCAGTCGTGGACGCCCACCCAGCAGTTTCTCGACGCATTGAAGACACAATTCGTCGGCGCCGGTTCGATTATCTTCCTGTGCGCTCTGCTCGCGGGCTTCGTGTTCAGCCGGAGCACCAGCCAGCCGCTGCGCGAGATAGCGGTGGCCGCGCGAGACATCGCCTCGGGGAATTGGGAGCGTGCGGTGCCGCTTCGCGGCAGCGCGGAAGCCACGACGCTGGCTGCGGCGTTCAACGAGATGAGCGCCAGCCTTCGCGGCGCCCAGCAACGGCTGCTTCACGATGCCTTCCACGATCCTCTCACCCAGCTGCCGAACCGGGCGCTGTTCATGGACCGCCTGCAGCGGGTCATCGCCCGCAAGACGCGATATCCCAACTACCGTTTCGCGGTCCTGTTCATCGATCTGGACCGCTTCAAGACGGTCAACGACAGCATCGGTCATCCGGCCGGCGACCGGCTCCTGCTGGAGACCGCGAGTCGGCTCACCGCCATCCTGCGGCACTACGACACGGTCGCGCGGCCAGACGACCGGTCCCGCGACGAGGAGGCCCAGAACAGCCTGGCCCGGATCGGGGGGGATGAGTTCACCGTGCTGCTCGAAGACATCCTCGACCCGAGCGACGCGGTACGAATCGCCGAGCGCCTGCTGGAAGCGGTGGCCGTGCCGCTGACGATCGACGGGCAGGAAGTGTTTGCCAGCGTCAGCATCGGCATCGCCGTCAGCTCGCCCGAGCATCGCTGCGGCGACGAGCTCGTCCGCGACGCCGATATCGCGATGTACCGTGCGAAGTCGGCGGGCGGCGACCGCTACGCCGTCTTCGATGCCACGATGCATCAGGACGCGCTGGAGCGCCTCCAACTCGAGACCGATCTGCGGCGGGCCCTCGACCGGCACGAGCTCAAGTTGCGATATCAGCCGATTGTTTCGTTCGGCAACCACCGGGTCGTCGGATTCGAGGCGCTGGTTCGGTGGCAGCACCCGGATCACGGGCTTCTCCCGCCATCGAGGTTCATGACCGTCGCCGAGGAAACCGGTCTCATCTCGCGGATCGACTGCTGGGTCCTGCGTGAGGCGTGCGAGGAGGCCGCGCGGTGGCAAGCAAAAACCACCAGCGGGCCGGCCGTCAGCGTGAGCGTGAACATCTCCGCCAAGGGATTTGATCGACCGGACCTCGTGCAGCTGGTGGCGAGCACGCTAATCGAGACCGGGCTCGATCCGCACAGCCTGCGGCTCGAAATCACGGAAACCGTGGCGATGGCGGATGCGGAGCGCACGCGGGCCATCCTGACCGACATCAGGGCGCTCGGCGTTCGCATCAGCCTCGACGACTTCGGGACCGGGTATTCGTCGTTGAGCTATCTGCAGTGCTTCCCGGTCGACACCTTGAAGATCGACCGGTCGTTCGTGGCGGCCATGGACCAGAATGGCGAGTGCCGGGAGATCGTGCGGACGATCCTGAGTCTGGCCAAGACGCTCGGGCTCGACGTCATCGCCGAAGGCGCCGAGACCACGGCACAGGTCGACTACCTCGAGTCGCTGGCTTGCCAGTTCGGCCAGGGCTACTTTTTCGGCCGGCCGCTGCCTCCTGATGAGGTCATGACCATTGTCGCGGCCCGAGCGGACGAGCAGGCGGCGATTCGCTATGTCCCACCCGGTCTGGCTTACTTCGATCGCGTCTGAAGCCGGTGGTAGCCGAGGCGGGTCCGCGCCTCCGCCAGGGAGAGTCCCTCGTTCACGGCCGCGCGAATCTGCTGCTCGACCGCATCGATCTCTTCGGCGGCCGCGAGCACCGCGTCTTCATGGGCGCGCGGAATCACGAGCACGCCGTCGGCGTCGCCGCGCAGCAGATCGCCGGGATGGACCCGCGCGTCGCCAACGTTGACCGGGCCGTTCACCGCTTCCACCTGGACGCGATCCTTTCCGGTCCGCATCGAATAGCTCCGGCTGAAGATCGGATAACCCAGCTCACGCGATAAGTGCGTATCGCGGCACGCGCCGTCGATCACCGTGCCGGCGATGCCACGCTGGTACGCGACCCAGGTCAGAATGTCTCCCCAGACGGTGGCATTCTCGCGTCCGCCGTTGTCGAGCACGACGACGGATCCCGCGGGTACGTCGTCGATATAGTCACCGACGGTTCCCGGCGGAGTGCCGGCCGGCCCGTACAGGATGGTGAAGGCGCGTCCGGTCAGGCGGAACCGGTGATCGAGCGGTTTGATGTTCAGGCATTGGCCGGCGATGCCCAGGCGGTCGAGCGCGTCGCTGATGGAGGTCGTATCCAGCTTCGCTGCCCGCTGCAGGTTGGCCACGGCGTCGGTGGCGACGCTGCCGGGGAAGATCGGATCGGGCATGCGCGTTACCTCTTGAGCATCGTTTCGTAGCTCTTGCCCATCACGTCCTTGATCGGCGTTCCTCGAACCAGCGAATCGGCCATGGCCCGTTCGAGCGACATGATGTCTTCGGCGGCCGCCAGCACTCGCTCCAGGTCGTCGCGGGCGACAAAGACCACGGCGCTGCCGTCGGCGACGACGTAGTCACCCGGCGACACCGGGATATCGCCGACCGTGATCGGCACGTTGGTGCCGGTTTCAACGATGCGGCCCCGTGCGGTGCGTGCCGTGTGCGACCGGGCGAAGACCGCGAAGTCGTGCATGCGGCATTCATCCACGTCGCGGGCCGGGCCCTCCACGATCACTCCCGCCACGCCGCGCAGCTTGGCGCCAAGCGCGAGGTTGCCGCCCCAACTCGCCGCGTCGATTCCCGTACGCTGTTCGACGACGATCACGTCGCCCGGTTGCGCCTGGTCGATGGCGGCGGTGCCCAGGTGCCGTGACGCCGCGGGACGGCCGTCGTGCTGCTCCAGTTTGACCGTGATCACACGTCCCGCAATCCGCCGGTCCGTCGATACGCGGTGCAGGCCGGTGACGGCACCGCTGAGGCCAAGCTTGTCGAGCGCGTCGGACACCGCGCATGAATCGGCGCGATTGAGGCGAACCATCAGGTCGTCCATGTCGAATCACCAACCTTTTGCCGTGAGTGTTTGAACCACCAAGAACACAAAGCACACGAAGGTCGGTACAGAAGCGTGGTCGGAACAGCCTGCAGCGCTGAAAGCGCTCTCGCCGCGCGTTGTGGTCATTGCCAGTACGCGAAACACATCCCGTTGCCGGTACCCGCTTCCGATCGATAGCACGGCACGTAATCGACCTCGTGGTAGCGGAGGCCGGCGGCGTTCATGGCGGCGATGACCGGATACCAGTTCTTGATTTCGGCCGTGCCGACCTTGAAGACGTTCTCCGGCAGCTTGGCCAGCGTGTCTTCGTCGCCCGCTTTCATCGCCGCGATGACGGTGCGATCGAATTCCTCGTCCAGCACGAAATGGGTCAGTCCTCCGGACGCCATCAGCGCGACGCGGCCGAAGCCGTCGAAGCTCTTGATCGCACGCGCGAGCGCCCGTCCGAGCTCGAGGCAACGAAGGAGCTTCGGGGTGTTGTGCGGGAAGTGCACGTTCAGGATGATCGGGACGCTGGGCGGCACCTTGTCCTGCAGGATGGAGTGATACAGGAAGCCGTAGGCATGCGGAATGCCGCCGCGGGGCGCGCCGCTCGGCGTCTGGTCCGACTGCGCAAGGTCGAAATTCTCGTCCGCCAGTGAATCGAGAATGTGATCGGCGAGCGCCGTGGCGCCCGGATAGCTCGCGCCCTCAGTGGGAGAGTTTCCCGGCTCCGCGATATTGAGGCCGGGCGCGTCCTCGTGCAAATGCTGGACGTTCGAGATCCGGGCGCCGCGATACACCGTAATCGCCGGGGTCAGGCCCGGATTGAAGAATTCGCGTTGATCGTTGCCGACGATGACGACGGCGTCGGGGGAGACCTCGTTGAACCTGTTGCCAAGCGCCTCAATCGCGCGGCGGCACTGCGCGAAGCGATCCCGTCTGGTCTCGACGGTGATTTCATTCGCAAAGCCTGGAGCGCGCTCCTTCAGCAGCGACTCGTAATCGTAGGTCCGGCCGCGGTACCAATGGCTCTTGTTCTCTTTGTCGGCTTTCGCGCGCAGATCCCACTGCTCGGGAGGCGTCGAGAGCAGCGGCCCGTGCGACGATCCGATCCCCAATACGATTTCAGCCATTTTTCTCTCCTGGAGCAGTTTCGACTTGTACGGCTCTAGCCGGACCACGACGGTCCGCCTGAAGGCGGACACTACGGACAAGCGAAACATGCACTAAAGTCCCTGACCGCCCAACCTGGCCAATGAGTCCGACCCGCCCAACCTGCCGACCCGCCCCGTTGTCAGCGCTGCGGACGCCAGCGTGAAAAGCGCTTCTCCAGCTGTTCGGCGATCGAGGTCAGCGTGATGCCCGCCAGCGCGATGATGATCACGCCGAGGAACACCGCGTCGGTCTGAAACGTCTGGCCGCCATAGTTGACCATGTAGCCGATGCCTTCGCTGCCGCCGAACATCTCGCCGACCACCACGCCGATCAGTCCGAGCGCCACGGCCTGCCGCACGCCGGTCAGGATGAACGGCACGGCTCCCGGAATCGCCACGGTCTTGAAGATTTGCCAGTCCGACGCACAGTACGCCCGCGCCGCCCTCAGCAGATCGGCGTCGGTCGCTCTGATGCCGCCGATGGTGTTGATCAGGACGGGAAAGAAGGCGTTGATGAAGACGATGAACACCTTGGACCACATCCCGATCCCGAACCAGATGAGAATCAAGGGGACCAGTGCCACGCGAGGGGTGGCGTACAGGGCGCTCAAAAACGGCTCGCACACCATCGCGAGTCGCCGGTACCATCCGATGACGACTCCAAGAACCACGCCCGCCGCAATGGCCGCGCCGACGCCGACGATGAAATTGGTGCCGCTGTACACCAGGTCGGCCTTGAGCCGCCCCTCGGTCCACTCTTCGCCGAAGCGCTTGAGCACCGCGGACGGACCGGTGAAAAACAGCGGTGAGATCTTCCCCGCCGACCAGCTCGCCTGCCAGAGGCCGAGGGCGATCAACGCCGTCGTCCCGCCAAGGATCACGCCCTCGTGGCGGTGGTAGAAGGTCTGCCGGGGCCGATCCAGCGGCTCGGGTTCGTGTGTGCTCACGCGCTTTGTGCCGCCATGCCGAGACGCTCCGGTGCTTCTTCCACCAGGCTCCAGATGGCGTCTTCCGTCGCGAGAAACCGGGGGTCTCGCTTGATGCTGAGCGATCGCGGACGCCCGAATGGAATGGTGAACACGTCTTTGACATGACCCGGACGGCCGCTGAGCACGGCCACCCGGTCGGCGAGAAACACCGCCTCGTTGATCTGGTGGGTGATGAACAACACGGTGGTGCGCGCCTCGGCCCAGATCTTGAGCAGTTCGGCCTGCATGTGTTCGCGCGTCTGGGCGTCGAGGGCGGCAAACGGCTCGTCCATCAGCAGCAGCAGCGGATCCGTGGCCAGCGCGCGCGCGAGATTGACGCGCTGCTGCATGCCGCCCGACAGCTCCGACGGGTAGTGCCGTTCGAAGCCGATCAGTCCGACCAGACGGATGAAGTATTCAGTGCGCTCGCGCATCGTCGCCTGATCGAAGCGCCGGTGGAGCTCCATGCCGTAGCGGACGTTGCCGCTGATGGTGCGCCAGGGGAGCAGACTTGCCTGCTGAAACACGACCGCTCGATCCACACCGGGTCCGGTGATGCGCTTGCCGTCAATCGAGACGTTGCCTCGGTCGTAGGGGAGCAGGCCGGCGACGATGTTGAGCAGCGTCGTCTTGCCGCAGCCGCTCGGTCCCACGATCGCCATGAACTCACCGTCGGCGACCGAGAGCGAGACCTCCGACAGCGCGAGATTCTGCCGCCCGTCGCGCTCGACGTAGTACTGCTTGGTGAGGCGGTCGATCTCCAGCTTCATCATGCCGGGGTCAGAACGCCAGTTTCTTCCGGCGCTGTTCTTCGGCCTTGACCTCGTCGCCGAACAGCTTGGCGAAGTAGCCTTCCTTCACGAGCCGATCGATGGTGGTGTTGTCGACCACCTTGTGGAAGTCGAACGCCTTCAATTCGGCCGCGATTCTGGGATCCGCCTGCTGCGCCACGATCGACGTGATCGCGGGTGCGAGCACGTACGGCACCCGGTCGAAGATGTTGCCGTTCTTGTAGAGATCATAGATACGCGCGACGTCGGCTTCCGGCTGCTTGTCGTAGGCGAGGTAGCTCTTGATCGCGAACGCCTTGTCGTCGTAAAAGCGCTTGATGGCTTCGGCGTGGGCCTTGATGATGAGCTCGGGCAGCTTGGGCGTGGCCGTCACCGCCTTCTTGCTGAACAGGTAGACGGTGGCGGCGTAGACGTCGCGATCGGCCAGGTTCGCCAGCGTCTTGTAGCCGGCCTCTTCGAGCCGGAAGTAGTTGGGCGCGGTCAGCAGCGTGGCGTCGGCGCGGCCGGTCTGGAGGGCGGCGGCGCGGCCGCTCACATCGGTGCCGACCGGGATCCACTGGACGTCGCGTGAGCCCAGTCCGTAGGTGCCGAGGAGCGCGACGGTGTAGTTGTAGGGCGCGTCGCCGATTTGTCCCACTGCGATCCGCTTGCCTTTGAGCTGCTTGGGATCGCTGAACTCCTTTTGTCCCATGAGCGCGAACAGGCCTTTGTTGGACGAGCTGCCCATCAGCGCGAAGGCCGACCCGTCCTTCGAGCTCGCGACCATGCCCTGTTCGAGCGAGTGGTTCACCATCACCGCCTGACCGCTCGTCAGCATCGCGATACCCGCGGGATGCACGCCGAACTGCAGATCCACGTCGAGCCCGTACTTCTGGTAGAGGCCGCCCTCTTTGGCGATGTACATCGGCCAGGAGGCGCCGCTCCTGGTCGGATAGTTGATCGTGATTTTCTGGGGCTGCTGAGCCCGCGGCCAGCCGCTCAACACGGCCAGCAGCGCAGCGGTCACGAGCACGAGGCGTCTCACGTTCACCGTGTTCATATCGGCTCCCTTCGAACTTCGTTCAGGCCGCTGCGGGCTCGGTCACCTTCAGGTTGAAGACCTTTTTCGCGTTGTCCTCGAAGATCATCTTCCTGTCGGCGGCCGTCAGCCAATCGATCGCTTCGATCGTGAAGCGCGTCTCATCCAGCCAGCGCCCGGTCTTCGGATCCTTGACCGTGCCCACGCCAGGCCGCTCGGTGCCGAACAGGCACCGGTCGACGCCGACGGTCTTGAAGAGCAGTTCCAGCGCATCCTTGGAGTACAGCACCGTGTCGTAGTAAAGCTTGCGCATCTGATCCGAGAATCGAGGGCCCTTCCCGCGCAGCGAGCTGGCTTCGAACCGGGCGTACTGATAGGGGATCGCGCCGCCGCCGTGCGACACCAGGATCTTGAGCGTCGGAAAGTCGTTGAACACGCTGGACGTCAGGAGCGACAGCACGGCGATGTTCTCTTCGTTGATGAAGTGCAGCGAATAGGGCAGGCGTTCGGAGCGGCAGCCGGTCGAGTGAATATGGCCCGGCACGTCCAGCTCCACGAGCTTTTCGTAGAGCGGATACCAGAACCGATCGCCGAGCGGCGGGGTCTCGACGCCGCTGCACTCGCCCGGGTCGGGGTTGAGGAGACACCCGACGAATCCGAGCTCCTTGATGCACTTCTCGAGATAGGGCAGGACGGCTTTCGAGCTGACGCCCGGGGTCAGCGGCAGGCCGCACACCCCGCGAAAGGTGTCGGGGTAGAGCTGCACCTGTTTCGCGATGATGTTGTTGGTTTCCTCGACGAACCATTGCACCAGTCTCGGGTGCTCGCTGGTCATCATCTGGTAGGGACGAGGCGAAATCAGCTGGAGATCCGTCCCGACCTCCTTGAGCTGATCCAGGTGCGAGTTGCCGCCAAAGACCGGCGCGTTGAGCGCTTTTCTGACGTCCTCCTCGTTGGCGAGGTTCCCGCCGCGCCCATGCGCGCCGCGATGGGCCAGAATCTGCGCCTTGTACACATACAAACTGTCGGGTGCCGTGACGTGCCCGTGTGAGTCGATGATCACGATGGGGATCCTCCAGCGTTTGCGTTCGCTATTCTATACGTTCGGACCGGGGGATGAATTTCGCGGCGCTCGGAGTTCAAGCCTATACTGCGCTCTGACATGTGGCCCGTAGGTGATTCGTGGCCCCCTTCCCGGAGCCTGACGCCCGCCTGGCCGCGAGGAGGTGATCTCGCATGACAATCCAACGTCCATCAATGCGCGCCTGGCTGAACGGTCTGGCGTCCATGGCCGTCGTACTCTTGGCCGGCGTGGTCGCCGCCCAGCAGAAAGTTCCGTTTCGGGGTACCACGCCGGTGGCGCCACAGGGCATTCCGGCTGTTCCCCTTCCCGAGAAGCCGGTCGAATTCCACACCGCCGAGGGACAGGACATCCGGGTGATCGTCGTTGCCAGGGGCTTATCCCATCCCTGGAGTCTGGCGTTTCTCCCGGACGGCAGCATGCTGGTCACCGAGCGCCCGGGCCGGCTTCGAATCATCCGCAACGGCGTGCTCGATCCGCAGCCGGTCGCCGGCGTCCCGGCCGTGAAAGCCATGGGTCTGTCCGGCCTGATGGACGTCGTGCTTCATCCAAAATTCGCGGAAAACCGTTTCGTGTACCTCAGCTATACCAAGCCCCTTGCCGACGACAAGACGACGTTGGCGGTGGCGCGAGGGACCTGGAACGGGAGCGCCCTGACCGACGTGCGCGATGTCTTCGTTGCGGCGGCGGCCGGCGGCGCGTCGCGGCTCGCGTTCGGAAAAGACGGCACGATCTTCATGACGACCGGTGGCGGCGGGGGGGAGGGGGCGCAGGACCCCAACAGCCACGCCGGCAAAGTGCTGCGCCTGCGCGACGATGGCGGGGTGCCGGCCGACAATCCGTTTGTCGGGCGCCCCGGCTACAAGCCCGAGGTCTATTCGATGGGCCACCGCAACTCGATCGGCCTGGCCATCCACCCTGCGTCCGGCGATGTGTGGCAGAACGAGAATGGACCCAACGGCGGCGACGAAATCAACATCGTCCGGCCGGGGCGCAACTATGGCTGGCCCCTCGTGAGCTACGGACGCACCTACCCCGGCCCCTGGCAGTCGGAACAGCCGTGGCAAAGAGGGTTCGAAAAGCCGGTCGTGTTCTGGGTGCCCTCGATTGCCATATCGGGCATGGCGTTCTACACCGGGAACCAGTTGCCGAAATGGAAGGGCGATGTCTTTGTCGGCGGCATGCGCACGGGCGAGATTCCCGGCACCGGACATCTCGAACGGATCCTGTTCAACGAGAACATGGAAGAACTGCGCCGCGAGTCGCTGCTGAACGACTTGCACCAGCGAATTCGCGACGTCCGTCAAGGGCCCGACGAACTGCTGTATCTGCTGACCGACGAGAACAACGGCGCCGTACTGCGGATCGAGCCCGCGCACTAGCTACTAGCGGCCTGTCCTCGTCATGTCTAGAGGCAAAGCCAACCACGAAACCGCGAAGAAACGAAGAGTATCGCCTGGGCGTTCTTGACCAGCGTGTAGTCTGGCTCGATCGGAGTTCCCGGCGAGTTGCTGGAACCACAAAGAACACAAAGCGCACGAAGGCTGTTGTTCACCATCGGAAAACCGCTTTGTGGCCGTGGTGCTCTTTGTGGTTGAGATCCGATCCGCTTACAGCGTTTCCGAAATTGCTCTAACTTATCGACGTCGTGTCTTCGTGCTTTCGTGGTGGCATTTTCCGGCTCAACGGCCTCGCGACGAGGGCGGTCGCCGCCAGGCCAATCGCGGCTCCGAGGCTATCGGCCATCCAGTCACGAACGTCCGAGCTGCGTCCGGGCGTGAAACTCTGATGCCACTCGTCGCTCGCGCCATACGCGCTCGTGGCGACAAGCGCCATCACGAGGGCCGCTGTCCATCCGATGCCTTCGCCGCGGAGCCCGCGGCACAACAGGAGCGCGAGGCCGCCATATTCGACGAAGTGCAGCGCCTTATCCCACACGTGCGTCGTGACCTGTGGGACCGGATCGCTTTCCGACGATAGAAAGAAGATCGCGGCCATGTACAGGAGGGGCGGGAGCCACAGACCCAGGTGTCGCAGCCATCCGTCCCGCTTCAGGGACGGATCGGCTACTGATGCCATGGTTCGCGCTGGTGGTGTGCGGTGGGCGATTCCACGTGAGCTGCGGTCAGCGAATGCTACTTCAGCGCGGCGCCGTTGAACTTCTGGTTCTCCTCGCACACGAACTCGATGAGCTCCGTGTCGACCAGCAGGCGTTGGTTCACCCGCACCGTCCACGGCCTGGTGTAGGCCTTGGGATCGTCGATCGTGACATCGATCTCCAACGTGCCGAAGTTCGGGCGCCGGAAGCGCTCGATGATCTTGCCGGCAGATGTCAGCGGAGCGCCGTTCACGTCGAGCCAGCCGTCGTCCCTGAAGTGGGTCGACTCAACCACCAGCGTGTCGCCTTCCCACCACCCGCGGGAGTAGCCGAACCACCACGGCTGCGAATCGCCGCTCGGCGCCGCACGGCCGTCCATGAAGATCTGACGAACGCCCGCGTTCGCCTCGTAGATGATGACGATCAGGTCTTTGGTCTGGACTATCTTGCGCGGCTGCGAGTGCGTGTGCAGCTGCATGTGGCCAAGCGGCAGACACGCCGCGTCCGGGTTGTCCTTGCTCTCGGTTGCCATGCGCTTCTTCCGCAGCTCGGCCGCCCACGGCTGGAAGGGAAGCCCTTCCTTGAAGCCGGCCTCGATGTTCCAGAACGTGGCTTGGACCGGAGTGCCAGGCGGCGGCTCTGGCGGCCGCCCGCGAAGACCCAGGACGCCGGCGTAGTTCCAGATCCCGGAGAGGTCTGGATGTCCGTCCGTGGTGCGAGGAGCCGCCGCGGTGACGCTCGGCTTGCCGTCGGCGGCCCGAGGCACCCCGGCCGTGGGAAAGCTCGGCCACTGTGCCTCGAGCGCAGGTGCCGCGAGAACGGCAGTGAGAAGTCCCAGCGCGAGGAATGTCGATCTCATGGCGCCTTTATGGTCGCAGGATCACGCGGCGCAGTAAAGAGCGGTGACTAGTTCGCCGCGGCCTCCACCGGCGGATCGACGACCTGCCGTCGAACAGATGGACACCACAAATACCGTCCGGCTCTCAAGATTTCAGCGGCGAACGAGCAACTTATTCGCCGGGATGCCGTCCAATCCCAGGAATCGAGGTGTTATGTTCAACCGTTCAGGGATGACACTCGTCGGGCTTGCGCTGACGACACTGTTCGCCAGCGGATGCGAAATCGAGGCGCAATCGCGAAGCGCGGACGGATCCTTCGACCGCACGATCAAAGTGAGCGGGCCTGTGGATCTGGACATTCAGTCGCGGTCTGGCCGAATCAACATCAGGGTGGGCGACGGCGACGCGGTCCGCGTCGTCGGCCGGATTCGCGCCTACGGGTCGTTCTCAGCATTCAGCGGCGTCTATACGCCGGAAGAGCAGGCGTCGGCGCTCGCCTCGTCCCCACCGATCGAGCAGTCGGGCAACGCGATCTCGGTCGGCGACATCCGCCAGCCCGGCCTTGGTGCCAACGTCAGCATCAGCTACGACGTGACGGTGCCCGCCAACACCCGGTTGCGCTCGGTGAGCCGGTCCGGGGATCAGAATATCGACATGGTTCGGGGGCCGGTCGTGGCGACCAGCCGATCTGGGAGCATTCAGCTCCGAGAAGTCGGGGGCGATGTCGAGGTCGAGACACGGTCGGGCGAGGTGGATCTGCGGCTGCCGGCAGACGGCGGCGCAGTCGTCGACGTCGCGACGCGCTCCGGCGCTATCGACAGCGACATCGCGACCCGAATCGATCGCGAACACGCGCGCCGGCATGTTCGCGGGACCATCGGCGCCGGCGGCCGGCGCGTCGAGATCCATACGAGATCAGGGTCGGTTCGGATTCGATAGCACATCACCCTCGCGATACGGGTCGCCCCGGGTCCGCGGCGCACCTTGCTCGTGCGGCGCACCGGGCGGCGCGCGATTCCGCGGTCCGCCTTTTCCCGCTTCTTCCTTCTTCTCCGCGCTGAACGTCGTGATTGATCTTGAGGCGGAGACAGCAGCGTCTTGACAATCTCCCTCTCGTGCCGATAATCGGCGATGACCAAGTATCAACGTCGCGCCGTGGTTGTCGGCGTCGCAGCCCTTCTGGCCACCAGCGGGCAGGGTCTCTTGAAGTCTGCCGAGGGCGACTCTCAACTGGCGTCGAAGGAATGGGCGACTGTCAGCGGCGACCTGGGCAACACGCGCTATTCGACGCTGACGCAGATCAACACCCAGACCGTAAGCCGACTGGCAGGCGCCTGGACGTCGCCGAAGTTCGACTCCGTCGGGGCGGGTCGGGCCATGCCCGTCGTAAAGGACGGCCTGCTGTTCATCACCATCGGTTCCTCAATTTACGCCTACAACGCGAAGACGGGCGCCACGGCCTGGCAGCATCAGACCGACACGCCGCCCGAAACCGCCGCGCTGAGCGAGTACAACCGGAGTGGGAGGGGACTGCCGAATCGGGAAGGCGTGGCTGTGGGCGAAGGGCTCGTGTTCGCCGGGCTGACCAATGCCCGCGTCATCGCGCTACGGGAAAAGACCGGTGAGGTGGCGTGGGATGTCTACGTCGGCATCGAGCCGGCGCGCGCGGGTCAGGGCGTTTCGGGCGCGCCCGTGTACGCCAACGGCCTGGTGTTTGTCGGGACCGCAGGCGACACCGGATTCAGGGGCAAGGTCATCGCGCTCGACGCGCAGACCGGGCGCAAGGCCTGGGAATGGTTCGCCGTGCCCGGCCCGGGGGAGAAGGGACACGAGACGTGGCCGAAGAATTCCGACTCGTGGAAGACCGGCGGCGGCGCCGTCTGGCTCGTTGGCGCGGCGGATCCGGAGTTGGGCCTGGTCTATTTCGGCACGGGCAACGGCGTGCCCCAGTACGCGGGCGATACCCGCGCCGGCGACAACCTCTACCTCTGCTCAGTCGTCGCGCTCGAGATCAAAACCGGCAAGCTGCGGTGGTATTACCAGACGATCCGCCACGACATCTGGGAGGCCGATATCGCGGAATCGCCCGTGCTCTTCGACGCTCAGGTGGGCGGACGCGTACGCAAGGCGGTTGCGGCGATGCGCACGGACGGTTATCTCTTCATGCTCGATCGCGAGACCGGCAAGGCGCTGCTGCCAATTGAGGAACGCAAGGTGCCGCAGGACGCGCGTAACCACACCGTAGGCACGCAGCCGTATCCGGTCGGTGCCGATCCGGTATTGCCCGATTGCACGGAGTGGCGGAAGCAGACAATGCCCTCCGGCTTCGAGCTGGGCTGTTTCTTTGCGCCGGCGTCGCTCGATCAACCGAACCTGCTGACCCCGGCGTGGGGCATGCGCGTCGTGCCGATGGCCTTCAGCCCGCAGACGGGATATTTCTACGCCATCGGCAACTCCTCGCTGCAATGGTTCCGTCGAGCCGAAGACCCGTACATCTTCATCCTCGGGGCCGGTAAGGTGCCCGGACTGCCACAGGGGCACGCGGTGATGGCAGCGATCGACAGCCGGACCAACAAGATCGCGTGGAAGAAGGATTTCCGCGGAGGGCGGCCCGCCGGCGCGCTCGTCACCGCCGGCGGCCTCCTGTTTCAGATGATGCCGGATGGAAACCTCGTCGGCGAGGACGCCAAGACTGGCGACGTGGTCTGGCAATTCCAGACCGGACAACCAGGCGGCGGTCCAGCTGCCAGCTACGAGATCGACGGCGAACAGTACATCGCCACGGCGCTCAGGAACAACGTGTGGGCGTTCAAGCTCGGAGGATCGGTCAAGCCGCTGCCTGCGCCGGAGCAGGCCGCGCGACCGGCCACGCCGCCGCTCTTCAACGGCACGATCCAGGATACCAACCGAATCGAAACCGTGACGAACATCCGCGACAACTCTTCCGGTGGCGCGCGCTTCATGAACGACGAGTACGCGTTCAGCGTCTATCGCGCCCGCGTCAAGGTCGGTACGCAGGTGCTCTGGGTGAACAACGGCCGGATGAAACACACCGTGATGGCTGAGGACGGCTCGTGGACCACCGGTCCGCTCGCGCCGCTCGAGGCGGGCGCCGTCAAATTCGACAAGCCCGGAGAATACACCTACGTCTGCCGCGACCACCCATGGGCGAAAGCGCAGCTGATCGTGGTGCCGTAGGAGGCTTAGTACTTAGAAGGCTTCCTGGATGGCCAGGTAGAATCCGTGCGAACCCTGTTTCCCCCAGCCGTAGTCGGTGCACAGGTTGGTCCTGGAGCGTTTGTTCAGCAGCACACGCAATCCCAGCCCGCCACCCGGGGCAAACGAGTCGAACAACCTCTCGCCCGTGTCCTGGCTGGCGATCGTGGTGGTGTTGAGAAACGCGACGAAGCCGAGCAGCCCTCCCTTGGTCAGCGCGCCCCGATATTCCACTTCGCCGTAGACAAGGTGATCGCCGCGATAACGGCCTTCGCCGTATCCGCGCGCCGAGCGATCGTTGGCCGCGGTCGCCGGCAGGTCCAGGTACGGCGCGGCACCGCCGGTCACGACGTCTTCCTGAAACCAGAACGCCAGTTTCTGCCGTCCGCTGCGCGTCAGCTTTCGATAGGTCCGCATGTCGACGTAGAGCTCCTGCCAGGACGAATCGCCGCCCAGAAAGCCGTCGAAGAAGGTGCGATACGTCGCGCTCGCCAGTGAACCGCGCTGCGCGTTGATCGCATTGTCGCGCGTGTCGAACAGCAGCCCGACGCTGGTCCCGGCCGAGGTCTGGCCGTCCGGTGCAAAGCCGTGCTTCCGGGTGTACGCCACGTAGGCCGATTCGTCCCAGGCGGCCACGGCGGTTGTCCCGGGGCGAATGTTCGAGTGGTTGCTGAGATTGAGACCGCCTCCGACGTAGAGACTTGGGCCGACCTTGCGATAGACGGCTTCGTACAGCCGGCGCTGGGTATAGTCGGCGTTCTCCGCACCACCCGATACTGTCTGGGTGCCGAGGTCGTAGGTGTTCTGCGACGTGAAGGAGAGGCGATCGTCTCCTTGAATGAACCAGCGATCGTCGCGGGTGAACATCGCGAACTTGATGCCGCCCAGTGCCTGCTTCTTCTGCGACAGCTTGACGCCGCCGGAGATTGACGAGATGCGCGTGGTGTCTGAATCGCCCCGGAAGAATGCCACGTTGCCCGAGAACCCCGCCGTGATACCCGTTGACGGTTTCGATCCGATAGAAGGCGCGAGAACCAGAAACGGTCTGTGCGAGTCGTGACTGGCCGAACCATCCGCGTCCGACCGAGCGCGGTGGCGAAGCAGTCGCCAGATGTCGCCGACATCCGTCGCAGGCGGAGGTGTGCCTCCGCTCGATGCGGACGACTCTTCCGCCCGGACCGCCCCGGTGGAGAGGACGGTCAACACGAGACAGAAAGAGAGTGATCGATAGAACCCAGCGCTGAACACATGGCAATCTCGCGGGAACGGCATCGCGTTCTGATTGTAGCGGTGTCGGCCCGTGCGATCAGCGCCGCCTTACTCTTTTCACAATCGCACATCCAATCGTTGCGCCTCGGCGAGGGTGACGATTACAGCGATCTTGTTCAGTCTGTTATTGCTCGAGCAATGAACCGTGTGTCGAAGCGCTGTGAGGACAGCAAGGTCCAGAGCGGCGGCCTCATGTGGCGACGCGATCCACGAGGATAAAGGAAAGTAGGGCGGCATCCGGCTTGCCCCGGCGTCACGCGAACTCCGCGCTGCGATGACAAACGGATTCTTTACGCGTCGGCTGCCCAAGCGTGATCAGGAGGTAAACATGTTCAAGGTTTCCATAAAAATTTGCGTTAGCCGCGTCGCTCGTTGCGGCGCTTACTGGGGTCGCACCTGGTCCAATCGCGCCACCTACGTCCATCCGTACGCGGTCCGGCGATATGGTCCTGTCCACGAGGCCGATCGGCATCGCATGATTACGCGGTCGCCTCGTGAGCGCGAGGACGAACGGTCCAGCGCACGGTCGAAGGAAGAACACGCCCGACGCCGGGACGACCGTGGGCGATAGGAGGACGGCCCGTGGCTCAGACGATCACGATTCCGATCGATCGATCACAATTCTGCTCGTTGATCGACGCTTTGAAACAGGCCTGACCTCCGTCTCGAAGTATTCAAGCAGAGGGCGCCCATTCCAGCCGGCCACGGGCTGCTACGACCGACCTCGGCACACGCGATCGTGTGCGGTCGGCGGACGTGCCGTGCGGTCCCTCGCGCGATGCCCTTTCCAAAACCGCCTGACCGTCCCACCTTCAACAAAGACACGGCCGCGAGCGAGTGAACCCGAGGGCAGCGGGCGGGGAGCCGGACGGGATTGACGGGTGTCCGACACCATAAGGTCCGCCCGCGCAGCCCCACCGTTGCCCCCGGCGAATGCGCTGGACGCGCATCGCGCCAAAATCGCGAGCAAAAACCCGATCAACACGCCGGGCGAATCCCTTGGCAGCCGCATTGCACAAGGCCTTGCAGGGCGCGATTCATTCGACTCGCGGGTGCGAAGTGCGAAGGGCCCGCGAAGCCGCAAGGGCTTCGTGATCCTGCAGCGCTTCAACTCGTGCCGGAGATCTCGACTACATGAAGCGGATGAGCGCACCACGGTTCGGGAACTTCGCCACACGTTGGGGCCGTCTGCTGGCTGCCCTGTTCGGCCTCTCGGTCGCGTCAGGCCCGGTCGCCGCTCAGGGCCGCGTGCCGGATCTCAGTCAGTTGTCGATCGAGGACCTCATGAACATCGAGGTCACGTCCGCCTCGCGGAAGGAACAGCGTGCCTCGGACGTTGCCGCGGCCGTCTTCGTGATCACCCATGACGACATTCGCCGCTCCGGCATGTCGACGATCCCGGACCTGCTCCGCCTGGCGCCCGGCGTCGACGTCGCCCAAATCAACGCGAACAAGTGGGCGGTATCGGTCCGCGGCTTCAACGGGTTGTACGCGAACAAGCTGCTCGTCCTGGTCGACGGCCGCAGCACCTACAGCCGGATCTTCTCGGGCGTGTTCTGGGACGCCGAGGATCTGATGTTCGACGATGTCGATCGGATCGAGGTGATCCGCGGGCCCGGCGCCGCGCTCTGGGGTGCCAACGCCGTCAACGGCGTAGTCAACATCGTCACCAAATCGGCCAGCGATACGCAGGGCGGACTCGCCCGTGTCGACGCCGGGCGGGTTGGCGAACAGGGAGCCGTCCGCTACGGGGGCACCATCGGTGCGACGAGCTATCGCCTCTCTTCCCAGTGGACCGGGCGCAATCAATCTCTCCTCCCGGCGGGCGCCCCTGCCGGCGATGGGTCCTACAGCATCACGACCGGATTTCGCGCCGATCGCACCACTCGGCCTGACGCCTTGACGTTCGAAGGCGACGTGACGCTGGGCCAGGTGCACGCGCTGTGGCCGAACCTCGATCCGCGATCGTCCGCTCAGGTCCCGCTCGCGAACGATTCGTCAGACTCCCGGGGAGGTCACCTTCTCGGTCGCTGGACCCACACGGGCGCCACGGGCGCCTCGCTGCAGGTCCAGTCGTTCGTCGACACCGTGAGCCGCCAGGAGCCGGTCGGCGGATATGACCGCAAAGTGTTCGACGTCGACACGCAATACCACACGGCTCTCGGCTCGCGTCATGATCTTGTCGCCGGCGCCGGCTATCGGTTCAGCGGCGACACGTTCTCGGGACGGGTCGGTCTGTCGATGAATCCGGCGGAAGACAAGTCGTCGCTCTTGACCGCCTTCATCCAGGACGAGATCAAGCTCTTGGGAAACCGCCTGGCCGTCACACTCGGCAGCCAGGTGCAGTACGACTCCGACTTCGGCGGGGGAGTGCAACCGACCGCGCGCGCGTTGTGGAAGGGATTGCCCCGTCAACGGTTCTGGGCGGCCACATCTCGCGCCCTGCGGACGCCGTCACTCTATGAGCGGCGGATGCGACTGGACTTCCCGCCGACGCCAGGCGTCGACGGTCTGCCGATGGTCGTCACGGCGCAGGGCAACCCGTCGGCCGAGACAGAGAGTCTGGTCGACGTCGAGGCGGGGTACCGGCTCGAGGTCGGCAGTACCGCGTCGGTCGATGTCACAGGATATGCGGGCCGGTACGATCACCTGCGAACGCAAGAGCCGAGCGACCCCGTCGTGCAGTTCGTCCCGACGCCCCAGATTCTTGTCGCGTCGCAGTTCGGCAACCTCCTTCAGGCGACGACGCGTGGTCTCGAGATCGCGGGACACTGGACCCCGGTCCAGGCATGGCGCTTCGACGGCAGCTACACGGCCTTCCGGGTCACACCGCAACTGTTGCCAGCGAGCCACGATCCCACCGCGGGCGGCGAAGATGGAAGCGCGCCGCGGAGGCAGTGGCAGTTGAGGTCGACGTTCTCTCCGGCCTCCCGCGCGACCCTCAGCGGGGCGATTTTCTACGTGGGTCCACTGGTGCGGGACTCCGTGAGCGCCTACACGCGTGCCGACATGAGCGCGGAATGGCGCCTGTCCAGCCGTCTGTCCGCCACGGTGATCGGCCAGAACCTCTTCGATCCGTCGCACGCCGAGTCGGCCGGCGTCGGCTCTTTGCTACTCCCCACAGAGGTGCCGCGGAGTGCCAGTCTGCGCCTGCGATGGATGTTCTGAAGGTGTCCCTCCCGCATTCCCGCGGCGGACCATTCGTTGTGGCGATGGTCGCGTTGGCGGCGACGCTCGTCACCTCGCCCTGGCTCGTCGCCAGTGCCGGGGCTGACCCAGTGCCGGAGGTCGTCGTGAAGGCGGCGTTTCTCTACAACTTCGTGCGATTCGCCGAGTGGCCGTCGCTCTCCGCCGGTGCGCCGATTGCCGCCTGCATCGTCGGTGACGCCGACATCGCCGACGCGCTCGTTGACACGGTTCGAGGCCAGACGATCAGCGGCCACGTGATCGACGTCTCGCGGCCTCGGGACGGCGTCAACTGGCGGAGCTGCCAGTTGCTGTTCGTCGGCGATGGCGAGACTCGACGAGCCGCGGCGGGGTTGGACGGTATCAAGGCGTTGCCGGTTCTGACCGTCAGCGACGGCACAGGATTCTCAGCAGGCGGCGGCATCATCGAGATCTATGTCGACGGCGGACGGATGCGTTTCGCGATCAACGTGGATGCGGCCGACCACTCGGGGCTTCACCTGAGCGCGCGGTTGCTCGGGCTCGCTACGGGCCTGTCAATGAACAAGGTATACAGTGTGGCCGCCGAGGCATCCCGCCGGGCTTCGTTGCTCGTCGCTTGCATACGCCCGGTATGCGCGCTTCTCGCGCCTTGCCGGGCGGGCGCCTCGACGCCCACACTGCACACCTTGTTCATTGACAGGCCCTAAGGTCATTCGGAATGCTCATGCTGAGTAATCTCGGTCGCTGGTTTCGTCGCCAGTCGGTGGGTCGCAAGCTGACGACGACCGCGCTCATCACCAGCGGCGTCACGCTGATCGCGGCCTGCACGGTCTTCGCGGCCTACGACTACATCAACCTGCGCATCCGCCTGGTTCGCGACGTCACGATTCTCGCCGACATTGTCGGGACCAACAGCACGGCGGCGCTGACGTTCAAGGACGCCGAGGTCGCAGCCGAGACGCTTCGCGCCACTTCGGTCAACGAGCACATCCTTGCCGCGCGGCTGTTCACACGCGACGGCGACCTGCTGGCGACCTACGTCCGCCCGGGACTTTCATCGCCGTCCCGGCAGCACGTGGCCACGGCGCCGGGAACCGAGGCGTTCGCCCTGTACGAGCGCGGCCGCCTGAGAGTGGGACGGCCGATTTCGCTGAACGACGAGATTATCGGCAGCATCGCGGTGGAGTCCGACACCAGGGAAATCTGGACCCGGCTTGCGCGCTTTGCGGCGATTGCCGGGTGCACGTTGTTCGGCGCGTTCTGGATCGCGTTCGGCCTGTCGCGGAAGACCGCGCGGCTGATCTTCGATCCGATTGCCCGGCTGATCGCGGTGACGCGTCTCGTACGCGACGGCGGCCGCTACGACGTCCGCGCGCAGGCAGGCGACCAGGACGAAATCGGCGAGCTGATCGATCAGTTCAACGCGATGCTGTCCGATATCCAGAAGCGCGATCTTCAGCTGCTCGCCCAGCAGAACAATCTTGAACGCACCGTGGATGCGCGCACCGTCGAGCTCCAGACGAGCAACCAGGAACTGGTGAACGCGCGCGACAAGGCCATGGAAGCCAGCAGGGCGAAGAGCGAGTTCCTCGCGAACATGAGCCACGAGATCAGAACGCCGATGAACGGCATCATCGGGATGACGGATCTCGTGCTCGACAGCGAGCTCACGCTGGATCAGCGGGACAGCCTTGCGACGGTACGCACGTCGGCCCACACGCTGCTATCGATCTTGAACGACATTCTCGACTTCTCGAAGATCGAATCGCGCAAGCTGGCGCTCGAAGCGGTGCCCTTCGCCCCGCGCGCGTTGATTGCGGAGGCGCTCAAACCGCTGGCCCTCGCCGCGCATCGGAAGGACCTCGAGCTGATTTGCGAGATCGACCCGGACGTGCCGACGGCCGTCGTGGGCGACCCGACGCGGATTCACCAGGTCCTGACGAACCTGGTCGGCAACGCGCTCAAGTTCACCGAGCGCGGCCACGTCTTCGTCGTGGTCCGGGCCGAGTCGCGCGCCGCGGGCCGCGTGACACTGCGCTTCGGCGTGACCGACACGGGAATCGGCATCTCGGCGGAAAAGCACGAGGCGATTTTTGAAGCCTTCCGGCAGGCGGACGGATCGACCACGCGCCGGTTCGGCGGCACCGGCCTCGGCCTGACGATCTCGGCCTCGCTGGTGCGGTTGATGGGCGGCCGGCTGTGGGTGGACAGCGCGCCCGACGCCGGCAGCACCTTTCATTTCACCGTCACCCTCGACGTCACCGCCGCGCCGGAAGCGCATTCTGTCGAGCCACGTCCCCCGCACGTCGATGTGTTGATCGTCGACGACAACGACATCAACCGCCGCATCCTGACGGAACTGCTCAAGCGCAAGGGGATGAGGACGACCGCCGTCGCGAGCGGCCTTGCCGCGCTCGAGACGCTCAGGGCGGCAGCTCTCGCCGGCCGCGCGTTCGCGCTCGTCCTGCTCGATGCGAAGATGCCGACGATGGACGGCTTCGAGGTCGCCGCAGAAATCGCGAAGCGGCCCGAGTTGGCCGGCGTCAGCATCCTGATGCTCAGCTCCGGCGACTTCGGCGAGCAGGCACATCGCGCCGAACTTGGCATCGCCGCGTATCTGACAAAGCCCGTGTACGGCGCCGAACTGCTGGCCGCGATCGATCGGGTGCTCGGATCCAAGCGTTCGGTCGTGCCGCCTGCCGCGACATCGACCGCCGGGGCCATGGCCATGGGGCCGAAGGGCCGGAGCGTCCGCATCCTCCTGGTCGAAGACAACGTGGTCAATCAACGGGTCGCATCTGGTCTGCTGACCCGCCGCGGCCACAAGGTGACGGTGGCCATGGATGGCCGCGAGGCGTTGGTCCAGCTCGATCGCGAGAGTTTCGACCTGGTCCTGATGGACCTACAGATGCCGGTGATGGGCGGCCTCGAAGCGACCATCGCGATTCGTGAGGGCGAGCGCGCCACCGGCCGCCACCTTTGCATCGTCGCCATGACCGCGCACGCCATGAAAAGCGATCGGGAACGCTGCCTGGCCGCCGGCATGGACGGTTATCTCTCCAAGCCGATCGATCCGCCCATGCTGTTTGCGGTGGTCGAACAGGAGAGCCTGGGCGGCGGAGTATCGCAGGCGGCCGGCGAAAAGGGTGTCTTCGACGAAGCGGCCCTGAGGCAGTGACTCGGGGAAGACGACGAACTGGTGGCCGACGTCATTGGCGTGTTCCTCGAAGACCTGCCCGTGCGGTTGGCTGCAATCGAGGACGCGGTGACCATCAGGAACGCCGCGTCAATTCGCGCGGAGGCCCACGCGCTCAAAGGGGCGGCTGGCAACGTGTCGGCCGTGCGACTCTTCGAAGCGGCCAGACTGCTCGAGCGAACCGCCACCGAATCGCATCTGCACGACGCGGAGGCGGTGTGGCGACAGTTGTCGGTCGAAGCGCGGACCGTCCGCGATGTGCTGCGTGCCTGCGCGGCGTCGGCCGGGGCTTCCTGTTCCTAAGACGCTATTTTGCGGCCACCGGTGTGGCGAGCGGCTTACCCGGTTCGACGATGTAGTTCGCGAGCACCCGAGCCACCGACGCGGTCTTGTTGGTGGCGTTGTGGACTGTGCCGGCCGGGATGAAAAACGTCTTTCCGACGCCCAGCGTCACCGGCGGTTTGCCTTCCTGCTCGAGCACGACCGCGCCTTCCAGGATGTAACCGATTTCCTCGCCCGGATGCGTATGCCGGCCAACCGTTGCGCCTGCTTGAAACTCGGCGACAGCCGTCACCGATTCACGGCCGGGCACCGATAGCGGCGACTGCTGCAAGGTCGTGCGTTTGAAACCGGCCTGCTGGGCGCCGAGCCCGACGGCGAGAACGGCCAGACCGAGGGTGACGACAATCGTGGCTGCTGTTTTCATCGGTGTCCTTTTGTGAATGGCTGATGGCCATCAGCCCCGAGCCATTCAATGGCCGCGGCGGGCTGATTGTAACTTCGTTTCACTCCCCATCCGTGTCAGAATCTGCTTGCTCTTCGTGAACCACGGTCGTGCGGCGCGGTCGTGCGGCGCGGTCGTGCGGCGCGGTCGTGCGGCGCGGTCGTGCGGCGGTCGCGATCGATTTCCAGGAAGAGCACCGTGCACAATCGGGCGATCGGCCTCGAGGATGGATGGAGAGACCGCTGCTCACCGCGGCACGCTCGGTGTTGGACGATGATTTCGAGGTTGCCGGAGTCGCGCGCCTCGTGATCGATCGGCGGCTCGATGCGGCAGGCTCCGCAGCGTGCGTGGCATGAGGGTCGATGGCTAAACGAGACGTGGCACTCTTGGTCGGCGCGTTGTGCGCCAGCGTCATGGTTTCCAGTGTGGTTGGCGTGACGCGCGCCCAGCAACGGCAGGAAGCTGGTGAAACCGAGGCCGGCGGCCTCGAAGTGCTTCAGCTGCGGCCGAACTTCTACATGATTGTCGGCGCCGGCGGCAACATCGCCGTCCAGGCCGGTCCGGACGGCGTCGTGGTCGTCGACGCCGGTTCGTCAACGAATGCTGATGCCGTGGTGGCCGCGATCGCGAAGCGCGCCGACCGGCCGATTCGATACGTCATCGACACCAGCGCGGATCCCGATCACGTCGGCGGCAACGAGCGGCTCTCCAAGGCCGGTGAAACGCTGTTCAACTTGAACAGCCCGACCGCGACGGCGATGACCAACGGAGGCGCCGCGACCATCCTGTCCGCCGAGAAAGTCCTGTTGCGCATGAGCGCGCCCGCCGGGCAGGTGTCTTCGTTTCCCACTGCCGCATGGCCGACGGAGACCTTCTTTCAACCCCGTCGCTATATGTATCTCAACGGCGAGGGGATCGAAGTGCTGCATCAGCCGGCGGCGCACACGGACGGCGATAGCGTCGTGTTCTTCCGCAAGTCGGACGTCGTGGTGGCGGGCGATATTCTCGACACCACGCGCTTCCCGATGATCGATGTCGCCAGGGGCGGCGGTATCCAGGGCGAAATCGACGCGTTGAACCGGATCGTCGACCTGGCGATTCCCTCGATTCCTTTCGACTGGCGCGACGAAGGCACCTACGTCATTCCCGGCCACGGTCGCCTCTGCGACCAGCCCGACGTCGTGGAGTACCGCGACATGGTGGTGATCATTCGCGATCGCATCCGGGCCATGCTCAAACAAGGGAAGACACGCGAACAGATCAAGGCCGCGTCGCCGACCCAGGGGTACAACAATCGATACGGCGCAAGCTCGGGACCGTGGACCACCGACATGTTCGTCGATGCGGTCTACACGAGCCTGACGCGAGAGAAACAGCCGTGAAGACCCGACATCGTTGGCTGGTCGCGCTCATTCCTGCGGCGATGTGGTGTCAGTCGGCGCCCGCCGCCGCTCAGAACCGCGGCGCGCCACCGCCGGCGCCCAAAGCGGCCGCGCCCATCGACCTCACCGGATACTGGGTCTCCATCGTCACCGAAGACTGGCGGTACCGAATGGTGACGCCGACCAAGGGCGACTACCAGGCGGTGCCGATGAACGCCGACGCGCGCAAGGTGGCCGATGCCTGGGATCCGGCGATCGACGGTGCCGCGGGCAATCAGTGCAAGTCGTACGGGGCCGCGGCAATCATGCGCGTACCTGGTCGTGTGCATATCACCTGGCAAGACGATCAGACCCTGCGCGTGGACGTGGACGCCGGCACGCAGACCCGTCTCTTGCACTTCGAGAATCCCTCCGGAGACGGCACGTGGCAGGGGCGCTCGGCTGCGCAGTGG
This sequence comes from Acidobacteriota bacterium, assembly GCA_040007095.1. Lineage (GTDB taxonomy): Bacteria > Acidobacteriota > Vicinamibacteria > Vicinamibacterales > CAVVIG01 > JBDTVS01. The sequence goes on from JBDTVS010000009.1 coordinate 72,408, forward strand.
GAAAGGCCGGGCGGCCGCGGCGGTGCCGGACGTGGCGGGGCAGCGGATGCGGCGCCGCCCAAGGGTGGGTCGCTCAAAGTGGTCACCACGAACATGCGGGCGGGGTACCTGAGGAAGAACGGCGTGCCGTACAGCGAGAACGCGGTCTTGACCGAGTATTTCGATGTGGCGCCCCAGCGCAACGGCGATCAGTGGCTGGTGGTCACCGCCATTGTGGACGATCCGAAATACTTGACGCAGAGTTTCGTCGTGAGCTCCCATTTCAGAAAACAGGCCGATGCCAAGGGTTGGGATCCCACGCCTTGCTCGGCGACCTGGTGACGGTTGGACGATTGCGCGGGCACATCGAGACTGATTCGTCAGGAACACGACAACGGCGGTGTTGTTCGCACGGTCGAGCGTGTGAGATCAGGTTGACGTCGGCGAGGTCCACTATGTCCATCGTCAAGGTCCTGCGAACGGGGGCGGTGCTCATGACCGTCATGGTGGCCGGCAGCGTGAGCGCGTCCGCCCAGACCGAGCTGTCGGGCACCTGGGCGGCCATCAGTCACGAGGACGGGCTCGAGCGGGGCGGGGGTCCCTACGCCGTCGACTACACGGGGCTGCCGTTGAACGACGAGGGCCGTTCGCGGGCCCTCAGCTACTCCGCGTCGCAGTTCGGGGTGATCGAGCACCAGTGCGGCTTCTGGCCGCCGCACTATCTGGTGACGGGTCCCTTCGGGATGAAGATCTGGAACCAGACCGATCCGGTCACCGGCAAGACCATTGCCTGGACGATCGGATCGTGGGAAGACCGCGGGCTGACGACCATCTGGATGGACGGACGGCCGCGTCCTTCCAAGAATAGCCTGCATCTGCGGGGCGGCTTCACGACCGGCGAGTGGGACGGCAATACGCTGGCCGCCTACACCACGCACATCAAAGCCGGTGCCATCCGGCGCAACGGCGCGCCGAGCAGCGACGAAGAGACGATGACCACGCGCTTCATCCGGCATGGCGATCTGATCACCGTGCTGGCGATCATCGAGGATCCCGTCTATCTGTCCGAGCCGTACGTCATCACGAAGAGCTTTCGGCTGAATCCCGACGCCGCGCCGATGTCGCCGATCGGCCCCCCGTGTATTCCCACGTATGAAGGCACGGCGGAAGGCAGTGTCCCGCATATTCTGCCGGGCGAGAATCCGTCGATCGACGAGCTGACGACCCTGTATCACATCCCGCGCAAGGCCGTGCTCGGCGGCGCGGACACGATGTATCCGGAATACCGGAACACCATGAAGGACGCGTTCGTGCGTCCCGAGAAGTGTCCGGCGAATTGTGGAGCTCCGCCGCCGGCGCAACAGCAGGGACCCCCTGCTGCACCCTCGACGGCGCCGGCTGCCGCTGTCGCGCCGCCGAGGCCCGACACTCCTCAGTCTCTGGCTCACCTCGACACCGCCAAGAAACTGGCCGGCACCGACCCGTGGCTGCTGTCGCCTTACAACTTCTACTGCGTGCCGGGCAAGGCCAGAGGAAACAGTCCGAATGCTCCCGAGCTCGAGCCGGTGCGGCTGTTCGACAACGTATACGCCGTCGGCAACTCCGAGGCCACGGTCTATGCCATTGCCACGTCGCAGGGCATCATCCTCATCGACTCCGGCTATGCCGACCGCGTCGAGACCGTCGTCATCCCCGGCCTGAAGAAGCTGGGTCTGGATCCGGCGGCCGTGAAATACGTGCTGCTCGGGCACGGTCACGCCGATCACTTCGGCGGCGCCCGGTACTTTCAAGAGCACTACGGCGCGAAGGTCGGGACGGGCGCGGCCGATTGGGATTTGATTGATCCGCCTAATCCTCCGGCCCCGCCACTGGCCAATCAGCCGAACGCCACCCAGAGCAAGCCGAAGCGCGACCTGGTCCTCGCGGAAGGCCAGCCGGTGCGGCTCGGCAACATCACCGTGACCCCGATAGCGATCCCTGGTCACACTTCGGGCTCCCTGGCGTTCATCTTCCCGGTGCGCGATGGCCGCAGCACCCACATGGCCGGGCTGTTCGGCGGGACCATCCTGACCTCCGACCGAATCACGACGGCGGGGCTCTCGCAGTATGTCCAGTCGATTGCGCACTACCTGGAGACGGCGAAGAGACTGAACGTCGATGTGGAGCTTCAGAACCATCCGCTTTTCGACATGACCCCGGAGCGGCTGGCCAGGCTGAAGACGCGGAGTGGCAGCCAACCGCACCCTTTCACGGTGAGCACCGACCGCTACGTCACGTTCTGGTCGATCGTGTCGGAATGCATTCAGGCGGAGATCGCTCGGCGCTGAGGTCCGCGCTCGTTGTCTTCGCTCGTGAACGGCGTGGGCGCGTTCGATCCGTCGCGCGCCGGATGCTGAGAGGACTCCCCAGTCGATGGTTGTGATGTCACGGCGCAAGGTGCTCCAGGCCCTGGCCGCACTGCTTCTGCCGGTCGACAGCGCCTCGGGACAGACCCGCGTGCACCGGCAGCCGAAACCGCTTCCCGCCGGGGCTGTTACCCACGATTGGCGCGCCTTCCTGGGACCGTCTCACAACGGCGTATCGACGGAGACGAAGCTGAGCCGGACGCTTCCGCCTCCGTTGATTTGGGAGTGTCCCAAAGGGACCGGCTACGCGTCGCCCGCCATCGCGGGCGACCATCTGGTGTTCCTTCATCGACTGGGCAATGAAGAGATCGTGGAGTGCCTGCACCCTGAGCTCGGGGTGAGCCACTGGCGGTTCCGATATCCGACGGCATTCGAGGATCGGTACGGATACAACAACGGCCCACGATCGAGCCCCGTGATCGCCGGCGGCCGCGTCTACACCCTGGGGGCCGAAGGGCTGCTGAACTGCCTCGACCTTGAATCCGGAAGGGTCGTGTGGCATCGAGATTTGCGGGATGACTACCAGATACGGCAGGAGTTCTTTGGTACTGGATCGACCCCGCTGGTCGAAGGCAGGCTGCTGATCGTGAACGTGGGCGCGCCGGGCGGCCCGTGTGTCGTGGCGATGGATAGGCTCACCGGCCGTGAGATCTGGCGTGCGGCCGGGCCGCGTTGGGGTCCGAGCTACGCGTCGCCGGTGCCGGCATTCGTCCGGGGAAAGCGGCGGGTATTCGTCTTTGCGGGAGGCGAGTCCGATCCACCTTCGGGCGGGCTGATGTCGATCGACCCGGCAACGGGTCGAGTGGATTTCGCCTGTCCGTGGCGCAGCCGCACCCGTGAATCGGTGAACGCCTCCTGCCCGGTGGTGTTTGGCAACAAGGTGCTCATCTCGGCGAGCTACCGCACCGGAAGCGCGCTGATCGAGGTGCTGCGCAACTTCACCTACAGAGTGAAGTGGACGACGCCGGAGTTTGCGCTGCATTTCAATACGCCCATCTATCGCGACGGTTACCTGTACGGGTTCGACGGACGAAATGAGCCGGACGCGTCGCTGGCCTGCGTCGATGCGTCGAACGGCAAGATCGTCTGGCGGGAGACGCCGGAGTGGATGGAAAGGATCGGGACGGGTGACGCTGGAAGAGAGGAGCTCACCGGACCCTACAGAGGCTCGCTGCTCGCGGTCGACGGCCAATTCCTGTGCATCGGCGAACTGGGGCATCTGATCTGGATGGACCTGACACCGAGCGGGTACCGGGAAATATCGCGCGGACGGCTGTTCGCCGCGCGCGAATCGTGGACGCTGCCGGTGCTCAGCCGCGGATTGCTGTACGTCATGCAGAACACGCGCGACGTCTGGGAGGGGACAGGTCCGAGAGTGCTGTGCTACGACCTCAGAGCGGACACGTCCTAGCCGTGGTGAAAACAGAGAGTGGTCATTTGAACGCGTGATGGGCGAACCGTACACGCCGAACACGTTGCATCCAACGATCGTCGCGAGGAGAAATCACATGCGTATTCAACTGTACGTTTCCATTCGTCCCGGCCGCGTACCATTACTGAGTCACGCTGTTCAAGCCACAAAACGGGATGGTGATGGACACTTGCGGAGAGCCTCGGCGGATCGACCGCGATGGCTTTGGTAGTGCCCCACAGGAAGGCCCATAATTTCCGCTCACGGATCAACTGAGATATGAAGACCATTTTCACGCCGGCCCGTCGGCAGGTGCACGGGGCAGGTACAGACCGCTCGGGGGACAGGTGGCCGACTTTTGTTGTCACTCCGACAGAACCCTGGTCATACGGCGTTTCATTCACATCGGGCTGGACCGATGAGAGCGACACGACAGCGATCGTCGGCGTCGACGTTACTGTTGTCGAGGGCGCCGTAGCGATCGCCTGGCTGGGCAGGGAGGAGGAGATCATCGGCCAGGTCTTCAGGGACGACCACGACGGTCGTTGCGTGGTCCAGCAGGAACTCAAATCGTTGGCTGCATGCTCCCAAATCGTTGTCCGGAACGCCGATCGTGTGGGGCCTTCATGCGCAGTCGTTCACGGAATCGCCGTCAATCTCGGCGTGAGCGAATCGCCCACGCCGCTGCTGGTGATACCCGCGGAGACGTTCTCGCGGTACGGATGTTCGACTGGCATCATACCGGCCGGATTCGTTGTGGACTGGCTCGGGACACATACTCGTGGTGATGTCGAGGATTACCTGCTCTCGTCTGACGTAGCGCCGTTCATTTCCTACGATCGATACTTCGAGCCGACGCCACCTCTTGCCCACGAGCTTGTCCTGGATTGGCTTCCGCTGCTGGATGCGGTTGAACTCGCTGGCCACACATTTACGATAGTTGCCCTCGGTGCCGGGTGGGGACGTTGGATCGTCGCCGGGGCATTCGCGGCGCTCAAACGCGGGCGCGACTACCGTGTGGTCGGCGTGGAGGCCGAGCCGACGCATTTCGCCTGGATGGAACGTCACCTCCGAGATAACAATATCGACCCGGACCGGGCCCGGCTGATTCAGGCGGCTGCCAACAGCTACACCGGCACCTGCCAGTTCATGGTCGGAAATCCGACGGGCATCTACGGACAGAGGATCATCGACCAATCACAGGAAGCGTCAGATGAACTGCGAGTTGCTTTCAATGCGGAGTTGCAGAGACTCGGCGTGACGCCGCAGGAGGTACTCTGCGTCGACCTCGAGGAAGTGTTTCAGGGACTGGAGCGCGTGGACTACATGCACATGGATATCCAGGGTGCTGAAGCCGACGTGCTCCTTGCGAAGCCGGACCTTCTCGATGAGCGTGTCGCAGTGATCAACGTCGGAGCGCATTCCGAGCTGATCGAACGGAGGCTGCGCCGGCACTTTCTCTCGCGTGGCTGGCATCGAATGTACGACGTGCCCATGGGTGCTTCGGTGGATGTCCGGCTCGAAGGCAGTTCGGATACGAATCGAATTACCTGGGGGGACGGTGTGCAGGTCTGGGAGAATCGGCGGCTGACGCGGCGTCAGTCTGGACCGTCGTTCGTTGTCGGTGCCGCGTGATGTCGCTTCGTTCCCCGCCTGGGAACATGGCCCCGGATACGACCCTCGCCACAAATGACGCTCACCGAAGAGGAATTGGCGATGTGGCGGGAGCACAGCAGTCTGCACAAGGACGGCGCGTTTCACGTGAAGAGTCAGGACCGATCGACCGAGGCCGCGTGTTCCTGCTGAACGAAGCCCGTCTCGACTGGGACATCTGCGTCGATGACGCTGGCATGACGTCGATCGTGCCGTCGAACATCTGTGCGATGCCGTAGCTGCTCGGAGCGCGACGGCTCAACAGCTCGCGATGACCATCGCTGAGGCCGCGGCGTGATGGCCCCTTTCGACAAAGCCGCCGTCCTCGCGGCCAACCCCGTCGAGCGACTCATTCCGGAGTTGCTCGGGGAGCACGCCATCGAATCTGGCGGCGACCTGAAGGTCCGGTGTCCGATTCATCGGGTCAGTGCCCCTCGCTGCGCATCAACATCGCCAAATAGGTGCGGTGGTGCGACTCCTGCCAGCTGGGGGGCGATGTGTTCGAGTTTGTTCAGCGGCACCAGCGCATTGAATTTCCCGAGGCGCTCCAGTTCCTCGCTCCGCGCTCAGGGCCCTGGACAGGCCCGCCCGCCCGAGTCAGCCGGACCGCGAGCACCTATGTTCCAACAAGTCCGAG
>JBDTVS010000010.1:0-66132 GCA_040007095.1 Acidobacteriota bacterium
AGTCGTTCAATAGTCACGATCGTGGTTCGCACGATGCCCACGTGCTCGTTGGTCCAAAACATCTCACGGCCGGACCGGGCCACGAGTCCGCTAGAATCCGTGATTGGAGCGAGAGCGCGATGAAGCATGACATCTCACGACGCCATCTGCTGAGACTTGGGACCATGGCCACTGCCCTCGGCGGCGTCAGCGGCTCGGTCGAAGCGGCCGATTGGACGGCGGTCGAGCGGGCCAACGCCAGGACGGTGACAGACTTCTGTGCGGGCTGGGCCGCGCGCAACATCGAGACGCTGGTCCCCTTCTTCGCGGAGAAAGCCGTGTATCGCGTCACTGAAACCTCGCAGCCTATCGTTGGCCGCGCCGCGATCAGCGATTTCGCCAAGAGGTTCTTCGAACGCATGACCAGCGTCGAATTCAAGGTCAGCGAGACGTTCGCGAAGGGCCCGCTCGTCCTCAACGAGCGCGTCGACATCTTCGTCTCGCCGCAGCGCACCCAGCGCTATCATGCAGTCGGCATGTTCTTCCTGGTCGATGACAAAATTGTGGAGTGGACCGACTACATCGTGAAGGACTAGCGTCCCGTCATATCACAAGCCTTCGTCCGTGTCGTGCGTGCGGCTACTCCCAGCGCCCCAGCGTCTTGCCGTCGACGAACTTGGCGCCGACAAACAGGCCGGCCGTCGTACCGTCCTTCATCGGATTGACCCTGACCGTGACCTCGTCCCCAGGTTTGAACGTCGTGCTACGCCACCCGCGACGCGACAGTGTGTTGGGACTGCCGCCTTCGATACTCCACTCGTGTGCGGCGCCCTTCTCTTCGACGACGAGTTGGAGCCAGATATGGGGGTTGGACCACTGCAGTTCCTTGACCGCACCCTTCAACTCAATAACCTTGGTGTCGTCGAACATCGCCGCCGAGTGATGGGCGAGCAACGGCTGCACGACGAGCAGAGACCCGACCGCCGCGAAGGCCCGCACGACCGGCATCCATTTCATGTTGTCACCTCGGTCGCTCACTTGACGACTTTGTCGATTGGCTTCCCGTCGGGACCAAGTGTCAGCGTGCGTCCCGAGTCGCTGATTGGGTTCCGGTTGTTCTCGGCGCAGGCATAGTCCCACCCCCACGTCCCCGCCGGCTGACGACGGTATCGCTTGGTGACAGGCCATGGCGCCTTCAGCGCTTTCGGATCGGTCACGATCATCTGCGCCTCCATCGTCGTCTCGTCGAGCCGGCGCAGTCGGGTGGTCACGCGGCTGGCATCGCTCAGCACGAGACCGGTGCGGTCCAGGATGACGTCCTTGCCGCTCCATCCCTTCATGCTGATCGTGTCGAAGACCAGCGTGTCGCCCTCCCAGTGTCCGACGGAGCTGCCGTTGTAGGTGGGCCAGAGGTCCTCCTTGGCGGGGTGCGTCCGGCCATCCGTATAGATCCGCAGGATATTCGGACCGTTCTCAGCCAGGATCACGACCTTTTCCGGCGTCACCGCAAACTCGTAGACGTCCGGGACGTTCATCATCCTGGGGAACCCGTGGGGTGTGCCGCACGTACTGATGGGATCTGGAAACGTCCCCTGCCTGATCAGATCGATGTGCCGCTTGTACAGCGCTTCCCATTCATCGTTGTACGGCGGAAACTCCCTGACTCCCGGGTCGCCGGCACGGCCATTCGGCGGCTGCACCGTCGCCGGGTCGAACACCGTGGGCCCCTGCATCACCCAGGCCCCGCTCCAATCTGGAAGGCCCTTGGGTAGAGCTCCCGCTGACTGACCATAGGCGGCCTTTGTCGCAATGGCGCCGAGCGTTGCCAGACAGAGGAGGGCTCGCCTCATCGAAGATTTCCTCCAGGCCGGGGAGCACGCTCCCGAGGTGAATCCGCGGCACCCTTTCGTCATCGGCCGATTCTACTCCCCCCGACGTTGACGCAGTATCAGAAGTCGACGGTGGCGTTGATGATGCCCGCCTCGAGAAAGCAGCGCAAGATCGTCACATTCCGCCCTTCCCCGCGGCTCCGACGAATGCGCCAACGCCTCGGACATTGCGGCAACCCCCTCACCCAGACGAAAATCGAACGACGGTCAACGGCACCACACAGAATCACGGGGCGAGTGGATGGAATATCGCGTACTGGGACGAACCGGCCCGAAGGTCAGCCTCATCGGACTGGGCACCATGACCTTCGGCGAACAGAACACAGAAGCCGAGGGACATGAGCAGATCGACTGCGCCCTCGACCACGGTGTCAACCTCATCGACACTTCAGAAATGTATGCGGTGCCTCCGCGCGCCGAGACGTATGGTGCCACCGAGCGCATCATCGGCTCCTGGATTCGCACGCGCGGCAAGCGCGACCGGATTGTCTTGTGCACCAAGGTGGCGGGTCCCGGCCATGCGCTGGGATTGACGCACGTGCGGAACGGCAACAACAAGCTGGACCGACGCAACATCGTCGAAGCTATCGACGCCAGTCTGAAGCGGCTGCAAACCGACTATGTGGATTTGTATCAGGTGCATTGGCCCGAACGGACCACCAATTTCTTCGGGCGTCTGGGCTATCAGCATGCGGAGCACGAAGACGTCACCCCGATCGAGGAGACGTTAGGGGTTCTGGACGAACTGGTGCGATCGGGCAAGGTCCGTCACGTCGGGCTTTCCAACGAGACCCCGTGGGGGCTTCATCGGTATTTGCGCCTCGCCGAAGAACGGGGAATGCCGCGGGTGATGAGTATCCAGAACCCTTACAGCCTGCTGAACCGCAGCTTCGAGATCGGTCTGGCGGAAATGGCCATCAAGGAGGACGTGGGGCTGCTGGCGTACTCGCCGCTCGGGTTTGGCGTATTGACAGGGAAGTTCCTGGACGGAGCTCGTCCTCCAGCGGCGCGGGTTGTGCGGTGGAGCCGCTTCGCGCGCTACAGCGGGACGAGGGCGGAGCAGGCCACCGCGGCGTATGTCGCGATCGCCCGCGATCAGGGCCTGAATCCGGCGCAGATGGCGCTGGCGTTCGTGAACCGCCAGCGCTTCGTGACCAGCACGCTGATTGGCGCCACCACGCTCGAACAGCTCGCGACCAACCTGGCAAGTATCGAGGTGAGGCTCTCGGACGAGATCATGCAGGCTATCGAGTCTGTGCACCGCACGTACTCCAACCCCTGTCCTTGAGCGGCGGCCGCGCGAAGTACTCCGTACTATGCCAGGACCCGGATGCGGTGATTCTCGCTGTCGCCGATGTAGAGGCGCGAGCCCTGGAGGAACACGCCGTGCGGCCGCGCCATCTTGCACGCGCGTGGGTCGCCGTCGGGGCCGTCCCCCCGTTGTCCCGTGCCCACGACCGTGCTGACCGTACCCGACTGGAGATCGACGGCGCGGATCACATGATTCTCGGTGTCCGAGATGTAGAGCACGTTGCCGCCGAGGGCAATGCCTTTGGGCCCGTTCAGGGGCGAGCCTGGCGCGCCGAACTTCGCCGCCAGCGCCGGGCCGCCGTCCCCTTCGTAGCCCAGCTCTCCCGTCCCGGCAAGCCTCCGCAACCGCCCTTGCGAAGGGTTCATCGCGAGCACTTTGTTGCCGGCGCGCAGGATGAGATACATCGTGCCGTCTGGCGCCATCTCGATCGACCGCGGTGCCGCGAGGGGGCTTGTGAGCATGTCGCCCGCGTCGGGCGTGGCGGCGTTCTCGCCGGTGCCGGCGAAGGTCGAGATCACGCCGGTTCGCGCCTCGATCCGGCGCACCCGATGATTGTTGATGTCGCAGATGTAGACGTTGTCCGCCGGATCGAGCGCGATGCTGTGCGGCTGATTGAGCTGTGCCGCGCTGGCCGGTCCACCGTCGCCGCTGTAGCCGGCGGTGCCCGTCCCGGCGAGGGTGGTGATGACCTTGGTCCGCAGGTCGACGTGACGAACGACGTGCGAGTCGCGCTCGGCGACGACGATATTGCCTTTGCTGTCGAAGCGAACTTCGTGAGGTGCGCTCAACTGCGCGGCGGTGGCGGAGCCGCCGTCCCCGCTGTGCCCTTTCGTGCCGTTGCCGGCGATCACGGTGATACGGCGTTCACGCTCATCGAGTCGCAGCACCCGGTTACTGCCGAAATCCGCCCAGTAGAGAGCGCCGTCGGGACCGATCACGAGGCCATACGGATTGTTGATCGGCGCGCTGTCCGCTGATGCGCCATCGGGTGCGGCGCCGGCACTGCCGGTGCCGGCGATCGTCCGAATGCGCAGCGACGACTGGCCATAGACGGCGGACGCCGCGAGCACGGCACCACTCCCCCACAAGAAGTCGCGTCTGGTGTGTTTCATCTCAATGGTGCATCCCTGTCATCGCCGGGCTCTCGCTCGAGCGGGTTGATGTCGTCATCATACGCCGTCCGAATCGGGAGGCCTGACGAAGATCTGGACCGCCGGTCGCGCCGGAGATCCTTGCGCTGCGGTTCAACCCCTTGGCACGGGGCGAAACACCGCGAGGGCCGTCGGCCGGTCCCGGTTTCGGCCTCGACACTTCGGCACGGATCATCGACGCACACCTCGGCGCGCTGTCGGTGCAGTCGTCCCCTGACTTGGTAACGATCTCTACGGTGATGCTGCCGAAGAGTTGACCCTCGCTCCTCTCGACGTGGAACGACGCTTGCAAACAGATTGCGACAATCGAGCACCCATGAAAATCTTCCACTGCGACCACTGTAGTCAGCTGGCCCTGTTTGAAAATACGGAGTGTCTGCACTGCGGCCATCTGCTCGCGTACTTGCCGGACATCGGGCAAGTCGCCTCGCTCGATCCTGTGGATGGCGGGCTGTGGCGTTCGCCGCTCCCGGAAGCCAACGGACGGACGTACCGTCAGTGCGTGAATTACTCGGACCAGCAGATCTGCAACTGGGCGATTGACGCCGCCGACCCTGATACGCTCTGCGCGTCCTGCCGGCTGACGCGAGTCATTCCCGATTTGACCGTCCCTGGGCATCGTGAAGCCTGGTTTCGCATTGAGGCCGCGAAGCGCCGCTTGGTCTACACACTATTGAGCCTCGGTCTGCCGATCGTGAGCAGACTGGAGAACCCGGCCGGAGGCCTGGCATTCGACCTCCTCGCGGATGCGCCCGCCGGCCAGGCGCCGGTCTTGACGGGACACGATGAGGGCGTGATTACGCTCAATGTTGCGGAAGCCAACGACGTCGAACGCGAACGCCGCAGAACCGAGCTCCACGAACCGTATCGCACTCTGCTCGGACATTTCAGGCACGAGATCGGTCACTACTACTGGGACCAGTTGATCCGGAACAGCGATCAGCTCAACGCCTTTCGCGAGCTGTTCGGCGACGAACGACAGGATTATGCGCAAGCGCTTGCGCATCACTATGAGACGGGCCCGGTTGCGGGCTGGGTCGAGCGATTCGTCAGCGCGTACGCGGGGTCTCATCCCTGGGAAGACTGGGCGGAAACGTGGGCGCACTATCTGCACATGACCGATACGGTCGAGACCGCGGCAGCATGTGGAGTGTCGATTCGGCCACGCCGGATGGACGAACCCGTGCTGGTACGCATGCCTGGACGGACGGGCTCGCCGGCCGCGTCGTTCGATCAGCTGATCGAGACTTGGTTTCCCCTGACCTACGTCCTCAACAACCTGAATCGTGGTCTGGGCCTGCCTGACGCGTATCCGTTTGTCCTCTCCACACCGGTGATCGACAAGCTGCGCTTCGTCCACGAAATCGTCGCGCTCCAGGGTGCCGCGTCGTCAGCCACCGGAACCGCGTGAGCTCGGCACTTCCCTGCTCTTCTCATGGAGTTCGCGTTCCACCTGCAATTGCCCTTCACGCCGGCATGGCAAATCCCTTGGAAATCCGGCGTGAACGGAGGCTGCACGTTGGACACGTCCTTGCAATGGATCCCCCATCGCTGACCGTGCCACTTGAGGCAAGGAGAGATGCTTGTGGCGCAATCAGTGCCGTAATCGAGAGATAACGGCCTTGGAGGGGACAATGGGTGACACGGACTTCGATCGAAGATCGGATCAGCACGATTCTCAAGATATTCCTGGTCACGACCAGGGCACGTCTGGCGCGGACAGCGAGCGCCGCGACGCCCACAGCCTCCCTGGCACCAACCAGGCTGGGAAAGGGCCTGGCGCCGACGACGAGGACGACCAGCAGCCCAATCAACCCGGCGGGACTGGTGCGCCAGCGAGTCAACACCGCAAGGCCTAACGGATTCTGCGGCGCTGATCGCATGTCAACACGGTGTCCACCGGTGACATGGCCATGACGAGCGGCGGGCGCGTGGCTGGCTCGCCGTCGCGGCTGCGTGTGCCGTCGCATGGCTTGCCGCGCCGACTGTTTCGCAGCACCCATCAGACGAGAGAGCCACCATGCGATTTCATGTGTCGTCGGAACTGGAGTATCGGGCAAGGTTTCCTTCGACGCTTATTCTCAACATACATGCGCAGCGGAGCGCCTCTCAGGTCATCGTGAAGGAGCACCTGGCGGTCAAGCCGCGCCTCAAGCTCGAAGAATTCACGCAGGAGGCGACCGGCAACCGGTTTCTGCGGCTCGAGACCGGCCGGCACAAGAAGCTGGCCTTGAAGTACTCCGCGACCGTCGATTGCGAGTATCAGACCTACCGGGCGGGCGCGGTCGCGTCCACTCCCGTGTCGGCGCTGAGCGCCGCGACGATTCCCTACCTGTTTCCGAGCCGCTTTTGCCAATCCGATCGGTTGAGCCGGCTCGCCTGGGATCTGTTCGGCAAGATCGAGAATCCTCACCAGAAAGTCGTGGCGATCACGGACTGGATCCACGACAACGTCGAGTACCTCCGCGGCTCGACCGACTCGATGACGTCGGCGTACGACACCGTCACGCAGCGGACCGGCGTCTGCCGTGACTTTTCGCACCTGGCGATTGCGCTGTGCCGCGCCCTCAACATTCCCGCCCGCTATTTCTCCGGTTACGCCTACCAGCTCGACCCGCCCGATTTCCACGCCTGTCTCGAATGTTTCATTGGCGGCGCATGGACCGTGTTCGACGCCACTCGCCTCGCTCATCTGAACGGGCTGGTTCGCATCGGCACTGGCCGTGACGCCGCGGATGCCGCGGTGGCCAGCATCTTCGGCAGCGTGACGTGCACGTCCATCGCCGTCAGTTGCCATCTCGCCAAAGGCGAAAAGTTCCAGCCGATCGACCGGAAACAGCTGAAGCGCGGCGGCGTGGCCCTCGGCCCGCCGGCGTGATCGGGTTCTCATGCGCCTGCGGATCGAGCACGTCACGGTCTATACCTATGCGCGGCCCGTCACCTTCCATCGTCATCGACTGGTGATTCGACCGCGCGAAGGCCACGACCTCCGCGTCGAGCGCATGCACCTGCAGCTCGAGCCGGCGCATCACGTGCAGTGGATCCGCGATGTGTTCGGCAACTCCATCGCGCTCGTCGATTGGCTCGAACCGGCCCAGACGCTGCGCATCGTCAACGACGTGGTCGTGGAACGCACCGCTCCGTTTCCCGCCCGGACGTTGCATCAGCCATGGGCCGTGCCATTCCCGCCCCAATACGATCCACTGGAAACGGCCATCGTCGCGGCGTACTCGCAGCCAAGCTACGCCGACGATGTACCTGCGCTGCAGGCGTGGCTCCTCGAGATGCCGAGCATGGAGCCACGCGATGCCGAGGGTACGATGCTCGCGCTGTGCCGCTACGTGTTCTCGACGGTGAAGTACCTCCGCCGCACGGAAAAGGGGGTGCAGACTCCTGCCGAGACGCTCCGTGTGGCGAGTGGTTCCTGCCGCGACATGGCGACGCTATTGATGGAGGGCGCCCGTGTCCAAGGCGTCGCAGCCCGCTTCGCCAGCGGGTATCTGCACGGACGCGCCTCGCTGGCGGGCAACGCTTCCACACACGCCTGGACCGAGGTCTACCTGCCGACGCTTGGCTGGCGTGGATTCGATCCCACCATCGGCGGCATCTCGTCCACCCGGCACATCGTCACCGGCGTCTGCACGCATCCGCGCGGCGTCATGCCCGTATCGGGAACCTTTACCGGCGCACAAGCCGACTGTCTGGGGTTCACGGCGAGCGTCAAGACGGCGCTGCTTCGCGATGACGAATCAGTGAGCTAGTACGACTCTGTTGGATCCGGAGTCGCGTTGCTCGGCGCCCTCTCTACTTCGTCGCGTCTTTTGCTGCGTCCTTTGCCTTGTCGACGGCCTTGTCGACCTTTTCCCCGGCCTTCTCAAGAGGGCCCTTCTTTTCAGGACAGGCACTGGTAGCGAGCGCCACCGATGACAGGGCCAGGACGATGATGCTGTTGCGAATGATCTTCATGCTACCGATTATGCCGGACTTCGCGAAGCGACACATGTCTCCGATTGAGCAGGGTCAACGGTCGTCCTGATTTCGTTGAAGAGCAGTACGGCGAGAGGTAACCGTCTGTCAACGTTTGCTCTGCTGGCCGTTCGTGCCGCAATGTTCAGAACGTCGGTCCTCCGCCAAAGGCCAGAACATCGCCGTTGGAGAACCTGATTTGCCCCCCTCCCACGATGTGGGCGGATTGTCTCGCGTCATCGGGTCGCGTCAGCAAGACCGTCTGTGTATCGTTCAGAAAAAGCGGGTTGCGAGGCGGCCACACGCGAGCAGAGATCGAAATGCCCGGCTGCAGCCGCTCCTTCAAGCCTACCTGACGCATCGCGTTGTTCAGTGAAGCGCCTTGGAGAATCCATGTCTCCGGTTCGCCTTTTTCATCCTTCGACTGGAGAAACAAGACAATGTGCGGATTGATCCACATTACGCGCAGGACATCGCCTTGCAATGTGACGGCTTTGGCCACGTCGAAATAGAGCGGATTCGAGTGATGGGCTGTCGCCGGGATTCCGGACACCATGACACCTGCCAGGACGGCCATTCCAAACGCACGTCTCATGGATCGTCCTCCTCTATCGTCAATCGCCGCAGATCGGCGCGTTCATACGGTATAGAGGCCGCGTGACTGGTTTGTTAGGCGGCCGCTAACCGCCGCGGTGGCTCGAATCGTCAGGCTTTGAGCAGCGCGCGGACTTCCGCGATCACCTGGTCGGGCACGTCGATCATCAGGTTGTGGCCGCCGGGCAGGCCTTTGCCGCTGACCTTCGTCCCGCGCTCTTTCCAGATCGCGAGCACGTCGTAGAGGCGGCCCATCGGTCCCCGTTCTCCCCACAACGTCGACAACGGGCTCGTGATCTTCTTGTCGAGATCCGCCTTGTCGTGCTGCAGGTCGATCGACGCCGCCGCACGGTAGTCCTCGCACATCGCGTGGATGTTCTCCAACGTCGACGCCGTCCGCAGCCACTCGATTTGAACGGGATCGGTCGCGCGCGCTTTGGCGGCCTTGTTCTGTTCGAACAGCTCGTTCTCGGGAACGGGCGCTGGACGCAGCTGATGGAACCAGTGGTAGTAGGCCTGGACGAACTCGATCGTGACGTGTGTGTAGAGGTAATACGTCGGGATGATGTCGAGCACGGCCAGATGGGTGACCTTGTCCTGGTGATCGAGCGCGAGCCGCTGGCCCACGCGTCCGCCGCGATCGTGGCCGACGACCGGGAAGCGATCGAAGCCGTAGTGCTTCATCACCTCGACCATGTCGAGCGCCATCGCGCGCTTCGAGTAGTTCGCGTGGTCCGGCGTGTCGGGCGACTTGCTGCTGTCGCCGTAGCCGCGCAGGTCGGGCATCACCACGGTGTGGTCTCTCGCGAAATCGGGCGCGACTTTGTGCCACGACACGTGCGACTGCGGCGCGCCGTGGATGAGCAGCAGCGGCGGGCCGTCGCCGCCGCGGACGACGTTGATCGTCGCGCCTGATGTCTGAACTTTGTCGTGCTTGAACCCGGCGGGAAAGAAGTGCAGCGTGTCGGCGTCCTGCTGGGCCGCTACCTCATTGATAGAGGCAAAGGCGGCCCCAGCTGTCAGGGTCGCCAGCGCCGCGGCGCGTTTCAGCAGCTCACGCCGATCGAGGTCGGTGGGATTGGCCATGCACGGATTCTACTCCCAACGGCCGACGCTACGGGCAAGATGTGGTCAACGGTAATAGTGCGGTGTGGCCTTCAGGCGTGTACGCACCTGGCGTCGAGCGATGCTTTCTGCGCGGCAACCGCCTACCCACTCGGTATTTTCTTACTCTCTCTGGTCATAACACTGCTGTCGCTCCGCGACCGTTTTCACGGATCGATCGCTACTCTGCCAGCAGGCACTGCGCGCGGACCGGCAGAGTGTGGCAATTATCTTGCATGTTCGAAATCCGCGAACGAAGAGGAGAGCCCAATGGCAGATGATCTCAATCGCACAAAAGGCATTTTTGGCATAGACATGAGCACCGAGTTGGACGCGTTCTACGACCTCATCGACGAGATCAAGATTGCGATGATGACGACACGGCGCCCTGATGGCCATCTTGAATCGCGGGCCATGGCCAATCAGAAACGGGCCGACGGCGCCGACCTGTGGTTTGTCACCGAGGAAGGGAGCGGCAAACTGCGGGACATCGAACACGACCCGCATGTGAACCTGGCCTACTACAATGCCGGCTCCTACGAGTGGGTCTCCGCCTCCGGACTCGCGAGCGTGTCGCGCGACCGCGGCAAAATCAAGGAGCTGTACGAACCTGACTGGAAGGCGTGGTTCGGCCAGGACGGAGACGCGAGGCACGGCACCGCCGACGATCCTCGGATCGTCTTGATCGGCATCGACGTACATGCGGCAGTCTTTCTCGAGGTCAACAAGCCGAAGCCGGTCGTCCTCTTCGAACTGGCGAAGGGCTGGCTGACGGGAGAGCGGGTGGACCCCGGTGAGACCCACGAACTGCGAGAGCCGCATCGATAGCGGATTCGTGGGGCGACTGTGTGCGACGCTGAGACGCCAAGTCGATCAATCATCATCATCATGAACCGATTCCGACTAGTGGTCTGTGTGCTGTTGTGTCTGATGTGCTTTTCGATTGAAGCCCGCGCCCAGAAACTGGCGTGGGAGACCGTCATCGACCCGAGCGGCGGTATCGACCTGATACGGGCCATCACCCTGACCAGGCGTGCGGCGGTCGTGATTGGAAATGCCAGCAACCCGGCCGAAGGCATCGACGACTTCGTCGTGCAATCGCTTGGGCGCGCGCACGGCGAGACGCGGTGGACGGACAGTGTTCCGGAAGCCCCCAATATCTTGACGGGGGTGCAGATTGCCAGTGCCCAAGGTCGACTCTTCGCCTCCGGCTACTCGTCCGGCTCCCCCAAGGGAACCGACATCGTGGTGAGGGGCTACGATGCGACGACCGGCCACCTGCTGTGGAATAGCGTCTGGGACACGGGGTTGGACGATCTGCCCCAAGCCATCGCCGCGAGCGCTTCCGTCGTTGTCGTCGTAGGCTATGGCGCGAATTCGACGCCAGGCCATGCCCTCAACTTCGTCGTGAGGGCGTACGACGCGCGCAACGGCACGGTGCTCTGGGAGGACCACGTCGACCGGCCCGATCTGGAGTCCGAAGCCTGGACCGTGGCCATCACCAGGAATCGCGTCTTCGTGGCGGGGAACACCGTGTTGGCGGACCGGCGGGACTTGCTCGTGCGCGCCTACGACGCTTCGACCGGGACGTTGGCCTGGGAGATCACGCGGGCGTCCACGACGCCCGCCTCGGTGAAGGCGGTCGGTGGCCGCCTGTTCGTGGCCGGTTTATCCTCCACGCACAGCTACATCGGGGCGTTCGACGCCAAGCACGGCAGCTTGCTCTGGGAGGACGAAGGGACTGAGAGCTCAGGGAACTTTCGTGAGCTCGCCGTGGAGGGTCAGCGGGTCGTCGCGGTCGGTTTTACCCAATCGACGGTGCTCCTTCGCGCCTACGATGTAGACAGTGGAATCTTGCAGTGGGACGCTCGCCAGGCGGCACCCGATCACGTCCAGGGGCTTGGCATGACCGTCGCGTTGAACGGCCGCGCCGTCTACATCGGAGGGCAGCTCGGCGACATCTTCCTCGGGTCGAACCTGTTCGTGCGGGGCTACGACGCCGAGACCGGCACCCTGCTGTGGGAAGACGTCTCCCGCTACACGAGGGGCAACGCCAACACTGTCGACATGGTGCTGAGCAGGAATCGACTGTTTGTGGCCGCGCAGGTGCTGAATGCCACCGAGGACTTCGTCATTCGGGCCTACGACATTCGGCTGGACTGAGCGCCTGACGACTCGGAATCACCGGCCGGCTCCGCCAACAGCCCGCAGTGAAAGGCCGTCGTCGCACCGAGGCCGACGATGCGCCCGGATCGCATGCAAGGCGCAACGAGCCGCGTGCTCAACTCCCAAAACCCGGTATTTCCCGGCCATCAGGCCTTGCGACCGGGCATGCCATCTTGCTACGATCCGCACGCGATCACCGCAATGGAGTCATCATGAGCACACGAGTCGCTCGACTGGTCGTTCTGTCTGGATACCTGGCGGCCGGCATCGTGTTCGCCGGCGGGACGCTGCAGGCCCATCATGCCGTGGCAGGTGTGTACGACCTGAACAAAGAAGTGGTCCTCGAGGGCCGGCTCAAGAAGTTGAACTTTACGAATCCGCACGCGAGCATCGAGCTCACTGTCCCGAACAAGGATGGCACGTTCACGGAGTGGGTGCTGACCACCGCCTCCATCACGACGCTGACCCGGGAGGGAATCAACAAGACCTCGATGAAGCCTGGCGAGATCCTCAAGGTGACGATTCTTCCGGCGAGGAACGGGAACCCCGCGGGATTCATCAGGAATCTCCAACTCGGCGATCGCGACATCAAGCTCTTCTTCGGCGACGCCCGCGACTGACGCAGTACCCTGGGAGTTGGCCATGGTTGATCGACGATCTCTTGCGATAAGTGTGCTCGCTGGTCTCGTCGCGATGGGCGACGTGACAGCCTGGGGACAGGACCCGGCGGTTCAGAGCCCGGCGGCTCCGCCTGCCGGCGCGCAGGGTCGAGGGGCGCAGGGTCCGGGTCGTGGGGGGCAGGGTCCGGGCCGAGGCGGCCGGGGGGCCGCGTTTACGCCTCCAGCTGGAGCCAAAGACCTGAAATCGGTCCTGTACAACTGGACATGGCACATGGGGATGCTGCGGAGCGGGAACGAGTCCGAGCTCGTCAAGACGCTCGAGTACCAGGCTGAAGGTGGAATGATCCAGGTCAACGGTCAGCCCTGCGTGTTGAAAAAGTATCGCACCAGCGCCAATTACCAGATCCCGGGGTACCGGACGCAAATCGAGTGCACGCGTCCCGACGGCCAGACCTATAAGAACATCGAGACGATGAGCGGCGAGTACGCCTGGGACGAAGACATTCCGGGCGCGGAAATCGATCCGGGCAAGGGCAAGGCGACACCACGGCCCGACGCGTTCCAGGAGCGGCTGGTCCGACTCTGGGCCAGCCCTCACGGTGCGCCAAAGGCCGCCATCGCCGGCGCGGCGGGCGTGCCGCTGTCCGAGTCCTTCGGTCAGAACCCGGCCGTCCTGATCGAACGCCAGGCAGCCGCCGCCGCGAAGGCGACGACAACGCTGTCGTGGCAGGGGGATCGAGCGGTCGTGACGTATCCGATCCCGGGAATCGCTGGAGCGACGGCGACGGCGACGCTCGATAGCGGCTTCCTGCCGGAGCGTATCGTCGTGAAGAACGGAACGAACACCACGGAGTTCGTCTACGGCAACTTCGAGGATTGGAACAATCCCCTGTTCAAAATCGAGGCGCTGTACGCCGGCACCATCGTCGAGCGCCGGAACGGCGCCGTCGTTCGCGACCTGAAGACGAAAGTCACCGAGATCGGCCAGGTGTACGTCGTGGTGCCCGTTCCGGACAGTGTGCAGAAGGCTGCTGGAAAGTGAGGATGCGATGAAGGCGACCATGCTTGCACTCGTTCTCGGCTTCCTCGCCACGCCAGTGGCAGCGCAATTCGGCCCTCCTCCCCCGCCGGCGGATCCGAACGCGCCGGTGCCCAGGTTGGCCAACGGAAAGCCTGACCTGTCGGGTTCCTGGCAGGGGGTCAGCGGCGGTCAGCAAGGTTCGGGCGGCGATATGTTCAGGCGATGCACGCCGTTCCAGTCGAAGCAGTGCATGGAGTGGACCAATCAGAGCGAGGACTGGCCGTTCATGTCGGCGACCCGGCTCGATCAGCGTCAGCCGCTCTACAAGCCCGAGTACTGGGACAAGATCATCGAACTCGACCAGTGGACGAACAAATACGATCCGGTGATGACCTGCCTCCCGCTCGGAATTCCGCGGCAGGGACCGCCCGCGCGGATTTTCCAGACCGACAAAGACATCACCATGATCTACCGGGGCGGGGGCGACGGCGGCGGCGGCTACGCGGAGTTCCGCATGATCCCGGTGGACGGCCGTCCGCACGATCCACGGCAGGCACTGCAGTACACCTACATGGGTTACACGGTTGGCCGCTGGGAAGGCGACACGCTGGTCCTCGACTCGATCGGGTTCTCCGATGAGACCTGGCTGGGGCGCGGCGGCTTCTTCCACTCCGACAAGATGCGGGTCGTGGAGAAGTTCACCAGGACCGGGAACCAGATGATCTACGACGTGACGATCGAGGACCCGGAGGTGCTCGTCAAGCCGTGGGTCATGCCTTCACGGACCTTGCGGCTCGCCAACGCCAATACGCTCATCGCGGAGCGAGGAAGCTGCACGGAGAGCGAACGCTCAGAGGTCAGCTCGCAGATGCGGCACTGAATCTCCCGGAACCCCTGCCCCCTGCGCGCGCCGATCTTACGTCCTGACTCGACATACTGGGACCAGCGGAACCTGGTACGCGAGAACGCCCGCGCGCTCTAGGCATGAACGCGCGGACGTCAAGGTTTTCTTCGTGCCTCGTACTGTGAAAACGTTTCTCCGTTCTCTGTGCCTAGAAGTCCAAATTCACCTGCAGCCGCGCGAAGCGTGGGCTCAGCAGCGTTGTCGGGGTGCCCCATGCGACACCGTTTCCATCAAAAGGGAAGGTGTCCTGGTAGCCTCTGATCGCGTTGCTGTTGAACAGGTTGTATATGTCAACGCCGACGTTGAGCCGTTTGCCGGAGAACCGGATGTTCTTGGCGAACTTGAGGTCGACGAGCGTGTAGCCCGGGCCATAGAGATCGCCTGGATCGAGCAGGTTGACCTGGTAGTTTGTCTGCGTGATGGTCGTGCTCCCGGAGGGGATGACGAAGCAGCCCGTCGTCGCCGCGCCCCCGACGACGCACGGCGCGGTGGCACGCGCGGCGCTGTTCGGGTCCCAGGTCACCATTTCCTTCGGCACGCTCCAGAGGGCACTTCTCTCAATACCGGGCCGCCATTGAAACACGGTGCTCACGAGAACATCCACTTTGGGCAGCGTGAAGGACGCCGTCCCCCTGACGCTGGTGTCAAAACGCTGATACGGGTTGCACGCTGGACTGCTGCCGTCTCGCGCCTTGACGTTTGGCGCATCGACTTCGGTGCCGCACTGGTCTCGCACGGCACGGCCGGTGCTCGTGCCGCCGTTGAGGCGAATGCTGTGGGGACCACGCCACACGAAGTTCGTGTCGACGCCGTTCCACGAGTAGGCGAGCTCATTCATGATGGTCACCGCGGACGGTTGACCGACCGGAAACGTGGTCTTCGGATTGGCAACCCCTCGAACGGTGTAGCCGCCGCCACCAGGCAACCCCGGATTGGCCGGCGCCACGACGCTGAAAAAGTCGTACTGACCGCTCGTGTAATTCGCGACGCCGTTCAGACAGGTCTGGAGGTCCTGCGCGCCGTTATAGCGATCGCACCCGACGCCGAGCTGATCGGTCACCGTCAGGTTGGTGTAATTCCTGCGGTTGAACGTCACCTCGGCAGACAGGCGCGGCAGAATCTCGTGCTGGATGCCAAGGCCGAACTGCCACTCGGCGCGGCGCTTGCCGCTGCCCTCGATCAGCGAATCCCCGTACTGCGCGCAGTACGCCTGCACCTCGGCAGGAATGCCCTGTTCCTTGCGTCCGCATTGGGTGGTCGCCAGGCCGATCGGTGTACCGGCCGCGTCGAGGCTGAGGGGGTCACGTCCATAGCGCACGAAGTCCTGTCCCGCCAGGGGTGCGCCGCATTCGCCATTCGCGTTGAAGTTCAGCAGGTCGCAGTTGACTCGACGGTCCCCGTTCGTATCGTTCCAGGTGCGCGTGAGATCGTTGACCGCACGCAACGCAGGGTTCGCGCCGGAATAGATGCCGGTGATGCCGGCACCCTCGAGATACTTACCCATGTTCCATTTCACCGACGTCTTGCCGGTGCCAAAGACATCCCAGGTCGCAGCCCACCGCGGGGTGATGTCGTTGTACGAGACGCCGTCGGTCGGCGGCGTGCAGTAGCTGGCCGAACCGGCGTACGCACCGCCGTTTTGTCCGGGCACATATCGGTCGGGGCCGATACACGTCCCAAGGTAGTTGCTCGTCGCATGGTCGTAGCGGAGAGCGCCGCCCAGCGTGAATCGCTTCAGCGTCCACTGATCCTGCAGGAACAGGGCGCTGTATTTCACTTTTGATTCGATGTCGGCAATGCCGGTGTTGATCGTGACGCGGGTCGGCACGGGGCGGAGCGCCAGGTTCGTCGGGTCGTTCGGGAAATAGAGGCTCGTGTTGCCGCAGCTCGCTGTCGCCACGCAGGTTGCGGCGGGCGTGTCGTAGCGATACGTCAGGCGCGTGTCGCCGGCGGTGTTGTGCCTTCTCTGCGAGAAGTAGCCGCCGTCATATCCGAGCTTCGCGTGGTGCGAACCGGTGACGTACGAGATCGACGCGCGCGGGCGGTAGTCGTCGAGGTTGCGAAATTCCGCCGCCCCGCCAGGACCGTTGTTCAGGTTGGCGGACTGCACGCCGTTAATGGCCGCCAGCGAGTTGACCAACGGCGAGACGCTGTCCATGCCGACCGTGTTACCGAACTCGACCACCCGTGGAATGTCCTGATGACCAGGGACGTAGCGATGGTATGAAAAATCGTACAGCTGGGTGTTCACCGCCAAGCCGGCCTCGAGCAGGATCTTGCTGCTCAGCGGGTTCGTCCACGACAGCTGTTGCAGCCGCGCAGGATGCACCTGACCGGACCAGTTGCCGTCTCTCGGCGCCCAGGCGGCCACGGCGCCGTCACACGGGTCCTGGCAGGTGAACCCCTCGTCCCAGAAGATGTTGAACTTGTTCTTTGGCGTGGCCTGATACGTGATGCGCGCGTTGGCGTTGCGCGTCCAGTTGGTGTACGTCAGCGGATCTGTCGACCGATCCGGCTGGTAGTTCATGCCCCAGATGCCGGCGTTCTTGTTGTCCCAGATGTTCAGGTTCGAGCCGTTGACTGCCTCCTTCCCCCAGCCCCGGCCCACCGAATAGAACCACATGCGGTCGCGCTTGATTGGACCGCCAAACGCCATCGAGATGTCGTGGTCGTCGATGATCGGGTAGTTCGAATTGATCGAGGGATAGTCCGAGTTGTTCGAGTCGAACCACGCCCGCCGCGTGTAGCTGGCGATGAAGCCGCCGCTGAATCGATTGCCGCCGGTGCGCGGAATGATGTTGATCGCCGCGCCGCCCGTTTCAGATTCGCCCAACGCTCCGGAAATCTGAATGTTGACTTCCTGGGCGTTCGCAATGTCGGCGACATACCCGCCGGTCATCCCCATGATCCCGGCGCCCCCCCCGGTGTTGATGATGGTCCCGTCCACCATGACTCGTCCCTGCGTCTGGCCCACGGTGTCGTTCGCGGCCGTGTGCGAGTTGAGGTTGTAGATGTTGTTGTTGCACCAGACGCCGACGCCGCCCACACAATCCGCACCGAGGCCGGTTGCGGTCAGCCCCGGCGTCAGCGTCAGCAGGCTTCTCAGGTTGCGCGCCGTCGGCAGATCGCGTATCTCTTCGCCGCCAAATGTGGCGACCTGACGCGCGTTCTGGACGTCCACGAGCGGCGACGCACCGACCACGGTCACCGTTTCAGAAACCGTGCCGACGGCCATGGTGGCATTGACGGGGGCGGTGAATCCGGTCGTCAACGCCACGTTGTCACGCAGCTGTCTCGAGAACCCTTCCAGCGTGAACGTCACCGTGTAGGTGCCGACGGGCAGGTTCGTGATCCGATACTGCCCGCTGCTGTCAGTCGTGGCGGAGCGCACTTTCTCGATGAGCGCCGGGCTCGTGGCCTCCACGAGCACCCCCGGCATGAGCGCCTCGGACGAGTCTCGGACAGTACCCGCGATTTGCCCTTCCTGCGCGAAGGCGACCCCGGGCAGCATCAGCTGGAACGCAGCCACCCCGAGGGTCAGTTTCAGGATTCGATGCATCGTGACTCTCCTGTTCCCGATCGGTTAGCTTCCGCACGTTGTCCGGGTCTCTCGACGTAATGGTTCCTTTATGTGTGACCTTCTTTACGCCTATCAGGGATAGCCTGTCAAGGTAACAATTCACGGTCGTCAATTCACGGTAACAATTCACCGGCGTGTCATACCTCGTGAGCAGTGTCCCAGACTCAGACCGGGAGATGTCAGGGCCGGTGGGCATCAGCGCGTGGCGCCGGCCTGCATGGACGCCAGTCGAAATTGGTGGCAGGATCCCGGCGATGACGCGTCTCGTGGCGACGACGGCGTGCGTCGGGTTCTGCCTGGCCGTCTGGCCGCGTCCAGCGGCCGCTCAAAAACAGGTGTTCGTCAAGGGACTCGCGGAGCTGACGCAGGCGATGGTGGCGACGCCCGCGGACGAGGGACGCGTGCGCGCCGCCCTCGACACGATGGAAGCAGGCCTCGCAGGATGGGACCGCCGGACTTCGCAGGCTGACTCCGGCCTGCTCGACGACAACTCCCCCACCGCGGTGCTCCCTCTCGCCGCGTACGCGGACGGCTTCGCCCGGATCGTCCGCGGCGACTACCGCGAAGCGATTCGATCGCTGCGGCGCGGGGCGTCAGCCACGGCCGACGAGCGCGCGCACCTTGTCACCGCCGGTCTGCTCGTCGAGCAGCGACGCCTTGGCGACGCCGAGCGGACGCTGCTGACTGTTCTCGACGCGTGGCCGGAATCGGCGATCGCACGCTGGTGGCTTGGACGCATCTACGACACACAGAAACGCGTGGCGGATGCACGGAACGAGTACGAGGCCGTTCTCCCGGTGGCGCTGGCCGGACGCGCGCAGCTCTATTCGGCGATCGGCCGACTGGCCCGTGTGCAGGGTGATTTCGCCGGCGCGCTCGACGCGTTCAGGCGGCGCGCGCAGCTCGCACCCAACGATTCCGTCGCGCACAAGGACCTGGCCAGACTTCTCCTTGATCACGATCGCTCCGAAGAGGCGCTCGCGGAGTACGCCGCCGCCCTCGTCATCGATCCGCGCGACGCCGAGACCCACGCGGTCATCGGCCAGATCCACCTCGACGCCGGTCGCTCCGCCGAGGCGATTGCGGCACTCGGACGGGCTCTCGATTTGATGCCCGAGCAGCACGACACGCGATACGCGCTCGCCATCGCGCTGAAGCAGGCCGGACGCGCCGGCGATGCCGCCCGTGAACTCCGGCTGTTTGAGCGTGCCAGCAAGGCGGCGGTCGAAGATCGCCGCCGCACGATCGCCGCGGACGTCAAACAGGCGGAAGCAGATCGCCAGGGCTCGGGACGATGACGGCGTTGCCGGGCGTGCTCGGCGCCATGCTCGCAAGCGCCATCGTCGTGTCCGGAGCACTGGAGACGATCCGATTCACCGATGTGACACGCGAGGCGGGCATCGACTTTCTCCACCTCAACGGATCGAGCCCGGACAAGCATCTCGTCGAGACGGTGGGTTCGGGCGGTCTCTTCTTCGAC
Organism: Acidobacteriota bacterium; assembly: GCA_040007095.1. Classification (GTDB taxonomy): domain Bacteria; phylum Acidobacteriota; class Vicinamibacteria; order Vicinamibacterales; family CAVVIG01; genus JBDTVS01. Next base: position 19,767 of record JBDTVS010000010.1, read on the forward strand.
TACGACAACGACGGTTGGCTCGACCTCTTCCTCGTCGATGGCGGATCACTGGCCGATCCGGTGGTCGCCGGGAAGGCGCGGCACCGGCTGTTCCGCAACCGCGGAAATGGGACGTTCGAGGACACGACGCTGCGCTCGGGCATCCGGCACAGCGGATACGGGATGGGCGCCTGCGCCGGCGACGTCGACAACGACGGATGGATCGATCTCTACGTCACGAACTTCGGCGCCAACGTTCTGCATCGCAACCGTGGTGACGGAGCCTTCGTCGACGTGACGCGTTCGGCGCACGTGGGATCGACAACGTGGAGCGCGAGCTGTGCGTTCGCCGATCTCGACAAGGACGGCGACCTCGATCTCTTCGTCACCAACTACGTGGACGCCAACCCCACACGCTCGCCGTTCTGCGGAGACGCGAAAGCCGGCACCCGCTTCTACTGTCATCCGCTCAATTTCAATTCGCTGCCGAACACGCTCTATCGGAACGACGGCCGGGGCATCTTCACCGACGTCACTGCCGCATCAGGCATCGGCGCCTACCGCGGCAACAGCCTCGGCGTCGTCATCACCGACTATGACGGCGATTCGTGGCCCGACGTGTTCGTCGCCAATGACAGCGTCCCCAACTTCCTGTTTCGCAACCGGCACGATCTCCATTTCGTCGAGACCGCGCTCGGCGCAGGGGTCGCGGTGGCGACCGACGGCAAGGCACGGGCGGGCATGGGGGTCGATGCCGGCGACTACGACGGCGACGGCCGTCCCGACTTCGTCGTCGCAAACCTCGACTTCGAGGCGCACAGCCTGTTCCGGAACCTTGGCAACGGGCTGTTCGCGTACGCGACCAACGAGAGCGGCGTCGGGTTCGCGTCACTGCCTTTTGTCGGCTTCGGTGCCGCTTTCCTGGACGCCGACAACGACATGCAGCTCGATCTGGCGTTTGCCAACGGTCACATCTTCGACAACGCGCCGCTCGCCCGCGCCGGCGCGACCTACGCCCAGCGCAAACTGCTGTTTCGCAATACGACCGGCCGCCGCTTCACGGAGGTGGGCCGGACGGCCGGGCCAGGCTTTGCTATGGAGAAGGTCGGGCGAGGGCTCGCGTATGGCGATATCGACAACGATGGTGACCTCGATCTGCTCGTCACCAACAACGGCCAGACCGCGGATCTGCTGCGCAACGACACCGGCCATTCCGGAGGCTCGATCCTCGTCCGTGCGCTCGCGGCCGCGGGCAACCGCGACGCGATCGGAGCCGTGATTCGGCTGACCGCCGGGTCCCGCACGCAGGTCCGCGAGATTCGGGCCGGCTCGAGCTATCTGTCGCAGAACGACCTGCGGGCGCATTTCGGGCTCGGCGGAGCCGCACGCGCGGACCGAATCGAGATCCTCTGGCCGTCGGGCAAGACGGAGGTTCTCCGGGACGTGAATGTGAACCAGATCGTCACGTTCGGCGAAGGCCGAGGCATCGTGCGCGCCTCCCCGTTCGTTCGGTGACAGCTAGTCTTCCAATACCGCCTTGATCCGGCGGACGCCGGCGGAGCTGCTCTCCTCCTTCTGAATCCTGAAGCGGCCAAAGACCGTCAGCAGTTCCGTGTTTTCGACATGCGGACCGCCGCACAGCTCACGACTCCAGAGCGTGCCCTGCTCGTCCTGGACCACATAGACATTGACGACGTCGGGATACTTCTCCCAGAAGCTGCCCTCGACGCCTTCGTTCATGGCCTGCTGCTTGGGCATGGTCCTGATGCTCACGGCAGCATGGGCGACCATCGCGGCGTTCACATAGTCTTCGACTGCCTTCTTCTGATCGTCAGTCATTTTGGCGTCATGGCTGAAATCAAAACGCGCGCGCTCGTCCGTGATGTTGCTGCCTTTCTGGTGCACATGGGGACCCAAGGTTGCCTGCAGGCCCGCCAACAACAGGTGTGAGGCCGTATGCAACGCCGTCGTCTTGGTGCTGTGGTCAGCGAGGCCGCCCTTGAATCGTCCCGCGGAAGCGGTGCGGCTCTTCGCCGCATGCGCCCGGGCCGCTTCATCAAAGCCCCGTGGATTGAGGACGGCGGCTTGGCGCTCATTCAGGAATTCTTCGGTGAGCTCCAACGGGAAGCCGTAGCTTTCATAAAAGAAAAACGCGTCGGCGCCGGTGACGGAGCCCTTACGTTCGAGATGCTTCTGTATCTCGCGCTCGCCCGTCAGCAGGGTCTTCTGGAACTGCGCCTCTTCGGCGGCCACGGCTTTGAGCACATCCTGTTTCTTCCGGACGAGCTCGGGATAGGCGTCGGCCTCGTCAATGTAGATGTCCGAAAGTCGGGTCATGAACGGGCCTTCGATCTTCAACTTCCGCGCCTCACGAATGGCGCGACGCATGAGCCTCCGGGTCACATAGCCCGCATCCACGTTACTGGGCAACGCTCCGTCGCCGATGAGAAACGTGGCCGCGCGCGTGTGGTCCAGCACGATGCGAAATTGCCTGGTGGCGCTTTCATAGGTCCTGCCGCACATCAACGACAGCCGTTTCATCGGCTCTGCGAAAAACGGCGTGAGGTACACGTCGGGATCGCCCCTCACTGCCGCGGCAATTCGCTCGAACCCGCCGCCGTAGTCGATGTTGGGCCTTGGGAGCGGCTGGAAGCCTTCCGCCACGCGCAGGTAGGACATGAAGACGTTGTTGCCAATTTCGAGAAAGCGCGGGGTGTCGGTGGCCGGATGATCCCGCTCATCGCCGCCCGGCTCGAAGTCGAAGAACATTTCGCTGTCGGGGCCACCGGGTTCACCCACTGGCATCTTTTCAGGGGTGCCGGCGCGACTCCACCAGTTTTCGCTTTCGGGATAGAGGAAGATGCGCCCCCCGCGCGACACGCCGAAGGTGTCGCCCTCAGCTTCGGCGATGGCCTCGATGCCGACGCTGCGGAACACGTCCTGCCAGACGGCAATCGCCGCTTCGTCGCGCGGAATGCCCAGGGCTGCGTTCCCCTGATAGACGCTGACGTAGAGGCGCGTGGGGTCGAGGCCGAGCACGCCGACCTGCCAGTTCCACATCGCCTCGATCTGGGCGCGTTGGTAGGTATCGGGGTGGCCGCCGAGCTCCCACCGTCCCATCATTTCGAAGAATGTGAGATGTGAGTTGTCCCCCACCGCGTCGATGTCGACGGTCCGCAGGCACTTCTGCACGTTCGCGAGCTCACGCCCCATCGGATGCGGCTGGCCCAGGAGATACGGCACCATAGGCTGCATGCCGCTGCCCGTAAACAACGTCGTCGGATCGTTTCCCGGCAGAAGACTTGCCGAGGGAATGGTTTTGGCCCCCCGTGCTGCCATGAAATCGAGAAAGGATCGTCGTAGCGCTTCAGGTGTCATTGGATTGGTGCCGCCGGTGTTCTGGCTTGGAATCATCTCAGTAGTTGACTGAACGGCGCAATCGGCGCAGATCGTTCTGCGCCTTCACGTCGCCTTGATCGATAATCGCGGTGCCATGCCTCGAACGTCTGCACCATTCGACCTGACGCGCCGGGAACTGCTCCGCACGACCGGAGGACTCGTCGCGAGCGCGGCCTTTCCTGCCGGAGCGGCGGCGGCCGACGCGGTCCAGGCAGGAGCGGAACGCCCCGTCGCGCGGGCAGAGGTGACGGCCTGGTGGCGCGCTGTATGGCGGCAGCGGGCGAACGCGCGATGCCGCCCGACGTGATACGCGAGGCGCGTGCAGCTTCTGGTGTGAAAAGGCGCGTCGGGATCACTCAGCCCTCCCCATGCGCTGGTCGAGATACTGCGCGGCGGCTTCGCGATTCCACGTCCCGGCACCGAGGCGATTCGCCTGAGCTGTCGCGGCTCAGATCGACTTCGGGCACCCAGATTTCATTGAAGGGTCGGGCTGCAGGCCCATCGTGACGGCCCGCATGGGATCCAGTCTGATCCAGCGGATGTCGCCGAGCGGCACCTCGCTCTGCAGCAGCATCGGGACGGCCATTGCTGCTGTCTCACCAATGTAACAGTGGGAGGGTTGACCATAAATCTTTTATAATCCCGGCCATGATGAGCCGTCGCGACGCCGTTGCCTCGTTTGCGCTTTTTGCCGACCTTCTCGCGTCAGGGCGTACTCTCGACGCGCTGGCACAGGCCCCCGCTGCGCCTGGCACACCTCCCCCGCCGGTCTTCAGACACGACCTTCCCCGCGTGACGATGGACGACTGGGAAGTGACGGTGAGCTACGTCGACTACCCGCCAGGGCGAGTCAGTGCGACACACCACCACGCCGGATTCGTGCTCGCGTACGTGCTCGAGGGCGCGGTCGTGACGAAGATTTCTGAACAGGGCGAGGAAAAGACCTACACCGTCGGGCAGATGTTCTACGAGCAGCCCGGCGCGACCCACGAGGTCTCGAAGAATGCGAGCCAGACGCAGCCTGCAAAGCTGCTGGCTATGATCTTCGCGAAAAAGGGTTCGACGTTGACGATGCCCGGCCCGGCGTAGGCAGGAGGAAGCGGCGATGCACCGGATGGACCCTCGCGTGACGGTGGCAGTGTTGTCTGCCCTGCTCGTCGCCTCGTGGCCGGCAGATTCGCAGTCCGCGGCGGCGCAACAAGCGCCGCCAGGCCTGCGCCTCTACGTCTTCGATTGCGGGTATCTGATCAACCTGAGTCCCGAAACCTACAATCTCACACGCCAGGACGTGCCGGATCCGACGATGTCCGTGTCGTGCTTCCTCGTCACGCATCCCAGTGGCGCGCTGATCTTCGATACCGGCCTCGGCGACAAGCTCGTCGCCCGCCCACCAGAGTAAGGCGCCACGCATTGGCTTTGTCGGACTTTACGCGAGGTTTGCCGTGGAACTGCCGCTGATTCTGTCCGGTCCGATTCTCCGCCGGGTCGAGCCCGGACTCGTTTCCGTATGGGTTGCCCTGAGCAAGGCATGCTCGGTGCAACTGTCTCTCTTTGAGGGTCTCGCGAAGGCTGGAGACACGCCGACGTTCAGCCGCGACGCGGACAAAATCGACACTCTTGCGATTGGCGACAAGCTTCACATCGCCGTCGTGATGATGAAGCTCGCCGGCGCTGATGTCCTGAAGCCCGGCCAGTCCTACTCCTACAATATCTCGCTCACCGAGAAAACCGGCGGCGCGAAGAACGACCTGAAGTCGCTCAACTTACTCAAAGACAACGTCCTGAGCACGACGCCCGTCGAAAGGCGCAGGCTGGCCCTGGGCTATGCGGAGAATCAGCTGCCCAGCTTTGCGCTGCCGCCGAACAGCCTGACGGATCTGAAGATCATTCACGGCTCATGCCGCCTGCAGGTGGCCGGGCTGACCGACGGTCTTGCGTGGATCGACGATCTCGTCAAGGAGAATCTCAACGACCCGAATAAACGTATTCATCAACTCCTGCTGGCGGGCGATCAGATCTACGCGGACGACGTCGAGGTCATGATGCTGCCGCAGATGGCCGCCCTGGGCCAGGACCTGTTGGCGAAGCGCGAATTCCTGGCCATCAATGATCCGAATGGACTGGCGGCCAAGTTCATTCCCGCCGACGAAAAGAGCTTTCCGGCCGGCCTGCGCGCAAACCTCGTGCTGTCGGAGGCGCGGATGACGACCGTCGACAATCATTCGCACTTGTTGTCGTTCGGCGAGTTCGCGGCGATGTATCTCGACGCCTGGAACAACGAACTGTGGCAGCCGGCCTTGTTCAAGGACTTCGACGACACCATCGCGGAGTTCCGGACCAACTACAACACCAGGGTTCCCGACACCGTGCTGCCGCTGTTCCGTGGGCGCGACGACAAGAACAAGCCCAAGATCGTCGATGCGCTGCTGCGGCGCTTCACCGATTTCCTGTTCAAGACGCTGACCGCCGACGAGTTGAAGTCCGCGATCAAGAAGAAAGACGATCTCGATCCGATCGAGCGCGACTCGATCGACACCGGTACGCTCGAAGCCGGCACACTGCCGGCGGCCGGCTCACCTCAGCGTGCCAGATTCCCGAAGGTCTACGCGTTCGCGGACACACTCACCGCGGACGAGCAGGGCAAGTTCAAGAGTTTCATCCAGCAGCTCAAAGACGATCTGGCAAAACTGTACAAAACGACGGCAGACCAACGCCGGAACAACTGTGTGCAGGCGCTGAAATTCCAGCATAAGGTTCGCCGCGCCATGGCCAATGTCCCCACCTACATGATGTGGGACGATCACGAGGTCACCGACGACTGGAATCTGAATCCGATGTGGCGCGACCGCGTGATGACCAACCCGCTGGGCCGCGCCGTCATCCGCAACGGAATGCTCGCCTTTGCGCTGTTTCAGGGGTGGGGCAACGATCCCGAGAAATACCTGCAAGGCAAACCCAAACGGCTGCTCGAGCTCGCCACGCAACTCTTCACCAGTACCTCGACGGCGGCCACTCAGCAGACGGCGAACGACGAAATCGAGCAGCTGTTCGGTCTCAACCGCCGCACGATCGATCCGTTGAAATTCGACGATCAGTTGTCCTGGCACTATTCCGTGCCGGGGACGAAACATCTTGTCTTCGTGATCGACAACCGCACGCAACGCAATTGGTTGACGCGTGGCGGACCGCCGACCAACATCCTGCTGGAGGTCATCGAAAAGCAGATCCCGGCCGGGCCGCTGCCGGCGGGAAAGGAAGTGTTGATCGTCGTGGCGCCGTTGCCGGTGCTGGGTCCGCCGATGTTCGATGAGATCGTCGCGCCCCTGGCCTATCGCGCCTTCGACGTCAAAGAGGCCATCGCGAACGGCAATGAAACCCTGCGCGGGATGCCAGGCACGAATCCCGATGCGATTGAGGCATGGGCGTTCGATCCGAAAGCGACGGAAGCGCTGCTGAAACGGCTGGAGCCCTACCGCAAGGTCATCCTGCTTTCAGGCGACGTGCATTATGGCTCGGCGCAGGCGATGAGCTATTGGAAAAACACCGACCAGGCGCCCAACCCGTGCCGGTTCGTCCAATTCACGTCGAGTGGATTCAAGAAGGTGCTTCCCAGTTACGTTCGCAACATCGATCTGCGGATCGGGCGCGCGCAACGGCTGGTGCGCGCCGGCATCAATGCCGAGCGTCTGGGTTGGAATGCGAAGGCCAATGTCCTGAACGACCAGGCGGCAAAAGCGGTGCCGGCGCTGCGGGCGCGGCTCGAAGAGGCGCCGATGCTGCTTCCCGCCTTTGGCTGGCCCGAGGGAACAGAAGCCACCACGCCCCCCGACTGGTCCTGGCGGATCAAGGTCTTGCTCGACCAACGGGCTGAATTCAACGGACTGCCCTACGAGCCGGACAAGGAACGTCCAGAGATCGCGAAGCCCGCGTCGGCGGGAACCGACATCTCGACGCAATCGACGCAGAATCCCAGCTTTCGCGACACATTTGCGGATGCCTATCGCCGGCTGGTTTCCCGTCATCACCGAAGTTTCGACATCATGCGCAACGGCCGGCAGATCGCGATGGGCAACAATCTCGGGCTGATCCACTTCAAGAACATCAAGAACGCGCAGAACCAGGACGTGCTGCACGCCATCCAGGAATTGCGCAGTGTGTTCCCGTACGAGCTGCCCAACGCCTCCGAGGACCATCAGCCCTTCACGATTCACAAGGCGCCGCTCACCGGCGATCCCAATGAGACGAAGCCCGTGTTGCGAGGTCAGCCGTGAGCGCGGAAAACTTCCTGCAGGGCGTCGTCGGCAAGGTCGGCGAGTTCTACGAGTGGATCGCCGACCGCCTGAACGACGACGCGGCGCGCGCCGAGGTGCTGATCGATTTGGGGCTGCCCCCGACCATTGCCGTCGGCCAGGCGTTCCCGCAGCATCAGATCAAAGGCATCAACGAATACCGCAAGACCATCAGCATCGAGACGGAAGTCTCCGCGGCGCACGCCCAGGATCTCGGCAAGGTGCTTGGACTCTCGTCGAGCAAGGCCGCCAAGCTGGTGGTGCCTGAAAAGAATCTGGCCAACATCCGCGCTTATCGCGATGCCAACGATCCGAGCTTCGACGATTTCAAGAAAGCGCTCGGCGACATCAAGGAATGCTTCACCACGCTGACGAACTTCGTCAAAGCGCTGGACGTCGAGGGCATTCACAATATTCCGGAACTGGTGCACCGCCTCATCGATATCCTGATGGTGGACTACCTCCGGCTGCACCTCGTGCCGTATGGGCCGCTTATCTATTGGGCCGCCCAGCCGCTCGGTTTTCTCGAAGAGCCCGTCACCGCGACCATTCCCCATTTCGTGTGGAGCCGTTTCGTCACGATTTTCAAGCCCGGCGGTCCGCGCCTCGACAACGAAGATCAGGCGCGCGCGTCGTCCGACAACGTGTTCATTCCTATCGCCGCCACCCTGGCCATCCTCGAGCTTGCGGACGTCAAACCGGGCACGACGCGACAGGACGATGGCGACCTGTCGGCCATCGCCATCGAGCCGCTGTATGGGTGGGACCCGTCGCCCGGCTCCCCGACGCCGCTGCTCGACAAAATGTCAGAGCGCACGCTGTCGGTCCGCTTCAATTGGAAAGAGCGTGATCTTCTGGACCCCAAGAAGGCGGTCGACAAGAACGGCACCGTCACGCTCGTGTTCGTGCCCTCAATTCACGGTGGCCCAGGCCTGCTGATGTCGTTCGAGTTTGGCGGCAGTTTCAACATCCGGCTGAACAAGGACTGGCGATTCAAGCTCACGCCGTCGCTAACCGCAGGCGACTTGTTCATTCCCTTCGGCAAGTTGTCCAAACTCGGCGTGGGATCTCCGGGCCAGCCGAGCATCAAGGTGGGTTTCGAGGGAGGGAGCGAGGACGACGCCCTTTACCGGTTCGGGAAGGAAGACGGCTCGCATCTGGAATTCGGACAGTTCGAAGTCGAGCTCGAATGGTCCACGGCGGTGGCGGGCATCAAGGCGGTGTCGCGGAAAAGCGAATTGGTGCTGAATCTCGGCAAGAGCGGCGACGGCTTCCTGTCGCAGATTCTGCCTGGCGAGAAGAGGATTCCGCTCAATCTGGGTCTGGGATATTCGACGGAGCGGGGCTTCTTCATCGATGGCGGCAAGGGCAACGTCATCACGCAGACGAATCCGCCGCCCCCGACCCCACTGCCCTTGACCGCAGCGCACCGTGGGTCGTCGCTGTCGAGGGCGCCGCAGGCGGGCGAAGCAGATGCAGCGAACGACGCGGATCTCAATCGCGTCACGCCTGTCGGCAAAACCTTCGGTCCGGTGCGTATTCAGTCTCTTTCACTCGGGCTCTCGCCGGAGTCGAGCAACGGCAAAGCCGCGCTGACGTTCGGCGTCAGGATCGCGGCGGACATCAAGCTGGGACCGGTCACGGCCAGCTTCGACAAGGCCGGATTCGCGCTCACCGCCGATTTCGTCAAGCCGGATGCCAACCTGAGCCTCTTCGACCTGGATTTTGGCTTCCAGCCGCCGACCGCCATTGGCCTCGACATCGACGCCAAAGTGGTTCACGGTGGCGGATTCCTCGACCTCGATCGCGAGCACGGCCAATACGCAGGCGCGCTTCACCTGGAAATCGAGGGCTTCGTCTCGCTCTCGGCGTTGGGCCTGCTGAACACGAAGATTCCCGGAGGCGGATTCTCCCTGCTGGTGATCATCACGGCCGATGGGTTCAAGCCGATTCCGATCGGCTTTGGCTTCATGCTGGCGGGCATTGGTGGACTACTGGGCATCCATCGCACGGTCAATGAGGATGCGGTTCAGGCAGGCGTGCGGGCCAACACGTTGAATGCCGTGCTGGCGCCCAAAGATCTGATTCGCAACGCGCCGCAGTACCTCAGTGTGATTCGTGAGTTCTTCCCGGTGGCGCGCGATCACTACCTGTTTGGTGTCCTGGCGCAGATTACCTGGGGTACGCCGACGCTGGTCACCATCAACCTGGCGCTGATCCTCGAGCTCGGCGTGCGCACCCGATTCCTGATCATGGGCCAGGTCCTGGTTATCCTGCCCAAGAAAGAGCTGGACCTGGTCCGGCTGCAGATGAACATCTTCGGCGGCGTGGACTTCGACCAGAAACGCGCGTTCCTCGACGCCGTGCTGTTCGACTCGCGCCTGGTCGACCGCTTCGTCATCACCGGCGAAATGCGCATGCGCTTGAATTGGGGCGATCAGCCGTTCTTCGCGCTGTCTGTCGGCGGGCTGCACCCGGCCTTCACGCCGCCGCCAGGCCTGGAACGGATGCAGCGCGCGGCGATTGTCTTTTCCGATTCCGACGATCTGAAGATCCGCTGCGATTCGTATTTCGCCATCACCTCGAATACGGTGCAGTTCGGCGCGCACGCGGAACTGTTCGCCAAGAAGTCGAAGTTCAGCGTTTCGGGCCAGGCCGGCTACGACGTGCTGATTCAGTTCGATCCGTTTCATTTTGTCGCCTCGCTGTACGCCTCGCTGCAGTTGAAGGCGGGTTCGACCAGTCTGTTCAAAGTCAGCTTCGCCGGGGAGCTGTCCGGACCGCGACCGCTGAATGTCAAAGGCAAGGCGACGTTCGAGATCTGGTGGATCGACTTTACGGTGTCGTTCAATGTCACGCTGGTGTCCGGTCAAAAGCCGCCGCTGCCCGCGCCCGTGGATGTGGGCGCGCTGCTGCGCACGGCGCTGGCGGACGCCGCCAGCTGGACTGCTGTCATGCCGGGAACCGGCGAGCGCCTGGTCAGTCTGAGAGAAGGGCCGTCGAGTGCTGTTCGCATTCATCCGTTGAGCACGTTGACGGTCAAGCAAGGCGTGGTTCCGCTCAACGTGCCGATCTCACGCTTCGGCAATACGCGTCCGGTCGGCGGACCGCAGGTGTTTCGGATCCAGCAGATCGTCGTGGGCAGTGCGTCGTTCACCACTCCGGACGTGGTTCGTGATCAGTTCGCACCGGCGCAATTCCGTGACCTGTCCGATGACGAGAAGCTCTCGAGTCCCTCATTCGAACTGCTGCCGGCCGGCGTCAGCGTCGGCAGCAACGCCGCCGATTGCGGAACACCAGTGCCGGCGGCGGCGGATTTCGAGGACATCGTCATTCCGAGTCCTCCGGAGGAGCCGCGCACGACCACCACCATCGGGTTCAACCTTGCGGCCCGGTTCGCGGAGTGGAGTGCGGTTGGCATCAGCGCCACCTCGCGCCTTGGCGCGATCCGGTATCGCGCGGCGGCAGTGCCATTCACGACGCAGGCGAAGACGTTTGCGGTGCAATCGAAGATCGATCTGTCGGATCTCGCCGGAACAACGGCATTCGCCTCGCGCCTCGAGGCTGAGGATCAACTGAACAAGTTGAGCAAGGCCGAAGCGGCGAATTTCCAGGTGGTTGCGAAGCGCTAGTGTCGTGTCTCAGAAGTTCGTTGGCAACTTTTCCGGGCGCGGCGCCCGGATCGCAAGGCGCGAGGAGCGCGCATATCGGGAATATGTAAGCGACGAGCAACGCCGCGAGGCGGGATGCCCCGCCCGGAAAATGACAACCAACTTCTGAGACACGACACTGGGCACAGCAAGGAGCGGGTCGATGGCCGACAACGCAGTACGTCACTTCTTACCGTGGGTCCGGCAGGGCGCAGCCGCCGGCATCACGACGCCGGATTCGCTTGGCTCCGCGCAGCGCGCCGACGTGTCGTTACAGGTCAGCGTGCAGCTGACGACCTTCAGCGTGCCTGCACGCGACGTCCACCTCTACGGCCCCGCGGATGTCACGGCGATCGATCCGCGGCAGATCGTGCGCGTCCAACCCCGGCATCTGACCACGAATTTCGAGTCCAACTTCTTTCCGCTGATCGAATTCGATCGTCCCGATTTTCCGTGGCTATTCACTCCCGCAAAGCCCGGAGCGGGAGAGCGGCTGCGGCCGTGGATTTGTCTGGTGGTGGTTCGCAAGCGGCCCGGCGTCACGCTTGGCCGTGTCGAGACGTCGCCGTTGTCGGTGCTCGAATTCACCAGCCCGGTCGCGGAGGATCTGCCGGATCTCGACGAATCGTGGGCCTGGGCGCATGCCCAGGTCGTGGGCTCTGCCACAGATACCGTTCTCACGCTCAAGGGCACGATTGAAAATGCCCCGGCGCGTACGGTGTCGCGGTTGGTCAGTGCGCGCCGGCTCGACCCGAATGTGGCCTACATCGCGTGTGTCGTGCCGGCGTTTGAAGTCGGACGAAAGGCCGCGCTCGGAATCCCGGTCGTCGAGCAGGAGCTCACGACACTCGAGCCTGCGTGGCGTCTCGATCAACCGACCGCGCCCTTTCAGCTGCCGGTGTTCTACTCGTGGGAATTTACCACCGGCGCGGAGGGCGACTTCGAATCGCTGGTGCGCGATCTGAAACCGCGTCCCTTGCCGGACAGCGTCGGGACGCGTCCGCTGGATCTGACCACCCCCGGCTTCAGCCTGCCTTCGGGCGGGGTGGTCACGATGAAAGGCATCCTCAAGCCTCCAGAGCCAGTGACGGCCGAGCCGGCACCAGTGCCACAACCGTTGCAGGCAAAGTTGGCGGACATCCTGAATGCGCCCGCCAACGCGCTGAACGCACCGTCGGCTCAGGACCCCATCGTGGCGCCGCCGATCTACGGTTCGACCTATCCGCCGAAAGAGCGCGTCGAAGTCGCCGCCACGCCACGGCACTGGGTCAACGATCTCAATCTGGATCCGCGGGACCGCATCGCTGCCAGCCTGGGCGTGCGCATCGTCCAGGAGGACCAGGAACATCTGATGGCGTCCGCGTGGCGACAGGTGGACGCCATCGAGAAGGAAAACCAGGCGCGGCGGCGAAAGCAATTGGCCGTGACGACACGACAAGCCACCTGGGTGCGGCACGTGCGGCCGATTGAGGACGATGGGTTGCTGCAGGTCACCGGACTCAGCCTGGCCAAAGTTGCGGTGTCGGTGCAGGAGGGACAGACCAACGTTCAGCGCACGCTGGCGTGGCAATTGAACGGGTCGCAAGCGCCTGGATTCCAGTCCGCGACGTTGAGACGCGTGGCCCGGCCACGCGGTGCCATCAATCGGCGCGCGCTGACGCCGGCGGTGGTCCAGAATCAGACGTTCGCGCGGCCGATGGTCAGCCTCACCCAGACCCTCCCGCCGGTGAATCGTGTCGTGATCACCGGTCCGCCGCGCATCTTTGTCGGCACGATAGTCACGATCAAGGGTGTTTCCGACGCGGTGCTGACGCCGCAAATCGATCCGGCGAGACTCTCGTCGACGAGCATCAGCGCCGCGGTGCGTCCGGCCCAATTGAGGATCCAGGAGACGCAGAATCCAGGGTTTCTAGCTATTGACGACGGCGGTGTGCGCGAGCCCACGCTGATGGCGGAGTTCCGTGCGGCCGCGTCGGCGAATTTGTCGAAACTGGTTCGCATCGGATCCACGAGCAAGACTGTGTTCCGCATTCCCGATCTGGCGACGTTGAGAGGACGCCTGCAAGCGGTGCCGTCGGCAACGCTCCGCGCGCTGGGTGGCGCCGAGATTCCGATCGAGCAACAGGTGTTGGCGCATCCGCAGTTTCCCGCACCGATGTCCGAACGCTTGATGGAACTGGTGCCTGAGTTCCTGCTCCCCGGGCTCGAGAAGGTGCCCGCCAACAGCGTCACGCTGGTACAGCCGAATTCGCGTTTCATCGAAGCCTTCATGATCGGCCTGAATCACGAAATGGGCCGCGAACTGCTGTGGCGTGAATATCCCACCGACCGTCGCGGCAGCTACTTCCGCTTCTTCTGGAACCGTCGCGGCTCGGCGCAGGAGGAATTCATGCAGCCGATTCATACCTGGAATTCGCGTCTGGGCTTCAATCCCTCTGCCGCAGGGAATCCGGACCAGTTGGTGTTGCTGGCGCGTGGCGAGCTGTTTCGACGCTATCCGAACGCGGTGATCTATGCCGCGAAGGCCACCGGTACCGTCACCAATCCCAAGCTCACGACTCAAGAACGCTATCCGCTGTTCCGCGGCGCGGCACCGCCGGATATCGCGTTCTTTGGCTTCGATCTCACGGCGGCGGCCGCACGCGGCACGGATCCCGACCCCGGTTGGTTCTTCGTGATCCAACAGCAACCGGGCGAGCCCGATTTCGGACTCGACATGCCGAAGGACATCGATCCCCAGCCGCCGCCGGTGACCGATTGGAATCAGCTGACGTGGCGGCATCTGGTGCAGTCTGCAGCGGCGCTGCGGGCGATGACGCACGTGACAGTCGGCGTCACACCCGGATCGCCGCCGCCCCTGCTTCCCGATACGTCGGCCAACCCGCCCGGCGCGCAATGGGGCGCGAACGGTGCGCACATGGCCCGCGTCACACTGCAGAAGCCGGTGCGCATCGCGATACTCGCCAGACAAATGTTGCCCTGAAGGAACAGCCCATGCCGGAACCGTTGCTGCTGAATGGTGATCGCCCGCTCGTCCTTTTTCCGGTGCGTCTGGAGACCCGGTTCTTCGGCCAGGAACTCCGCATCCGCGTGTTCCCGGACAAGATCCATGTCGACACGCACGAGCCGGAGCTGACCGCGGATGAAGTCGAATGGGGCAAACACTTCCACACCTTGCTCTGGAGCGCGACGACGGAAGAAGCGCGGAAGGACGCGTGGCGACAACTTGCAGACCGTTACGGCGCAGAGCGCGCGGCGTGGGTCGTGCGCCAGCTGACGCCGACGAATCCCACGGAGCGACCGACCAAGCCGCCGAAGTTTCCGTCGCCACCGGTGCGCCCGGACGCGCAAAAGAACGAAACGTGGACACGCGCGCCCCGCACGACCGTGTTGCCGGACCAATGGATCGCGAAGGCGTTTGTGCAGGGGATCGGCGAAGTGACGGCGGCGGGTAACTTGATCCCCGACGTCTTGCCCGTCGGACCGAATCCGCAAACCACCCCAGTGCCAGACAACGAGACCCTGGCCATCGACGATGGCATGAAGTGGATGGTCGACTTCGGCGAGGCGGAGCGGCTCGGCATGGCGCTGCGCCTGACGCTGCCGCCGACTGCAGGACCGCCACGCATCAATTTGCTGCTCGTGTTCGGTGTGAAGAGATCGCTCGACAGCGCCGCGTCGGCGACGCGGCTCAAGGAATTGATCGAAGCCCACAAATACACCGATGGCTTGAGCCTGGTCACCCAAGGCACGCCGACGAACAACACCGAGGATACCGCGTCGGGATTCACCACCGACGATCCGGGGCACGAGCGAAGTTTTCGGCTGATTCTCGGGGAACCGCAGTTTCACACCGGGGATGGATCGACTGGCGACGAGCTGTCGAAGGCTCTCGGCCTTCCTCCCGAACTGCTCGCCCGTACGGGCAATGCAGATGCGCGCGAACAACGCGAAGCGCGCGACATGAATCGTGCGCTGTGGCCGGCCACCTGGGGCTACTACCTGGAACAGATGATGGGGCTCGGCGAGCTCAACGGTCAGCAGCCTGGCGCGTTCCCGGAAGCGGACATTGACGCCAACCTGGAATATGCACGGCAGCACTTCCTGGATCATGTGCGTGCCGGCGGGCCGCTGCCCACGCTGCGCGCGGGAAAGCAGCCCTACGGCGTACTTCCCGTCACGGGACTCGACTTGTGGGGCGCGGTGCCGGAAGACGGAAAACTGGCCTCGAGAGATGACGCCCTGATGAAAGTGGTGCGGCGCTTACAAGACTACTGGTCGGTCGAGAGCCGCACAGCGTCGCGCATGGGCAATCACGCGGATCCGGACGTCGATTTCAAGGAAGTGTTCGCCGTGGACGGACTGTCCACGAGCTACGCCATCAGGAACATCTTCGGACTGTTCTACACCCGCGAACTGTTCGAGTTCCTGCGCACTCCGCCGCCCGACGAATGGAATCGCGTGCAACGGGCGCAGGCGATGCAGGCATTGGCATTCCTCGCCGGCCTCAGCGGCATCACGCCCCGCGCATCACTGACGTTATGCGATCCGGTGCGTTCGGGGCTGAACGTGCCGTTGGTTCAGTCATCCTCGAACGCCGACTTCACCTTCAACTACATCGATCAGTTGTTGAAGGCGCCGAATCTCGACGCCCTGCTCCAGCATGCGTCCATTCCGGCGCCATTCAGTTTGCTGTATCTGCTGTTGCGTCACTCGATGATGGTCGAGTACGCGAATGCCGCGGCTCGAGCGCTGGGGCGTGCTCCGCACCTGCGCGCCGAACCAGAACATGTCCGATTCACCCAGTTGCCGATGGAAACGCCGCTCGATCGCATCACGGCGGCGGCACTGCACACCGGACCGGCGTTCACGCAACCGGCCGACACGAACGTGCAGGATTTCCGCAAGAGTCTCGATGCGCTGAAGGTGATGAAGACCGACAAGCTGTCGATGTTGATGCGCGGCACCCTGGATCTATCGTCGCATCGCCTGGACGCTTGGGTCACATCGTTTGCCACCAAGCGCTTGAAGACCATGCGCCAGAAAGATCCCGCCGGCGTATATCTCGGAGGCTATGGCTGGGTAGAAGACCTGCAACCCGGGCCGCCACGAGCCGAGGTGACCGCTCCGCCTGGCGAACCGGGCCCGGTGTTCGGACTCCGGACCGATCCAGGCTTTGTCCACGCCCCGTCGCTCGATCACGCCGCCACGGTCGCAGTGCTGCGAAGCGGGCATCTCACCCGTTTCGGCCGCACGACGGACCCACAGGCCAATCCACTCGCGATCGATCTGTCCTCCGAACGCGCCCGTACGGCGCAATATCTGCTGGACGGTGTGCGATCCGGCCAGCCGCTCGCCGCCTTGCTGGGGTATCGCTTCGAGCGCGCTCTGCACGAGCGGGGGCTGGACGTCTTCATCGATGCGTTCCGCTTCATCGCGCCGATCAAGTCAGCACGCGTCGACGAAGCCGGGCAACCGGTCGAGGTCGTGCCGGCGAACCACGTGGTGGATGGGCTGGAGCTCGTGCGGCAGAGCAAGACGCCGGCGGATCGCGTCACGCTTTTCCTGTTCGCCAGCAATTTGGCGAGAGTTCCGGTGCCGCAGGTCATGAACGTGGAGTTGGATGCCTTGGCGAACAGCGTCGACGCGCTGAGCGATGCGCTGCTGGCCGAGAGCACTCACCATGTCGTGCTCGGCAATCCCAGCCGCGCCGCCGCAACGCTCGATGCCTTGGAACGCGGCGACGCGCCGCCGCCCGAGCTGGACGTCATCCGCACGCCGCGGAGCGGTTCTGCGTTCACGCACCGGGTCGTCGCGCTCTTTCCTGGCGCTCCAGCCGCGATCGCCGATTGGACCGCGACGTTTCGTGCTCTGGCGGAGCCATTCCTCAATGCGTGGGCGGCAAAGCTGCTCGGCAATCCCGACCGTGTCCGCTGCGTCGTCGAACGGGTGAACACGACGACGGGTGCCGTCGTGGACAAGCAGGACATTCGGCTCAAGACCCTGAAACTCGCGCCGCTCGACGTGATTCATGCGCAGCAATCGACGGAAGACTCCCGGCTTTCGGAGCTGGAGCAGCGCATCCTGTTCCTGGCGCGGCGGAACGTGGCGCTGACCGCGACGCAAACGCTGCGGCTGAATCCATCGCGCGATCCCGCCTGGCCCTTGACGGACGTCAGTTGGTCGGAGTTCACCGAAGTGGTACGCGCGGCGCGTAATCTGCTGGCGAGTGGACGGCCGTTGCGAGCGGGAGACGTCAATCTCGCCGAGGTTGCCGCCTCGCCGACGATTCTGGATGTGGCGAATCTGAAGGTCCGCGCGGACCGTGCGTTGGCCTCGCTCCGTCAATTGCAGACCACCTTGCAAACGGCCGTGAATGGCGCCACCCCCGCCACACTGGCGGCGCTGCGATCGGTGATGCAGACGATCGCGGCCTTTGGCATCCCGGGCGCGATTCCGCTGTCGGCGGTCGGGGCGACCGACGCGGATCTGAAGACGCTCGTGTTTCAAGCGCGTTCCATCGAGCGCGAAGCGGCCGATCGCCTCGCGAAAGCCGATGCCACGACGGATTCTGCGGAACGGCTCAGGCATCTTTTCGGCGATGGCTTCGTGGCCCTGCCGCGTTTGCGTCCGCCGAATGCCGCCGAGATTCAGCGTGCTCTGGCCACGAGCACGGCTGTTCAGGACGGCGACCCGCTCGCCGTCGTCACGTTCCATCAACGGATGGCGCGAGTTCGCGAAGGCGTCGCGCGCCTTGACGATGCCCTGCAGTACGCCGAAGCGCTCGGCAACGGCGATGCCCTCACGCTCCAGGTGGCGCAGCTGCCACAACGCGACGGCGACCGCTGGGTCGGTTTGCCGGCGAAGGCGGGCACGCCTATCCCGCCGGGCCGTTTGTCGCTGATTGTCCACACGCCCGAAGCCATCGATTTCACGCAACCGCTTGCCGGCCTGTTGATCGACGAGTGGGTTGAAGTCGTGCCCAATTCCACCGAAACCACCGGCGTGGTGTTTCAGTACAACCAGCCCGACTCGGTGGCGCCGCAGGCGATTCTCGTGGTCCCCCATCCCAACCCGCTCTTTCAGGCGTTCTGGACCATCCCGTGGCTTGTGCAGGTGCTGCGCGAGACGGTCGGCCTGGTGCATATGCGCGCCGTCACCCCGGATTTGCTGGATGAGACCTCGCACTATCTCCCAGCAGCGTATTTTGCCTTCAACGCGGAAGACCATACGGTGTCAACCGACTTCTTCAAGGTGAAACTCTAATGCCGTCCATCACCACCTGGTCGCGGTTGGAACCGAACGTCCGCGGCGCTTCACAGAGCGAAACCCTGAAGGCGCGGATCTACGATCCCCTCTGGCTGCTCGCCCGGCAGTGGCAGCTCGGTGAGTTGCAAGGGGACGACAGTGGCACGCCGGTGTCCGCGCGATTGCGCGCCGAGTGCGCCGAACTCACGCGCTACCTGCCGCAGAACGGCGCGGCCAAGCCGGTGAAGTTCGATCCGAAGAAGGCGCCGCTGGAAACGGTCGTCGAGCGCGAGGCGGTGCACCCCAAGCCGGGCGCGCTCGTGCGTCTGCGTGTGTCGGTCGAAGCCGGTCAGCAGTTCCTACGCGTCTTGGCGCGCGCGCCATTCGGCACGAAGTACCATCCAGGCTTCCTCGCGGCGTTTCCCTTGCCGACACGCAGCGCAGCGTTGGCGGCTGACGTTGATGGCGAAGCCCTGCGGTTCCTGGACGTGATGTCCGGCCGCGTTCCCGATGGCGTGAAGCTCTACACCGAGCTCAAGAAGAATCCGCTGCCCTCGGCGCCCACCATCGAACAACCGACTGATGGGCCAGCGTTCGCGGCCGCGCGCGACGCGTTCATTCTTTGGTATGAGGGATTGTTCAGCGAGCCAGCGGAACAGCCCGAAGCCTGGTCCTCGCAGCGGATGGAGTACGCCTTCTCCGTTGAAGCGCCAACCACGCCGCGAATGGTCCTGACGTCGGAGTACTACGAGGGCGATCTCGACTGGTACGACTTCGATGTCAGGATGGGCGAAACGATTGGAGCCGATGCAGACCGGGTAGCGGGAATGAATCCGCTACCCATCGTCAGAACCATGATTCCCGCTCCGGCCACATATCGCGGCATGCCGGCGTCGCGGTGGTGGGAATTCGAAGATGCGTCGGTGAATTTTGGCGCGGTAGAAGCGGACCCGGACGATCTGGCCCGCATGCTGCTGGTCGATTTCGCCATCACCTATGCCAACGACTGGTTCGTCATCCCAGTGGATCTGCCGGTCGGCTCGATCTGCAAAATCAACTCCCTGGTCATCACGGATACATTCGGCGTCCGCACGCTGATTCCGTCCATCGACCAGTCTGCCCATCCCGCGTCGAGCCGCTGGCGGATGTTCAAGAACACCGGCAATTCGGACACTCCGACAAATCTATTCCTGGCGCCGACGCTGAAGCGCACGATGGAAAGCACACCGCTCGACGAGGTGCTGTTCCTGCGCGATGAAATGGCCAACCTCGCCTGGGGTGTCGAACGGATTGCCGAAGGCGTATCCGGCCGTCCACTGAATCGACGCGACGACGACCTCGCCCGACAGCGCCGCAACGAGCCCGCCACGCCCGCACCCTCGAATGAGGGGGCACTGACGTGGCGGCTGTCGACAGAGGTCCCCGGCTACTGGATACCCCTCATCCCGGTTCAGATTCAGCCAGGCCAGAAGGCGATCCGTTTCCGCCGCGGCGCGACACTTCGTCAGGACGGCACCCTGAAACCCCAACCCGCCTTGAGTCAGATCCTGAAACCCAGCGCCGGCCCGCTCGACATCTTCGAAGAGGAGATTCCACGCGAAGGCTGCCGGGTCACCCGTTCCTATCAATACGCCCGCTGGTTCGACGGCAGCCCGTTACTGTGGATCGGCCGACGCAAGACGATCGGCCGCGGCGAAGGATCGAGCGGTCTGCGCTTTGACGTCGTGGAATAGCGACGGACACTCCTCGCCGGGCCTGGGGAGATTCGAGCACTACTGGTCGAGCGCTTCGCGAATCTTACGCCCGAGTGTGGCCGAGGTGAACGGTTTGTGCAGGAACGCGATCCCTGGTGTCAGGACGCCGTGGTGAGCAATCGCTTCTTCCGTGTACCCTGACATGCAGATCACCTTCAGCCCGGGCCGTCGACTACGGAGCTGCTCGATCAACTCGGGTCCACTGATCCCCGGCATCACGACGTCGGTCAAAATCACGTCGATGGACGCGTGCTGGTCGAATACATGGAGGGCCTCGTTCGCGTTCGAGGCGACGAGGACCTGGTAGCCCTGCACCTCCAGCAGCCTCGTGGTCAACTCGCGGAGGTCCTCCACATCTTCAACGACGAGCATTGACTCTCCCCCGTGCTGGGGTCGAGCCACGAGGGATGGCGCATCGACGACTCGCCCTTCGGCGTTGGCTCTCGAGAAATACACCGTGAACGACGTCCCCTTGCCGACCTCGCTGTACACGGCGACGCTCCCACCGCTGCGAGTGACGATGCCGTGGATGGTAGAAAGACCGAGCCCCGTGCCTTTGCCTGGCGGTTTGGTGGTGTAAAACGGCTCAAACAGGTGCGACTGCACGTCTGGTGTCATGCCGGTGCCCGTATCAGAAACGGTCAACGCGACGAACGCCCCCGGTGTGACCGAGAAGTGGGTGGACGCGTCGTGCTCGTCGAGTTCGACGTTCGCGGTCTCGATCGTCAAGACTCCGCCCGACGGCATCGCGTCCCGCGCGTTGACCGCCAGATTCAGGACGATTTGCTCCACTTGCCCGCGATCGGCCTGCACTGAGAGCGCGGCTCCGCTGTAGGCCAGCACCAAGATGGCGCTCGCGAGCGCGGAGACCGGGAGGCGCGGCAGGAACCACTGGTGAATTGCGGAGGCGGAGAGGAGCGCCGTCAGCCCGCACGTCGGGATCCATCCCCACCAGTACGACACGCCCGTCAGGTTGCCGAGGACAGGCGCATAAGGCCGGAAGGCCTCTCCACATGTGGCGGCGACCCCCCCGACGCGGTTGGGCCACATCAGCACCAATTCTGTCCACCCTGGCAGCGCCGCCCAGCTGAGGAGAAGGCCGATGACCAGGAGCGGCACGGCGGCGGTGCCCTGACCGGGGATGCTCCCTTGTCCGGCGACGAGCGCGCCGATCAGGAACAGGCTCTGGCTGCTGCCACCCATCGCCAGCGCAGTCGTGCCAACCCAACCAATCCTGCGCGGGTGCGACAGGACGGTCACCTGCTCCGGTGCGGGGGTGGGGGGAGAGTCCGCGGCGCCTCCAGGGTTGGGTTCCCCACCCACAGGCGCGTGAAGTCGCCCGCGCGACAACTTCAAGCCAGCTTCACCGGGTCGCGCCAGTTCGTCTTCACGCGTTCGCCCGCTTCACGGGCACCAACGTTCGGGACCACGACATCGCACCTCGCAGCAAGCGCGGTCGGCTCCAGATTGCGCCGGATAGAGCCTCCGCCCCGCCACGTCGCAAACCCCTACACTGCGTGGAAGATCCGAGCTGTTTCACCAGTCTCCGGACGAATCTGATCGGTTGGCGATCTCACCCATGTGACTACGGCAGCGCAGTTTCCGGCCCAGTATAGAGCTCGATGAATCTCCGCTTTGCGCAGTGAATTCAGACGTCGGCCTTCAGCGTGCGGAGAAGGCGCCGCGGGAATCCACGCCAGCACGGCGGTGTAGTGATACGGTACATTCGTCTGGCTCGGGCGTGACTTCCCCGCCACATACGGCTTCAGCCGGACCGTTCCTTAATGTTTTTTGCGATCCCTGAGTGGCCGGATCCTTGCGATGACATCGATTGTTCGGTCACGCAAGCGCGGGCACGGGCGTCGTTCTCAGCGCGCGGGCCGGATGCCGCGCCCAAGTGCAGCTCGCCGACGGGCGACGCTGGATGGTGCCGCAAGGGTAGCTACGTCGCACAAGGGTGGAGGCGGTGCCGCCGGCGCCGGAAACCACGAAGACGGTCCTAACGCCGTCGCCCGGAAGGTTGACAGGAGCACATCGTGAGCAAGAAGTTCATTCTCGGCCAGGCCGACCTCCGCATGATCGTCCCCATCGCCCTGCTCGTCGCCGCGGCGGCCGTCCTCAGCGCCCAGACCCTGCAGGTTCCCTCCGTCCTCGTCCCGTATCCCGGCTACGGCGTGTGGGCCTCCTGGGCCAAGTGACCGGCCAGGTCTTCGTCCTTTTGACACGGGGCGAGCTTCGAAGTCGACCACCGAGGCGCAACTGATGACGCTGATCGGACCCATCTTCCGCACTATCGAACCGCGCGACCCGCTCGCACCGGCACGAATTGCGCATGTGTAGGCGTTCATCGAATCGCCCCAGATACCGGTGAACGCGCCTGCTCCGAGGGCCGGGAACGCGATTGGGCGCTGACTCTTCCCCACAGCTGCGGAATATCCCCCTGAAGCTGCCGTGAGGACCATGCGGGTTTTGGTCCACACCTGAAGGCCACTCGGGCCAGCCCGCCGCAAGAGCCGGTACGGCGTCCTCTGCCCTTTCAATCGATGGCACATCCGATGCTCTAGGTGAATTTGGCGCCCGTCACAACGCGAGGCGCTCTTCTCGGAGGTGCTCAATGATCCGCATCCAGAACGTGCTCGTCGCCACGGACTTCAGCGAAGCGGCCGACGCAGCCCTCGCCTACGGAAGAGAGATCGCCCGGACGTTCGGCGGGACGCTCCACGTCCTCCACGTCGTCGGCAACGTCTATACGCACTTTGGCGGAGAGTCGTATACGGCCGTGTTGCCCGACCTGCAGCGCGACATCGAGGATGCCGCCCGCAATCAACTCGAAGCGGTGCTCGACGAGGAGGACCGCACTGCTTTGAACGCCAAGCCGGTCGTCATATCCGCCATCAGCACGCCGGCGGCGATTGTCGATTACGCTCGGGAGAACACAATCGATCTCATCGTCATCGGCACGCACGGGCGGCGATCAGCCACCTCCTCATGGGCAGCGTCGCGGAGCGCGTGGTGCGAACGGCCGCGTGTCCGGTGTTGACGGTCCATCATCCCGAGCATGGATTCATCCAGCCAGACGCGCTCGTCGCTGTCGCGCGCGCCTGACACCTTGCGACCACTGCAAGGCCCCCGAGGCGGGTGGCCTTGCGGGACAGGTCTCCGGCCGGTCCTTCGTCAATTCCCGCAGAACGCGCAAGTTCCAGCTGCAGGGGAGATCCGGCGTCTGGCCGTGCGTCGGGTGGAACGCGTCAATGCGGGCGTGTGGCGTGTGCCTCGAGAACGAGCCGGGCGATCGCGTGTACGTCGAAGGGCTTCGACGCCACCTGGTAGGCACCAAGGCGGAGCGCATCCTCGACCATTTCCGGCGTGCCGAACGCCGTCATCATGATCACGACGGCTTGGGGCGTCAGCCGGCTGATCGCGCCGAGCAGCACCAGCCCGTTCGAATCCGGCAGGTGGTAGTCGAGCAGCACGACGTCGAAGGGTTCGGCGCTCCGCAGCAACTCAAGAGCGGCGGCGCCGTCGCCGGCCTCCGCGACTCGATGCCCGTCTTCCGCGAGCGTCTCCGTCAAGGACCAGCGGATGAGCGATTCGTCATCCACAACCAGCACATGGAGCGACCGGGGGTCTGACACTCCCCCCTTGATAGGTGACACAGTTTCGACCAACGTCTTCAAGAAGCACGCCACGACGGGACCAGGGAAAAACGAGAGGATGCAACGCTGGAGAAAGGGACTATTCCGCCCGGACGGGGAAATTCCCGATCAACCAACCGGCTCGCTCTTGGGTCGTTCCAGCTGAAATTTCTCGATGCGATACCGGATCTGATCGCGATTGAGCCCCAGCAGCGCCGCGGCTTTCGTCTGGTTCCAACCGGCTCGTTCCAGCGCCTGGACGACCAGCGACCGCTCGAGCTGCTCGAGATCGATCCCGCCCGCGGGCAGCTGGACCTGATCCCCCAACCGCAGGGGTCCGGACGCCGCCGCCGGAAAGTCATCACGAGTGAGCGTGGCACCTTCCGCCAGCAATATCGCCCGCTCGATAGCGTTGCGCAGCTCGCGAATGTTTCCGGGCCACGGGTAGCCTTCCAGGTACTGCATCGCCCCTGCGTCGATCCCGCGCACCTTTTTCTTGAACTCGCTGTTGTAACTGTCGATATAGAAATCGACGAGCTGCGGGATGTCGTCCGCGCGCTCACGCAGGGGGGGCAACACGATCGGCAACACGTTCAATCGATAGAAGAGGTCGTCGCGGAAGTGGCCCTGACGCACTTGCTCCTGCAGGTTGCGATTCGTGGCGGCGATGACCCGCACGTCGACGTGCAGGTCCACCGCTCCGCCCACCCGCTTGAACGACTTCTCCTCGAGAAATCGCAGCAGCTTGGCCTGGAGCGCGGGCACCATCTCTCCGATCTCGTCGAGAAACACGGTCCCGCCATCAGCCGATTCCAGCAGGCCCCGCTTCTGGCGATCCGCGCCAGTAAACGCGCCGCGCTCGTGGCCAAACAGCTCGCTCTCGAGCAGCGCCTCAGGCAGCGCGGAACACGTGATGTTCATGAACGGCCGGGCGGCACGCGCGCTCGCGTAGTGAAGGACTTTGGCTGCGAGATCCTTGCCGGTGCCGCTTTCGCCGGTCAGCAACACGGTCGAAGCCGGGCTCGCCGCGATCTTCTGCAGCAAGGCCCGCAAAGTCGTCATGGCCGCGCTGTCGCCAACGATCCGATCGAAGCTGTACGGCCGGGCCTGCGTGGCGCGCAGGGCTCGCACCTCGCGGCGCAACCGCGTGGTTTCGAGCGCGGTTCCCACGAGCATCGCGATTTCGTCGACGTTGAACGGCTTGTTGGCGTAGTGATACGCGCCATGCTTCATCGCCTCGACCGCCGTGTCGACGCTGACATATGCGGTGAGCAGGATGACCAGCGTGTCGGGGTCGATCTCCTTGATCTGTTTCAGCACGGTCAGGCCATCCCCGTCGGGAAGCCGGTAGTCGAGCAGAACGAGATCGACGCCGTCGCGGCAGCGTTTCAGCGCCTCGGCCGCCGTGTCCGCCTCCAGGAGTCGATATCCCTCCTCCTGCAACCGCGTCGTCAGCGACCAACGGATGAGCTGCTCATCGTCGACGACCAGAATCGTGGGGGTGTGCATGGTCACCAGTATAGAAGCACCGGCGCACACCGTTTGCTAGTGTCGTGTCTCAGAAGTTCGTTGGCAACTTTTCCGGGCGGGGCGCCCGGATCGCAAGGCGCGAGGAGCGCGCATATCGGGAATATGTAAGCGACGAGCAACGCCGCGAGGCGGGATGCCCCGCCGGGAAAATGACAACCAACTTCTGAGACTCGACACTAGGGTGTCGGCAGCGGTAACGTAATGACGACCGTCGTGCCACCCTCGGGCGGACACGCGACCTCAATCGTCCCGTTGTGCGCTTCGATGAGACGCTTGACGGTCGATAGTCCGAGGCCGGTGCCGCGTGACTTCGTCGTCACGAACGGTGTGAACAGCTTGGCGCGAATCTCGGTTGGAATGCCCGGTCCGGTGTCGGCCACTTCGATTCGACCCGTACCCTCGGCGGACGACAGCGCCACCGCAATGGTGCCCTTCTGCCGCATCGCGTGGGCGCTGTTGAGGAACAGATTCAGGAAGACACTCTTCAACAATTCGGCGTCGGCCGCGATCGGTGGCAAGACGCCAGAGACGACTACGTCCACATCGCCACGGCCGCCCTCTTGCCTCATGAGCGAGGCGGTCATCATCAGTAGAGCCGACACGTCAACGACCGTCGGCTTCGGGCGCGGCGGCCGCGCGAACAGCAACAGGTCGCGCACCAGCTGATTCAGCGCATCGAGGCGTGCGACGATGTCGGCGATGATTGGCACCTCGCGGGCCCCGGCCGGGAGGCGTCCGCCGATCACCTGGATCGCGCCGCGGACCGCGGCGAGCGGATTCTTCACCTCGTGCGCAATCACGGCCGCCATTTCGCCGAGCCGCACGAGCGCCGCCTGCTCGCGCAGTTGCTCCTCGGCCTTCACTCGCGCACTCAAGTCGTGTAGCAGGCCGGTGAACTTGCGTTCTCCTCCGACGACCATTTCGCCGACCGACAGGTGCAACGGGAATGTGGAACCGTCTCTCCGTCGGCCGGATACTTCGCGCCCGATGCCGATGATCTTCGCGACGCCGGTGGACAGGTACCGGCTCATATACCGATCGTGCTCGTCGTGATAGGGCGACGGCATCAGCAGGTTGATGTTCTTCCCGATCACTTCTTGTGCGCTGTAGCCGAACAGTCGCTCAGCCGCCGGGTTGAAGCTCTCGATGTGTCCGCGCGAGTCGATCACGACGATCCCGTCCACCGCCGATTCGAGAATCGATCGCAGACGTGCCTCGCTGTCCCGGAGCTCCTGGACGTCCTTCTTGCGATCGGTGATGTCTCGTCCGATCGCTGAAGCGCCGACCATATCTCCGGCCCGGTTCAGAATCGGCGAAATGCTCAACGAGACATCGAGCAGGCGGCCGGCTTTCGTCATCCTGACCGTCTCGACATTCCGAAAGCGCTCGCCCCTCTTGATGCGCACGAGGATCGCCGACAGCTCGTCGACCACTGAGGCCGGGACGATGAGGTAGATCGAGCGGCCGATGACCTCCGCCGCGGAATAGCCGTACATCCGTTCCGCGCCACCATTCCAGCTGAGGATCGTGCCCTCCAGGTCCTTCGCGATGATGGCATCGTCCGAAGACTCGACAATGGCGGCCAGAGTGCGCGCGGCCTCCGCTTCAGAAGTCGTGAGTGGGTCGATCATCGACTTCGTTTAGGAATAGGGACCGCTCAGAATACTCGATCGCCAGGGATCCGCACCAACACCCTCGCCGTCAGGCATCAGGCGCGCGAATTCATACACCAGCCTTCTTTCACTCCGTCATCGTTCATCGCAACCGTCGTGCCAGCGGAGCCGATGAGTTCTGCTCGTTTTCTTGTCTTGCGCGGCGCAGAGGCACGGCACATACCATCCGCCAGGGTGGCGGTTGCCACATTCCTCGCCGCACTTCGCCGGAAGGTCTCTGCAGCGTCGCGGAACGGGGATTATTTCTGATGAGCTGGGAAGAAGTTCCCGGCCTCGACGCGCCCGTCCGGTAAGCGCAGGGGGGCAGGCGCCAGGTCACAGGGCCATGGTCTCCGCGTTGCAAAAGAGACCTCAGAGCCTCCCGATGAAGTTGTCAGCGTTCGTCCTCGACTACGACGGCACGATAGCGGTCGACGGCGTATTCGAGCCAGCCGTGCGCGAGGCGATCGCTGTCGTGCGGCGGCGGGGCATCGTCGTGATTCTCGCGACCGGTCGGCAACTGTCCGCCTTGCAGCAGGCAGCCGGAGATTTGACGTGCTTCGATGTGGTCGTCGCCGAGAACGGCGCGATCCTGGATTTCCCGGCCAGCGGACGACACGCAACGCTGGCCCATCCGCCAAGTCCCACCTTTCTGGGCGAATTGCGAACCCGCGAGGTGAACTTCACCGTTGGGGAGTGCGTCGTCGAGGCGGACGCCTCTGCCGCGCCCATCATCTTGCAGGTCGTCCGAGCCCTCGAGCTTCCCTTGACGCTGCTATTCAACCGAGGCCGCCTCATGGTGCTTCCGATTGGGGTTGCAAAGTCGACCGGCCTGCGCCAGGCGCTTCGCGCGTTACGCATCTCCGTGCACAACACGGTCGCGATTGGAGACGCGGAAAACGACCACGATCTCCTCGATGCCTGCGAAGTCGGATCGGCCGTCGAATGGGGCAGCGCGGCGCTGAAAGCGGCGGCCGACGAGGTCGTGCCAGGCTCCGGCCCTGCCGCGGTCGCCCGTTACATACGCCGCCTGGCCGACCAGCCCAGGCTGTCAGCCGCGCAGATGGGGCGTCGGCGTCTCCTGCTCGGCTACGAGCAAGACGGCTCGAAGGTCTCGCTCGCGGTGCGGGGACGGACAATTCTCGTGGCGGGCGAGCCCGGCTCCGGGAAGTCGCAACTTGCTGGTCTTCTCTGCGAACAACTGATCCTGCAGGGGTATTGCGTCTGTATCGTTGATCCGGAGGGAGACTACGAATCGCTCTCGTCGTTGCCCAACGTCATCACGCTCGGCGGGGACGAACCCCCACCCAATGCGCGCGAGCTCGCCAGAACCCTGGAGCATCCCGACGCGAGCGTCGTCATCGACCTGTCGAAGCGGTGTCAGCGTGACAAGATCGGCTACGTTCGGACACTCCTGCCGGTCCTGGTCGCGCTCCGACGTCGGACCGGTCTCCCACACAAGATCCTGCTCGACGAGGCGCATTATTTCCTGGCGGATGTCGCCCACACGGAGCTGATTGATCCTGCACTGGCCGGGTACATCGTCGTCACCTACCGCGTTTCAGCGCTCGACCCCGCCATCAGGAAGATGGGAGATGCGGTCACCCTGGTCACCCGAGAGGCCGATGAGGCGGAAGCGGCGACCCTGCTCGCGATGTGCAGACCATCGCCGGTAGATAGCGGCGAATTATTCCGCCATCTTCAGGTCAACGAAGCGGCGCTGCTGCCGGGGGTCACGGAGTCGAACGGCCGGATTCGACGATTCATGATTGCCCCCCGACTGACCGCGCACGTCCGCCACCGGACCAAGTACATCGATATGCCAGTGGACAGCGACAAAGCCTTCAGGTTCGGGGACGGCAAACAGGCCGAGCCGTCCGCACGCACGCTCCGTGAGTTTGTTGGACTGTTGCTCAAGCTGTCTCCTGACGTCTTGTCAGGGCATCTGCAGCGGCATGATCTGTCGCGCTGGATCGGGGATGTCTTTCGCGATCGACATCTCGCCCTGCGGATGCGGACACTCGAGTCCCGCATCGTGACGGACGAGCCGGCCGACGTCGCCCGGGCGATCGCGCAGACGATTCGTGCGCGTTACGAAACGTCTGCGACGGCGTGAACGCGTCAACGCCCTGGAAGATCCGGATGGGCCGACTGCCTTCGCGGCGCACCAGGAGGACGACGATGAAGATCCTGCTTCAGCGGCCACTACCTCTTTACGAACGTCTGGGATCAAGCAAGGTGCACATTGGCACGCAGTGGCCTCGCACGGGTCGAGAATTCGATAGGAACACCGTGGTTGGTACGTGTGAGCACTGCATTGATGTCGCCGCGAAATAGTTCGCATGTCGCCGAGCAAAATCTCGCATTGCCAGACGGGCGGGATTGGGCGCCGCGCACACCGTCGACCGCGGCGCCGCTCGCATCGTGGCACTGACATTGCTCAAGGCACTGACCGGGAGTGTGTGATGGATCTGTTGCGTGCGGTCGAAGCGAGTCACTTCTCCGAGTGGGTGCGAGAGTCGGGATCGATCTGGTCGTACCCGACGATCATCTTCCTTCATTCCGTCGGCCTGGCCATCATCGTCGGCTTGAGCACGGCCATCGATCTCCGAGTGCTCGGCTTCGCTCCGGATCTCCCGGTGGCGCCGATGGAGAAGCTCTTTCCGATCATGTGGGCCGGCTTCTGGGTCAACGCCGTGTCAGGCGTGTTCCTCGCGGCGGCCGACGCGCCCGCGATGATGACCAGCTGGCTGTTTCTCCTCAAGATGGCAATCATCGGTTTCGCATTGGTCACGATGGTTTCCTTGAGGCGAGAGTTGTTTCGTCCGCCGACGTCCGGCCGCGTGATGTCGGGCACCGCGAAAGCGCTGGCCGTGACGTCGCTCCTGCTGTGGACCGGGGCGATCACGGCGGGACGACTCACCGCGTACCTGGGGCCAAGCGCAGAAATCAAAGGTGTCCACTGATGGTGAGATCGCTGTCGATCTGGCTGCACGGCACGAACCTGTCGTGGGCGGCCCGTGGCGGGCTGCCGTGGCTCTGGCCTCTCTGCGAGACGCTGCATTTCATCGGCATGGCCATGCTCATCGGGATCGTCGGCCTGCTCGATCTGCGGATGCTGGGACTCCTGAAGGGGTTGCCGCTGCGTCCGCTGCAGCGGCTGCTCCCGTGGGGTGTTGCGGGCTTTGTCATCAACCTCCTCACGGGAATCACCTTCTACTCGGGCGACCCCTTCCAGTACATCGACAACAACGTCTTCTGGCTGAAAATGGGGTTCATCGCGCTGGCAGGCGTCAACGTCCTCCTGTTCTATGCGACCGGTCTCAGTGACCGCGTGAATCAGGTCGGCGCTGGCGAGCGTGTGCCTGGCGCGGCGCGTGCCGTGGCGGCTGCATCGCTCCTGCTGTGGCTCGGCGTCATCTACTGGGGCCGGATGCTGCCGTTTCTCGGCGGCGCGTTCTGAGGGAACTGCCGAACACGGATCCGCTGACCATTGAGTCACGACAGACGCGGAGCGCTTTTATCTGCTGCCACCGGCGCGCACGTAGGCGTCACTGGGCGTCCGCCTGAGGAATTTTGCGGCGACAAGCGCCGCGAGCACCGCATCACAGCTGGCCGCATCGAGATTCCACAATCGGCGTACCTGTCGCTCGGTCAAAATCATGCCGGGCATCTCAATGTACTCAGCTTGGACGAGGCGAATACAATCCGACACCGTCACGGTGGACGCGGATGCGAGCATGACCATTCCCTCGTGTTCGGAAAAAAGGCGACTGGCGATTGCTTGCGGTTCAGCAACCCTCGTGCCAGGGGAACCGTGCCGACGGCACAGACCGTGCGTAGTGGTGGGGTGTCAGGAGAGCCCGTCATGGACACCGCCACCTCCTTTCTCGGATTTCGCCTGCCGCATCCCTTCATCGCCGGCGCCTCGCCGCTCGGCTTTCATCTCGACACGATCAAGCGGCTCGAGGACGGCGGGTGCGCCGCGCTCGTGCTCCCGTCGCTATTCGAGGAGCAGATCACGTTCGCCCGCACGGGACACATCCATCAGCGCGATGCACTCGGTGCCGAATGGGCCGCCTGGCTCGCGCCTTTCCCGGGCGCCGACGACTACGCCCTAACGCCCGACGACTACGCCGCCCATATCGCTCGCGTGAAGCAATCCGTCGCGGTGCCGGTCATCGCGTCGTTGAATGGCTCGACCGGTCAGTCGTGGCTGACGTTTGCTCGCATCGTCGAGCAGGCTGGTGCTGATGCCCTCGAATTGAACCTCTACCAGGTGGTCACCGACTTGAGCGTGCAGGGGAATGCCGTCGAGCACGAGCTCGCCGGCGCCGTCCGCGAGCTGAAGCGGGTGCTGAAAATCCCCATCGCCGTGAAAGTTTCCCCATTCTTCGCGGCGTTCGGCAATGTCGCCCGACAGTTGGACAGAGCCGGTGCCGACGCCATCGTCCTGTTCAACCGCTTCTACCAGCCGGACATCGACACCGCAACCTTGAAGGCGACCCTCCGAGTCGAGCTGTCGAGCAGCGCCGAACTGCTCGTCCGCCTGCGGTGGCTGGCCATTCTTCACGGTCGTGTCCGGCCTAACCTGGTGGTCACGGGTGGCATCGCGGCACCCGACGACGGGATCAAGGCGCTGCTGGCGGGGGCCGACACCGTGCAGATGGTTTCGGCCATTCTGACCCAAGGGCCCGGATATTTCACGGTCATGCGCGAAGCCCTTGAACGCTGGATGGAACATCACAGGTTCAACCGATTGACCGAGATGCGCGGGCTTCTCAGTCTGAAGCAGGTCGTTGACCCGGGCGCCTTCGAGCGGGCGAACTACATCCGCACGCTCCAGAGCTGGGGGGGCTGATGGTCACGCACGCCGACGCATCGAACGGTTCGAGCGACGAGGCGCTGGAGCGCTCGGCTCAAGCCCTGCTCGTCGAGTCCCTTCGCCATTCGCCCGACCTGAATCCGGCGACGAATACCGAGCGAGTCACCGTCATCGAGACGCACATCTCGTACGTGCTCCTGGCGGGAGACTATGCCTACAAGATCAAGAAAGCTGTCAATCTGCAGTTCCTGGATTTTTCGACGCTCGCCTCGCGAGGCTACTACTGTCAGGAAGAGCTCCGTCTCAACCGGCCGCTCGCACCGTCCGTCTACCTGGAGGTCGTCCCGATTACGGGCACGGCGGCAACGCCGATCATCGGCGGCACCGGCCCCGTGCTGGAATATGCGCTCCGGATGCGACGGTTCAGTCAAGACGGATTGCTCTCAGCGATGCTCGCGCGCGGCGTCCTGACGGCCGCGCTCGTCGACAGGCTGGCCACTGTGGTTGCGGCGTTTCACCGGGACACGAACCGCGCCGGGGCGGACACGCCGTACGGAACGCTGGACAACATTCTGCGGCCGGCGCTCGACAATTTCACCCAGCTCCTGGCGATGGTCGAAGAGGCCGGCGACCGAGCCGCGCTCGAATCGCTACGCGCCTGGACCGGAGGTACGCATACCACCTCCGGTTGCCTGTTCTTGAATCGGCGACGCCATGGATTCGTTCGTGAATGTCACGGAGACCTCCATCTCGGCAACATTGCGCTCGTCGACGGCGACGTCACGCTGTTCGACCGCCTCGAGTTCAACGAATCAATGCGATGGACCGACGTCATGAACGATGTGGCATTTGTCGTCGCGGATTTGCAGGAGCGGCAGAGGCCCGACCTGGCGGCTCGGTTCCTGACGGCGTACCTCGAGGCGACCGGCGACTACGAGGGGCTGGGCGTGTTGCGCTTCTATCTGGTGTACCGCGCGATGGTCCGTGCGAAAGTGGCGCGCTTCCGCCTGCGCCAACTGGCCTCGCCGGAAGACCGCGAGAAGCTACGGACGGAGTACGACGCCTTCATCGATTTGGCACGTCGCCACAGTCAACGTCCGGAAGCCGCCATCATCATCACCCACGGTCTGGCGGGATCCGGAAAAACGACGTGTACCGAATGCGTGGTCGAGCACACGGCGGCGGTCCGGATGCGCACCGACGTCGAGCGCAAGCGATTGCACGGCCTGGGCGTCGGCGCGTCCAGCGGTTCGCTGCTCGGCGAGGGTATCTACTCCACCGAGGCCACGCGGCAGACATACACGCATGTGTGCGCGCTCGCACGAATGGTCGCGGCGGCCGGTTTCGTCGCGGTCGTCGACGGCGCGTTCCTGAAGCGCTGGCAACGCGACCTGTTCCGCGAGACCGCCGCGACACTCGGCCTCCCGTTCGTGATTCTCGCCGTCTCGGCCCCCGACGCAATGCTTCGCCAACGGATCGCCAGCCGTGGCCGACCCGGCGGCGATGCGTCCGAGGCGACGGTCGAGGTACTCGAGGCGCAGCGACGGTCCGACGAGCCGCTCGACCGGGATGAACAGCCGTTCGTCGTGCACTGGGACACCGCGGGCGGTAGCCAGAACCCACACAAGATGCCGGCCTCACCGGTCCTGGAAGCGCTGCACGATCGAGTATCGGCGTGGCGGCCATCCGTGGCTGGCGCGCCATTGAGTGCTGCGGATCAAGGAGACGTTCGAATCCAAGGGAGCCCTGTCGTGAATCTCCGCGTTGGGGGAGCAACGTGACTCGCCCCGCCCCCGCAACGTTCCTTGTCAACGACTCCTGCGCGGGATCGCTCATCACGTCCTCGCCATCAGAAGGCCAATGGCACGTGTCTGAACTTCGCCGCGATGAGAGGCGCAGCGGTCAGCACCAACAAGCCGATTGGGAGCAGGCCTCCCCGGAGCAGATCGTAATCCGCTGCGATTCGTGACCAGGTCGCGTGGACCACGTATCGCCCGAACGACAACTCGAACGCAAGCGTCAGGATCAACCAGACGATCCCGACACAGACCGCGTCGCGTGCGTGCGCTGGCCGTATCCAGCGGATGCACCACGCCGCGACAGCCAGAATCAGAACCGAACCGGTAAACACGGCCATCTGCCTGGCCCGAAAATCGCCGACCACCGGCGCGAGAAACATCGTCCGCGCAATGCCGTGCAAGACCTCGACGACGATGATCCCGCACCAGACGGCAATGCCTCTCAGAATGACCCTCACGGTTCTCTCGTAATCAACCGTGCTGCGGACCCTGCTGGCTCTCCCGCCGAGAGGGGATGACACGACTCGACCTTCATGAGCACGGTTCGACCTCGGCACAGGTTCCCCCGACTGGCGGTCGTGATCTGACCCCGGCGATTCGAAACCGTCGTTCGGCCTCATGTTTCAACGGGCCGGGCGAGGCCCACCGAATCAGAATGATGCCGGGGACGCGAACAACCAGTATCGGCGGAATCTTGCCCGTGCCCCGATGCGGTCGGCGACGTTCAGACGATCTCGATTGATCGCGGCGTGCCGACTACTGCGGCCACGTCGCGTTGGGATCCATGTTCACCATCGCCTGCACCTGCGCCGTCGGAATCTGGGGGCGGATGTACGGACGTCCGATGCTCTTATGGCAGGAGTAGCAGCTTTCGAGCATGGTCCGGTAGTTCTTCTCGAACGCCAGGGCATCCTTCTTCGCGATTGCATCCTTGACCATCGCCAGGCTGCTCGTATCAATGCCGTCGAAGATGCCCTGCAGCTCGACGTCGGTGTTGTCCACCTGGTTGCGGATGGTCGGATTCTTCCGCACGAGCTGCTGGATGTGGCCGCGCGATTCGTTGAAGTAGTACTGCGCGAGCGGCCAGTTCCGCTTCTTGCCGGCCCACCAGAGATTGGTCCAGTGCCACTGGACATCCATCATGATCGTCGAGTTCGTGGGAATGAGCTGCCGCAGCGTCGCCACCTCCTGCGGCAGTTGGTCCATCGTGGGCAGCGGAGGCCCGCCGCGGCGCCCTTCCCGTTGCTGCGCGGATAACCCGGGAAGCTGGGCGCCAATCAGAATGCCGATGACGAGCAGCAACACACAAATAATGACGTTTTTGGACATGACGTATCTCCGTGTGCACGGGCGGAACGGGCGCCGCCCACCACGTCCTTCGCCCGTGCGTGGTTCAGCCTATTTTCGCGCTTCGGTCGTGAGCTGGAAGGTAACCGCGTTGATCTTGCCCATCATGCCGTTCACCACCCCGGCGACCTGATCGGCGGATGGCTGCGGATTCTTCAGTGCGGTGTTGAGATCCGTGATGCCCTTTTCAACCGTGTCGTAGGCCTCTGCCGACCGCATCTTGACGAACTCCCTGATTCCAGGCCAGTTCGCACGGAACGCGGCGAACGCCTTCTGCGCCTTCGTGACATCGCCTTCCTTCATGGCCGGGTTCACAATCCGGAGAGGCGATCGGGCGGTTCTCACGCGGGCGATGTCGTCGTACAACGGGTTGAGGGGCGACCCCTTTTCGACCATGGCGATCGCCTGATCGTACTTCGCGAGCATCGCTTGAGCGTTCGTGAGCGCAACGCTGACGTCGGGCTTCGGCGCGCTCAACGCCTCTTCGATCTTGCTCTGGTAGTTCTTCTCCAGCTCGTTGTACATGTCGCGGTCGCGCGTGTTGATATAGACCTCGATGCCGTTCCAGGCCGTATCGTACGCCTCGAAGGCATCTTTGGCCTTGGCGACGTCGCCCTTCTTCAGCGCGTCAATCGTGTTCACCAGTGTGGGCCTGACGCGCTTGATACTCGTCACCTCGTACCGCTGCCCGGCTGCCGCCTGCTGGGCGGCGAACCCGGCGGTGGCAAAGCTCGCGGCAATGCCGCACGCGACGATGACGCGGACAGACCTCATTGATGACTTCCTTTCGTGAAGACGGCTGCGTGAGACGTCAACATACACAATTCGGCGTCGCGCGTCGAGAGGAATGACCCGCCGGTTCGGCGAGGTGCTCCAACCTAAGGTTTCTTCTTGTTCGGATACCAGTACTTCAGGTGGCAATGCTCGCATGCGGTGTCGATCGCCTCGCCGGCGTCTGCGAGGGCGTCGACATCTCTCGCCTCAATGGCCTTGAGTGCGATCGATCCGGCATCTTGCAGCCCGCGCGCGAGTGTCGCCCATGTCGCGCGATCCCGGGAGACCAGCGCCTCGATTTGGTCGGGCTGTAGCTCGACGTCCGGATGCTCCGATGTGGCGCCCGCGGGCGCTATCCGCCGTCCCGGCATGATCACGAGATTCATCGCTTCGGTGAGCACGACCGCGGCACGCTGGACATCGGTCCACTCCTCGTCGCTTTCAGGCGCCTTCACTTCCGTGCCGGTCGCCGTCACGCTGGTCGCAACGGCATTCCAGAGGATGTCTGCCGATGGCTCGACCATCAGTTTCATCACCTCTTTGACCGTTGTCGTTGTCCGAAACACGGGTTCGTTGGACTGCGACCGGCAAGCGGCCACGACCAATCCCAACGCGGTGATGCTCAGCCCACGAGCGAAGCGACTCATCGATCTGATCTCCCCGGACTCTGCGAATGTGACTCACGACGCTGGATCGCTGGTCCGGCGAAGGTCCAGATGGCGCCGGTCCATCTCCACCAATTGGAGTCGTCCGCCCAATTGATCTCCCGCACAACGGTGTCCCACGCACACCCATCCTCATCTACGCGCCTCGACCGTCGACGGCGCGCGCGCCGTTCGACGATTCACATGGATGTCGGCGCCCGTGCAACAAGCGATCCCGAGCCCTCTGGAGATCTCAGGGCCCTGACAAGGGGAATATTCCGCGCCCAGGGCGGAAGAACTCACAACCTGCAGTCGCCGACCTGCCGGCTCCCGGAATTGCGCCGGCGAACCGAGCCGCCTCACGGCACCGTTGTTGCTCCGTGAACACGCAGGGTTACGGCGAACCATTCGACACACTCACTCATTCATCTCCGAGGTCTCCCATGACAGTCTCCGAACTCATGACCACGGGCGTGCAGACGGTAAGCCCGGGTACGCCGCTCGCCAATGCCCGCGACCGCATGCGGCGGAAAGAGATCCATCACCTGCTGGTGCAGAAGGGCGATCAAGTCGTCGGCGTGTTGTCGGCCCGCGACCTTGGACGAAACGCTCACCCGGGCAACACGACAAAGGGCCGCCTCGTCGCGGACGTCATGACGCCTCGCGTCGTGACAGTTGAACAGGCGACGTCGGTCCACCGCGCCGCCAACCTGATGCGGGGTCACTCGATTGGATGCCTGATCGTGCTGGAACAGGGACGAGCCGTCGGGATCCTGACCGTGGCGGACCTCCTCGATCACGTCGGCGGACGCCGGCGTCATCGCCGCGACACACACACACCGCCTGCTCTGCATTTTCGCGTGCCGCACAAGAAGCAGCATCGCGCCGGCGGCGCCTGGTAGCGTCCCATCATCGGATCGGAATCAAGTTATTGAGCCAGCACGGGAGGAGCCACTTATGCGAACCGGTGTCGTCATCGCGGCCATGTTGACCCTCGGTGCAATTCTCTACGGAGCGCCGGGATTCGCCGGCCCCGGGCAATCCGCGCCCCCTGGGGTCACGCAACCACCCCATGATCACGAGCACGGCGCCACGGCGGCTCCAGCGGAGAAGGACGGGACGCCGGGCATGCGCCACGGCATGATGGCGAAGAAGCAAGCCGCCGATGCGGACCTTCATCAGCTGGTCACGGAAATGAATGCCGCAACGGGCGCCGCGAAAACCGCCGCGATGGCCACGCTTCTGACTCGTCTCGTAACGGAGCATGCGACCATGCGGGCTCAGATGGACGAATCGATGAAGACGATGATGGCGCAGTGCTCGATGATGAAGGCCTCGGGCGCCGGCGAGAAGAAGCCAGAGCACTGACCATTTTCGTGTGACGGCCCCAGGATTCGACAGTGGCGGCCAGCCTTGAACGGTTGGCCCCGACCGCTTGATGCGCGCACCGCCGGTCTCCGCCTTACGACAACATTCACAAGTTCGTCTTCTACGTGTCAGCGGGCAATCTCCACAATTCGGTCTTGGTCGCTCGATATCAGCCGTCAGTGGCTGCTTCGCATCGTGACGACCGGACAGGTCGCCTGGCGCACGACCTGATTCGCGGTCGATCCGAGAACGCTCAGGCCGACCGGATGACGTCCTCCGTGCACACCCAACACGATGAGATCCGTCCGCTGTTCGCCCGCGACGCGCAGGATTTCGACGTACGGCTTGCCATGGGCGCAGCGCGAGATCGGCGTGCGGTCGTCCCGCACCAGGCCAGGCACGAGCGCGCCGAGACGTTCAAGGGCGTCAGCTTCCCGCGCGCGCCGGAACTCGGCGAGCTGTACCGCCTCGTCGTGCGGCAGCTCGTCAAACGCCGGCGCGGGCGGCTCGGGCCACGGCCACTCGAGGACGTGAAGGAGCGTCAATCGTGCCTCGGACTCCGCGGCGACCGAGAAGGCGAAGTCCAGCGCCCCGGCCGAGGACGGCGAGAAGTCCACGGCGCACAGCAGCTGCTTGAATGGCAGCACCGAGGTCGAATGCACGCGCGGCGGCACCGTGAAGACCGGGCAGCGCGCTCGACGCAGCACCTTCTCGGCGACGGACCCCAGGACGAGGTGCTCGAATCCGCTGAGCCCATGGGTACCCATCACGATCAAGTCGGCCGGCAGGCTGGCCGCGCAATCAAGAATCGAGCGAGTGGCGCCGCCGGCCTCCACCCGAATGTCCACGCGCGCATCAATCGAGCCGCGCCGACGGAGTTCCGTGACCATCTCGGCCCTGAGGCGCTCGACATCATCGTCCGAACCGGTCGGATCGTAGGCGTGCAGCGCCGTAACATGAGCGCCGTACCACCGAGCGAGCGCCAGCGCATGATCGATCGCATGCTGCGATGTGTCGGAGAAATCCACGGGACAGAGAATGCGTTCGAGTCTCACAGGCGCCTTCCTATTCACCAGATCGCACACCATGCCCCCTGTTGCGGACGGCGATGACGAATCCTGGAGATCGATACGGACGAACTCGACGCTGACTTCTCCCGTCTGACGCGGAAAACCCAGCGCGGGTCAACACAGCTCGTCGATCGGACCCGCCGCCACGGGTTGCGGCTCCTTGAGTGGCGCCGGTTCCCCGGATCGCTCCACGTCGATGGTGCAGTCTTTCAGGAGCGCAATGATCGCCGCGATGGCCGACAGCACCGGGGCGAGCACGGCCGCGACCACTCCAGCCGTCAAGGGAAATTCGGCGATTGTGCGGCCCTCGTGCTTTACCACGACCCTTCGCACGTTGCCTTCTCGGACCGCCTGCTTCACTTGTCCGATGACGTTCTCACCCTCAACCTTGAGCGACTCCCAGCATGTCTTTGGGTCCATGACGAAACCCCCTTTCTACCAACTCGGACACTGCAATTTTCCAGCCGGCGGACATGTTCGTTCGCGTGGAACGGACTCCAGTGGACTCGTAATGGTCCGTTTATGTCGCCTAGCGGGGAGCGTCCGGCACTGCATCGGGCAGGGCGAGCGCAGCTCTGGCCAGCTGCGATTCGAGGCGTTCGACCTCGGCCGCTCCCGTGTTGCAGAGCACGGCCACGATCGCCGGAACGTCCGGGTAGAGCGCGAGCAAGCTGCGAAAGCCATTGATCCGGCCGCTGTGAAACCACTTGCGATGAGCGGCGACTTCGGCCAGCTCCATGCCGAAACCGTACGCCGTCGGCGTCCCGTCGTTCAGGCGCCCTGGCGTGGTCATGCGCTTCAGGCTGTCGGCGGTCACGACGCGATGACCGAGCAGCGCGGAACCCCACTCGATCAGGTCAGCCGCAGACGAACCAAGCCCGCCAGCCGCAAATGGCGGCATCATGCTCAATTGTCCCGAGTTGAACGTCATCTCGTTCCAGATGTCGTAGCCGCGTACGCGGTGCTTGATGAGGCGGTAGTCGTCGACATAACACGTGTCGCGCAGCTGCAGCGGAACACAAAGCTCGCGCTCCACGACCTCATAGTAGGTCGAGCCGGAGGCGATCTCGATGATGACACCGAGCAGGTAGTAGCCGGAGTTGCTGTATTTGTAGTCGGCGCCGGGCTCGAAGTCGAGCGGCTCCGTGGCGACCAGGCGCGCCATCTGCTGATGGGTAAGGTCGCGCCGTGCCTGTTCCACGAACGCCGGCAGCTCCGTGTAGTTCTTGATGCCCGAGGTGTGCGTGAGTAGTTGCTCGACTGTGATGCGATGGCCATGTGTCGGGAAGTCAGGTACGACCTCGCCGAGCGTGTCGTTGAGATGGAGCGCGCCGCGCTCGACCAGTCGCATGACCACTGCCGCCGTGAACATCTTCGTCAGCGACCCGATCCGATATACGGCACGAGGTGTCGCCGGCACGTCGTTCTCGAGATCTGCGACGCCGTAGCTGCGAAGGATGTCCGGCTCGCCCTCGCGCCGTACGCCAATAGAGACACTTGCCAGGTGCTGGCTTTCCATGGCGGTTGTGGTGATGGCGTCAAAGCGATCGGCGGGCTCAAGTGATTCAGGCATGCGGCGCTCCTCGTATCGTGAGCCACACATTCGCTGACAGTACCTCGCGACAGTAGCGAGGATCTCGACGGCGGTTCTGGTTCCGACAAATGGCTCGGCGACTCGTGTAATAGATTGACACACGTGGGAGTTGGGCGATTCAGGGAAGAATCGCCATTTATGGGTGGCATCGGCCTAACGGAGCGCCGATCCAACCGTTGAGCACCGTGCATGGCGTCTGCTACGCCGATTACAGCCACGGCATTCGCCTGGTCAGCGCAATGGCCCTCGAGGACGGCGCGTTTCAATCCGTGCGCGATCTGCTGCAGGATTCCCGGCTCGCCAACGCGCTGAGCGATGAGGGCGCCATCCGCCCCGTGCTTGTCAACGGGATGACGGCGTTGGGCGAGGGGCATTGTGGGCCGGGAGCTGAGGGCCCTAATCCAGGGTCTTGCAGCAGCGAAATCCGAGATGATAGTTGGCGTGGCTATGCTCATCCATCACCCGGCTGCCGTGCCAGTACGGCGCACGCCATCGGCACCAGTCTTCGTGGGCTCTGAACTTGTCGAAGATGAACCAGCTGCCTTTCATTTCCGTGTAGCCTAGCTCGCGGCTGCCGCGGCTGGCCATCTGGCGCTCGTTCAGCGGCAAGTTCATGTGCTCGGCCGCATTCCCGTTCAAGTCGTACACACCCAGCGGACTGCGGCACTCCGGAAAGGTCCCGTCAGGAAAGGTGTTCGAGCCGCACTTCTTCCAGTTCCCACCGTCACAATCCGCGCTCTTCTGACTGGACGTCCCGCACACGCCCGTTCGATAGGCGGGACCATAGCTCCAGGTCTTCTGGGCACCGGCCGTCCGGTTATGGGCGGCGCGCATGCGGCCGACGGCATCCGAGGCGCTGGGAGCCGTCGCGGCCCGGTCGAAGCCGTAGTCGGGATCCTCGAGGCGGCCCTCACACGCGCCCTCCCATTCGTGTGCGTCGCACAGACGTTTGCCCTCCGCGGCACAGATTTCCGCGGCTTCGCGCGCCTTCACCCACACGACGGGATAGGCACAGGGAATATCGGGAAACTCGAACTGATCGATACACGCCTTGGCCTCTTCCGGTCGCTGACGGGACGGGTCGTACAACGGCGCCATGAACGGACCTTGGCAAATCCTGTCGAAGCTCGGATTGTCGTAGCGCACCCCCGAGGCGCTCAGTTTTTCCTGACACGCTTCCGGGGTGATGGGATGGCGCGTGATGTCTGGATTTCCCTGCCCGACGTAGCCGGACTTGGCGAAAATGCCCCGAACGGCCGCCATCTGACCGTCCGACAATTTGTGGACCTGCTGCAGTTGACGCAACAGCGCCTCGTTCTGATCGTGCAGCGATTGATACTGCGCCAGACCCACCGAACCGCCAAGCGCCGCCATCGCGCCGCACACGAGATGACGCCACGCGTTCATGGCCGCTCCGGCGTGATCTCGCGCCGCATCATGTAGAAGAAATCGCGGTTGTCCGGGTAGCCGACAAACCGCGGCACCGGTTGTCCGGCGGCCGACGACTTGTCGAGCACGCTCATGCCATCGAGAAGGTGTTCGACGACCAGGTGAGCGTCTGATTGTCGATGGACGGCGAGATACGTGTGCTCGAGCGCGTTCATGTCGAGCGGCATCGCGTACTGACAGCCGTAGGCCTGAAATACGCGCGCCATCGCGGACGGCGTGGCGGTGGAGAACACGGCATAGATGAGGAAGCGTTTCCCGTCGTGACTCTGGATGGCTGCCCCCGCGCGGATCGTCCGCAGCTTCGCATCCTCTGAACCGGACCAGTTCCCGGCGCCCCACTGGCCAACCAGGTGGCCGGCCACCGGCAACTGAGACGCGGGATCGTATTCAACGATCGGCACGCCGTTCTGCCGGGCATACTTGATTCGGCCGAGGCGCCGGTTGTCCGCCGCCTCCCATGTCTTCATCTCCACCGAGTCATCGTCCAGCACGACGATCGTCGCGAGACCAGGCTGCAGCTTGCTGAAGACCACACCGTGTTCCACGAAACCGTAGTGGCTGCCATGGTTCTGCAGGGCGAGCTGACCTTGTTTGAAGGCTCCATGGGTGCGCTTGAATCCGCCTGTGAAGGTGGCGACGGTTCGACTGGCATCCGACGGGCTGACGAGCCCGGTCGCGCTCAACGGGGCGATGCTGCCGATGCCGTCCGGGCCCGGCAGAGTCGGGTCCTTCATCTGCGCCAGGATGTGGTCGGACCAATCGACCTCCGGATGCTCGGTGCCCAACGCGAAGGCGAGATCGAATCGATCGAGATCGAAGGCAATGAGATAGCACAGAGCGGTCGCTTCCACGCCATCCAGTTTGTTGGCGCCGTCGCGACGCTGCAGGATCTCATGCGCAATGAAGTTGGGTTGAAGGATGCTGACATAGATGCCGGGGTTGCCCATGGCCGCGTACCACACTCCCGGAATCAGGCGTGACACGCTGGGATCCTCCAGCCGGATCCCAAGATGCGTGGACATCAGCACGCGATCGGCGTACTTCGGATCAATCGAGGCCGCCTGTGGGCCCGGCCGGCCCGCCGTTCGAGTCGATGCGGCGGCGCGAGCATCCTTGCCGACTTTGCCGGCGTCTCGATTCGCATCGCCCAGGAGATGATGGCCCAGGACGACTGCCTCTTCTCCACCCCACACGCGATCGCGAAGAAAGTCGGCCGCCGTCTCCAATGCGGTGTGACCTCCCTTTCCGGGGTTTCTGAGATAGAGTCGCGACTCGCACAAGGGGGTAAAGACGCGTCCTGACCTTCTGCCTTGTTCGAGGACGTCCGGCACCCCGGCCGAGAAGAGATCGCACGAATACCGATCTGAGCCTTCTGCGACCACGAGCCCTGACCCGTACTGCTGATCCAGCAACAGCCTTCGAGCGTGCGGATTCGGGTTCTCGAGGTGATACGCCCTTTTTGGCGTGCCGTCAGACCAGGTCACCTCGATCACATACCAGGCGTTACTCTCGGGATTGAGGTTGGTCAGCGTGGCCCCGCCTTCCCGTCCGGCCTTGGATCTGATGCGAATCGATTCTGTGCGGCGAAACTGTTGTAGTTCCAGAATCGACTTGGATACGTCGGCGTGGTATTCGCGCGCACGCGCCTCCGACGGGATCGCGGGTTGGTGCGCGGATCCGGACACCGCGATCACGACAACACCAGCCATCGCAACGGGAAGCCACCAGGCGCCCGATCGAGCGATCAATCGGCATTCACGGGCCCCGTCGTGTCGCCCTCGTCGCATGTTGCGCCCCTCCATACAGCACCGCCAAGGCTGGCGTCGGTCCCAGGCCTCATGCAAACGCAACGGCCGTGCCGCGGTCAGGGACGCGCCGCGACTCTTCCACTTCGTCCCTGACGCACACCGATGCCCGCCAGATCACGAGTGCCTCCTTGAACGGAAATTTTCCCGTCCCTGCGTGAAAACACCCACCGGAGGCCACGCGCCGGCGCCATGGGGGCGACCGTGGTGCGCCGACAATCAAGCGGCGTGGACTCACACGTGATGAAGACGTTGTCCATTACTGGGCCAGACACTCGACTGGCTACGCCCGTCGCGGTGGATCGTCTCTTGCGTCAGCGCCTCGCGATTCCAGGAGGCACATATGATTCGACAGGCTTTTGATGTTCTGTTCGTGCTCACACTCATCGTACCGGCTGTCGGCGTGATCATTGGATTGATCAGCCTCGCTGTGCCAGCCCGACGCAACACCACCGGCCACGCCGTCGGAACTCCCGTGCGTGCCTGAAGGCTTAGCAGCCCGTCTCCAGGCGGCGCGCCGGTGCGGCGCAAAGCGGAGTTG
The DNA here is from genome assembly GCA_040007095.1 of Acidobacteriota bacterium. Lineage (GTDB taxonomy): Bacteria > Acidobacteriota > Vicinamibacteria > Vicinamibacterales > CAVVIG01 > JBDTVS01. The sequence continues at coordinate 64,119 of JBDTVS010000010.1, forward strand.
CCTTGTCATGAAGATCACTGTCGTGGTGTCGCTCGCGCTACTTGTCACCGCCGGCCCCGCTCCCTTCACTCCCGCTGCGAAGGCCCAGCGCCCGGTAACACCCCCGCTGGTGACCTCGTCGCTCGACGGTCGTGAGATTTTCCAGTTCTATTGCGCGAGCTGTCACGGCGCGGGTGGCAAAGGCGACGGCCCGGTCGTCTCCTCGCTCAAGACGCTGCCGCCGGATCTGACGGCGCTTGCGGTCCGCAATGGCGGAATGTTCCCCACTGACGCGCTACAGCAATTCGTCGCTGGGGACAACCGGCCGGTGGCAGCTCATGGCTCGAAGGACATGCCGGTCTGGGGTCCTATCTTCCGTACTATCGCGCCGCGCGACCCACTTGCATCGGTCCGAATTGCGAACGTGGTCGCATTCATCGGATCCCTCCAGAAACCGTGAGCGCGAGCGCTCCCAGGGCCGTTCGCGCGATTCGGCGTTGACTCTGCCGCTCGCCGGCGGAGCATCCCGCCGCCGGGAAGACGATGCGCGTCGCTTTTGGTTTCCACCTGTGAGCTGGCCACGGCTTCCAGCGGTAACCACAGCGTCTCCGTCGATTGGCACATGTGTTGCGGCTCACCTCCGGCAGGAACATCAAGGACGCGGAGGACATCATGTTTGACCTCATCGTAGGCACCGGCGAACGTCCACTCCGGGAGCGATCCGTCAGGTCGAAAGTCGTCGCTGCCGTCATTCATGGCGTCGTTATCGTGGTCGTCATCGGCATCCCGCTTCTGCTATCGACCGATCAGTTGCCGGCGGTCGAGCCGACGATGCTGGCGTTTGTCGCCGCGCCACCTGCTCCCCCACCTCCACCACCGCCACCCCTCGCGGCGGCGGTAAAACCAGCGCGGCCGGTCGCTGAGCCGGCCCGAACGACGGGTGCATTCGCGGCACCGATCGCGGCGCCGAGCATCGTGGAACCCGAGCGCCTCACGGCGCGGGACCAAGACACGACAGGTGGCGTACTGGGCGGAGTCGAAGGCGGAGTGGCAGGAGGCGTGTTGGGGGGCATCGTCGGGGGCCTCGTGGCTCCGGTCGCGCCACCGCCGCCGCCACCGCCACCGCCTGCGCCGCCGCAACCGCCGGCAATCGCGAGGGGCCCGGTGCGCATCGGCGGCCAGATCACGGCGCCGGCGCTACAGCATCGCGTCGAGCCGGTCTATCCGGAAACAGCGGCGATTGCACACGTGGGCGGCATGGTGATTCTGGAAGCCGTCGTCAGGGCCGACGGCTGCGTTGAGTCGGCCAAGGTTCTTCGATCCCGTCATCCGCTCCTCGACAGGGCGGCAAAGGAGGCCTTGATGCAGTGGCAGTACTCGCCGCTGATCCTCAACGGGGTTGCCACGCCGTTCGTGCTGACCGTGACGTTCAACTTCGGTTTCCAGAAATAGGCGTCTGTCGCTGTGGATTGTTGGATGGGGCGAGCACTGGTCGCGGCGCAAGTCGGAGGACGACGATGAAAATCCTGCTCGCGGTTGACGGTTCGGAATGTTCGGACGCCGCGGCGAACGCCATCATCGAGCAGTTCGCTCCCGAACGAAGCGAGGTTCAGATCCTCCACGCGGATGAATGGCCCAAGGGTCTACCGACGTCGCTCGCCTTTGCCGAAGGGCCGGCAGCGACGGAGCACATTTTGAGCCTGCACGAGGCCAAGCGCCGTGAAGCTGCCGATCTCGTCGCTCGCGCAGCGCAACGGCTACGCGCGGCAGGGTTCAGCACCACGACCGCCGTCCGCGAAGGCGATCCACAGCACGCCATCTTGGAGTGCGCGGCGGAGTGGCATCCGGATCTCATCGTGCTCGGGTCGCACGGTCGGCGGGGCCTCGATCGACTGGTCCTTGGCAGCGTATCGGAAGCGGTCTCGCGCCGCGCGGCGTGTTCGGTCGAAGTCGTTCGCTCGCCAACTGTCGGCGTCTAGACCCAAAATAAGCGCGTTTGCGGGTCGGCGGGCGAGGCGAATCGCAGAGAACACGC
>JBDTVS010000011.1:0-17347 GCA_040007095.1 Acidobacteriota bacterium
CCTTCGGTCATCGAGTAGGTGTGCGTGAAGTGAAACATCCACGGGTTGCCGCTCGGGTGCATCGACTCCGCGAGGACGAACCCGCTGAACCTGCTGTCGTCGGCGGGCTTGCGAATGACAATGCGCGTTTTATACGGCAAGCCATTCGCCTTTCCCGAGACGAAATATTCCTTCGTCACGTAACGGAAGTGCGCCAGGTCGTCTCCTGGCTTCAGCTCCATCAATGTTTCGTAGAACTTTCCCGGCCCGGTGACTTCTGGCGAGATCGTCGAGATCGGGGACACCACCGGCGGCGGATCCGGCGCCTGCGCCTGCTGTCCTCGTTGACCGCGTCCGCGCTGGCCCTCCTGACCGGGCGCTGCCGGTGCGGCCTCTCCGCCCCGCTGCCCCTGCACCGGAATCGGCAATTGACCAAGAGTCGTTCGTACGCTGACGACCACCGTCGCGGCGACGATGAGGGCCGTCAGCATCAAACGATTCGTTCCTGCCATTGAATGTCTCCTTGCGGCGAACGCTATCATGATGGACTCTTCGCTTTCAACGGACCGACATCGACGGTACTGTCTCAGTTTCACGGTCAACCACCGAGTCGTCGTGAGCCGGGGCGTCACCTGGAATTCCGCCGTTTCGCGCTTGACAATCCTCCAGCCAACTGGATAATCGGGCGGCACTAGAAAGCTCATCTGTTGATGTCGTTCCGACTGTGCGATGTGAGGACGCCGGATGGCGGATTCGGAATCGAAAACGGCGCCGGAGGTTTCCCCCAAGGGACCGGCCAGCGCCACCTTCTCCGACGCGCCGGGCCGCGACGCCCGGAGCTTCTTCCTGCAGATTCCATCGGTCGGACTGCCCAAAGGCGGCGGCGCCCTCAAGGGCATCGACGAAAAGTTCAGCGTCAACGCGGTCAATGGAACCGCCGCGACCAGCATCCCTCTCCCGTGTACGCCAGGTCGCGCGGGCGCGGCGCCGTCGCTGTCCCTCACCTATGACTCCGGCGGAGGAAACGGCCCGTTCGGTCTCGGTTGGAGCCTGACGCTTCCGGCCATTCAACGCCGGACCGACAAGGTCCTCCCGCGCTACGAAGACGCGCACGACAGCGACACGTTCCTGCTCAGCGACGCCGAAGACCTCGTCCCGAGCCTCCGCCAGGATGCGCAGGGCGACTGGGTCGCCGACGAGGTGACGGACGCCTCCGGCGTCCACGTCAAACGCTATCGCCCACGGATCGAAGGTTCGTTTTCGCGAATCGAGTGGGTGCGGCCCGTCGGCGATGGAGGCGGCTACTGGCGCGTCACCACGCCGGACAACCAGGTCACGTTTTACGGCCTCACCGTCGCCGCGCGGATCGTCGATCCCACCGACGCGCAGGGCGCGCGCGTGTTCAAGTGGCTGCCCGAGATCTCCTTCGACGACAAAGGGAACTGCGCTCAGTACGAGTACGTTGCGGAAGATGCCCTCGGGGTCCCGACGGCGATCCGCGATCGGAACCGGCTGAAGGGCCTGGCACCGTGCGCCAACGTGCACCTCAAGCGCATCGCCTATTGCAACCTCGATCCGTGGCTGCCCGATCCCAACGCCCCATACACACCAACGGTTCCCACCGATCCGCGGTATCTGCTGTCGGTGGTCCTCGACTACGGTGATCACGACACCGATTCGCCTTCCCCGGCGCCTTCGAGAACCTGGCCGTGCCGGCTCGATCCCTTTTCGAGCTGCCGCGCCGGCTTCGAGATTCGCACGCGCCGGCTGTGCCAGCGCGTGCTCATGTTTCACGACTTCCGCGAGCTCGGCGACGGCGTGACGCTTGCTCCCTGCCTGGTCCGATCGCTCGACCTGCACTATCGCTTCTTCGGCAACCCCGCCGCCTCTCAGGCCGAGCGCGACAACGTCGAAGCCGAGCTCCTGCTGTCGGCCGAGGTCGTCAGCTATCGCAGGAATCCGTCCGGCTACGATCGCGCCGCCTCGCCGGCGATGACGTTTCGATATCACGAACGGGTGTTCGGCCGCGACGTCAAAGAAGTCTCCCCCGCTGATCTCGCGGGCGCGCCCGCAGGCCTCACCGAGGGCTATCAATGGGTCGATCTCTACAACGAGGGAATCGCCGGCATCCTCTCGGAACACGAGTCCGCCTGGCTCTACAAATCGAACCTCGGCGACGGCAGGTTTGCTCATCCGCGGTACGTAGCACCGCGCCCTTCATCCACCGGGCTCGCGTCGGGCGGGCTCCAGTTGCTCGACCTCGACGCCGACGGCCGCAAGTTCGTGGTCACCAGCCACCCGAACAAAGGCTACTTCGAGCTCGACGAGATCTCGGGCTGGAACCCGTTCGTTCCCTTCGAGCGTGTGGCGAATCTGGAGGATGCCGGCTCAGGCGCGCGTCTGATCGATCTCGACGGCGACGGCCGTGCCGAGCTCGTCATCTCGGAAGAGGAAGCGTTTGTGTGGTATCCCTCGCTCGGCACCAGGGGATACGGGGATCCGCTGCGTTCGTTCAAGCCGGCCGACGAGGAGCGTGGGCCGCGCGTGGTCTTCGCCGAGGCCGAGCAGACGGTCTTTCTCGCCGACATGACCGGCGACGGCCTCACCGACATCGTCCGCATTCGCAACGGCGAAGTCTGCTATTGGCCGAACCAGGGCTTCGGCCGGTTCGGTGCGCGCGTCACGATGGACCGCTCTCCGGTCTTCGATTTGCCAGACCGATTCGACCCTCGCTATGTACAGCTCGGCGACATCAGCGGTACCGGCACCGCCGACATTCTCTATCTGCACCCGCGCCGGCTCAGGGCGTTCTTGAATCTGTCGGGGAACGCCTTCGGCGATCCGGAGGACATCAGTCCTTTTCCATCGATCGAGGCGCCCAACCGGATCACCGTGACCGACTTTCTGGGAAACGGGACCGCGTGCCTCGTGTGGTCGTCGCCGTTGCCGGCCAGCGCCAACGCGCCGCTCCGCTATCTCGATTTGATGGATGGCCGTAAGCCCTGGTTGATGGCCAGCTATGCGAACGGCCGGGGGAAAGAGGTTGCCTTCGAATACGAGAGCTCGACGCAGTTCTACCTCGCCGACAAACGGAACGGCACGCCCTGGGTGACCAAGCTTCCGTTTCCGGTCCACTGCCTGTCGCGCGTGACGACGACCGAGTCGGTGACCGGTCATGTGTTCGTGCAGGAGATGACCTATCACCACGGCTATTACGACCACCCGGAGCGCGAGTTCCGCGGTTTTGGCCGAGTTGACACAATCGATACCGAGAGTTTCGACCACTTCGTTCGACAGGGCGGCGCCAACATCGTCGATCAGCCACTGCACCAGTCGCCGGTTCTGACGCGCACCTGGTATCACACCGGGGCCTTTGTGCGGCACGGGATGCTCGCGCAGATGGCGGGTGAGTACTATTTCCCGCCCGGCTTCGCCGAGCACGTCCTGCCGCTCCCCGTCCTCCCGCCGCTGTCGATCGACGAAGAGCGCGAAGCGTTTCGCGCCTGCAAGGGCACGATGCTGCGGCAGGAGACGTATGCGCTGGACGGCTCGGCTCTTCAACCGGTGCCGTACACGACCGCCAGCCACAACTGGTCGGTTCAACTGCTGCAGCCGCGCGCAGGCAATCCGCATGCGGTTTTTCTTACGCTGGAGGCAGAGGCGCTCACTTATCACTACGAACGGAATACCGCCGACCCGCGCACCGTTCATGTGCTGCACCTCGCTCACGACGAGATCGGCAACGTGCTTCAATCGGCGTCGGTTGCCTATCCTCGCCGCGTTCCCGACCAATCGCTGCCGCCGCCGGCACAGGATGAACAAGCCAGGCTCCTCGTCACATGCGTCGAAAGCGAGTTCACGCTCGATCGGGTCGCCGCCGGGGGCTACCGGCTCAGACAGCCCTCGGAAACGCGGACGTATGAACTGACCGGCCCGGCGCTTCCACAGAGCGGCTACTTCTCGTCAGGACAGCTCAAGGCTGCGCTCGATGGGGCGCAGCCGATTGGCTATGAAGAAGGGGTGCCGGTGGCGCAGGCGAAGCGACTGCTTCACCGGGAACGGACGCTCTATTGGAACGACGAGGTCAGCACGCCGCTCGCTCTCGGCACGATGGGAAGTCTGGGCCTTCGCTACGAGTCCTATCGCCTCAACTTCACCGCCCCGCTGCTCGACGATCTGTTCGACAGCCGGTGGAATACGACGCTGCTGGTCGACGGTGGCTTCCTGCTGTCCGACGATTACAAAGCGCGGGGGCTGTTTCCGGCGGCCGACGCTGCGGGAGATGCGTGGGCGCGCTCTGGGCATGCTGAGCTCTTCGCCAACCCCGCCCAGCATTTCTACCTCCCGCTCGTGTACCACGACGCGCATGGCAGCGTGACTGCGGCGACCTACTACTCGGACTACCACCTGATCGTCGAGTCGATCCTCGACGCGGCGGGAAACCTCCAACAAGCGGAGGCGTTCGACTTTCGCGTGCTGTCGCCGGTCGGAACCCGCGACGCCAACGCCAACCTGGTGGAAGTCGCGCTCGACGTACGCGGGCTGGTCACCGGAACGGCAGTCCTTGGCAAGGGCGCCGATGCGGACGACCTGGTCGGCTTTGTCGCCGATCTGACTCAACCCGAGATCGACGCCTTTTTCGCCGATCCCGAGACCAACGGGCCGGGGCTCATCGGCCGCGCGACGACCCGCTTTGTCTACGATCACACCAGCATTCCCGCCCGAGCCGCGCTGGTGATGCGCGAAACCCATTACCAGGAGGAGTTGCTCAGCGGGGTTCCCGGCCGCCTGCGCTATTCGTTCGAGTACAGCGACGGCATGGGCCGCGTCGCGATGAAGAAGCAGCAGGTCGATCCGGGCCTGGCCAGGCAGCTCGACGCAAGCGGAAACCTCGTCGTCGTCGACACGTCGCCCGGGCTGCGCTGGGTAGGCAACGGGCGCACGGTGCTCAACAACAAGGGCAACCCGGTCAAGCAATACGAGCCGTACTTCAGCGCCACGCACCTCTATGAGAGCGCGGCCGCGCTGGTCGAGATTGGCGCCACGCCGGTTCTCTACTACGACCCGCTTGGACGGACCATCCGCGTCGATCTTCAAAACGGCACGTTCCGGAAGCAGGTCTTCGATGTCTGGCGCTCCGAGAGCTGGGACGAAAACGATACCGTCCTGCAGAGCGACTGGTACGATACGCGGATCAACGGCGCGCTGGCGGGCGTCCAGGACGAACACGACGCGGCCCTGAAGGCGGCGCGGCATCACGACACACCGCTCGTCGAGCATCTCGACACGATGGGTCGCACCTTCTATTCGGTCGCGCACAACCGCCATCCAGACGATAACGACAACCTTGTGGACGAACATCCGGCCACACGCGTCGTGCTCGACATCGAGAGCCAGCGGCGCCGGGCGATCGATGCACGGGGGAACGTGGTCGTTCAGTTCAAGTACGACATGCTGGGTCAAGCTGCGTGGCACCAGAGCGCCGACGCCGGCACCAGGCGACTGCTGAACGACTCGATGCAGAAGCCGCTCTACAGCTGGGATCCCGACGGCACCCGCTTTCAGATCCTGTACGACGCGCTGCACCGCACGATTGAGCGTCGCGCGCGACTTGTCGATAGCACTACGCTGACCTTCGAGAAGATGATCTGGGGCGAAGGTCAGCCCGAGGATGTGCAGCTCAACCTGAGGGGACAACTGGTGCAGCAGCACGACGGGGCAGGCGTGCTCCGGAACCTGGCGTACGACTTCAAGGCCAACCTGCTACGGAGCACCCGCGAGCTTCCCGCCGACCATACCGCGGCGCCCAACTGGGACGACGCGGTCCAGGTGGCCATGCAGGGCATTCCTCACCTGACGCTGACCCGGTTCGACGCCATGAATCGGCTGGTCACGACTACCACGCCGGACGGCAGCGTGACGCATCACCGCTACGATCGCGCGGGTTACCTGACGGCCGTGACCGCCTCCATCAAAGGCGGCGCCGACACGGCGTTGGTCACCGGCGTCGACCACGATGAGAAGGGACACCGTTCGAGCGTCCGCTACAGCAGCGGCGTCCATGCGTTGTACGAGTACGACCCGCTCGTCTTCCGCCTCGCGCGGGCCCAGTTGCTGCGGCCGGCGGACAATACGACGCTGCAGGACGTCCGCTATTTCCACGATGCGGTCGGCAACGTCACATCGATCGTGGACGTGGCGCAGCAAAGCCTCTATTTCAGCAATCAGATCGTCGAACCCAGACAGGACTTCGAGTACGACGCGCTCTATCAACTGGTCAAGGCGGAGGGTCGTGAGCACATCGGCCAGAACCTCCCCGTCGACGACGCCGACAATTCGCGACGCGGGCTGGCGCACATCGCCGACGGTAATGCCATGCAGCGCTACCGGCAGCGGTACGCGTACGACCTGTCGGGCAACATGATCCGCATGCGTCATGCGGCCGGCAACGGCGCCTTCCTCAACCAGTGGACGCGGACGTTCGCGCCCGAGGCCCAGAGCAATCGTCTGCAATCGACGACGGTCGGCCAGCAGACCGACGCGTTTCAGCACGACGCATCGGGCAACATGCGAGCGTTGCCGAACTTACCCGGCATGGTCTGGGACTTTCAGAGCCGGCTGACCGAGCTCGATCTCGGGGGAGGCGGACGCGCCTGGTATCAGTACGACGCCGCCGGCCAGAGGGTGAGGAAGGTCGTTGCGCGTCAGGGCGGATTGGTCGAGGAGCGGATCTATCTGGGCACCGTCGATCTGTTCGCACGGGCGCAGACCGGCGCGCCGGTGCTCGCCCGCGAGACCCTGCACCTAATGGACGACACGCGCCGGGTGGCGATGGTCGACACTCTGACGCTCGGCACCGACGGCTCAGCCCCGCAGACCATTCGATTTCAGCACGACAATCATCTCGGCTCGGCCGTCCTCGAGCTCGACGAGTCCGGCGCGATCGTCTCGTACGAAGAGTACTATCCGTTCGGCAGCACGTCGTTTCAGTCGGGGCGTTCACTCGTTGAAGTACAGCAAAAGCGCTATCGGTACACCGGCAAGGAACGCGACGAAGAGTCCGGGCTCTATTACTATGGCGCCCGCTACTACGCACCCTGGCTGGCGCGCTTCACCGCGGCGGATCCCAAGGGTATCGACGACGGCCTCAATGCGTTCGCCTACGTCCGCAACAACCCGATCCGCCTGATCGATCCCGACGGGCGCGAGTCGATGACGTTTGCGCGTTCGCTCGAGGTCCTGCACGCCAACATCAAGAGCATCCGGACCAACGACGACAAGCGCCTGATGTACACGAGCGCATATGGAAACGCGGCGCTGTCGATCCTGAAGGTCTCCGAGGAAAAGGGCGTGCCGCCCGCCAAGGCGTTGATCCTCCTGGCGCAGACGCTTGGCGAACAGGCGACCACCATCTGGATCAAGGAGAAGTTCAAGGATACCGGGTACCGCATGTTCAACATGCAGGTCCACGACAACGAGACCGCGGAACACGCGCGGACCGGCAAGGACTGGGGGCTGACGGGTGTCTCGTCGACGCGGCTGGATTCAAGCGAAGCGACGGACCGTTCCGGCGGGGCGGTCGCGAACAGCCCCTTTTTCAAGTTCGACACCCCCGACCGCTCGGTCGGTCATTTCCTCGACCGGCTCTCGGGCGACAAAAAGTACTACCTCGCCAATTCCACCAAAGAGATCGAGGTGCTGCGCACGAAGTACGCGGCGGCGCACGCGTCGCTCAAGGATGCCACGCGGGGTGTCGAGGAGTACGGCGCGAAGCTCAAAGCGGCGGGGTACGCGAGAGACGCGGGTTACGCGACAACGCTCAAGGAAAAGTCCGGTGAGGTATTCGCCGACTTCCTCGGGATCATCGAGGCGACGCTGAAAGCCAACAAGGCGAGGGCCGACGCGATCGACGCGACGCAGGTCGAGAGCGACATCAACGCCTGGAGCGCGGCGGTCGAGCAGTTCGAAAAGACGGGCCCTGCGCCCGGGCTGCTGGTCACCGCGGAGAATGTCGCCGAGATCAAGAAGAACATCGAAGACTGGCGCGGCAAGCTCGAGGAGAAGCGCGCCTACACCAAGCTGGAGGAGGTCAAGCAGCAGATTGAGCGCCTCCGCGCCGGCCCGTAGGTTTGACGTGTCCGCCATCCGACCGCACATCGACCCCACATCGGTCTTCAGGCCTGGGGTGAAGACCGCAAATCGCACAATTGAGGCACGCGCATGTCGACGACCATCGTTCACTCGAGCTGTGACAACACCAGCCCGGCGCGCATTACCATCTCGGGCCGGGTTCTGGTGCAGAACGGAAATCCCGCCGTCGGCGTCATGGTCAATGCGCGCGAGCGTGGGCTGCGCGGCGGCAACGTCCTCGCCTCGGCGCAAACGGGACGCTTCGGCGAGTATTCGGTCGCCTTCGATGTCGCGAAGCTGACGATTGCGGCGGGCGGCCGGTCGGGGGTTCAGCTGGAGGTCACCGCTGCAGCCCCGCCAACGCCGCCGCGGGTGCGGGGCAAGCGGGCGAAGGCCACGGCCGCTGCGCCTCCAACCGTGCTCGGAAGCTCCCAGGTCCTGTTCAACCTGAGAGAGACCAATTGCGTCGACATCATGCTGGCCCACGCCGAATACACCGGCGCCACCGAGTACGACAGCCTGGTCGGCAACGTGCGAGGCCTGCTTGGCACCCTCGACATCACCGCCCTGAGTCAGGACGAGAAGGTTCAGGACTACGACTTCCTCGCCGGCACGCTCGGGCGTACATCGGTCGAGATCCGAATGCTGGCCGATGCCGCGCGGTTCTCGGCGCAAACGAGCATCTCTGCCGCGGTCTTCTACGCCGTGATGAAGCTCGGCGGTCACACCAGCCTGCACGCCATTCTGTCCTACGATCGCGCCGCGCTGCGCGTGCTCCTGGACAAGGCGGTCGCCCAGAAGATCATCGCCGCGGATGCGGTGGGTCCGTTCACCGCCCTCGCCGCGCAGTTCGATCAGCGGGTCGTGCAGAACGTGCTGAGCGAGCAGCCCACAGGTTTGCCAGCGACGCTGGCGACGATCCTCGGTCTGGCGATTTCGGAGCCGAAGCTGATCGAGCAGTTCCTCACCAGCTACCAGTCGTGGGACAAGGACCTCGCCGGCTTCTGGAAGCAGATGGCCGTGCAAGGCAAGCCGCTCCCCGCGGCGACCCTCGTCAAGGCGCAGCACGCGATTCAACTCGGCGGCGTGACCGGCTATCACCCGCAGATGACGAAGGCGCTGCTCGACATCCTTGGCACGACGGCCGCGCCGACGCTGCGCGATCTGGCCCGCTGGGATGAAAACGACTGGACCGCTTTCGTGAAGCAGGTCGGTCAGAAAAACCAGATCGTGGCCGTGCCGCCGGTGATTCCAGGAGACGGAGACAGCGCCCGAATCGGCAACTACGCCAAGACGCTGGCGCGCGTCCTTGCCGATGCCTTCCCAACCGCCGCGTTAGCGGGCAGGTTGGCCAAGGACACGCAGCCGCCGTTCAAGGCGCCCGGCGATGTGGGCACTTTTCTCAACAACAATCCCACGTTCGACTTCGCCCAGCACCCGGTCTATTCGCTCGTGGCGAAGGACTCTCCGTTCAAGCTGGCCGGTGTACAGAACCCGGCCGTCTTCTTGAACGACATGAAATCGGCGCAGCGCCTCTTCAGGCTGACGCCGGACTACGCCCAGATGCGTGCACTCAAGACCGGCGGCATCGACTCGGCCGGCCGCGTGGTCGAGATGCCGATGGACGCTTTCGTGACGAAGTTCGGTCCGATCCTGGGCGGCGGCGAGAAGGCCAGGCATCTCTATAAAAGGGCCTCGACCGCGCACACGCTCTCGGCGCATCTCTACGCCAACATGCATCCGCAGCTCGGCGTGTCTCCGGCCGGCGTGATGCCCGGCCAGGCGATCCAGGCCATCGCCGATCCCAATCTGGCGACGATGTTCGGAAGCCTGGAGCTGTGCGGCTGCGACGACTGCCAATCCCTCTACAGTCCGTCGGCCTACTTCACCGACATCCTCGCGTTTCTTCAAAAGAACGCGATGCCCGTTTTCAACGAGCTGACTCGACGCCGGCCCGACCTGGTCGCGATCGAGCTCACGTGCGCGAACACCAACACACCGCTCCCGTATGTCGATCTCGTCAACGAGCGGCTCGAATCGCTGCTCCTCTCCAAGCTCAGTCCACCGGTTCCGGCGCCCCTGTCGTTCCAGACGCGGGGCACCGCCGGGGAGCTCGGGGCCAACCCGGAGCACATCTACAGGATCCCGCCGACAAACTCTACAAGTCGTTCGCTGCCGTCAGCACCGCCTACGACGTGCTCCGCAACGCCGTCTACCCGGCGCCGGTGCCGTTCCATCTGCCGCTCGAGGAGTCGCGCACCTATTTCGACCACCTCGGCATTGGCCGCGCGGCGCTGATGCACACGTTCTTCCCGCTGAATCCGGCCAACAACCCCGCTCAGCCCGACTGGCCCGTCGGCAACGACGGTCCGACGACGCTGCTGGCGGCTGCCGAGCAGCTGCAACTCTCGAAGCAGGAGACCGACATCATTACCGGCAAGACCACCGGTCAACCGGGAAGTGCGACGGCGGGCGCGTGGAACTTCTATGGATTCGACAAGTCGAACAACTTCACGCCGATTCCGGATCCTGCAAACTCGCAGCTCGCACTGACCGGAAACTGGGTCGCCGTGCTGTCGGGGCGCGTTGACGTATTCCTGCAGCAGGCCGGTCTCAGCTACATCGAGCTGCTCAAACTGCTCGACACTGATTTCGTCAACCCGGTCACGAACGGCAACCGGGCGATCTCGATCGTCTCGACCGATCCCAGCGACCCCGGCACGTGCGTCCTGGCCAAGCTCGCCCTCCCCGGGCTCGACGCGTCGGCGCTCGGCAGGGTGCACCGCGTCGTCCGGTTGTGGCGGCGTCTCGGCTGGACGCCGTTTCAGCTCGACAAGACGATCGCGAAGCTCGGCGGCGGCGTGCTCAACGCCGTGGCCATCGTGAAGACCGCCGCCACCGTGAGGCTGATGAAGATCCTGGGTCTCGATGTCGAGCCGGTGCTCGCCTTTTTCGGGACCATCGACAGCGTGCGCTATATCGACTTCGACAGCGATGAAAACGGCACGATCCCTTCGCGCTACGACGTGCTCTTCCGCAACAAGTCCGTCCTCAATCCGCTTGACGCGGCCTTCACCCTCGATCCCGCCGCGCTCGCGGGCGCGCTGAGCGCGCATACCGACGCCTTGTTCGCGGCGCTCCAGATCACCTCGGCGGACTACCTCCTGCTGTCTGATGTCGGCGCCGGAATCATCGCCAACGACAATCTCACGCTCGGCAATCTCAGCGCACTCTACCGGCACGTCACGCTGGCCCGCGGCCTGGGGCTTTCGATTCGCGACTATCTGACGCTCACGGCGATCCTCGGCGTCGATCCGTTCCAGTCCGCCGACGCGACGCTCGCGTTCTGCCAGAGCGTGCAGCAGCATGCCGACCTCTTCAGCATTGCCCAGCTCGATTACCTGCTTCGACACCAGGTGGCTCCGAACTCGACCGTCGCGCCGCCAGCGACCGATATCGCGCTGTTCCTCACACGGCTGCGCACCGACCTGGCAAAGATCGTGTCCAAGCGCACCGACGGCATGACGGCGCAGGAGATCGCCGACGCCGACGCGGCCGCCGATACGGCACGACGTAACCTGATCAAGCACGCCTTTTCGGGGACGCTTGGGATCAGTCCCGCCGCGTCGAGCGATTTACTCGGCACCGTTGTCAGGAGCCTGGCCAACCCCGCTGACGCGAGTATCGAGGAATTCGTCGACCCGGTCTTCATCGGCGGGACGCTGGCGATTGTCGAAAGCGGCGCGGTCGTCGATCAGTCCGTCGCGTGGCCCGACCTGTTCCAGCTGTATCGAAGGCTTCACAAGGTCGCGCTGGTCCTCTCCGCCTTCGCGATCTCGGACGAGGAGCTCGACTTCTTCCTTCAGCCGCTTCCAGGGCTGGGTCTGCCGGACCTGTCCGCGCTGCCCCTGGCCTTCACCGCGACGGCAGATTTCCCCGCGTATCAGAAACTCGTCGATCTGATCCGGGCACGCGATCTGCTGCCGTTCGGCGCGCCCGGCATCGCGGCCATCGTCGGCCCGGCTGTCGCGCCGGCGCCCTCGAAACAGGCGTGGCTCGACGCGCTCGAGCAGCGCACGCAGTGGGGCGCAGCGGTGACCGCGCTGGTCGGCGACGCCGCGACGCTGACGCACGGCGGCGTGCTGCAGGCGAACTTCCCCTCTGATTTTCAGGGAGGCGCGATCCTCTTGCGAATCCTCGACGGCCTCGGGGCGCTGAAGCGCCTCGGCATGGTCGCGGCGCAGGTGTCGGCCGCCCTCCGCGCCGACATCGGCCCGGCCGACGCGACCGAGGTGAAGAACGCGGCCAAGGCGCGACACAACGACGAGGAGTGGCTGACCATCGCCAGGGATCTCCGCGATCCGCTGCGGGAGATGCAGCGAGCGGCGCTGGTGGCCTGGGTGGTGGCGCACGCGAGCCCGGCGCAGCACCAGGTCTGGAAGAGCGCCGACGAGCTCTACGAATACCTGCTGATCGACGTGCAGATGGAGCCCTGCATGCTGACGTCGCGGACCAAGCAGGCGATCAGCAGCGTGCAGTTGTTCATCGATCGAGTGCTGTTGAATCTCGAGCATCCGAACATGGACTCGCAGCAGCCGGCGCTGACCCTCACCGCCCATCTGGCCAGGCAATGGAAGCAGTGGCGCAAGATGTACCGGGTCTGGGAGGCGAACCGCAAAATCTTCCTGTACCCCGAAAACTGGATCGAGCCGGAGCTGCGCGACGACAAGTCGCCGTTCTTCAAGGAGCTCCAGACTCAACTGGTCCAGAACGAGCTCAGCACCGACAACGTCGAGGACGCCCTCATCACCTACCTCGAAAAGCTCGACTCCGTGGCGCGCCTGGAGATTGTCGCCCTCCATCACGAAGTCGATGACGCTGCCGGCATCGACACGCTCCACGTCGTGGGCCGGAGTTACGGCACGCCGCACAAATATTGGTATCGGCGGCGCGTGCAGGGCGAGTTCACGCCGTGGGAGAGGATGGAGGTGGACGTCGAGGGCGAGCACCTGGCGCTGATCGTCTGGGATCGCCGGCTGCATCTGTTCTGGCTGCACTTCGAAGAAAAGAGCGCCGAGACCGACGTCACCATGCCGGCCACCGACAAGGCGATGGCCAAGGCGATGCGTTATTACGAGATCACCCTCGCCTACAGCCAGCTGAAGAAGAACCACTGGTCGGCCCGCCGCATGTCCAAGCGCAACATCCACTCGTCGAGCGGCACGAGCGACGCGGATCTCGCGGACATCAAGAGCAGCGTCTTCCTCTATCACACGCTGATGAACAACGAGCTCTACGTCGTGCTGGCGGACGACTCGGAGTCGCCGTTCGGCTATTTTCACTACCGCGATCACCACAGCAATCCGGCGGCGGTCAAGGGCTACATCGATATCAGCGCGACGATCACCCCGCCGGGCTATACGCTGCTGCGCGACATGCAGTTCGAGGAGGACGCCTATGGCGACAAGCTGTTCCGCGACGACAACATCTACTACAAGAGCGTGGTCACCAAGGTGTTCGACGGCACCAAGTGGATCACGACCGTCAAGACCGTTTATCCCTCGCCGCCGGTGCTGGCCAGGACGACGCCCGGGCAGTTCCGCCTGGCGGTGCCGGGCAACTTCTCGCGCTATCCCCTCGAGGGAGATTTCTTCTACCAGGATCCGATCAACACGTTCTACGTCTCCCCTCATATCGAATACCGGTACACCGACCTGATCCGCGTGGACAGTGCCGCCGCCATCGGCAAGGCGGACGACATCTGGAAGATCTACTACCAGCCACCGGTGCAGAAGCCGGACCCGGTGGGCCCGGTCGTCAACCCGGCGCTGGCCAGCCAGTTCGAGGTGATCGGCGCGCTGAGCCAGCCGCAATGGCTGGCGGCCGCCGGCGGTCTGCCCGCGCCGCAGATGAACGTCGAGGCGCGCAGAGCGGCGCCGGCGATCTTCGATCCGGCGCCGGTGCCATCCGCGTCGATGCCGGCGACCGGCCTGTCCTACGAGTACAACAACAGCGACATCTATCAGAAGGAGCCCCAATTCGAGGCGGGCGCCATCCTGCGCAATCGCTACCGGAGCGTCGAGCTGCTCAAGTTCGAGACCCATTTCCACAGCCATGTGCGCGACTTCCTGAAGGCGCTCGAGGTCAACGGCGTCGACGGCTTCATGCGGCGCGCGCTGCAGTCGGATCCGGACACGATGAACTTCGACGGCCAGTACGATCCGCAACCGATCGTCGACACGCCCTACCCGGACAACACGGTGGACTTCGACTTCGGCGCCGGCTATTCGGGCTACAACTGGGAGCTGTTCTTTCACGTGCCGATGCTGATTGCCGGGCGGCTGAGCCTGGATCAACGCTTCGAGGATGCGCAGCGCTGGTATCACTACGTGTTCGATCCGACCAACACGGAAGGGACCGGCAAGGCGCGATTCTGGCAGTTCAAGCCGTTCTTCGACGAGGCGGGCAAACAGATCCAGACGCTCGAGGATCTGCTCGCCGATGCGGCCACCCTCCAGGCGCAGGTCGCCAAGTGGCAGGCGAACCCGTTCAAGCCGCACGTGATCGCGCGCATGCGCATCTCCGCCTACATGAAGAACGTGGTGATGAAGTATGTGGACAACTTGATCGGCTGGGGCGATCAGTTGTTTGGCCGCGACACCATCGAGGCGATCAACGAGGCGACGAACCTGTACGTGCTGGCCGCCAAGATCCTCGGTCAGCGGCCGCAGGACGTGCCCGAGCGCGCCATTCCGACGGTCCAGACCTACAGCGATCTCGACGATTCGCTCGACCCGCTGTCGAACGCGTTGGTCGACATCGAGACCTTCCTGCCGCCGTCGCAGCCGCCGGGCGGACAGGGCAACGGCAACCCGTTGGGCAAGATTGCCTACTTCTGCGTCTCGCGCAACGACAAGCTGCTCGCCTACTGGGACACGGTGGCCGACCGGCTGTTCAAGATCCGGCACTGCATGAACCTCGAAGGGGTCGTCAGGCAGTTGCCGCTGTTCGAGCCGCCGATCGATCCGGCGCTGCTGGTTCAGGCCGCGGCGGCAGGAATGGATCTGGGCAGCCTGCTCAACGAGATCAGCGCGCCGCTCCCGTCGTATCGCTACAACGTGCTGTTGCAGCGCGCGCAGGAGTTCGTGAGCGACGTGAAGTCGCTCGGGCAGGCGCTGCTGTCGGCGCTCGAGAAGCGCGACAGCGAGGCGCTTCAGCTGCTGAGGCAGACGCACGAGATGGGGCTGCTCGATGCCGTCCGCGAGGTGCGGAAGCTTCAGGTGAGCGAGGCCAAGAGCAATCTCGAGGCGCTTCAGAAAACACGCGCAGTCACCGACCTGAGGCTCGGCTACTACAGCTCGCGGCCGTTCATGAATCCGTTCGAGCAGCAGCACCTGAGCTCGCTGCAGCTGGGACTCGTCCTGCAGGCCGTGCAGGGAGAGATGGAGACGGTCGCCTCGGCCCTGTTCGTCGTGCCGGAAATCAAGGCCGGATCGCCCACCACCATCGGCGCCAGCTTCGGCGGCAACAACCTCGGCAACATGATCAAGGCGATCAGTACCGGCCTCGGCATCGCGGTGGGGCTGAACAACATCCAGGGCAACATGGCCTCCACGCTCGGCGGCTACAACCGGCGCCGCGACGACTGGAAGTTCCAGGCCGACACCGCCAAGGCCGAGCTGGCGCAAATCGACAAACAGATTGCGGCCGGCGAGCTGCGCCTGGCGATCGGTGAGCACGAGCTGGCCAACCAGGAGCGGCAGATCGAGAGCTCCCGAAGCGTGAACGACTTCATGAAGAACAAGTTCACCAATCAGGATCTCTACGAGTGGACGATCGGCCAGATCGCAACGGTCTTTTTCCAGGCCTATCAATTGGCCTATGACCTGGCGAAGAAGGCGGAGCGCTGCTACCGGCACGAGCTGGGTATTCCGGTGACTTCGTTCGTGCAGTTCGGCTACTGGGACAGCCTGCGCAAGGGGCTGATGGCAGGCGAGAAGCTGCAGTACGACCTCAGGCGCATGGACGCCTCGTACCAGGAGAAGAACAAGCGCGAACTGGAGCTGACCAAGCACATCTCACTGGCGATGCTGGACCCCAAGCGGATTCTGGACTTGAGGCGCGACGGCACCTGCACGGTCTCGCTCCCGGAGGAGCTGTTCGACCTGGATTACCAGGGGCACTATTTCCGGCGCATTCGCACCGTGGGGTTGAGCCTGCCGTGCGTCGCAGGTCCATACACGACCGTGAGCTGCACGCTGCGCTTGCTCACCAACCGCTACCGCGCCGACACGACGTCGGGCAACGTGGCCAACGATGTCTACGCGTGGGGAGGGCCCAACGATCCGCGCTTCCGCAGCGAAAGCACCCCCCAGACCGCCATCGCGGCCAGCAGCGGCCAGAACGACAGCGGCATGTTCGAGCTCAATTTCCGCGACGAGCGATACCTGCCGTTCGAGGGGTCCGGCGCGATCAGTACGTGGCAGATCAGCCTGACCGACGATCCGAAGCTCAGGCAGTTCGACTACGAGACGATCACCGACGTCATCCTGCACGTTCGCTACACCGCCCGCGAGGATGCGGGCCCCTTCCGCGTCAACGCCCAGACGCACCTGAAGAAGGCGATCGCCGGCGGCGTCCAGAACAGCCAGATGCCGCTCAGCCGTTTCTTCAGCGCGCGGCACGAGTTCCCCTCGGAGTGGTACCGATTCTTCCACCCCGCCAATGCGGGCGACGACCAGGTGCTGTCGCTGCACGTGGGAGCGGCCCGTTTCCCGTTCTTCGCGCAGGGGCGCACGCTGGTCGTGGAAAACATCCAGGTGTTCGCGCAGGTGACCGCGCCGAACAGTTACACGCTGGTGATCGCAGACAAGAACGCGCTGGCGGTGAACTTCTCCTTGAATCCGGGCAACCAATACTTCGCCGCCCCGGACCCCGGCAACCCGGTCAATGCGTTCGCGCTCGGCGACGTATCGCTGAAGATGCGGAAGACCGGAGCGGTGGATGACAAATCGCTACCCGACGTGGAAGTGGAGGATCTGATTGTGCTGGTCAGCTACCACCTGAACTAGCGGAGTGTATTCGTCGCTTCCAAGGCGTAGCCACGAAAGCGGTATTTTCTTCCGCTCGCTTATGGAGGGTGCGCCGGTTCCGAACCGTCGCTCGCGTATAATTTGCGCAACGTAAGGACCCGTAGATGAATAACGTGTGCCATTCTGGGCGTCGAGGCGCCCGCCCG
>JBDTVS010000012.1:0-55246 GCA_040007095.1 Acidobacteriota bacterium
CGCGAGGCGGGATGCAGCGTTCGCCGAATGCAGACGGACTTTTACCACGGGCTGCAGGCCCCCATCGGTTCACACGCACCTCAATCGATTACATCCGGGATGGAGTCAGTTGCTGCGGCGAAGCGATTCGCCAATCAAAAAATTGTAGTGCCGGAGAGCGATCAAGACAAGCGATCGCTGGGGCCTTCGGGAAGCCGTCGACCGAGCACCCACAGACCAATCAGAGCAAGGATGACGAGGTTCGGAAACAGCAGCGGCGCCATGGGGGGAGCGCCCGACAGCAGTCGCTCGAAGAAGGTCCTGCCCGGCTGGCGGACCACCGCCTGCAAATGCAGCGCGAAGCCGAGCACGCCCACCAGCGCCTGCGCCCCGAGCACCACCGCGCACAGCGTCAGAAAGCGCCGCGTCACCTCCATCAGAAACGGCACGAGCAGAAAGCTGACCGCGAACGCGCTGCTGACGACCGGCACCCATTCGGCCGGGTTGAAAAAGCCATTCATCGCATGATCGGTCAGGCTGAACACGAAGTTCCCGGCGAAGCCACCGAGCGCCATCAACAACACCCACTGCGCCCACTCGCTGTCGTCCGGTTTCACCATCCGATTGACGATTAAGAGCAGACCGAGGCCGGTGTACGCGAGCGGCGCCGCGAACGGTGCCGCGTATGTCAGGCTCCGGAGCGTGCGCGACTCGAAAAACCGGCTGTCGAGATGCAACACGACCCCGGCCAGACCGATCAGGACCGCGAGCCAGCCTATCAGATACCCGACATCCGTCCACAGCGCGTGTGCACGTGTCCTCAGCGCGATGCCGGCGAGCAGCAGGGGCGGCGCGGCCGCCGAGAAGTAGAGCGGGACGTATTCAACCGGCCGGCGGAAGGCGTTCTCTGAGTGCGCGAGATAGATGTCGAGCACCAGACCCGCGAAATTTGCGACGACGAAGCCTTCGATCCAGAGCTGATGATCGGTGCGCCAGTCAACGCGCGGTGCGCAGGCCATGCTGCCGCCTCAGATCGTCCGCCAGCGCGCGCAGCTGAACCGTGCGCGCCAGCATTGGATAGTTGCCATGCCACTGAATGAAGTCGGCGCCGCCCATGAAGGCGCCGTGCTTCGAGGTCCGGCCGTCGTAATGCCACAAATCGAAATAAACGAAGTCGATCGGCTGCGTGAAGGGCGGAGTCGTCAGGACGCCCTCCTTCCGCAATGCCGCGACGATGTCGGTCGCAACCTGGACTCGCTCGTTCGTCGACGCAACGACCTTCTCGGCTTCCGCATACACACGGTCGATGATTGGGGTCGTGTGGCACTGCAGGCACAACTGCTTCATCGCCACCTGGGCGCGATCGTGATTGGGCCGCGGCTTCGTGATCGCGTCGGCCAGATAGTACGAGAGCCGTTCGGACGGGTCGTGCGTGACTTTCTGGCCGTTCAGCCCGCTCATGTGGCATGTCGCGCACGTGGGCACGAACATGTCGCGCGTCGTCAGGCTCTTTGGCGGCGCGTCGAGCTTCAACAGCCGCTCCTGGGCGTGGAACATCACACCGTGCTTGGACTCTTCGTAGATTTCCAACTGGGAATGGTCAGGGCCGAGATGGCATTGGCCGCATGTCGTCGGCAGTCTCGCAATCGCCACCGACGACGTGTGGCGGGTGTGGCAGGCCGTGCACGTCCCGATGGTCCCGTCGTCGTTCGGCCGGCCGACCGAGTGGCACTGCGCGCAGCCACTGGTGGTCGCCGACGTGCCTTCAGGGGCGGTCAATGGATGCGCCGGGCGCCGCGTGCCGCCAGGCTGATAGCGTTCGGAATACTCGACCTGCTCCGGTCTGAGACCTGCCTCCCCGTACACTGCGGCCCAGGATGGCGCGGCGTGCCGGCTCCTCAGAAACTCCTGATAGATGGGCTCGTGACAGCTCCGGCAGTTGCCGGCCGTGAGCTTCGCCGATACGACGAAACCGTGGTGTTCCTTCTTCGATTGTCCTTCGGCGGGCTGGTGACAATCCAGGCAGTTGACGCCCTTCTGGGCATGAGCGCTGATCTCGTACTCGTGAACGATCGAGTACTGCTGCTGCGTGTGACACTCGGCGCATTTTCCGGACGCGCGAACGAAGGCGGCGCTCGGCTGGTCCGTCTCCTGACGCGGGCGCGCGCCGTTGATCAGAAACGCGCTGATAATCAGCGCGAAACCGAGGACGATCGCGACAAACACCGAGCGGAAGGACATACGACTAGCCCGCCCTGTCGCCTTCTCGTCGCTGCAGGTCCCCGCCGCAGACCCACGTCCACGCAGACGGGGGAATGGCCACGGCGAGGCGATCAGTAACTATCACCGTTCGAGAAGGATACCCGCTTCTCTCTCGAA
This sequence comes from Acidobacteriota bacterium, assembly GCA_040007095.1. Classification (GTDB taxonomy): domain Bacteria; phylum Acidobacteriota; class Vicinamibacteria; order Vicinamibacterales; family CAVVIG01; genus JBDTVS01. Next base: position 2,359 of record JBDTVS010000012.1, read on the forward strand.
TGCTTCGCCGCCTGCACGAAAAGCAGAGTGAACCGGACCTCCCGATCGGAGGCTATTTGCCTTCGGCCGCCTTGTCCACCGCGCGCGCCGCGCTCAGGATGTTTCGCAGGCCGTAGTTGCCTTCGTGGCACGCGTACTCGAAGGGCTGCTGGCTCTGGTCTTTCTTGGCCAGGTTCATCGCGAACGTCCAGGGTCGCGCCCAGGTGTGGGGATCGTCCGCGGTGACCTTCCACTCCACGGTATTGGGCCCAATCGGCGTGAAGTGTTCGATCAGCCTGAGCGTCGAGCCGTCAGCGCCCCGGTAGGCGGTCTGGTCCTTGAAGTTGGTCGTTTCCACCACGAGCGTGTTCCCCTCCCAGTGGCCACGCGCATCGCCCATGTAGCTGCGAATGCCCTTCCCGACGTGCGCCCCGCCTCCGAGCGGAATGACGCGGGTTTCGTGGATCATCTCGTAGCGAATCGCCACGTACCCCGGGCCCTGGTGAATCTGGTACGAGCTGCCGTAGATGGCGGGCATCATCGATCCGGGCAGCCCGCGCGAAATGCACTGATCGTAGAGGCTGCGATCTTCGTACGAGTCGGCCGGTCCGCGCCCGCTGTTCCGTCTGGCCTCGGCACGAGCTTGCGTCCGCTGCTGGCCTTCGGCCGTCATTGGCGGCACCCGGCCATCGGGCGGATCCTGCACGAGCCACACGCGGCTGTTCTTCGCATTCAACGTCTCCCACCAGAAGAGCTGCGGATTCGGCTCTTCCGAAAGAGACACCGCACGCTCGAGCGTCTGCTCGCGGCGAGTCTGCTGGATTTTCTCGAGCTCGGCCGGCGTGATGTCCTCGAGCCGGCGTCCTTCGAACTCCGCCGGCTTCTCGAACGGGATGCCGCTCTCGTCGCTGTTCGTGTAGACGCCAGCCAGGTCGGGATCGCCCCACGGCGTCCGCGCCGGCTTCCAGTTCTTAGGCACGCCGGCCAGTTCGCTGGCCGCCTGCTTGGCTTTCAGGCCCTCGGCGACCTCGTGAATGAGCTTGCGCGTCTCTTCCTGCTGGGCTTTGGTCAGGCCCTGATTGGCGGCGCCGGTTTGCGCCTGGCCTGACAGGGTAGGCGTCAGCGAGACGCCCACGATCACGGCTCCCACGACACCGATTGAAACAGAAGCTCGATACCCCACGTCCCCTCCTTCAGCGATTCGTCGTGACTCTCGTCGCCACTACTCTGCGACTGAACAATCGTCGAATGCCATCGCCCCTTCGCCGAACCCCAATTGATACTGCCACACAAGATCGCCGTTCGCCGCATCGTACGCCCGGAGGTCTTCAAACGGGTCGACCCGGCCGTCGCAGATTATCGGGCATCTCCAGATTGACTATGATGAAATCGTTGTGGAACCCACGTCGCGCCCACGGGTGAAGATCTGCTGCATCAAGAGCATCGACGAAGCGTGGGTGGCCATCCGTCACGGCGCTGACGCCCTCGGTCTGGTGTCCCAGATGCCAAGTGGACCGGGCGTGATTGCCGAGTCGCTGATCGCCGCGATTGCGCGCACGATTCCGCCCGGCGTCGCCTCTTTCCTGCTGACGAGCCGCCCGTCCGCAGCCGCCATCATCGACCAACAACGACGGTTACGGGTGAACACGGTCCAGATCTGCGATCGGCTTCCTGACGGCGCGCTCGCGGCGCTGCGTGACGCGCTGCCTGGCGTGTCGCTCGTGCAGGTGGTCCATGTCACCGGGGAACACTCGATCGACGAGGCTGTGGAAGCCGCCGCGGTCGTGGACGGCATTCTGCTCGACTCGGGCAATCCGTCGCTGGCCATCAAGGAACTGGGCGGCACCGGCCGCCGGCACGACTGGCAGATCAGCCGGCGAATCCGGGAATCCGTCGATGTGCCTGTTTATCTCGCCGGCGGTCTTCGGCCGGACAACGTCGCCGAAGCCATCGACGCGGTTGGTCCGTTCGCATTGGACCTCTGCAGCGGGGTGCGGACGAATGGGCAGCTCGACGAAGCCAAGCTGGCGGCGTTTTTTCAGGCCGTGGAATCGACGAACTTGCCCTCGTCGGCAACCGCCGCGAGCGATGGAACCGCGAAGCGCAGAGACTGAGGAAGGACGAAGAGCGTCTCGATGAGCTGACACCCGCGCGAAACCGTGCCACTGACCTCTGCGTCTGAATCAAAATGGACATTCAATGAGGGTGACAACCTCCTGCAGGTCTGCCATGGATCGGGTGTGGCGTATTCGCCGCCGCGCCGTCAGCGCGATAATCATCGCGCTCGGTTTGGGTCTGGTCCATGCGCAAGAGAAGCCGCTGCCGGATCTGGACTCGGTCCTCAAAGGACTACGCAAGACGCTCCATACCGATCGCGTGCTGTTGAGCCAGTACACGTACACCGAGAAAACGATCCAGAAGAATCTCGACAAGAAGGGCACGGTCACCAAGACCGAGGTCGAAGTCAGCGAGGTCTATCCGTCACTCGACCAGGAACTCAGCTACATCCGGGTGATTTCCAAGAACGGTACGCCGACCGACCCTAAAGAGCTCGAGAAGAAGGACCGCGAACAGCAGAAGAAGGTGCTCGAGCGGATGGGCAAGGCCGAACGCGATTCGGCGGCCCAGAAAGAGAAGCGGCAGGCCAAGATCGCGGAGGAGCAACGCAAGGAGAACGAGGCCATCGACGAGGCCTTTGCGCTCTACGCCGTCTCGATGAAGGGCCGGGAAGTCGTCGACGGCCGCGACGCGATCGTGGTGGACTTTCGACCCAAGCCGGATTTCAAGGCCAGGAGCGACAACGGCAAGACGCTCAAGAAGATCACCGGCCGCGCGTGGATCGACGAGCGCGACCACGAATTGATCCGCATCGAGCTGAACCTCGAGGACACGATCTCGATCGGTTTCGGGGTGCTGGCGAGGCTCAATCCCGGCGCTCACGCCCTGTATCAACGCCGACTGGTCAACAACGAGATCTGGCTGCCGGCCGAGGTGCGCTACACCGGCAGCGCGAGGGTGATGCTGTTCAAAGGCATTCGGCTCGACGTGGCCAGCGAGTACTCCGGCTATAAGAAGTTTTCCGTAGACACCGCCACGACCTTCTCGGGGCCGAAACCTTCTCAGTAGGCGGCCGATCGGACAGCAACCCACGAATTTCTCGGCGGCCTCTACGTGCGCTGCGGTCAGAGGTCTGGTAGGTTTCACTCGTAGTAGGCAGGCGATTTCTTGAGCTTGGCAATGCTGGGGCTGTCGTGCTGGATCCAGAGCTGCGCGCCGGTCTTCGCGACCAGCGACTGGATCTTGGCCATCGACGCGGCGGTTTGCTCCGCGTTGCGGCCTCTCGGCACCGGTTTCTGCGTCAGCTCCTCCGAAAAATGGTACAGGTCGCCGCTGAAGATCACCGCGCCGGTCTTCGGCAGGTTGACCAAGAGCGCCTGATGCCCGGGGGTATGTCCCGGCGTGAACAGCAGCATCACGCGGCCGTCACCGAATACGTCGCGATCGCCGTCGAGCAGCTCCGTCTTGCTGTGGCGCAGGCCTTCGAAGTCGCCCTGATTGGACAGTGGCTTCTCCGCGAACATCAGATCTCGTTCCAGCTTCTGGACCAGCCACGTCGACCCGGCGAATGCGCTCGCGTTGCCCGTGTGATCCCAGTGGGAATGCGACAGCGCGAGGTAGTTGATATCGGCCGGCATGTAGCCCAGCTCGGCCAGCTGTTTCTTGAGCGGCTTCTCCACGCGGTCGCCCGGCCGCGGGCCGCCGACGGCATTGGCCGGCGCACCCGCCGGGATGCTGTTGACCGCTTCGTTCAGGCCGGTCTCCCACAACAGCGTGCCCCGCGGATGCACGACGAGCGCGCAGGGGTCGGACAGATCGCGGGGCGCCATCTGCTCGTGCGACAGACCGTAAGGCACGCCGTCTCGCTCTTTCATCGTGCCGCAATCCATCACGTACATGCGCAGTGCGGCAGGCGGTGCGGCCTTGCTCTGCGCGTGAGGCACGCGCGCAACCGATACGATCCCCGACGCGAACGCCACCGCGATCAGCAGACGCACGATCGACATCTGTGCATGGTGCATCATCGCCTCCTATCCGTGCGGTCTCTGAGTTGAGTGCGATCTCGTCCTAGGATCTTCAACCGGACCGTGCCTTCGGTAGGTAATCCTCTTTGTGACCCTGGTGGCCTTCGTGGTTCGAGATTTCTTCTCGGGCTCTCAGATTGGCCGGCCCTCGGTAATTGAGAATCAGCCGGGCCTCACTGTTCCGGTTCGGCGACCAGGCCGCGCGCGCTCGGCGGGCTCTCGAGCGGCGCCGGCACCGGGAGTCCGTGCTTGGCCAGCTCCTGGCGCAAGAATGCGGCGGTTTCCGGATAGCGCTTGAGGACATTCGGCGTATATTCGACGCCGTCGGCGACGATGAGCGGCGTCCATCCTTTGTTGTTCCGGATGTCGAGCTTCGCGCCCTTGTCGATCAGGAACTTGGCAATCGGAATCGATCCCGCGCGGTAGATCGCGCCGTGCAGTGCGGTCTCGCCATTCTTGTCGACGTCGGACGCCAATCCGCCTCCAGCTTCGAACACGAACTTGACCGCCGCGACCGCCTCTTCCTCGGTGCCAGGATTTTCTCCGGGCGCCCAGATGCCCACGCCTGCCGCCGCCATCAACGCCGTCGTGCCGTCTTCCGTCGTCAGCTTCGGATCCGCGCCGTGTTCGAGCAGCAGGCGCATCAGCGGCATGTCGACGGATTTAGCCGCCAGCAGAAACGGTGTGGCACCGATGCGATTCAGCATGTTGCGGAAGCCGTCCTTCGGTTCCCTGGTCTGACGGGCGTTGACGTTCGCGCCGTGCTGCAGCAGCGTGCGCACGAGCTCGAGGCTGTCGAGACCGCCGGTCGGAATGGCACCGGGAATGTTGCTGCCCGTATTCGGCCGCCGGCTCCAGACCACCTGGTGCAGCGGCGTCCAACCCTGCGCGGCAGCATTGGGGTCGGCGCCTTTTTCGACCAGGATCACGGCGGTTTCGTAATGGGCGTTCAGGATCGCGAGCAGCAGCGCGCTGGAGCCGTCGGGCAGCTTCTCGTTGATGTCGGCGCCGGCCTCGAGCAGGACGCGCGCCGTTTCGATGTGACCCGCGCGCACCGCGAACAGATAGGCCGAGAAGGAGCCGTTCCTCGTGCGCGCCTTCACGTCGGCGCCCGCGTCGATGAGCGTCCTGGCGGCTTCGGCGTTGTTCTCCGCCGCCGCCCACATGAGGGCGGTCTGCCCCTTCCAGCCTTCTTTCGCGTTCACGGTGGCGCCGTGCGAGAGGAGCGCCTCGATGGCCGGCACGCTGCCGGTTCGCGCCGCCGTCATCAAGGCGGTTTCGCCTTCAGGCAATGCGGTGTTGGGGTCGGCACCAGCGGCCAGCAACTTCTCGATCACCGGCGCGCTGCCGTTGACGCACGCCAGATACAGCGGGGCGACTCCGTACCGGGTGGTGGCCTTGACGTTGGCGCCGGCGCGAAGCAGCACGTCGACGCTGTCGGTATCGTTGCGGAGCACGGCCACATGCAACGGCGTCGTGCCGTCGGGACCAGCCTGATTGACCTCCGCCGGGCTCTTCGCGAGTGATCGAATAGCCGCCGCGTCGCCATTCTTGACCGCGCTCAGCAGCGTGGTTTCGGCAGCACGAGCGATCCCCCCACCGCCACTGCACGCCACAAGGACTGCCAGCGTCGCGACGCCAGAGCGTCTCACCAACATCGACGATCTCCTTCTACCGCTGTTCAACGCAGCGTCCCACAAACGAAAACCCGAGCAACTCTGCGATCTCAGCGTGCTCTGCATCGAACGTCGTCTTTCCTGATCCACGCCGCGCCGGTCCGGCCGACCAGCCTCCGCAAGAGCTACGGCGGACACTACGTACCGACTGCGATTTGCGTGTCGGCACGAATCGCGAGCGCGGCATCGATCGAATTCTTTGATCTCATGCCTTCGTGTTTTCGTGTTTTCGTGGTTGCACTCTTGTATTCCAGAAACGATGGGTCCACGTCCCTAAACGCCAGACAACGGTCCAATCGGGAGCTTGCCCGTGCTGTCGCCGATCGTCTCCGACGGAATTCCCGACCGGTCCAGCATCGTCAACAGCAGGTTCGTCATCGGCGTGTCGCGAGGTGCCACCACGTGCCGACCACCCTTGATACCGCCGCCGAAAACCGCCAGAGGTAAATCGGTATGCGCGTGCAGGTTCGGGTTACTGAGGCCCGCGCCATACAGGAACATCGAGTGGTCGAGCAGCGTGCCGTCGCCGTCGGGCGTCGCGCGCAGCTTCTCGAGGAACTTCGCAAAGAGCTGGGCCTGATACGTGTTCACCTTCGAGTATTTCGCCAGCTGCTCGGCCCGATCGCCGTGATGCGACAGGCCGTGGTGGCCTTCGGTGACGCCGATTTCCGGATAGGTGCGGAAGTTCAGCTCGCGGCCCAGCATGAACGTCACGACGCGCGTGATGTCGGCCCGGAACGCCAGCCACTGCATGTCGTAGAGCAGCCCGACGTGCTCGTCGAACCGCTCGGGAATACCGATCGGACGTTCGAGCGTCGGCAGGACCTCGGTGGCGCCGCCTTTTTCGGCGGCCTGAATCCGCCGCTCGACTTCACGCAGCGAATCGACATAGTCGTTCACGGTCGAACGATCGCCCGGTCCCAGCGTGCCGAGGAGGCGCTTGAGCTCCTCGTTCACCGAGTCGAGAATGCTTCCCTGCGCGCGGGCCTGCGCAAGACGCTGGGCCGACGTGCCGCCCTCGCCGAACAGCCGCTCGAAGACGACCCGGGGATTGTTTTCCGTCGGCAGTGGGGTAGTCGGCGAGCTCCACGACAGCGTGTTCATGTACACGCAGGCGTAGCCGTTCTCGCAGTTGCCCGCCAGATAGTTCAAATCGAGCCCGAGCTCGAGCGACGGCAGCGCGGTGTCCTTGCCGAGGTATTGCGCGGCAATCTGGTCCGCCGAGGTGCCGGCCTGCACGTCGGCGCCTTCGGTGTGCTTCGGATGAATGCCGGTCAACCAGGTGCTGGTGCCTCGGGTATGGTCGCCGTTGGCGCCGTCCTGCAGCACGTCGGCCTGATGCTGATTGGTACCGCTGACCACCACCATCTGCTCGCGGAAAGCGGCAAACGGCGTCAGGATCGGCGAGAGCTCGAAGTTCGCGCCCTCGCTGACGGGCTTCCAGTAGTTGATGCCCTTGAAGTTCATCGCCACGCCGTTGGGCAGATAGATGAACCCGAGCCGTCGAACCGGCTTTGCCGGCGTCGCCGCCATGGCCGAAAGCGCCGGCACCATGGCATCGAGCAGCGGCAGCGACAGCGCCGTTCCCATCCCGCGCAGGAACCGCCGCCGCGGTAATGACATTTTGGTGATGAACATGGGGCCTCTAAAGTGAGAACTTGGAACTCAAAACTAGGAAGGACTGCGCTCTGTCCTTCTTAGTTCGGCCTTTTCAGTTCTAAGTTCATCGTGTTCCTCATTTGAAACGGCGCGCTCCTCACCACTCCCATGATCAGGCCGGTGGTGAACCGCGAGTCCTGACCCCGCGCCTCGCGGACGATGGCGCGGACGGTCGGGGCGTCGTAGTACTCCAGTCCGCGGCCAAGCGCGTAGGTCAGGAGCTTCTCCGTGATCGTCGTGACGACCTGATCAGACTGGGAGAGCAGCGCCTGCTTCAACCCGGCCGCGCCGACAAACGTCGTCCCGTCCGGCAGCGCGCCCGACGCGTCGATCGGCTCCGACGATTCGCCGAGCGTGCGAGACTTGCCGACCGCGTCGAGATTCTCGAGCGACAGGCCGATCGGCTCCATGATGGCGTGACAGCTTGCGCACACGGGGTTGGCGCGGTGCTGCGCCATCCGATCGCGCATCGACAACACGATGCCCGCTTCACCGGTCGGCTTCAGCTCCGGCACGTTGGGCGGCGGCGGCGGCGGCGAGGTGCCCAGGAAATTCTCGAGAATCCACTTGCCCCGAACCACCGGCGACGTGCGATCCGGGTGAGACGTCACCGTGAGGATGCTCCCCTGCCCCAGCAGTCCGCCGCGCAGGCCGCCTGGATCAAGCGTGACCCGCCTGAAATGCGTGCCCTTGACGTTGGGGATGCCGTAGTGCCGCGCGAGGCGCTCGTTGAGAAACGTATAGTTGGCCGACAAGAGATCGAGGGCGGGGCGATCCTCGCGGATCACGCTGTCGAAGAACAGCTCGGTCTCCCGCTTCATCGACGCCCGCAGCGCCTCGTCGAAATCCGGGAAGTTGAACGAGATCGGCATCGCGCTGGGAAGGTTGCGGAGATACAGCCACTGCCCGGCGAAATTCTTCACGAAGGCTTCGGCGCGCGGGTCGGCGGTCATCCTCGTGACCTGCTGTGTCAGCACGGCCGCATCCCTCAGCGTACCCTTGGCGGCTACGTCCAGCAGTTCCGCGTCGGGGATGCTGCTCCACAGGAAGAACGAGAGCCGCGAGGCCAGCTCCAAATCGCTGATGCGATACGGTGTCGCGGGCGCGATCCTGGCCGGGTCGCGCTCGACGCGGAACAGGAATTCGGGACTGACGAGCAGGCGGCTGACGGCACGCTCGATCCCGGTCTCGAACGTGCCCTGCGCCCGAGCCTCGGTATACATCGCAAGCAGCGGCTTGATATCCGCGTCGGCCACTGGACGTCGATACGCGCGGCGGGCGAGCGTCGACAGGATGGTCTTCGCGCAACCGCTCTCCTGAGACGCCGCGGCCGGCTGACAGGAAAAGATGCGCCGGCGGCTGAGCGATTCACCGGCGCTCGTCGGATTGTAGGGACCGACGATTTCCACGCTGCGCAGCGCCACTCCCATACGGTTGTCGGGCGTGTTGACGTTACCGGCATACGGCCTGACAAAGGGCAGCCTCGCGGTCTCGTCGATCGCCGCCGTCAGCTTGAGAAACGCCACGTTCACCTGTCGCTCGCCCGCCTTCAGGCGCACCCGCACGTCCCAGGTCTCGTCGATGTGATTCCGCTGCTCGCGCTCCTTCGCGGAAAGGCGCGGCCCGGTGTCGACCTGCGTGACGCTCGGGCGCGGACGCCCGCCACGGCCTTGCGCCGGCGCTGCCGGCGGAGCATTGCCCGACGGCGGTTGGGAGGATGGCTGGGAGGATAGCTGGGAGGATGGCTGCGACGCTGCCGCCTGCGCTGGTGCACGGCCCTGCTCCGAAGAGACCTGGCTCGCCGCGGCAGGCGCCGTAGGTGGCGCCGTAGGTGGCGCCGTAGGTGGCGCCGTAGGTGGCGCAGTCGGGCGCACCGCAGTGGGCGCCGCAGGTGGCACAGCAGTCCGCGGCGCTTGAGGTGTGGCCTTGAACCCCGGCACGGTGAACACCTGCAGGCGCTCGCCGTCGAGGCTGACCTCGAGGCGCTGGTCCTCGGCGAAGACCCCGATGTTTTCGAGGATATCTCGCGCCAGCCTGACCTTGATCACGTACTCGGCGTCCATCGGGAAGGTGTGCGGAATCGATACGCCGCCCCGCGTGCCGATCGGCAGCCCCTCGATGTGCTCGTCCTGCTGGAGATCGTCGCCAAGGCGAACGAAGTCGACGTTGGGGGCCGGCGGCGCCGTGCCGATCGCCAGACGGCTGATCTTCTGTGCCGCGGCCAGATACCGCTCCATCAGCGTCGGCGACATTTTCAGGACGCCGGCGATGTTATCGAACCCATAGCTGGCATCGTCGGCAGGAAGCATCGAATCGACGTTGACGTCGAGATCGAGCAGATCGCGAACGACGTTCTTGTACTCGGCGCGATTCAGCCGATGGAACGGCTCCGTTCGTCCCGGATTCGGATGCGCCGCCGCGGCGCCGTCCAACGCCGATTCCATCGCGTTCACGAACGCGTCGTGCACGGCTTTGTCTGGACGCGGCCGGCCGGAGGGCGGCATCAGACCGGTGCGAACTTTCCGCACTATCTTCTCCCACACTTCCGCGTCGGCGCCGACGTCCGAAAACTTCAACGAGTCGAACGCGATCGGAACGGTGCCGCGCTCCTTCAGGTTCTGGTTGTGGCAGGTCAGACAGTAGCGCTGGAGAGTCGCCTGCGCGGTAGCGGCCGGGGCCGCCGCGACCGCCGGCTGCTGCGGGGCACCGGCGGCCTGCGTCCTGGCGCCGGCAGCGATCAGAATCGCGGCGAGCAGGATCGCGGCCAACGCAGGAATACCGGCGCCGGCACGCATCGTACGAAAAATAACCTTTGCGTTGTGGCCAAACGTTATGCTCGCGAGGGCCCCAACCCTCGAACGCATGTCAGCGCCCCGCCGCACTGGCCGCCGGTTTCGCCGCCTTCTTGTCGGCAGCGCGGGCGATTTCCAGCATATTGATCAAGCCGTAATTTCCCTCGTGGCACTCGTAGGGCTGCATCTGCTCGCTGTCGAGGATCGTGAGCGGCATCCCGAAGCTCCAGGGACGGGTCCAGGTCGTCGGATCCTCAACCGTCATCGTCCACGAGATCTTGTCCGGTGCCACGCGTGTGAAACGTTCGACGAGCTTCAGCCGCTCGGCGCTCGCTCCACGATACGCACTGCGCTGCGTGAAGTTCGTCGTCTCGACAACGAGCGTGTTGCCCTCCCAGTGGCCGCGTGCGTCGCCCATATCGAGCCGGATGTTCTTGCTCACGTGCGGCCGTCCGTCGAGCGGAATCACACGCGTCTCATGGATCATCTCGTACTGGATGGCGACCTGTCCTGGCGATTGAACGATGCGGTACGAGTTGCCGTAGATCGCCGGCATCATCGAGCCTGGCAGCCCGCGCGTGATGCACCGGTCGTACAGATTGAAGTCGGAGGCGCTTTCCCAGAATTCGCCGGGGGCGTAGCTGCCGCCCGCGCCCTGACTCCTCGGCCGCTGCTGCGCTTCAGGCGTCATGGGAGGAATGCGGCCATCTGGCGGGTCGACGACAAACCACGCCTGTCCGCCCTTGCGAAGATCGTAGATGTTCTGCCACCAGCTATCCGGTCCGTGCAGGGGTCCCTCGAAGTTGGCCAGCGTGCGTTTCTGCAGTTCGCCGCGGAAGTTGGCCAGTTCGTCGCCCTGCACCTCCTCCAGTCGGCGCCCCGCGAAATCCTCAGGACGCTCGAACGGCGTGCTGGCCTCGAAGACGTTAGTCACGTTGCCGGAAATATCGGGGTCGCCCCACGGCGTTTTCGGCGGGGTGAAGGCCTTCCCCGATTTTTGCGGCGCCGGCTTGACGCCGGCCGCTTGACCGGCCGTCTGTCCCGACGTTTGTGCAGCGACCGACACCGAGGCCACGACCACGGCGGAAACAACCAACAGGGATGCGCGCATCCAAACCCCTCCTATATAAATGTAGAACACCGGGCGCCGTTTCCCTGCACAAATCGCAAGGCGGCGAGTCCTGTCGAAATGCAACCACGAAAGCACGAAGGCAGGAAGGCAAGAACCGAAAGACACTGAATTCTGGACCTCGTGAAAGAGGTTGGAAGGTGACCCACTTACCGAATTCTGGGGCTTGTTCGTGTTTTCGTGGTTTCGTGGTTGCATTTTGGCGTTGCGAGCGAGGTCGGACCGCTACTCCACGATGAGCTGGCCGATCGACCAGGGGTGCTCGGTGCAGATGTATTCGTAGGTGCCTGCCTTCATCACCGTCGCGCTGCCCGACGCCCCCGGCTGAATCACGCCCGTCGACCAGGAGCCGTCGCGCGCGGCAATCGTATGCGGCTTGCTCGACGAATTCTTGAACGTCAGGACCGTGCCGGCCTTTGTGCGCACGCGCGTCGGGCTGACGGCGTAGTCGTCGGTCCACGACACTCTTTTGCTCGCGGGCGCGATGTTGAAGTTCGACACCGCACCGAGGGTGACCGCTGACGCCTCCACGATTTGTCCGCCCCAGGCAATCGACGTCGGCGGCGCTGGAGGCGCAGGCCGCGGCGAGACGGTGCCACCAAGCTTGAACGCCCACACCGCCCGGTTCACGGTCAGCGCCACGTATTCCTGGCCGCCGCTTTCGTAGACGATCGCCGAACCGCCGCCAGGACCGGCGCCGCCCGGCAATCCCACCTCGCCGGTCTGGAACTGCCACAGTACGGAACCGTTCTTCGCGTCCCAGGCTTGAAAGACCCCGTCGGGCTCGAGATGGAAGACCAGACCGCCGGCGGTCGCGGTCGCGCCGCTGCCGCCCTCGCATGCGGCGTAGGCCAGGCGCTTCTCCCACACGACCTTGCCGTTTCGCGTGTCGAGCGCCGCCATCAGACCGTGCTGCTGCTGACCCGGCGCCTTGGCCGGACGGATGAACGCCCATCCGGTCTCGTCCCGCCGAATCCATCCGGGGTTGACGCACGCCGTCGCGTACAGGTAGCCGGTCTGCGGACTGTAGGCCATCGGCGATTGCCGCATGTTCATGTGCGGCATGTATTGATTGGGCACGTCGGCACGGACGGGATCGAAATAGCAGCCGGCCACGAACCCCGACGGAATCGCGTTCTTGTCGACACACGCCGGCCCGACGCGATCACCGCCCCTGGTGTAAGGCTGCGTCGGCGACGTCTTCAAGAACGCGTCCTGCTTCACCGGCCGCTCCTCGATCGGCAGAATCGGCTTGCCGGTCTCGCGGTCAAAGAAGAACGAGATGCCGTCGGTCCGCATCGCGACGAGCACCTTGCGCATCTGTCCGCCGATCGTCGCGTCGTACATGACGAGCGGCGTGCTCACGTCGTGCTCCCAGATGTCGTGATGAATCAGCTGCTGATACCAGCGAATCTTGCCGGTCTTCAACTCCAGCGCGACGACCGAGTTATTGAACAGGTTGTTGCCCGGGCGAAGCTCGCCGCCCCATTGCGGCACGGCATTGCCGGTCTCGAGATACACCAGGCCGAGCTCGGCGTCGACCGACGGCGTGGTCCAGAGCGCGCCACCGCCGTACTTCCAGATGTCGCTGTCCTGCGGCCAGGTGTCGTGGCCCATTTCTCCAGGACCGGGCACCACGTCGAAGCTCCACAGATACTTGCCGTTCCGGGCATCGATGCCGATCGCACGCCCGCGCAGGAAGCCGTCGCCGCCGCTCACGACTCCGACGACAACCCCGTTTCCGTAGGCGGGGGCGCTGCTCATGCCTTGTGACGGCACTTCGGGACCATGCACGTAGGTCCACTCGACCTTGCCGGTCTCCTGGCTGATCGCGACGACGTTCGAATCGCGCAGGCCCGCGAACAACATGCCCTCGCCGATGCCCACGCCGCGGTTGCCGCTGAACGGCGTCTCGGGTTTGTAGGTCCAGAGCGTGCGGCCGGTCGCCGGATCGAGCGCGAGAATGGTCCCCTGGCTGGTGGGGACGAACATCCGCCCGTCCTTGACCATCAGCGGCGCCTTCGACACCTGTCGATCGGGAAGATCGACGACCCACGCGCCGCCGAGCTGCTTCACATTGCCGGCGTTCACCTGCGAGAGCGTGGAGAATCGCGTGCTGCCCCAGTCGCCGCCGGGCGCGGCCCAGTCCTTCACGGAGTACGGCTCGCTGCCTGCCGCGCTCCCGACCGACCGCAGCGACGCCGCCGTCAGCGCCACGATCGCGGCCACGGCGACCGTCAACCACACGCGAGCACGATGACTGAACATCACGAACTCCCCCCGACAAACAATGGCTTACGGCCTACAACGACAATTCCTGAACCACAAAGTTCACAGAGATCACAAAGGCTCTCGGCTCCGGGCTTCAGACGATCCCTGATTGCGTTTCTTCTTATTCTTTGTGCCCTTTGTGTCCTTCGTGGTTCATATGTCCGACCGTGATCCAACTTGCTGGTTAGAAGTCGAGCTGGACCCCGAACTTCACCAGCCTGGCCTGCAGAATCTGCGTCGGACGCAGCCACGCGGATCCAAACGAGTTGTTCTGCGTGATCACGGCCGACCCGTTGAACATGTTGTAGATGTCGACGATACCCTGGAGTCGCCGGCCTTGCGGGAGTTTCACCGTCTTCGACACACGGAAGTCGATTTGCTGCAATCGATCGCCGAACACCGTGCCGGGAGGAATCAGGCTGACGGCGACGGTCGCAGTGCAGGCGCCGGTGGCCGGGCACGCCGACAAGCTGCGGCCGAGCGACGGCGCAATACTCGCATTGGGGATCGTGGCGGTCGCGAGAATCTGCGGACCAGGCAGACCCTGGTAGGTGGCCGACGTCTGCAAGCCCCACCACGGCAACGGATACACCGCCAGCGCTTTCACGTTCGGCTGGAACGGCGGCCGCACATCACAGAACGCGCTCAAACGGGGAGTGCCCGCGGTGAAGTTCGTCCCGGTGTTGAACGACACCAGGCTGAGATCGTTCACCGCATAGCAGTTGTTCGTCCGCTCGCGGCCGGTGCTGAACCCACCCTGCACGACGACCCCTCTCGGCAGCCGCACGTTCGTCGATACGTCGATGCCGTCGAACACATCTCCTGGGTGCCGAAATGATCGGATTCCTGAATCAGGTTGAAGCTCTGTCCGAACCGGCTGGAGTTCACGTCGGAGAGACCACACAGCTGTCCGCCGCCACCGCCCGGCAGACGCGCATCCGACGGCACCGTTATGCAATAGGGATTGAAATCCGTCGTCGTCACCCGCGTGTTCTGGGTCACGGTGAGATTGCCGAACCAGCGGCGGAAGTACCCGACATTCAGCGAGACATTGCGCGCCAGCTCGTGCTGGACGCTCACCGACCCTTCCCAGTTGAATCCGCGTGTCGAGCGCACATCGTCGGCGTACGCCTGGGTGAGGACGGTGTTGCCGAAGTTGACGTTGGTAATCGGCCCGAGCTCGCTGGTCTGCGGCACGAAGTCGCGATTGGCGTCGTTCCAGGTACGCGTCGCACTGTTCACGATGGCTGCCGCCGGATCCATCACGCGGGTGATCGTCGTCAGGTTCGGGGCCTCCATGTAACGCCCGATGCTCACCTTGAGCGCGGTCTTGCCGGTGCCGAACAGATCGTAGGACGCTCCGAGACGCGGCGAGGTGTTCTTCCAATTCGGCACGTCGTTGACCTGCGCGAAATCGACGCTGCGAAGCGGCACGTTGGGTCCCTGGCTGATGTGCTGCGCCGGAACATACGCGTTGAAGTAGTCGAACCGCACGCCAAGATTCAGCGTCAGCCGCCGGATCGTCCACTGATCCTGGGCGAAGAGGCCCATGTTGGCTTTCATGACGGCGTCGAGCGTCAATGGGGTCGCGTACACGGTGACCCGGCTGGGGGTGCCGGTGATCACACCGTTGACGCCGGCGCCGCCGTTCAACTGGTAGGTGACGCCGTCGTTGACGACCGACTGCGTCACGTGTGACGAGCTGTGCATGAAGGTGACGCCGAACTTCACCGCATGCGAACCGGTCACATACGACGCGGCGAGCCGCGTGTTGAACTGGAAATTGGCGTTCGCGCCGTACACGCCCGAGTAGTTGCCCCAGATGACACCGGTCGACAGTTCGGTCCACGACGGCTGGCTGGCGCTCATGCCCGGCTGAAGATAGGTCTCGAAATTCTTGCTCGCGGCGCCGGCGGAAGCCTCGAGCAGCAGGCGCGAGGTGACCGGCGAGTTCCAGCTGGATTGCAGGAGGTACATGGGCCGCGACTCGGAATAGAAGGTGGCTTCCGGAGAGGTCGTGAACGCATTGCAGCAGGCGTAGCCGTAGTACGGCCGCTTCTGCTGGCCGTTCTGGCCCTGCAGGCTCATCTTGTTCTTCGGGTTGATCTGCCACGTGACCCGCAGGCTCTGGTTGCCGTTCTCTTCGTTGTTCTGCGCCTGGCTGCTGAAATCCGGCGAGTAGGCCGGCGTGGCCGGGGTGAGGTTGAAGTAGCGGTCGGCGACGGTCTGCTGCGAGTTCTGCTTGCGATACGAACCGTAGAACCAGACCTTGTCCTTCAACAGCGGCCCGCCGAACGCCGGATCGATGTCGTAGATTCTCGTCACCTGCGGCACCGAGACCAGGCCGAGCGCCTTCAGCGAATCGTCCAGGTTGCCGGCCTGCAGCTTGTTGTCCGTGAACGAACCGAAGAAGAAGCCCTTGAACGAGTTGCCGCCGTCGCGCGGGATGATGTTGGTCCGCAGCCCGCCATTCGGGCTCTCGGCCGACGTGCTGCCGACCTCGAGGCTGACCTCCTGGACCGTCGCGTCGTTGGGCACGATAGTGTTGAAGTTGCCGCCGGATCCCGCCCCGTGGTTGTAATAGACGCCGTCGTACAGCAGCTGCTGTTCGTTGAATCGACTGCCGTGGATGGCAATGGCTGTCGCCGAAAACGCCGTTCCTCCGACATCCTGCGTCTGCGTGACGACGCCGGGGATGAGCACGCCGATGGAGGCGACCGATTTGGTTCCGGCGGGAATGGCGTTGATGACATCGCGCGTCATGACGCGCTGCTGCACCACGTTCTGGACGTCGACGGTCGGCGCCGCGCCCGTCACCGTGACCGTCTCCGTGAGCGAGCCGACGCGCAGTTCGCCGTTGACGGTCGCTGTGAAGGACGCGGTCAGCTCGACGCCCTCCCGCTTGCTGGTATTGAAGCCGGTCAGCGTAAAGGTGACGCTGTAGGTACCTGGCACCAGGCCCACGATCTTGTATTGCCCCTCGCCGTCGGTCACGACGGTGCGCACCTTTTCGATCAGGGCGGGGCTGGCGGCTTCAACGGTCACTCCGGGCAGGACGGCGCCGGACGAGTCCCTCACGACTCCGGCGATGCTGCTGCCGCTTTGGGCAAATGCCAGCGCGGGCAACAGGAGAAGCACGGCGAACAATCCGACCCAGCAAGCGAACCCTCTTCGCACACAACCTCCTTGAGACATCTTCTAAAGCCGATGTCACCGCAAGAATATAGGCAATTCCCGGCTTCAGAAGCTGTCCTAGCTGCGGCCGCGAAGCGGCCGCCTAGTAGCGCAGCAAAGCCGCGTTACTAGACCCGTGGAAACACCGAAACGGCCTGATCTGCACGGATTGATGATAGGGGACGGCGGACCGGCAGCCCATCCCCCGAATGGCTTACCACACGCTGCTAAGACGCCTTGGCAGCCGCGTTTTCGCCCGTGACATCGTTGGTGTCGCGAGGCGGACGGCAAATGTCAGGTTCACGGACACCTGCGACTGTATCTCCGACATGACGAACAACCGACGCCCGCCGGTTTTACAGGGCGACCCGAAGGAATTACATGTTCGCAACCAGGAGTGCGACGACCTGAGTCGATTGCAGGGCGGGTCGAAGGACGCTCGGGGGCCCGGCGAAGAGTGATTCTGGAGCGATCCGTACATGGCGAGCCGGGAGGACAGTTGAGCCTCCCGGTCGTGGGGGTGGGTTGTCTGCCGGCCCGCCAGATTGGCGACCGAGCGCGGTTACTCGGAACAATCAGCAAGCGCGATGCCAGGTACTAAACGGCTTATTCGTCTACGACGCGGACGACCTCCGGATCGGGCACGGCCAGGTCCGCCACTTCGTCGTAGCCCTGATTGTGCCGTGACTTCTTGCCTTCCCGCTCCAGGTCCTGGTCGCGGTCGTTGGATTTTCGGATGCGGTCGTGCTCGGCTTTGCTTTCTTCGCCGGGCAGCGGAACCACAACCAGGTCGTCGTCTTCTTTGCGTGACATAGCTACCTCCTGGCGACGCCAGTAGTCTTTGCGCGCCCTCGACGTCCAGTATGGCATGCGAGGCGCTGCCCTCTCATGGCAAGCGGCGCTCTTCTGCAGCCTGCTGATTTCGTGTCTGAATGCCTGCACCACACACCGCCGCAGACGCCGCGAGGGCCGCCCCGCTCAACATGACCAGGCGGAACGCCGCCACAAAGGCGTCGTCGATGGCGCTGCGGATCGTCGATGACTCGTGAGGTCCGGTCGGCACCGCGTCCAGTTCCGCGCCTGCCATCTTCGGCAGCTCGCGATCGACGGCCGCCCGCACCGACGGCGTCAGCACCAGAGCGTCGAGACGCGCGCTGACTCGAGCATCGAAGGTCCGGGCCAGCACCACGCCGAAGATCGCGATCGCCAGCAGCCCCGCCACACGGGCCACCGCGTTGTTGACGCCCGACGCCACGCCGGCATGCTGGCTATCGATGGCGCCCATCACGGTCGTCGTCAGAGGTGCCACCGCGATCGCCAGGCCAAATGCGAGAACGACCACGGCTGGAAAAAACGTCGTCCAGTAGGAGCCGCCGACGCCAGGACGCGCGTACAGCACGAAGCCGAGCGCAGCCACCGCGGGGCCAGCGGTCAGCGGAATCCGGCTGCCGACGCGCGAGACCAGGCCGCCGGACCACCGCGACAGCAGAAACAGGATCGCGGGCAACGGCAGAAGCGCTGCACCTGCCGCCGTGGCGGAGTAATGCTGGATCTGGATCAGATTCAGCGGCACAAGGAAAAGAATCAGACCGAGGGCGGCGTACAGCAGCAGCGTGAGCAGGTTGGCGAGGGTAAAGGTGCGCGAACCAAAGAGCTCAAGCGGCACCATCGGGTTCTGGGAGCGACGCTCCACGACGACCAGTAATGCAAGCGACACCCCTCCGATCGTCAGCCCTCCCAGCACGAGCGGATGGCCGGCCCCGAGCGGCTGCCATTCGAGCAGTCCGAAGACCAGTCCGCCGAGGCCAAGGACCGCGAGTGCCGCGCCACCCCAGTCGATCCGTGCCGTGCGGGACGAGTCGTGGCTTTCCTGCATGAACCGGCACGACAGCGCGAGCACGACCAGAGCGATCGGCACGTTGAGGAAGAACACGGCGCGCCAGCTGACATGCTCGATCAGCCAGCCGCCGCTCACCGGACCAATCGCCGTCGTCATCGCGGTGAATCCCGACCACGTCCCAATCGCGCGGCCGCGCTCGCCTTCGTCGAAGGTGGCGCTGATGATCGCGAGACTCCCTGGAACGAGAAAGGCCGCACCCACGCCCTGAAGCGCGCGACCGAGGATAAGAAGACGCGCGGACAGCGCGACGCCGCACAGAATCGACGCGGCGGTGAAGAAGACGACGCCGAACAGGAACACGCGCTTGCGGCCGAATTGGTCGCCCAGCGACCCGCCGACGAGAATCAGCGCGCCGAGGAACAAGGCGTAGGCTTCGATCACCCACTGCACGTCGGTGATGCTGGCATGCAGGTCGGCCTGAAGTGCGGGCAGCGCGACGTTGACGACCGTCGAGTCGATGAACGTCATGCTCGACCCGAGGATGGTCGCGCCGAGTGTCCATCGGCTCGCGGAAGTCATCGCTGGCAGCCCGTGGTGAAAGTCCGTCGTCGCATCGAGGCGGGCGATGCGCCCGGATCGCCAGGCGCGAAACGCGAGAATACCGGGAATATTTGAGCGTTGAGCAACGCCGCGAGGCGGGATGCAGCGCTCGCCGAATGCAGACGGACTTTTACCACGGGCTGCCTAGGGACGAGCGCGCCGGAGCTGCGCCATCGGCCGCTTGATCGACCAGCCTTCGCTCCGATCCTTCGCGCGTGGGCTTCGGCCGGCAAGCGGCTTGCGCCGGTGCAGGCCCGACCACAGGTCGCCGACCGCCGCGATCCGCTCGGCCATCGCTCGCATCGTGAACGTCCGCGGTCCGACCTCGCCGCGTTCGATTTCCTCCCACGTGCAGGGCGCGGATACCGGAGCGCCGGGCTTCGCGCGCACCGCATAGGCCGCCGCGAATGTGGCGCTGTAGCCGTTGCGGCCCGTGTCGACAAGGATGCGCCCGCCGCGGTCGGCCTTGCTGAACTCCTGGGTTAGGTGCTTCGGATCTCGAGCGACGAGGACCTTGCCTACTTCGTGGGCGAACGCCGAGACCTCCCCCATATCCGCCTTGCCATCGAGCGCCACGACGATGTGGAAGCCCTTCGAGCCGGATGTCTTGACCGAGCTTGGCAGCTTCAGCTCGTGCAGGAGGTCGCGAAGCCCGAGCGCCGCCGCACGCAAGACCTCAGGCTCGTCCTCGAACGGATCGAGGTCGAAGACGCAGATGTCGGGACAATACAGGTCGGGCACGCGCGACGTCCATACATGCGGCGTGATGGTGTTCTGGTTGGCCATCCACTGCAGCGAGCGTGTGTCGGACACGATCAGATGGTGGACCGTCCCGCCCTTTTTCGGCACCTCGACCCGCTCGAGCCACTCAGGGAATCCCTTCGACACATCCTTCTGCCAGAAGCTCTGCGCGCCAAGGCCACGCGGATATCGCTCCATCGTTACCGGACGCTGTCGGATGTGCGGCAGCATCGCCGGCGCGATCGCTTCGTAATAGCCGGCCAGTTCGCCCTTCGTGATCCCGTCGTCGGGGAACAGCAGCTTCTCGGGATGGGTGATCACGTCTCCCTCACGACCTCGCGTGCAGAGGTGCCCTCGCGGATACCCGTCAGTCGAGAGTGACGCAGCTTGCCGTGGACCGTCCACTCGACGAACGCCACCTCCACGACGACCTCGGGCCGCACCCAGTGCGCGCGCAGGCGCGGCAGGCCGATGGCCCTGGTGAACGGCGATGCGGCACGCTCGATCGCATCGAAGCGAGCGCGCAGTTCGAGCAGCAGCCTGGTGTCGAAACCGGTGCCGACTTTCCCCGCGAACACGAAATCGTCTCCTTCGAAGTAGCCGACGAGCAGGGCGCCGAGGCCGACCCGTCCGCCTTGCGGATCGGTGAATCCGCCGACCACCAACGCCTGTGACGCCTCGCATTTCATCTTCAGCCAGTGCTTCGAGCGGCGGTGCTCGTAGGGCGAATCACGCCGCTTCGCGATGATCCCCTCCCAACCCTCCCGGCACGCGCGCTCCCAGGGCGCCGGCTCGTCGAGCGCAGCGACGCGAGCGAGGGGCGGCTCGAACGGCAGCCCGCGCAACAGTTCGCGTCGCGTATCGAGCGGAAGCCGCGTGACGTCGCGGCCGTCGATCCACAGGATGTCGAACACATGGTACGCCGCCCCCGTCCGCCAGGTGCCCTCGCCGTCGAGGATCAGGTCCTGCGCCGGCAGATTCGCGACCGCTTCGACGATAGCAGGGTGGTGTTGCGGCAGACGATTGCGAGACCACAGTTGCACGTCGGGCCCCTGCTTGAAGGCGAGCAGGCGGATACCGTCGAACTTGCGCTCGAAGAGCCAATCGGGCCCCGTGAAACGATCCTGTGTCTGCGTCGCCGCCATCGGCTCGAGCCACTCGGGAAACGCCGCAGTCATCTTGGGACCAGGAGGCCGACCATTCCGGGCGGACTATAGCAAAAGCCGCGCCCGTTGCTGAACGGACCACGTCCCCGACCTTTGCAAAGACCACGATCATGACGGATATTGAGGGAATGGATCAAGAGGACCATTGGGCGGCCGACGGCCCTGCGAAGGCGGGCGGCGGACTCGTCACCACTCAGGCGCTGTCGCCGATCGCCGGGCGTATGGACCACCTGTTTCCGACGCTGACGCCTGCGCAGATCGCGCGCGTTGCCGCGCACGGGGCCGTGCGCGCGATCCGCCAGGGGGAGACGCTCGTCGAGGCCGGCGATCACGTCGTGCCGTTCTTCGTGGTCACGGCCGGTGCAATCGAGGTCGTCCGCCCGTTGGAGACGGGCGACACGCTCGTCGCCGTCCACACGCCGGGGCAATTCAGCGGCGAGGTCAACATGATCTCGGGGCGCCGCGCGCTCTTTCGGGTCCAGGTGCGCGAGTCGGGCACGGTGATCGAGCTGGATCACGATCACCTGGTAACGCTCGTCCAGACCGACGCCGAGCTCAGCGAGATCCTGATGCGGGCGTTCATCCTTCGACGGGTGGAGTTGGTGGCGCACGGCATCGGCGACGCCGTGCTCATCGGGTCGTCTCACTCCGCAGGCACGCTGCGCATCAGGGAGTTTCTTTCTCGTAACAACCACCCCTACGCCTACCTCGATCTCGACCGCGACGCCGACATCCAGACGCTGCTCGATCGGTTCGCCGTTCAGGTGGCGGACGTGCCTGTCTTGATCTGCCGCTGCGAGATCGTGCTGAAGAACCCGGACAATCAGGAAATCGCCCGCTGCCTCGGCTTCAACGACGACATCGATCAGACGCACGTGCGCGACGTGGTGATCGTCGGCGCCGGACCGTCTGGTTTGGCTGCGGCGGTCTACGGGGCGTCGGAAGGCCTGGACGTCCTGGTGCTCGAGTCGAAGGCGCCCGGCGGACAGGCCGGCTCGAGCTCCAAGATCGAGAACTACCTCGGGTTTCCAACCGGTATTTCGGGCCAGGAGCTGGCGGGGCGCGCCTACACGCAAGCCCAGAAATTCGGCGCTCAGATCATGATCGCCAAAGGCGCCGCCCGGCTCGCGTGCGACCGAAAGCCCTACGCCATCCAGATCGCTGACGGCACGCGCGTGCCGGCGCGCGCCGTGATCATCGCGACCGGGGCGGAATACCGGCGCCCCGACCTGGACAACCTGTCGCAGTTCGAGGGCTCGGGCGTGTACTACGGCGCGACATTCGTCGAGGCGCAGCTGTGCGCCGGCGACGAAGTCGTGGTGCTGGGCGGCGGCAACTCAGCCGGCCAGGCGGCCGTGTATCTGGCGCAGACCACCAAGCGCGTGCACATCCTCGTGCGATCGAACGGTCTCGCCAACAGCATGTCGCGCTATCTGATTCGACGCATCGAGGAGAATCCGGCGATTGTGCTGCACACGCGCGCCGAAATCGTCGGTCTCGAGGGCAACGGTCAGCTCGAACGGGTCCGTTGGCGGGACAATCTCACCGGCAGCATCGGCACCCACGAAATCAAGCACGTGTTCGTCATGACCGGAGCCGTGCCGAACTCGGGCTGGCTCGACCGGTGCGTGGCGCTCGACGCCACCGGGTTCATCAAGACCGGTCCCGACCTGTCGGCAGACGATTTGGCCGCAGCGAAATGGCCGCTGACTCGACACCCGCATCTGCTCGAAACGAGTCTGCCTGGGGTGTTCGCCGTGGGCGACGTCCGGGGCGGCAACATCAAGCGCGTGGCGTCGGCCGTTGGCGAAGGGTCGATCGCGGTCTCTTTCGTCCATCAGGTCCTGCATGAATGAACCGGTCGCCGGTCGGCGACACCAGCCGGCGAACTCCTGGCTGCAGCTTTCTTGACAGGTGTGTCGTCGTGCCTTCTTACAGAGTGGAGCCGGGCACCTTGAGCACAACGTAGCGCGTCTGCGCACCCATGACGTTGGCGGCCTTCATGATCGCCATGTTGGCGTCGAAGGGACGCACGGGGCCCGACAGCTCGAGGCCGAGGCCGTCGCGAGAGAACGCCATCGATCGCTCGAGGTTCGCGACAATGCGACTGAATTTACCGAGACCAATCACGGCGGACGGCGCCGTTTCTTCCGGCGCCGTTTCTTTCGGCGCCGGAAGCGGGGATTGTTTCAACGCCTGCGGCCGCCGCGGCGACGCCCGGAGCCGGTGCGACGCGACGACTCCGCCGACGAACAGCAGCGCGCCGATCGCCACGAAACACAAGAATGGGTGGCGCACGCGTCCGTCGGTCATCGTCATGTTCTAGGGCTCCCGACAGCCGCCGCAGACCCGGCTATCGTTCGACCTTGATCGTATAGTCGAACCATTCCTTGATCTTCGTGTCTTTCACGAAGAAGACGCCGACGCCTTCCCAGGTCAATGGCCGGGTCTTCGAGACGAAGCGGTCGATCCGATGGGTGATGACCAGCGGTCCCTTCGCGTAGGCGTCGAGAATGCGGAATTCAATCTGCTGAGACGACTCCATCCAGGAACCGAGCCGTTCCCTGACACCCGCGTGGCCGATCGCGGGCGGCGTGGTCTCCGACATCCGATAAACGCTGTCGTCCGCCAGGTAGGGCACGATCTTGTCGAGATCTCGCGTGGACCAGGCGGCGCAAAACGCCGTCACGACGCGGACATTTGCGCGCTCCGCCTCGGTCTGACCCTCTGCGGCGCCGACTACGCCGGCCGGCATGAATCCCGAGGCCAGTGCGACACCGATGAACGACCTTCGTCCTATTCCGTCGCTGGGTGAATCCACGTCAACCTCCAGTTCGGCTGCTGGGTCAGCGTCGACCCGAGCCGCGAACAACCAACGAGAGCACCGAGATCACCGAGGAGAAACATCGGGTTGTTGGTTCGGTGTGCTTCCCGGTGTGATCGGTGGTCGACGTGAAACGGAAAACCCACGACAGAATTGACAGACCTATCCGGACAGACCGCCACATCGATGTGGCGGAAAGCTCCCATCATCGGTCGGAGGTGAGATCACGTCGATACGTCTCCTTCAGTCTGAGCGCGCACAGCCACGAGATGATCGATACTTGCACCCCGTACGCGGTGACGAGCCAGGAACTGCCCGACAGACTGAACAGCGCGGTCGCAACGAATGGGGCGATGGCGCCGCCGAAAATGGTGCCGAGCGTCAGGCTCAGCGACGCACCGCTGTATCGAACGGTCGTGGGAAAGAGCTCGGCGAAGACTGCCGCCTGCGGACCGATGTAGGCGCCCTGAATCACGCCCATGCCGCACAGCGAAAGGGCGGCGAGCGGTATGGATTTCGTGTCCACAAGGGGAAAGAAAACCAGGGACCAGGGGATCAGCGCTCCGCAGCTCCAGCACATGATCCGGCGCCGGCCGAAACGATCGGACCACGCCGCAAAGAACACAATCGACCCGGCCAGGCAGACGGCCGTGACCAGCAGCAACGCAAGGGTCGTGGTCAGCGGGTAAGCCAGTTCGCGGGTCGCGTACGAGACGAAATACACGATGAGGATGTAACCAAGCGTACTGATGGCCAGGTAGCTGCCGGCCGCCAGCAGCACAGTACGGGTGTCGCTGCGGAGGACATCGAGAATCGGCATCCGGCGCGTCGCGCGTGTTCGCTGCATGTCCAGGAACATCGGGCTTTCGGCAAGGCCGAGCCGGACGAAGAGCCCGACGGCCACCAGCACGCCGCTGGCGAGGAACGGGATTCGCCAGCCCCACACCGCGAACTCTACCGGTGTGACGAAGGTGGAGGTCACGAGAAACGCCAGGTTCGAGAGGATGATGCCGGCCGGGAGGCCGAGTGCGACAAAACTCCCGAAATATCCCCGTCGATGCTGTGGCGCGTGCTCCACCGACATCAAGACGGCGCCGCCCCACTCGCCTCCCAACGCAAAGCCCTGGATGAAGCGGAAGGTCGCCAACAGCACGGGCGCCCAGACGCCCCAACTCTCGTAGTTGGGCAGCAGGCCGATCCCGACGGTGGAGAGCCCCATCATCATCAAGGACCAGACCAGCACGGACTTGCGCCCGACTCGATCGCCGAAGTGCCCCATCACCACGCCGCCGAGAGGGCGCGCGATGAACCCGACGGCAAAGGTCGCGAACGCGGCCAGCGTACCGGCCAGGTGGGATACTGCCGGGAAGAACTGCGGCGCAAAGACGACGGCCGCCGCCGTGCCGTAGATGAAGAAGTCGTACCACTCGATCGTGGTGCCGATGGCGCTCGCGAACGCGACGCGCCGCGCCGCGGCGTCGCGCCCCATCGATGGCATCGAACTCAGGTCCGTCACGTTGGTGATTCCGATGCGAACGAGCTCCGTGGCTGCGTCATGTGTGTCTCGCAGACGCTGAGAGCACGTTGCGATTGGATGGTCCGGAGCATACCACCGGTGATCCAGCGCGGTCGATACCGCAAGCGTATCGAATCAGGTCAATGGAGGTATTGAACTCGCGCCGCGGCAATCCCCCGCAGGCATCGTGCTCTTTTCTCAGAGGGGCTCATCCGCGTGGTGTAGCATCAGCGACAGACGGAATCGACCGATTTCGGAGCGCGTGCCCCGACGGAAATATGGCATGAGAGAGACAAGAGGAGTGGTTCAGGTCGGTTGGGCCATCGCAGTCTCGATTTTCCTGATGGCCGGCCGCGAACATCTCGCCGCCGCCCGAAAGCAGGCAACGGGCTCCTCAGCGGCGCCCGGTGCTCAACGCCTGCCGGGGACGCCCGCCGCGTCCGCCGCCTCAGAGCGCGCGCTGCTCGATCAGTACTGCGTCACCTGCCACAACGATCGAACGAAAACCGCGAATCTGTCTCTCGAGCGCCCGGATCTCGAAACGGTCGGCGATCACCCGGAATTGTGGGAGAAAGTCGTGCGCAAGCTGCGCGCAGGCGTCATGCCGCCGCCGGATGTGAAACGGCCGCCGCTGTCCGAGTACGAAGGGCTCAGGGACTGGCTCGAAAGTGAACTCGATCGCCGCGCGGCCTTGCGCGTCAGTCCGGGCTCGGTGGTCCTCCATCGTTTGAACCGCACCGAATACGCGAATGTCGTCCGCGACCTGCTGGATCTCGATATCGACGTCGCGACGCTGCTCCCGCCCGACGATTCGGCACGGGGCTTCGACAACATCGCCGGGTCGCTGACCATTTCTCCGACCCTGCTCGAAGCGTACACGACGGCAGCGACAAGGGTCGCCCGCATGGCGGTTGGATACTGGAAGACGCCGACCGAATCGACCTACCTGGCGCCGGGCGATACGTCGCAGAATCAGCACATCGAGGGTCTGCCGCTTGGCACTCGTGGCGGCCTGTTGGTCCGCCACAACTTCCCGGCCGACGGCAACTACAAGTTCTCGATCCAGAACTTCGGCATCGGCAGCTATATCCCGGGCGAGCAGCTCGAGCTCACCATCGACGGCGAGCGGGCGCATCTCTTCAACTATCAGGGGATCGGCCTCAGTCAGGGCATGTCGGGGGAGGGCGATGGCGCCCTCGAGGCGACCATCCCGGTGAAGGCAGGTTCGCGCACGGTGGGCGCCACCTTCCTGGCGACGAACTACCGGCCCAGCCTCGACATCATCAAGCAGTACGATCGCAAGTCGCTCGAAAACAACAGCATCCCTCAGCTGCAGTATTACCCCGCGATTGGCTTCCTCCGGATTCAAGGACCGTTCGCGTCCCAGCGTCCGGTCGACTCCCGCAGCCTCCGCAAGGTCTTTACCTGCCGGCCGGCGAAAGCGAGTCAGGAAGAGCCGTGCGCGGAGTCGATTCTGTCGACGCTCACGCGTCATGCCTACCGGCGTCCGGCCACCGCACGCGACCGCGAGGCGCTGATGACCTTCTACGAAGAAGGCCGTCGTGCCGGTACCTTCGACGACGGCATCGAGCTCGCGCTGCGCCGATTGCTGGCGAGCCCGCAGTTCCTGCTGCGCGCGGAAAAGGAACCTGCCAATATCGTCCCGGGCCGCGCCTATCGCATCGGCGATCTCGAGCTGGCGTCCCGTCTCTCGTTCTTCCTCTGGAGCAGCATTCCCGACGATGAGCTGATCACGGTGGCGAGCCAGGGCAGGCTCGGCAACGCCAGGGTGCTCGAGCAAGAGGTGCGGCGCATGCTCGCCGATCCCCGATCGGACGCGCTGGTCGGAAATTTCGCCGCGCAGCTGCTCTACCTGCGCAATCTGCCGGCAACCTCGCCGGACGGCGTGTTCTATCCCGACTGGGACGATGAGCTGCGGCAGAGCTTCCGGAAGGAGACCGAGCTCTTCTTCGAAAGCGTGATGCGCGAGGATCGCAACGTCGTCGACTTACTGACGGCGGACTACACGTTCCTGAACGAGCGGCTCGCCAGACACTACGGCATTCCGAATATCTACGGCTCGCATTTCCGCCGGGTGGCGCTCGGGCCCGATCTCGACTACCGTCGAGGCCTGTTGGGCAAGGGCAGTGTGCTGGCGGTGACGTGGACCCAGAACTTCAGGACGTCGCCGGTCAAGCGAGGCGTCTGGATTCTCGAAAACATCCTCGGCACGCCTCCTCCGGAGCCACCGCCGAACGTGCCGCCGCTCGAGGACTCGGCGGGCGGACCGCAGAAAATCCTGACGCTGCGCGAGCAGATGACGCAGCACCGGAAGAATCAGCCCTGCGCAGGCTGTCACAAGATCATGGACCCGATCGGCTTCGCGCTCGACAACTTCGACGCCGACGGAAAATGGCGACTCAAGCAGGGCGGCGACGGGGGCACGCCGATCGATGCATCGGTCGTGCTCTACGACGGTCAGCAGGTCGATGGACCGGTCGGATTGCGGCGCGCCCTGCTGCGGTACTCGCCTCAGTTCGTCCGTATCGTGATCGAGAAGATGATGACCTACGCGCTCGGCCGTGGCGTCGAAGACTCCGACATGCCGGCAATTCGCGCGATTGCCAGGGAAGCCGCCAAAGACAACAACCGCTTCTCGGCCATCGTCATGGGGATCGTGCGCAGCGCCCAGTTCCAGATGAGGGTGAAGACGGTGGAGCGTGCGACGAGCGCCAATTGAAGCAAGTTTTGAATGCAACCACGAAAGCACGAAGTCACGAAGGTATTGCACAACGGCTACAAAGGCGCACTCACGATCATCTGAGAAAAGCACGACTACGCGCTGGCAGAAAATGTTCCAGGAGAACGGCCAATGTTCATTGCAAAGAAGCACATTCCGCGGCGGACGTTCCTGCGCGGCGCCGGCGTGACGCTGGCGTTGCCGCTGCTGGACTCGATGCTGCCCGCGCTGACGCCTTTGCGCTTGACGGCGGCAGCTCCGGTGCGCCGGTTCGTCGGGATCTGGCATCCGCATGGCGCCGCCCCGGGCTACTGGAGTCCCCTCCAGGAAGGCAAGGACTTTGCCTTCTCGTTCATCACCAAACCGTTGGAGCCGTTTCGCGATCGGGTGGTGCTCATCTCGGGACTCGACATGCCTGAGGCGATGGCCACCGACGACGAGCCTGGCGGGGACCATGCGCGCGGCGCGGTGCTGTTCTCCGGCGCCCGGCCGCGACGAAACGCGGTGAGCCCCTATCTGGGCGTGACCATCGATCAGACGATCGCGAAGAAATACGGGCAGGACACGATCCTGTCGTCCATTCAATTGGGCGTCGAGGACACGGGCAACTTCGGCAACTGCAACTGGGGCTACAGCTGCGCCTATACCAACTCGATCTCCTGGTCGTCACCCACCCAGCCGTTGCCGACCGAAGTGAATCCGCGCGTGGCGTTCGAGCGCCTGTTCGGCGATGGCACGAATCCGGAAGAGCGGCGGGCCGGACGTAAGCAGAACGCGAGCATTCTCGACGCCGTCACGCGCGAGCTTCGTCTGTTCAAGAACGACCTCGGCGAGGGTGATCGAAGCCGGCTCGACACCTATCTCGAGAACATTCGCGAGCTCGAGCGGCGGATCCAGATCGCGATGGCCAATTCGGTCAAGGAACCGTCGGTCGACGTCCCGTTCGGTCTGCCGGAAAGCAAGCACGTCCATTACCGCCTGATGTACGACCTGATGGCGCTGGCGTTCGCGGGAGACATCACACGCTCCGCCACCTTCATGCTGGGCCGCGACCTTACCGGGATCAGCTTCCCCGAGTCGGGCTTCAACGGCGGTTGGCACGGGTCGTCGCACCACGGCGACAAACCGGAGAACGTCGCCAACTACGCCAAGATGAACCGCTATCACGTGCAGAACCTGGCCTACTTCTGCGACAAACTGCGGCTCATTCCCGACGCAGACGGCAGCGTGCTGGATCACGTGCTGATCTACAAGGGCAGCAACATGGGTAACTCGCATCGCCACGCGCACGAGAAGGTGCCGGTGATTCTGGTGGGCGGCATCGACGGTGCGTTCAAAGGGAACCGGCACATCGTGTTTCCGGACAACACGCAGCGGACGTCCAACCTGCTGTTGAGCATCCTGCACCGGTTCGGGATTGAACAGGAACGGATCGGGACGAGCACCGGGCCACTGGCCGGCATCGAGCCGCTGCCGATGACCTAAGGACCCTGGCGGGAATTAAGCTGTCAACTTGGGCGTCGAGGCGCCCGCCCGGCAAGGCGTGAGGAGCGCGCATACCGGGAGTATGCAAGCGACGAGCAACGCAGCCCGGCGGGATGCATCGACGGCGAAGGTGGCAGCCTAATTTCCGCCAGGGTCCTAAGGGCCTGCGGCAGAATAAGGTGCACACCTTGATTCTGCCGCGGGCCCTAACCTAGTGGTTCGTCAACTTCGAAATGCAACCACGAAACCACGAAAACACGAAAAAGAATCAATGGGCCTTGAAATGACGCGGCCGATGTGGAGATCTGAGCACCGTGCACGCTGGCTGATCACGATGGTCGTGGCGGCCGCCTCGGTCGCACCGGTCGCGGCCCAGTTCGGCGGCAAGGCCACGAGACCCCAGGTCGAGCCGCCCAAAGGTCCGGTACGGCAGGTCATCTTCAAGAACTGCATTTCGTGTCACGGTATCGATGACTATGCTTACAATGCCATGGATAGAGACGGTTGGAACGCGCTCATCGAGACCAAGCACAAAGACGCAAAGATTCTGATCTCCGACACGGATCGGAACCTGCTCCTCGATTGGGTCGTGGCCAAATTCGGCCCGAGTTCGCGGCCATTTCCGCGGACATATGTGCCTCCCGAGATCACGACGTTCTTCAGCGACCCTGAAGCGCAGACCGTGCTCGACAGAGCGTGCAAGTCGTGCCACGGTATCGAGCGCGTCAATGAGGCAAGGTACAGCCCGGATCGGTGGCGCGTCGTCACCCTCGACATGCGGCAGCGGGGCGCGACAGTGACCGACGAGGAGCTCGAACGCCTGGTCGAGTGGTTGGGCCGGGTGCGTGGCACGAACCCCAACCAATGAAGGCGCATGACTGTGACCAGCAGACAAAGTGAGGTAGTGCGGAGATGACGAAGGGTGGCCTCAGCGTGATCGTGATCATCGTCGGCCTCGCAGCGATCTTGTGTCCCGCGCCGCCGACCGGCGCCGGCCTTCGCGACTCGGTCGCCAGACTCGCCGGCGGGGCTCGCGTGGAGGCGGCGCAAAAGCCAACGGCAGCGCCGAGCGAGACGAATCTGACGGCGACGTCTGCGAACGTCAGCGAAGCCGGACTCCCGGTCAAGATACGGATTCTGCGGTGGTCCACCGATGAGGAGCGCGGTCAACTCGCCGCTGCACTGGCGACGCCTCGACCCGAGCCAGCGCCGGCGGCCGCGCCGGTCGGAACCGGAGCCGCGGCAGGAACCGGGGCCGCCGCCGGAGCTGAAGCAGCCGCAGGAGCCGGCGCACCGGCAGGGGCGAGGGAAGGGAATCCGCCACCGGCAGCGGGCGACGGCGGCGGGGCGCGCGGAGCACGCGGCGCGGGGGCCGGGGCCGTCGCGGGCCGAGGCGGACGTGGTGGCGCGCGTGGCGGGCGTGGCGACGCCGGGGCCCCGCCCAGTCCCATGGCCGCGTTGACGGCCGCCATCGTCAAGGCACCCACCATCGGTTACCTCTGGACCAACGACGTGACCGGCTATTCGATCAAATACGCCTATCGCGCCTCGCTGCCGGCCGGCGGCGAGCGCATCATCCTGGCAAGCGATCGTCGTCTTGGCGAGTATTCATCCGCATGGAAACCCGCCGGGGCCGCCGCGGTGACCGACTATGAGTTCACGGTCATCGAGATGCGGCTGGACGCGAAGGGATTGGGTGAAGGGAAAACGTCGCTGACGGGCAAGGTGATCCTCGACAGCGAGGCAAAAACCGTCGCGCTCGAAAACTACGCGGCGACTCTGACGATCCTTCAGAACATCAAGCGAGGGTAATTGACACGACGGTGTGGCGCGTCACCTGCCCTGCTCTTTGACTTCCAGCCCACCCGTGATGCCGTCGACCTGGTGTCCGGTTTGGATCGATCGCATCCTGGCGATTTCGGCCGGCGTCGCGACCTTGGGATCCACGTTAGCCTGGGCGCAGGTGAATCCTCTCAGGGTGCATTCCGAGGTGGTGTGAATGATTCCTCGCTCTTTCATGAGCCGGGTCATCAGCTCGGTCGCTTTCTCGTGAAAGATAGTCGCGTTGTTCGGCACGAACGTGCCGACGCCGATCGCATAGTCGACCGGCATCAGCGGCTCGACGCTGGCGCCGAACGCGCCGTCGTTCTTCTTGCCCAGGTCGTACGCGCCCAGGTCGGCGCCCCGGTCCACGAGAAACTGGATGATCGAGACTTCTCCCAGGTTCGCCGCGACCATCAGCGGAGTAATCCCATAGTCGTCGGCCGCGTTGACGTCGGCGCCGAGATCGACGAGCAACTTGATCACGTCCAACCGTTCGGCGGCCGATCGTCCCTTGCTGTAACCCTGGATGAACCCGAGCGCCGCGGCTGCCTCGATGACGGTCTCGTTGTCCTTGGACACGATCGCCGGGTCGGCGCCGTGCGCAAGCAGGAGCTTGACCAGTTCGAGATCGCCGGAGAATGCCGCGCGCATCAAGGCGGTTGCGAACACGATGCGCGGCGACCCGGCGCGCATCCGGGCCCGAGGCGTGTTGTTGACCAGGGCGTTGGGATTGGCGCCGGCATCGAGGAGCTTGCGAATCAGCGGAAGCGGATCGGCAGTCACCAGCCACGGGAAGTTCGGCGCCGTTTCCATGTTGCGGCGATCGACCGCCCAGAACAACGGCGTGAATCCCTGAGTGTCGGCCTGATTGACCGGCGATTTGTTGTCGACGAGAAACGAGGCCAGCTCGTAGTTGCCGTTGAAAATCGCCAGGCCCAACGCGTCTTTCCCGTCGCTTGCCGTCGGACGCACATCCGCTCCGGCCGCGACCAGCAGCCGCGCCGACTCGAGGTCGCCTTCCCTTGCGGCAAACATCAAGGGGGTCAACCAGCCGCTGGCAAACTCCTCACCGGCCTGACCGGGCTGTGGAGCCACCGGTGTTCGTCCTTCAAAGCCCCGGCCGTTGGCCGCGGGCACGAACTTCGAACGGGCATTGACGTCGGCGCCGTGGTCCACCAGCATCTTGACCGCGGCTGGGTGGCGTTCGGCCACCGCCCACATCAACGCGGTCGTGCCTCCCCAGGTCTCCGTCGCATTGACCTTCGCTCCGGCATCGAGCAGCGCCTTGACGGCGTCGGTCTTCCCGGTCCGCGACGCCATCATCAGTGCGCTGTCGCCAAATCGCGTCAGCGGCTCATTCGGGTCTGCGCCGGCCTTGATCAACGTGGCGACCATCGACGCACTGCCGTTCAGGGCGGCCAGCTGCATCGGCGTCGCACCGGCACGATTCGCGGCCGACACATTCGCGCCGGCGCGAATCAGCAGTTGCGCGGTCTCGAGGTCGTCCAGCCGCACCGCCCAGTGAAGTGCCGTCGTGCCGTCGATCTGCGCGGCATTCACGTCGGCCTTGCGTTGCAGCAACGTCCGCACGGCCTCCGCATTTCGCTTCATGGCTGCGTCGGCGATCTCGCTCGTCGCCGCGCTGGCTTCGAGAGCCGACAGCGCTACGACCACGCACCACCCGAGCACACGCAATAAAGACATGCGCCACCTCCAGCGATTCAGCAGACCGGGACAAAACGACATTCAACCTGACGGCTAGTTGATCGGCGGCAGCGCCGGTTTCGCGCCCTCGGCCAGCGGCGTCTGATCGAGCACGACCAGCATCGACGAGATTTGGTACAAGCCCATCGTGCCGGTGAGGTCCACCACTCCGCGGTCGCCGCCCAGCACGGTCTTGGCCGCCTGGAACGTGGCGTCGCTGACTTTTCTGGTCGTCAGGAATTCGTTCGCGAAGTTGTAGATCGCTTCCACGTCTTTTTCCATGTTCGCGGGACGCTTGCCGAGACGAATCGCCTCGACGACGTCGGCGGGAAGGCCGACGTTCATGGCGTAGCGATTGTGAGCGTTCCAGACGTATTCAGACGTCCAGAGGCGGGCGACCATGAGGATACCGAGCTCGCTGTATTTCGGCGTGACGCTCGAGTAACCCTCCCGCCCCGAAAAGCGCGCGAAGGCCATGGCTCGCTGCGTCACGTCGCCGAGGTCGGGGCTGACCAGCATCACCGACAACGGTCCGCTGATGTCGCCGCGCGGACCGCTGAGAATGCCCGTGACATAGCGCTTCTGCTCGGGCGTCAGCGCCTCGTAGGACGGGGGACGCTGAATGCGCCCGCCCCGCAGACGCGACACGGCACGTTGCATCTGATCGACCGTCGGCGGCGCATCCGTCTCGCGCGCGTTCCCCGGCCTCGGCGGCCTCGAAGCCTGGGCCTGCTCGGTGGAAGGAGCCTGCGCGTAGGCGCTACCTGTCGCTATGAGACTGACCAGACCGATTACACCTGCCCAGAGAATCTTCAATCGCATCGTTCGTTTCCTTCCGAGTGGAGGGTAATGGTCACCTTAGATGCAACCACGAAAGCACGAAGGCACAAACCAGAGCGTTTTCTGGGTCGCGGGTCAGTTTCACTCCAGGTGTTCCTTTTCGTGTCTTCGCGTCTTCGTGGTTGCACTGTGGTCGTACACGTACTCGCGACGGATTCTCACAACGGCTACTTGGTTCCCGGCTGGTCCCTGATGATGATCTTCTCCAGCTCGGCGACGTCGGTTTTCAGCTCCGCCTGGCCCGAACGGTTGCCGTTGACCTTGAGCAGATAGCTGACGAGATCGACGTAGGCCTGATCGCCCAGGCTGTCTGGAGCATTCTGCGGCATCGAGCTCCTGATCGCCGACACCATGTCGAGAGCCGTCGCATCCGGGAACCTCGCGAAGAACGAGGGCCCGACCAGAGTCGGCGATACCGAATCGCCCTGCAGCGTGTCGAGGTGACACACCGCGCACGCACGCGTGTAGACCTGCTTGCCGCGAGCGGCCTGCTCGTCGGAATAGACGCCGTCCCAATTCGTCCGCGCGCCCGCCGGAGTGGTATCGGCCGATCGTGCGGTCGAGGAAGCTGCCGGCGCGCTCAGATTGGTGATTCTCCCAGACTGATCGGCTTGAATCCCGCGATCGAGCATCAGTTTGCGGAGCAGCGCGGCCGCTTCGGGATATCGCCTGATTCCGCTGCTCGCGTAGACCACTCCCTCGGCGGCAAACAGCGGTGTCCAGCGCTTCTTGTTGTAGACGTCGAGTGTGGCGCCTTTGTCGGCAAGAAACTGGATGACCGGAACGGCACCGCCGCGATACACCGCGCCGTGCAGGGCGGTCTCACCGTCCTTGTTGGCGTCGTTGACGTCGCCGCCACCTACTTCGTAGGCCAGCTGCACGGCCGCGAGCGCCTCCTCGTGCGTGCCCGGGCTTTCGCCGGATCCATAGACGCCGACGCCGGCCGCCACCATGATGGCCGAGGTGCCGTCCGTCGATTTGAGTTTTGGGTCGGCGCCGTTGTCGAGCAGCGCACGCATCAGCGGGACGTCCGCGGTCTTCGCCGCCATGATGAAGGGGGTCGAGCCGAGGCGATTCATCATGTTGCGGTTGCCGTCGCGCGGCTCTCTGGTCATGCGCGCGTTCACATTCGCGCCGTGCGCGACCAGCTTCTTCACGAGCTCGAGACTATCGAGACTGCCGGTCGGCACTGCCCCGGGCAGATTGAACCCACGATTCGGCCGGCGCGACCAGGCCAGCTGGTGGAGGGCGGCCCATCCCTGCGCGGCGGCGTTCGGATCCGCGCCGCGATCGAGGAGGAAGCCGGCAAGCTCGAAGTGCGCGTTGTAGAGCGCGAGCACCAGTGTGCTCATGCCGTCGGCCATCCGCTCATTGACGTCGGCGCCCGCGTCGAGCAGCGCCCGCGTGGCGTCGATGTGGCCGCCGCGCACGGCAAACAGCAGCGGCGTGAACTTGCCGGTCGACGAGGCGTGAATGTCGGCGCCGGCGGCCGCCAGCACCCGGATGGCGGCCGCGCGATTCTCGGCGGCCGCCCACATCAGCGGCGTCTGACCCTTGCGGGCTTCCTTGGCATTGACGTTCGCGCCGCCGCCGACGAGCGCCTTCACGGCGTCCGCATTGCCCGTCCGTGCCGCCGTCATCAACACCGTCTCCCCTTCGGGCAGGACCGCGTTGGGATCGGCGCCGGCGGAGAGCAACTGTTCGATCATCGCGGCGTTGCCGTTGGTCGCCGCAAGATGAAGCGGGGTAACGCCGTAGCGGTTCGCGAGCTGCGCCTTCGCGCCGGCCTTGAGCAGCGCCCGGGCCATCGGGAGATCGTCGAGCTCGGCGGCCCAATGGAGCGCGGTCGTGCCGTCGGCTTCGGCGACGTTGACGTCAGCCTGTTTCGCGAGCAGGGCCCGGGCAAGCGTGGCGTTCCCGCTCTTGACCGCCTCGACGAGCGAGGCCGTGTCGGCCAGAACGGCGCGGCCCGCGGCGACGACACTCAATCCGAGCAGAAGCGCCAACACCACCCAGCCGCCACGCCTCGTGCCGTGCATCATCGGCATCTGGAACCGTCTCCCGAAAGCAACTTCGTCATTTCTGAAATGCAATCACGAAAACACGAAGGCACGATGTCAACATCCAAATCGA
The DNA here is from genome assembly GCA_040007095.1 of Acidobacteriota bacterium. Lineage (GTDB taxonomy): Bacteria > Acidobacteriota > Vicinamibacteria > Vicinamibacterales > CAVVIG01 > JBDTVS01. Next base: position 38,534 of record JBDTVS010000012.1, read on the forward strand.
TTTACGACGTCGTGTGTCAGGTTGACGTCTACCACCGAACACACCGAGGGAGAACCATTGGGATCTTTCTCGCTGATCTCGGTGATCTCCTCAGAAGATGTCGGTGCAAACGTCCCGGTCCGGCTGAAGCCGGACATTACGCAGTTCGTCTGCGCTCACGTTTTCATGCTATCTGGTGTGCCCCGGCCCATGACGACTCGGTGGTTGATCTTTGAAACCTGAGACACTACCCATTTTCGTGCCTTCGAGTTTTCGTGGTTGCATTTGACTTTACAAACGAGTGAACCGTCCCGTTCGTTCTACGCAGCAGGCGGCGTCGGCAGCCGGCCGGTGCTGTCGCCGATGCTGTCCGCGTGCACCCCCACGTTGTCGAGCAGCGTGAGCAGCAGATTGGTCACCGGCGTCCGCCGGGGGAACACGACGTGGCGTCCGCCCTGCAGCGGACCCGAGCCGCCGACAATCGTCAGCGGCAGGTTCGAATGCGAGTGCGTGTTCGGATTGCTCAGTCCCGCCCCGTACAGGAACACCGAGTGATCGAGCAGCGATCCCTCGCCCTCGGGCGTGTCTTTCAGCTTCTGCAGGAACGCGGCAAAGAGCATCGCCTGAAGCGTTCCCACCTTCGAGTATTTCAGAATCTGCTCCGGCCGGTCCGCATGGTGCGAGAGGCCGTGGTGCCCTTCGGTCACGCCGATCTCGGGATAGGTTCGGAAGTTCAGGTCGCGCCCCAGCATGAACGTCACCACGCGGGTAATATCCGCGCGGAACGCCAGCCACTGCAGCTCGTACATCAGCTTCACGTGCTCGTCGAACCGCTCCGGCACGCCCTTGGGCCGGTCCAAGGTCGGCAGTTCGACGTCGGCCCGCCCTTCCACTCCCTGAATCCGCCGCTCGACCTCGCGCACCGAGTCGAGGTAGTCGGTCACCTTCGTACGGTCGTCGGGTCCGAGCTTTCGCTGCAGACGATTCAGGTCTTCGAGCACCGAGTCGAGAATGCTCTGGTTCTGTCTCGCTTGCTCGGCGCGCCGCTCGGGAGTGCCTCCTTCGCCGAACAGCCGCTCGAAGACGATCCGCGGGTTGTTCTCGGTGGGAAGCGGGGTCGTCGGATTGGTCCAGGCGAGCGTGTTCAGATAGGTGCAGCTATAACTGTTCTCGCACTGGCCGCCCAGAAAGTTGAGATCGATCGAGAGCTCGAGCGACGGCAGCACCGTGTCTTTCCCCAACTTCGCCGCCGCGACCTGATCGGCCGACACGCCGTTGCGCACGTCCGCGCCTTCGGTGCGCTTGGGATAGGCGCCCGTCAGCCACGAGCTGGTGCCGCGCGTGTGATCGCCACTGGCTCCATCGTTGCCCGCCTCGGCGTTCTGGTGATCCAGGCCGCCGACGACCAGCAGCCGATCACGGAATGGCGCGAGCGGCGTCAGGATGGTCGACAGCTCGAAATTCTTCCCGATGCCCTTCGGCGTCCAGTAGTCGATACCCGAGACGTTCATCGCCACGCCGTTCGGCATGTAGATGAACCCCAGACGGCGGGCGGGATTTGCCGGCGTGTCGGCCAGGGCGGAGAGCGCGGGCACCATGGCATCCAGCAGCGGCAGCCCCAGCGCGGCGCCCACACCCCGCAGGAACGTTCGCCGCGGCAAAGCCATTTTCGTGATGAACATAGGGCCTCTGTAAAGTTAGAACTTAGAACTCAGAAGGACTGCGTGCTCGGTCCGTCTTACTTCTGACTTTCAGTTTTTGCGCTGTCCTTTTTACTTTTCACTTTTCAGTTTCAAGTTTAGGCTCCGGGGCGCTCAGTCCTTTTGACTTCTGCCTTTTCAGTTTTAGGTTTAAGTTCCGTCGTGTTTCTCATCTGAAACGGCGTGCTTTGCACGACACCCAGGATCAGCGACGAGAAACGATATTCGCTCTTCGCCGATTCGCGGACGATCGCTCGGACGCCCGGGGCATCGTAGTACTCGAGCCCGCGTCCCAGGGCGTAGGTCAGCAGCTTCTCGGTGAGCGTGGTCACGAATCGATCGGACCCGAGCAGGGCTTGCGCGAGCCCCGATGCCCCCTCGAACTTCGTGCCGTCGGGCATCGCGCCCGACGCGTCGATGGGCGCGCCCGATTCGTCGAGCGTCCGCCACTTGCCCACGCCGTCGAAGTTTTCGAGCGCAAAGCCGAGCGGATCCATCATCGCGTGACAGCTCGCGCAGACGGCGTTCTTGCGATGCTCCGCCATCCGATCGCGGATCGAGAGCACGTGGGTCGCGAAACTGGTCGGCTTGAGCTCGGGGACGTTCGGCGGCGGGGCGGGCGGCGGCGCGCCGAGAAGATTTTCCAGAATCCACTTGCCGCGCACGACCGGCGACGTCCGGTCGGGATACGACGTGACGGTGAGAATGCTGCCTTGACCGAGGAGGCCGCTGCGCTTCGAGTCGGCCCCGAGACTCACGCGCCGGAACCGGCTACCGGTCACGTTGGGAATGCCGTAGTGCCGGGCCAGCCGCTCGTTCACGAACGTGTAGTCGGCCCGCAGCAGGTCGAGCGCGCTGCGATCTTCGCGCACGATGCTCTCGAAGAACAACTCGGTCTCGCGACGGAATGCCTGGCGCAGGGTGTCGTCGAAGTCCGGGAAGCTCTGCTGCACCGGAACGACCGCTGCCAGGTTCCTCAGATAGAGCCACTGCGCGCCGAAATTTTCCACGAACGCGCCGAAGCGGCTGTCGGCCATCATCCGTCGAACCTGCTTTGTCAGCGTCGCCGGTTGACCGAGCTGCCTGCGCGCCGCCAGCGTCAGCAGCTCATCGTCCGGAATGCTGTTCCAGAGGAAGAACGACAGGCGCGATGCCAGCTCGAGGTCGCTGATTCGATGCGAGGTATTCGGGCGCGCGTCGGGTGGATCGGATTCGACTCGAAGCAGGAACTCGGGACCGACCAGCAAACGCTTCAGCGCCCATTCAACCCCGACGTCGAATCCGCCGGTTTTCCGCCCGTCGCCGTAAAACGCCAGCAGCGGATCGACGTCGGCATCGGTCACCGGCCGGCGGTAGGCACGGCGGGCCAGCGTCGTGAGAATGGTCCTGGCGCAGGCCGCTTCGTCGGACGCCTTGGCGGGGTGGCACGTAAAGATCCGATCGCGGCTGGGCGACTGACCCGGTCCGCTCGGATCGTGCGGACCGCTGATCTCGACGCTGCGCAAGTAGGCGCCCGTCCGCGTCTCGGCGATGTTGACGCCCGCCGGGTACGGACGCAGGAACGGAAGGCGCGCGGTCTCGGCCAGCGCTGACGTCGGGTTGATGAAGGCGACCTCCACGTCGCGTGTACCGGCCTTCACAGGGACACGAACTTCCCAGTCGTGATCGGCGCGATTCCGCTGCTCGAGCCCCTGCCTGCTGAGTCGCGCGCCACCGCGACCGCCCGCCGGGGCCGCCCGCCGGCCCACCTGCGGCTCGTTCGAGGTCGTCGCCGCCCCTCGCCCTCGTCCCTGGGGCGGCTCGGCTTCTGCCTTCTCCGGCGGAGCCGGCGTGTCGAAATCCTGCGGCGGCTCTTCGGCGGCCTGTCCACCCGGTGCCGCGACCCCGGGAAGCGTGAACACTTTCACGCGCTCGCCGTCCACGCTCACCTCGAGCTGCTGATCCTCAGGATAAAGCGGCACGCCCTCATTCAGATCGCGCGACAACTGCACGCGGACGCCATACTCGGCGTCCATCGGGAAGGTGTAGCGAATCTTGGTGCCGCCGCGCGTGCCGAAGGACTGGCCCGGGAGACGGCGTTCCTGCGCCAGATCGTCGGCGACACGGAAGTAGTCGACCGTCGGCGTGGGCGGCGGCGTGCCGACCGCGGCGCGGCTGATCTTCTGGGCGGCCGACAGATACCGCTCCATCAAGGTCGGGGACATCTTCAACACGCCCGCGATGTTGTCGAAGCCGTAGCTCGAATCGTCCGAAGGCAGCAGGGACGTCACGTCGATCTCGAGGTTCAGCAGATCGCGGATCGCATTCTGGTACTGTGCGCGATTCAGCCGGTGGAACGGTTCGGTGCGGCCCGGATTCGGGTTGCGCGCGGCCGAGCGATCGAGCTCTCTTTCGAGCCAGCCGAGGAAGGCATCATGGCTGGCCGCGTCGGGACGAGGCCTCCCGGCGGGCGGCATGAGACCCGCGCGCATCTTCCGCACGACCGACTCCCAAACCTTCGCGTCCCCCCGCAAGTCGGACACACTGAGGGTGTCGAGCGCGACCGGCACCGCGCCCCGCACCCGCTGCGGCTCGCTGTGGCAGCCGACACAATAGCGGTTGAGCAGCGCGCGCGCCTCAACGGCCTCGGGAACCGGCTGCTGACCGGCCGCGCGGACTGCCATGGGTGCGGTGGCCGCCGACATCAGAACCAGGCCCGCGACCACCACGCTGATGCCTATCCGAGGCACGAACCCTTCCATGAGCCTCCCAGAACTACGAAGTCAAAACGACGAGCTCAAGAACCAAGCCCGGAATAAACACTCGGAACCACAAGGGCACAAAGATCACGAAGAATACAAAAGGCACGTCTTACGAAGACTCAGGACACTGTCAACACGAAATGCAATTTTCAACGCAGAGCTCGCCCAGATCGCCGAGATTCCCTGGGGTTCTTCCAGCCACGGCTCCGATCGCGACGCGGACGAGCGTTTCCCTTGGTTCACGACAGATCCCATTGTAGGTCAACGGAATAGCCCAAGGAGCTCTCAAAAAACGTCGCCCGCGGCGGATCTTGACGAGTCCGCCAGAGGATTCTTGGGATTTCTGTCACAGGCCTCCGAGTTCCCTGGTGCCCGTCTGGCTCAGAAACTGAGCTGTCCGGTGACCTTGACGAACCGGGCCGGCATGAACGTTTGCGGCGTCAGCCAGGTGGTGCCGTACGTGTTGTTGTACGTCAAGGTCGTGCTCGCGTTGGTCACGTTGTAGAAATCGATCCCGACGTTGGTGCGGGTCTTGCCAAACCGCAGGATCTTCGCGACCCTGAAGTCGAGCTGCGTCACGCGGTCCCCGTACATCTGCCCCGCGTTGAGCAGGTTGACTGTCACGTTGGCCAGCGAGCCCGCCAGCGGGCGCCCCAGCGATTGCGCCACCGTCGCCGTCGGAATGTTCGCGTTCGCCGATAGCTCCGGTCCCGACCGGCTCTGCAACGTGGCACTGATCTGGACGTCCACCTTCCTGATCGTGTACGCCGCCAACCCCCGATAGTCCGTGAGGAACGGGTACTTGGTGTGGCAATTGCGGAGGCTGGGATTGTCGATGCTGATCGAATTGCATGTATCGGTCACCTGTCGTCCGGTGCTCGTCCCGCCTTGCACCGTCAGCCCGCCCGCAAGCCGCGCGTTGGCGTTGATATCGACGCCGTGCCAGTAATAACCTGAGCCGCCAAAGTTGTTGGCGAAGGTGACGTAGTTGTCCGTCCTCCCGAACAGACCCGGCGCGATGTCCCATTGATCGTTGATGACGTAATTGCCACCGTTGGGCAGACGCGCATCGGCTGGGGCCGTGACACTGTAGGGACTGTAATCGGCAGGCGTGACGGCCCGATTGTCGATCGCGGTGAGCGCCGGGAACCACCGCTGCGCATACCCCACTTCGACGGAAACGCGCGGCGCAACCTGCTGCTGGATCGATGCACCGACCTGCAGATTGTGCGGACGAATGCCCCAGCCGCCGAGTACGGCCTGATCGTACGTGCTGCTCGGGTTCTGGACCTTGCCGAAATTCTGGTTGTCGAGCGCGCCACAGAAATCACCACCAGTCGCGCGAAGATCCTGCGCCAGCGGGTTCAGCAGATTGCAATCCGGCGTGAAGTTGCGATTCGCGTCGGTCCAGGACCGGTTGGCCTGGGGAACCGGCAGTGCCGCCGTCCCAGGCCCAAGATTCGCGAGGGTGGGGTTGGTGTCCGCGTAGATACCCGACCACTGGACGGTGTCCACGTAGCGGCCGGCATTGAATTTCACCGACGTCTTCCCGTTGCCAAACACGTCGTACGCGAGTCCTCCGCGCAGGCTGACGTCGCGATAGCCCCGTACTTCGTCCTGCGCCGCGAACACGATCGGCGTCGGAATCCAGGGATCGGGACCGACAATCTGTTCCGGCGAGTTGGCGCTTCCCCAGTCGTAGCGCAGTCCGCCCTGCACGGTGAGCCGGTGAAGCGTCCACTGATCCTGCGCGTAGGCGGCGCCGCCGCGCACGTGCTCCTGCTGCCTGAAGTTGTTGAGGACCATCGTGACGCGGTTGGGCACGCCGGCGTTGAATCGATAGAAGAGTCCCGGGTTGTTGGTGAGGTAGATGCGATCGGAGTAGTTGTCCATCTGGTCGAAGCCGACCTTCATGTTGTGCTCGCCGCTCACGTACGAAAGCGAGCCTCGCACGCGCGGCGTGAACGACACGGCAGGCCGCCAGTTCATCGACCGGTAGGTAATCGGGCCGGTCTGATCCATCACTTGAACCAGGTCGCGGTTGTTCCCTTGTCTTTCGCGGCCGTAGCTGAAGCCCATGCCCGAGAAGCCCGCCTCGAGCAGCACGCGGTTCGAAATCGGAGACGTCCACACTCCCTGATAAGCCCGCATCCAACGGATATCGTTCGGCGCGGTCGCCTCCGGCGAGGTCGTGGGACTGCCACCGCCGCTGCACCGCTGGCACGAGGACTGCTCGTCCCAGAACAGCGCGACTTTATTGCGCGGCGACGCCTGCCACGTCGTCCGCAGCGACGTGCTCTTCCACCACGAGTCGTTTTCCGACTGGCGGGTGAGATCGGGGACGTAGGTCCAGGCATTGGGATCGCCCGCGTTCTTGTTGAAGTAGGTGTTCGACACGGTCACGTAGCTGCCCTGGTTGCGGGTCGTCGCGAAGAACCACAACTTGTCGCGCTTGATGGGTCCGCCAACCGCGAGGTTCACATCCCACACCTTCTCCAACTCCGAGGGCGACAGCAGGCCCTGATCCTTCAACGCCTGCGTGAAGTTGTCGCTCTGCATGACTGGTCCCGCGCCTGCGAAAAACAACTGTCCGGAAAACGAATTGCCCCCGGTGCGCGGCACGACGTTGATGATCGGACCGCCAATCTCGGCGTCGGCGAGGCCTCCGGTGGTGCTGACCGTGATTTCTGCCGCGTTGCCCGTATCGACGATCAGCAGCGAGACGCCGCCGGTGGCTCCGCCGGTGCCGATCCCGTCCATGTTCAGACGACCCTCTGTCCCCGCGCCGCCGTGGCCGCCGAAAAACGGAGGCGCCGGACCGTTGATGCCGCCCACGTTCTGGGCGTTCGTGTTCAGCTGAATGCCCGGCACCAGTGCGGCGAGCATCTCATACGAGCGGCTCGCAGGAATCGATGCCAAGACATCGGCCTTGAGGATCTGCTGACGCTGCGCACTCTGGACGTCGACCACCGGCGCCTCGCCCGTGACCGTGACGGTCTCCGCGAGCGAGCCTACTTTCAGATCCGCGTTCACCGTGGCGGTGAACGACCCCGACAGCTCGATGCCTTCCCGACGCACGCCATTGAAACCGGTCAGCATGAAGCTGACGACATAGGTGCCGGGCGGGAGACTGACGATGCGGAAGCGGCCGGTGTCGTCGCTGATGGTCGTGCGCACCTTTTCAATCAGCACGGGGCTCGACGCTTCTACGGTGACGCCCGGCAGCACGGCTCCGGAGCTGTCTCGAACCAGTCCGGTGATCGAGGCCTGTGTGGCCCCTTGCGCGAAGACGTCGGCGGGTACGAGCGCGTGCAGCGCCGCCAAACACACGAGTACGACCAAGGCCTTGCCGTAATGCATCGATTCCTCCCGGATGTGCGAATAGACTGCGCGAAAAACACGGGCATTGTAGACCCCCTCGATATCGTCGTCGTACTAGTTTCTTGATACTGATCGCGGGTTTCTCGCTCCCAACGATGGGATTGAGCGAAGTTTTTCCGATTGGATTAGCCCAATCGGGTAAGGGAACCATTGAGTCAGCGGAGCGGCGAAGCACATCTCTTCCCTTCGATGTGATCGCTGGTTGGGTTCACGCCGACCTACACCGTTCTCAATCGGCCTGTTTGGTGGGTCTGGACAAAATCGGCCTCGGGCTCCAGACTACGGACGTCGGGGGAACGTCGGGGGAACGTCGGGGGAACGTCGGGGGAAATGCTGTCCGGAAGGCGCCTGGTCCAGGGCCCTCAGCGTCTTGGCCTGGAGCTACGGCCTGTAGCCTCGACGACCGACAGCCGGAGCAATAGTCTCGATATTGGGGAGAACGAGCATGATGCGATCAGCCGCCTTCTTTGTCGTGTTCATGGCATCCACGGTGTCCGCGTTTGCCCATCATGGCGGCGGCACGTTCGACTTGAGCAAATCCGTCACGTATGAGGGCAAGCTCACGAAGGTGGAGTTGGTGAATCCACACTCATGGCTTTATTTCGACGTGACCGATACGAACGGAAAGGTGTCGCACCATCGCTGCGAGATGCGGTCGGTGCACGTGCTTCGCCGATCGGGTTGGTCGCAGGAGCTGTTTCCAGTCGGCCAGAAGATTACCGTCGAGGCTGCGCCTGACAAGATCGACCCCAGCTCCTGCTACCTCAACACAATCCGGTTCGACAACGGGAGCCACATGGATCGGTACGGGCAGTACGTGAAGGCGGAAGGCGCGATTCGCGAGGTGAGAGGGCCGGTCGTGGTCCCGAACACGGCAAGAGAGCCTCGCCGTCCCACGGGGGAACCGAACATTTCGGGAGATTGGGCGCCGGAACAGGTCGTGATGGTCGACCCCCGCGGGACAGGGGGCGGCTTGGTGCCGCTCGGCCGGCTGGGCGAGTTCAAGCCCGGTGAACGTACGGGAGGCGCCGGTGGGGGTGGCGGCCGCCGAGGCGCCGGCGCGGCAGCGGGACCGAGGCTTTACGGCGGCACCGAGCTGACCGAACTCGGGACGCAAGCGGCGGCGAGCTTCGCGCAAAAAGACAATCCCCGATTCCGCTGCGAGACGACCAGCATCACCTTCGACTGGACATTTGACGGCCCGGTCAATCGGATCGCACAGAACAAGGACACGATCCTCCTGCAGTACGGGCAGATGGGACTGAAGCGAACGATCTACATGAACCTCAAGCAGCATCCGGCCACCCTCAAGCCGAGCCGCGCCGGACACTCGATCGGCCGATGGGAGGGTGACGTGTTGGTGGTTGATACCGTGGGTTTCCTGCCGGGAGTGCTGAACGCGCCGGTGCGACACGGCGACAAGCTGCACGTGGTCGAGCGCTTTTCGCTCGATCCAAAGACGATGAAGCTGACGCGGTCTTATACGGCTGACGACCCGATGTATCTAAAGGGCCAGTACGCGGGCTCTGATGTCGTCGGGGTCGCCGACGCGCCGTACACGCAAGATCACTGCAAGGAGCAAGGCTTCATCGACTACTCGAAGCAGGCGGGCAAGTAATGAGGATGTGAACGTCGGCGATGCGCTCGACCGCTGTCGCGAGCAGACGGCACCCTCGTGGCGCCGTCTGACTCTTGACGCGGGCGCTCAGCGCCGGGCCAGCGCAGTGCGCTCAATCGGGGCGGCGGACTGCTCGACAAACCAATCATAGGTGGCGGCAATGCCTTCGCGAAGACCGATCGCATGGCGCCATCCGAGATCGTGCAGGCGGCCGACATCGAGTCGCTTTCTGGGCATACCGTCGGGCTTCTCGCTGTCGAATACCAATTGGGCTTCCGGGTGCACGATCTCGCGCACCATATCCGCCAGTTCGCGGATCGAGAGATCCTCACCAGTTCCGACGTTGATGTGCTCCGACGCGTCGTAGCGTTCCATCAAGAACAGGCAGGCGTCCGCCAGGTCGTCGACATGAAGAAACTCACGCCGGGGAGTTCCGGACCCCCAGATCACGACTTCGTCGCGGCCCGCGGCTTTGGCGTCGTGGAACTTCCGCATCAGTGCGGGCAATACGTGCGAGCTATTGAGGTCGAAGTTGTCGTGCGGGCCATACAGGTTCGTCGGCATCGCGGAGATGAAGTCGCACCCGTATTGCTTTCGGTAGCTCTGACACAGCTTGATGCCAGCGATCTTCGCGAGCGCGTACGCTTCGTTCGTCCCTTCGAGCGGGCCGCTCAGCAGGTGCTCTTCTTTCATGGGCTGAGGACAATCCCGGGGATAGATGCACGAGCTCCCGAGATAGAGCAGCCGCTTCACGCCGTACAGATGCGCAGCGTGGACGACAGTCGCGTGAATCATCATGTTGTCGTAGAGGAACTCGGCCGGTCGCGTGGAATTGGCGAGAATTCCTCCGACCGTTCCCGCGACGAGGAACACATACTCGGGCCGATTTGCCCGGAACCAATAGTTCACGGCGGCCTGGTCGCGGAGATCGAGCTGCTCGCGTGTCGCGGTCAGAAGGTTCTCGTAGCCCTCGGCGCGTAGACGGCGCAAGACCGCAGAGCCGACCAGCCCTCGGTGCCCGGCGACAAAAATCCGCGCCTGTGGATCCATCTTGGTTTCGTTCATATTTTGTGCCCTAGCGGAGTATTGACATTGTGTCGTATGAGGCGGGCATTATGTCGCTGAACGGCTGACTTCTTCGCCGCTCCCGATGGTCTTCGCGACAACCGCCAACGTCCTCGTCTTCGCACTTCAACAAGAGCTCAGGCGCGTGATGGCTTGTGTGAGCACGAGCCAGTCCGCCAGGGGCGATCCTCCTGCCCTCGGTCTGTATACTAAAAGCCATTCGCTCTTCAACTTACGGGGACCAATCGGCGCGTCACGCCCTGCCTCCGGTAAACCTGTTTTGAATACCAATCGGCGTCACTGGAGTTTCGACCTGCACCAGGTCGGGGCAGACACGGTCTCCCCAGCCTCCTCGGCCGCGGAACGCTTCCAGGTCATGCACAACAGAGGCCACTACCCCGGCAATCTCGAGTTTAAATCGATGCCTCCTGCGACGATTGCGAAGCCACATTTTATCCGGCGGAGGTCGGCAGTGAAGAACATCCCCTGAGGTTGCACGTGCCGACGAGAACAGGATGGGCAGGTCGGCCAGACACATGCCGCGTCAAAAAAAAGGCGGCCACGTCGGGTGGCCGCCATAGTCAAACGCAGTGAAGGTCGGTCGAACTTCCAGATTACCGTTCCATCGTGCCCTGATACGGAATCACCTCGCCGGCGACGATGTCCACGTCGAACGACATGGTGCGATAGCCGGATGCTCGCACTTCGACCTTGTGGTGTCCCGACGCCAAGCCAAGCGGCTGCGACGTCGGAGTGAATTGGCCCACGGTACCAATCAAGTTACCGTCTATGAGCAGCTCCGCTGAAGCCGGGGAGATGTCGAAGCTCAGACCGCCGGTATTGGTCTGGTCGGAATCGACGCCAATCGAATTCTGCGGGTTCTCCGCGGGATAAGGCGAGCCCTGAGGCGCCGAGCTCGGGTAGTTCGACGAAGGCGGATAGGTGTTTACCGGCGGGTTCGCCGGATAGCCTGCCGCTGGGTAGCCGTAGGCGTACGGTGGATAGCTGCTATAGGGACTCGCGTAACCGTACGGGTAGTAGAACGGATCGTAGTAGCCGTATGAATATGCGAAGGGATAGCCGGCCCACAGGCCGAACCCCAGGCTCAAGCGCGGCCGGAACGAATAGTACGGACGATAAAACCGCGTCGGGGCAATTCTCGAGTACCGGACCCCGCCGTTACGCCCGTAGTAGCCGCCGCGCACGCTCGAATACGTCCGCGGGCTGACATTGCGAGAGGCCGTGCCTCGGGACTCGTATCGCGGAGCCACCGCGGCGCGCGAATCCGACCGATTCGCCTGCCCACGATTCTCCACTGCGCCACGATTGGCGGCGCCGCGATCGCCGGACTCGGCACGATTGCCGGAATCGGCGCGCCTGCCAGAATCACCGGAATTCCCGGAGGCGCCCTGGCCACGCGACTCGCCTTGGCCGCGCGACTCGCCCCCTCGGACAGCACCACCGCCACCACCGCCACCGCCACGATTCTCCCCTCCTCCGCTGCGGCTGCGCCCGCCGCCTCCGCCGCCGTGGTGTTGCGCAAATGCTGGAGGTGCGAAGCCGACAAGAGCGGCTGCAACGCAGGTCGCTAAGAATGTCTTTGTTGGGTTCATGATTGACGCTCCGGTGACCGCGGTGGCAAGGGCCTTGCCATCACGTCGCTCGATTTTCTTAGCAAAATTACATAAGGATCGAGTGGCAATATCTGCACTCGTGGCCTGGGGGTGACGTATGGAATCGGAATAGGTCACCGCACTCAACCACCTCTTCTTTGACGGCTCGACAGCCAGTGGTTATGTCTTGCTCATCTGCAAAGGGCAAAAATGCTCATTCAGCAGGCTCGATCCTGAGGATCGTGCCGTCGGCGCCGCCGCCCGTCGCCTGCTCGGTGGCCACGTAGATGTATCCGTCCGGACTCTGCTGCACGTCGCGGACTCGGACGTTCAGCGGTACGAGCAGCGCTTCCCGTCGCTCCGCTTGCGACGGCTGGCCGAACGCGATGCGTTGAAGCTGCTTGGTGGAGAGAGCCCCGACGAAGAGATTGTTCTTCCACCGCGGGAACTTGTCGCCGGTGTAGAACATGATGCTCGACGGGCTGATGGACGGCACCCAGTGAATGCGCGGGTTGTCCATGCCGGGACGCGCCCAGGGTTGGTCCGACACAAGCGTACCCGTGTAGTTGCGCCCTGTCGAGACAAGAGGCCACCCGTAGTTGTGCCCGGCGATGAGAATATTGACCTCGTCGCCGCCCATCGGGCCAATCTCCGCCTGCCACAGCTCGCCGGTGATCGGGTGGAAGGCCAGCCCGTACCCGTTGCGATGACCGTAGGTGAAGATCTCCGGCTTGGCGCCGGCCCTGCCGACAAACGGATTGTCGGGCGGCACGCCGCCATCGTCGCGAAGACGCAGCGTCTTGCCGACGTGATTCCCGAGGTCCTGGGCCTTCATTCGGAGTGAATTGTCTTCGACGCCGGTGCAGCAGAGCCGATCGCGATCACCGACCGTCAGGTAGAGCGTCCTGTCGGGTCCGAAACGCATCCGTCCCGCCAGGTTGCCGCTCAATTCCCAGGCGTCGGCGACGAAGATCTCCTGCACGTCCTCGAGCGTCGCGCCCTTCAAACGTCCGCGCGACACGGCGAGCGTGTTACCGCGCTCGCCCTGCTTCGGATACGACACGTAGACGAACCCGTTCTGCTCGAACTGCGGGTGCACGACGACCGCGTGGAGGGTGTCGGCGCTCTCTTTCGGAGGCTTCGGAGCGGTCCACACCGGCTCAGGAACGAGGGCACCGTTGCGGATCATCCGCAGCCGGCCGTTGCGTTCGACGACGAGCATGGTGCTGTCGGGCAGGAAGGCGATGCTCCACGGATGGAACAAGCCGGTGGCGATCGGGGCCACGCGGATTTGACCGCCCTGCACCGCCAGCACCTGCGGACTGCTGGGCGGTAGCGAAGCAGGCTGCTGCTGCGCAGCGTTGGGAGCGGTCAGCATGAACATCACCGCCGCGACGGCCCACGGAGTCGAACAGGTCCGCAATGTCATGTGCACCTCGCGCTTGATACAGATGTGGGACTGCCGTCTTATCTCGACGACCGCACAACGGTCCGGTTAGCCGGACTCCGCCAAGCTACCGCGTCCCCCAAGCCGCAGCGAGGATGAAGCCGGGCACCACGTTCGCGCCCAGTGTCCGCGCCGACGACCCGGGTCGCGATCCTAAGCGCGTTTCGCGATTTCGTGTTTCCGTCGTTGCATTTCCACCCGGTCACTCGCACGCGTCGGTGATGCAGATCGACTCGAGCGTCCGGCCCATCGGCGGCGCGGGAAGCCCGGCCTTTGCCATCAATTGGCGCAGAAGCAGCCCGGTTTCTGGATGCGCGATCGCCGACTGCACGCCTACCCTGACCAGGCCATCGGCGTAGTCCACCGGCTGCCACGTGTGAACGGCGAGCTTGCCGCCCCGGTTGTCGGTGTTGCCGTAATCCCTGACATCCAGCTTCGCGCCGTGGTCAAACAGCGCCTGCACGACGTCCGGTCGTCCCTTGTGGGCGGCGCCGTGGAGGGCGACGCGACCCGTGTCGGCCTGAGCATTCGGATCGAGGCCCAGGTCGAGCAGCATCTTCACGGCTTCGAGCGTGTCCTTCTGCGACCATTCGTAGGTGATGCCCTCTACCCAACCGATGCCGGCAGCCACCTGCAACGCCGTCACGCCTAGCGCTGTCGCGATCTTCGGATCGGCACCACGGGACAACAACAGCTTCATCAGCGTGACGTCGCCGGACTGGGACGCGCGCAGGAACGCCGTCGCGCCGTTCTCGTCGAGCCACTGGTTCGTGAAGACCGTGCGCGTCTCGGTGCTGTCCTTCACCCGCGCGTTCACCTTGGCGCCCTTGTCGAGCAGCAGCTTGATGAAGTCGAGGTGATCCATGTCGCCCTTGCGTACCGGATAGTCTCCCGACTCGATGTTGCGGTTGTCGGTCGCAATGTAGAGCGGAACCCAGTCACCTTTGTTGCCGAGGTTCGGATCGGCGCCGTGGTCCAGCAGATACGCCCCGAGCTTGTAGTACCGATTCTGCGTCGCGACCAGCAGCGGGCTCCAACCGTATCCCGTCACCTGGTTCACATCCGCGCCAGCAGCCAGGAGCACCTTCACCGATTCGAGATCGTTGGCGCGCACGGCAAACACCAGCGGCGTCAGCGCCCCGCCGTCGGTCGGCGCCGCCCGTCCGCGACCCGGGAAGGCAGCGGCCGCGGCGTCGTCTTGATCGCCGTCAGCGGCGTCGCCGGCACCACGTCCACGTCCGGCTGCGGCGCCACCCCGACCACCGGCGCCGCCGCGCGCAGCCAGCGCATTCAGCGTGCCGAGATCGGGCGACGCCTCCCGGGCCGCGAGCGCCGCGCCTTGCGCAGCAACTGCCCGCCGTGGATCGTTCGCCTTGCCGAGGGCTGGTCCTCGTCCCCGCTCGACCGCCGTAGAGCGGGCCTTGATATCCGCGCCGTGCTGGATCAGCAGTTGAATCGCCGGAGCGTGGCCCTCGTCCGCCGCCCACATCAGCGCGGTCGTTCCGCGGAGCGTCTCCTTCGCGTTGACGTCGGCGCCGTGGTCGAGCAGCACCTTCATCGCCTCGACGTTCCCGGTGCGCGAGGCCACCATGAGCGGGGTTCGGCCGAGCGGCAGGTGTTCGTTGGCGTCGGCGCCGGCAGCGAGAAGCGCGGAGATGATCGCTGCATCGCCGTTCACGCTCGCCAGCCACAACGGCGTCGCGCCTTCGCGATTCACCGCTTTGCTGTTCGCGCCGGCACGAATCAGGATGTCGGCGAGCTCTTTGTCTCCGCGAAACGCGGCCCAATGCAGCGCGGTCGCACCGTCGGCCTCGGCGGCGTTCACGTCGGCGTGTTGCGCCAGAAGCGCGCGCACCGTCACCTTGTCGCCCCGGCTGGCGGCATCGGCCACGTCCGAGCGCCCGGCGCTCAGATTCAGCGTCGTCAGCAGCAACAGCACCCCGCCAACACCCAGCATGCGTCTCAGATACATGTCAGCGCCTCACTCACACTTGTCACCGATACGACTTTCAACGCAGAGACCGCGAAGCTCGCAGCGCGTGTTCTGGAAATCCTGTCCGTTCGCTGCGGTCACACAGGGTCGCCGTCCTCGTGCCAGGCACCTCTTCGGTCAGATTCTTCGACACCCACGGCCCTGAACCGGCTCCGGACGCGAACCGTGGGAGCGGTGCGACGCAGGCGGGGCTGTGCGCCAATCTGACGACGGCGTGCGGAGTTGCCGCACGGTGGTCCCTGCGTCCTCCGCGATCTCCAGGTTGATCGTGACGAACTCTTATCAATCGCTACAAGTTATCCAGCCGGCCCGTGCTGTCGCCGATGCTGTCCTGGTGAATCCCGAACTTGTCCAGGATGCTCAGGAGCAGATTCCCGGTCGGCACGGTCTTGGTCGGATAGGCCAGATGGCGCCCGCCCTGGAGCTTGCCGTTCAATCCGCCGACCAGCACGTGCGGCACATCGTGATGAAGGTGCTGATTCGGGTTCCCCATGTTGCTGCCGTACAGCACCAGCGACTGATCCAGCAGCGTCCCGTTGCCGTCCTTGGTCGACGCGAGCTTTTCGACCAGGTGCGCCACCATCTTGATGTGGTACTGGTTGATCTTCGAGAGCTCCGCGATTCGCCGCGGGTCCTCGCCGTGATGCGACACGCCGTGGAATCCGGCCGTGGGCGCCTCGCTCTCGGGGTAGGTGCGGCCCGTGAGGTCGCGGGCGAAGAGCAGCGTGCCGATGCGAGTGATGTCGGCCTGAAAGGACAGCGCCAACAGATCGAACTGCAGCTTGATGTGCTCGTCGAAGGTCTGCGGCACCCCCACCGGCACGTTCATGTCCGCCGGCGCCACGGTCGAGGCTTTCATCGCAATCTGCAGCCGGCGCTCGATTTCGCGCACGTTCTGGGAATAGTCGTCGAGCTTCGCGCGATCAGCGGCACTGACCTCGTTGCGCAGGCGGGAGAGGCTGCCCGTCAGCGAGTCCAGGATGCTGCGGTCCCGCTTTCGTCGCGAGGCCCGCTGCTCGATCGTGCTGCCGTCCCCGAACATGCGCTCGAACACGACCTGCGGATTCAGCTCCATCGGCAGCGGCTGCGTCGGCGACGACCACGAGATCGTGTTCGTGTAGGTGCAGCTGTAGCCCTCGCCGCAGTTGCTCGAATTGGCGCCCGGATCCTCGACCG